>JAPOWK010000027.1 GCA_026707665.1 Chloroflexota bacterium
CTCGGAATCGTCTCGTTAATCGGCAGGCGGATCTCGTCGCGCACGCTGTTGACCAGATGTATCAGGGTCCGCGCGCCCTGTTTGAAGGCGGTTACGGCGAGGACATCACTGGCGTTCATGACACGCACGGGCGGTTTCTCCCCCGCCGTCCAGGCGACCGCATCGGCAATGAGTCTGCGAAAATCGCGCACGCCAAATTCCAGGTAGCGGACACCGATCGGAGTGGTAAACAGCACGCGGCGACCACCATCCGCTTCATTTGTGAGAATGACCGGCGGCCCAAGCTCATCGCTGAGTGGACCGTAATGCACCTCCGAAGCGCCGTGAATGAAGGCGACCGGCTTGGCGGCTTCCGCCTCGACACCTACTTGCATACCCACGGTTGGTATGCGCTTGTTCGCCCGAATCGCTGTCGGAAGCGCATGTGATTCCTCAACCCGCATATAGATGTCAAGCTCAAAGGGCAGCCGCTCGCCAGTGTATTGGACGCCAAAGAGAGCGGCAAAATCATCGGCGTCAGCACGGAGTCCGGTCCCATCGTACATGCCGGCTTCGTAAGAGCCAATGAGGCCGCCACCGGCCGCGGCGTAGGCGCGCACAGCCGCCTTGCCCTCAGCGGACAGGCAACTGGCGTTGGGAAGAATCAACGCGCTATACTGGTCAATGCCAGCGAGCAAGTCCGCTTCGGTGATGACATCAAAGAGAATCTTTTCTTGCAAAAGCGCCTTGGCGAATCCCTTGAGTTCGCCCCGATGCGACGGTGTGCTATCACGATTCTCAAAGCGTTCCTCGGTCGTTCCCGAGTAGAGCAGCGCGACATAGGGTATGCTGACGCGATCGCGGAGATACGGCGCGAGCGACTTGGCTTCGCCAAAGCGGGCATACACATTATCCCAGGCATCCACATCCACGCGGTCCGGGTAATAGCGCGCAAAAAGCGGCGACGCGCTGTTCGCCAGCAGCTCGGCTACCGACAAGCGCAATTCTGTTTCGCCCAAGCCATAGAGATCAAATGGCGACTGCGCCATCATACTGAGCACGAGAATTTGCTTGCCTTTGGCGACGGACTGAACATAACGCAGGGCGACTCCGTACCACCATAACGGCTCGCGAACGCTGGCGCGGTAAAGTTCCATGTGTACGATGTCTTCAAGGTCAGCCGTACGCGCCACGTCATCGCCGTGCGCCATCGGCACATGCCATGCCGCGCCGAAGCGTTCATGATACCAGGAGAAAAGCGGCGGCGAGCCAGACAAATAATATTTGTCGCCACTCAACGACGCCAGCGGAAACGCGCCCTGAAAGTAGACGCAGCGCTCATCGCTCTTGGCGATATCATAAAGCGAGCGGCGCCATTCTGCGATCTGGTCGAAGCGCCAAGATATGAATTTCTGAAATACCGGATCGTGCCAGCGCTCCACCGTCGGCAAGGGCAGGCCGAATTCGGCCTCGAAGGCGCGGCGGCAGGCCTCGCTAGCCGACCAACTCTGGAAGCTGGGCTCATCAAAGTAGAAGCCATCGACTGCGTAATTGTCGGCGATCTCTTTCACAATCGATGCGAAGTACTCGCGGTAGGGACTCAGCGGATCCATCGCAACCGAGTTGAAGTGCTCGTCCCAAGTGGTGACCCGCCCATCGGCTTTGCGCTGCGCCCAATCGGGATGAGCGAAGTAGAGATCGCGATTCCCCCAGATGGAAGCCAGATAAGCGACCACTTTCTGACCATTGGCCTGCGCCGCTTCGATCGCGTCCGCCAGCAAGTCGCGTTCTCCCAATCCGGGATAATGCGGCGCAATACGACTTTGATAGAAGGCAGTGCCGCCCGGATAGTAGCCAGTAGAAAAGACATTCAGCGTATTGGTATCGCCGCGGTGCGTTTCGTCAACGATGCCCTTGACATCAATCGTCGCCACATCCGCCGCCGGGAATTCCAGCGTGACGGCGCGGATCTGTTCATCCCACCAATTCGACATGTTTCTGTTGCCTTTCGGATTATCCCGGTTCATGCGGGCGACTCAATGGCTCGCCCCTGTCTTAATCGCCAATACTTAGTCTCCTGTAGGGGCGTCTCGCTGAGACGCCCTCGTAGCAAGCATCTGAATTGTTTCTGCGGGCATTTCAGCGAAACGCCCCTACAGGTTTCGTTGCAATCTGGATTGCGAATGTGGGCCGAATCTTTCTGCCTGGGTGGCGGCATTGTCGCGCGCATGTCTACAGTCATTGGCACAGAAGCGCTTCTGGCGAAACAGTCCGACACGTCAAGAAGCGACGCCGCACCACTCAACGGCCATGCGCGCCAGGACGCGGGCACAATCAATGACCTGCTCGAATTCGATGTATTCATCGGTGCTATGGATCATGGCGCCAGAGGGACCGAAAAGCACGGATGGCGTGTTCCCGTAGAGCACCGGCAAACGCAAGTCGCAGCCGCCGGCGCCGTCCACCTGCGCCTCACGCCCGGTGACCGACTTGGCCGCCGCTTTCAGCGAATGCACCATGGGGTGATTCGGGTCGATTTCAGCGGCGTCAAACCACAAACCGAACCACTCGATCTGCAGCGGATGATTCTGGAACCAACTGTCCTTCGCCGACCATTCGAGGATGTACTGGCGGAAGTCCTCCTTGATCTTATGAATGTCCTCGCCGGGCAGGCATTCGATGGTGCCTTCCAAGACCGCTTGCGAGGCGACAGTCGAGGGCCATTCGCCCGCCTGTATCTTGCAGATGCCGGTTGGCACTTTGGTATCGTAGGCGTCGTCGTAGAGCGGATGCGAGACGACCGATTCGCGCATAATGGAGTAGGCTTCGACTGCGTGGAAGACCTCAAAGGCTTTGCTGATGGGATTGGTCAGTTGATGCTTATACTCGACGCCGCCCTCTTCGCCCGGCACGGTGATGCGGAAGAATTGCGCGCCGCGGTTGGAGACGGAAAGACGATCCATGCCCGTAGGCTCGGTGAAGATGCAGGCGTCAGCGTTGTGCCCGCGCAAGACGGTCGCCAGGGTGCCGTTGCCGCCCGACTCTTCATCGACGACGCAATCCACGATCAGGTCGCCCGCCAGTTGGATGCCTGCCGTTTGCAGAGCGAGCACGGTAAGCACATTGCTGACGACGCCGCCCTTCATATCGGCGCTGCCGCGGCCATAAACCTTGCCATCGACGAATTTGCCGCTCCAGGGTCCATGCTCCCACAATTCGGGCGGTCCGATCGGCACAACATCGACATGCCCGTTGAGCTTCAGCGACTTGCCGCCGCCGGCGCCGCGATAGATTCCGACCACGTTGGGGCGCTCGGCGTAAGACCAGCCGGTCGGCACATAAGCCGGGTGCGCCGCCAGCTCATCATCATCCGGTACCCAACGGTCCACATCCAAATTCATCGCTCGCAGCTGCCGCTCCAGCAAGTCGATGCAAGGCTTTTCCGCCCCCTCCAACGAGGGGATACGCACCAACTCTTGCAGCAACTCCAGCGCCCGGTCGCGATGCTTTTCGATTGCCTGGTCGATCTGATCATAGACCATGAATTATCATCCTTTGCCAGAAAGCCAACTGTAGGGGCGAGAGACGGGCGGTGTCTACGCGCCCCTTGTCTCGCCCTCCTCTTTGCGAAATTGCTCTCTACGTGCGACCCAATGGCTCGCCCTGCGGCCCTCTCTTCTTAATCAGACCCTCACCCACTAGACTGCTGTAGGGGCGTTTCGCTGAAACGTCCGCTCGTATTCGGTATCTAATTCGACGGGCGTCTCGGCGGTTAGTTTTTACGCGACCTACGCACCCCTTGTCTCGCCCGCCCCTCTCTGCGTCCTCTGCGTTCTCTGTTGTTCGAAAATCATCCTTTCACCGCGCCGAAGGTCAAAGCCGAAATGAAATAACGGCGCACCAGCAGCGCGAAAATCACCACTGGCAGCGTGCCGATGGTGGCGGTGGCGAACATCGGTCCCCATTTGATGCCCGAGTGGGTCATGAAGAAGGCGATCGTGGTCGGCATCGTGCGCGCTTCGGTCGACGTCAAGAAGAAGGCGACGCTGAACTCGTTCCAAACGCCGATGAATATGAGGATCGCCGTCGCGGCGATGCCGCCCGCCATCAGCGGCAGCGTGATCAGACGAAAAGCCTTGAAGCGCGAGGCGCCATCCACCATCGCCGATTCTTCCAATTCCACGGGGATGCCCTCAACAAAGCCGCGCATCATCCAAATGGCGTAAGGCACATTCCACAAAAGATAAACCACGATCAGGAAAATATGCGTATCAGACAGATTCAACGAGCCGGCGATGAAAAATAATGCGAAGACGATGGAGATGCCCGGCACCATCTGCAGGAACAGGAAGCCATAGGCGACGCCTTCTTTATAATGGAAGCGAAATCGCGCGAAACTGTATGTCGCCGGGATGGAAATGAGAATCGTTAATAGCGTGCTGCAGACGGCGATGATGGTGCTGTTCTTCATATAGAAGAGGATATTCATGTCGCTGAAGATATTCTTGAAGTGTTCTAGCGTCGGGGTGAAGCCCCAGAAAATTGGCGGATAAGCAAAAGTATCCAGGCGCGTTTTGAAGGCCGAGCTCACCATGAAGACATAGGGAAAGAGAAAGGCGGCGACCACGCCAATCGTCAGCAGATCCAAAAAGCGGGAGCCCAACAGCGCGCGCAAATTTGCCAGCTTCATATCTTCAAGCCTCATAGCGGATGCGGTCGCGCAGCTTGATCAGGATGACCGTCAGCGAGACGATGATGATGATCAGCATGACGCTTGCCGCGGAACCTCGCCCCACATCGCGTTGGATCAAGGTCGTGCGATAAATATAGAGCGGCAAGGTCGTCGTTGACGTGCCCGGTCCGCCGCCAAACATGACAAATATCACATCGAAAAGGCGCAGCACATCCATCAGGCGCAGAATCAACGTGGTCATAATCAGGGGCAGCATCAGCGGCAAGGTGAGGTGGACGAAGGATTGCAGGCGGGAAGCGCCATCGACCCGCGCCGCCTCGAATGGCTCGACAGGCAAGGTCTGCAAGCCGGCCAGCAGAATCAGGATGAAGAACGGCGTCCACTCCCAGATATCGACCAGCACCGCCGCCCAAAGCGCCAGGTCAGCGCCATACCAATTGTGTCGTATGCCAGTGAGCGACTCGATGAAATAATTGATCAAGCCATAAGGCGAAAAATACAAACGGCCGACCATGCCCACCATGGACGGCATCAGCACCATGGGGATGATCAGCGCCGCGGTGAACACGGAATTGCCGCGCATCTTGCGGTTGAGCAAGAGCGCGATGAGAAAGCCGATGACCAACTCCGGCACGAGCGTCCCGACGACATAAACGGCGGTCACCCGCAGCGAAGCCCAAAACGTGGTGAACTCGTTGAAGAGCAGCCAGTTGTAATTCTCCAAGCCCACCCACTCGGCTGTGCGGAAGGGGTCGCCGAAGGTCAGCTTAACCATGCTCAGCTGCAGCAGCCAAACGGCGCTGTAGGCGGCCAGGGCGAAGACCACCAAAAAAGCCGGTATGATGAGCAAAGCCGGCACCAGCCAGGGTGGTCGGCGCCTGCGCGGTTGTCGGATACGAGTCATCGCCGTCATTCCAGACCCGGCTAGTGCAACGGGGCGGGTTTCGGGCGACCCAATGGATCGCCCCTACAGTTACTGCATGTTCGTGTACGGGTCAGGTCGCGTAGGTCGCGTAGACACAGACCGCCGACACTGACCTTCGCCGGTGGCTGACCCCTCGAATTATTGGCCTGCTGTTCTGTTAGTCGGCAAGCACTTCGGAAACCTGCGCCTGCATGCTGGCGACGGCTTCTTCAACCGTAATTTCGCCGATGAAGGCGCGGCCGCCCTCTGTCCCCATAATGCTGCTCACCTGGCTCCACTTCGGCGAAGGCAAGACAACCGCCAAGCCCTCAGCGCCCAGATCGGCCGCTTGACCGAGGGCGTCCAACGTCGCCTGGTAATAGGGATTCGCCGCTTGCAGATCCGGATCGCCCAAAGCCGATTGGCGCGAGACGATACCGCCGTTGGCCAGGTAATCCTCCTGCAAGCCTTCGCTGGTCAGATAAGCGATGAAAGCCCAGGTCGCTTCTTTCACTTGCGAGTCATCCATCATCGCGAAGGACCAACCCCAAACGCCGGAATAGGCGCCTGCGGGACCAGCGGGCAGCTTGCTGTAGCCAGTCATCCCGGCGACCAGAGACTTATCGGGGTTCTCCACTTCGGGCGCGGCCGCCGATGCCTCGATCATGATGGCAGCGCGGCCGAGCATGAAAGCGTCCCAGGCTTCGGGGAAGGAGAAGGATTCGACGCCGACTGGACCGTATTGCCAGAGATCGCGCACATATTCCAGCGAGGCGATCGTACCCGGTGAATCAAGCGCGACATCGCCGGTCTCCGGATCCACCATCATGCCGCCGAAGGGCGCCAGGAAGATCGACCACATATAAGTGAATTCCCAGCCGAGCCGGGCGCGATAAGAAATTCCATCTACGCCATCGACATTTTCGCTGAAGTATTTCGCCGCTTCCATCACTTCGGCGTAAGTGGTCGGCACGGCGATGCCATGCTCCTCCAGCAGGTCTTCGCGATAGAACATGAAGACGGTTTCGCCAGCGAAGGGAATGCCGTAGTGCATGCCATCTTCCCAGAGGAACATGTCACGATAAGCCTGCAATATGTCTTCGTAGTTGAACCAGTCGGGCGTAATGTCGGATTCGATCCAGGGCTCCAGTGGCACGGCGTATCCACTTTGCGCCACTTGGGGGCTCCATTCGATGGCGATCATCATCGCGTCATAGCTCGCCGATTCGGCTGAGACTTCCAGCAGGCGCCGCTGGCTGAGCTGGCCCTCTTCCATTTCGTCGAGTGTGACCGTGATGCCGGTCAATTCCTCGAAGCGCGGGATCATCGTTTTGAAGGCTTCAATCGAAGGATGCGAAGCCACCGCCACGGTGATTTCCGTGCCGCCGTAGGCTTCCTTGATGCCGGCCGCCCAATCTTCGATCGGGTCATGCGACATCGCGGCAACGCTGGAAAATGCGAGAGCGAATACCAAGAGTACGAATATCAGTCTAGCTTTCATTGAACATTTCCTTTCGAGAAACTCTGAACAAACGGGACAAGATGCCGATACTCTCCGCCGTCGAGAAAGCATCTGGACTAAGTTTACTAGCTTGACGTGAATCCGCCACAAATTGAGGCAGCTACCGCGCAATTGCCATCATGGTCATGACCGTCGACGGGCGAAGCGGCTTAATGGCTGTGTCAGACGGTTAGACTCTGCCCATTGACAGGCGCCGCCGACAGGACGCTGCGGTCGCCATGGCGGATTAACCTCATTGCACGGGCATGTTCTCCCAGGGCCAGATCTTGTCCCAGGCTTCCAACCAGCTATCCCCGCGGCCAATGACTTTTTCCGCCGGCAGGTCCAACTCGACGTCGGGGCGCGGCGTATAAGCCATCATCACGTCCGTGTGCCCGAATTCTGCGGTGATCGTCACCGGCGATGACGGTACATAGGGCGCCACCGCATTCAGATCCTGCAGCGCCTCATACGCGCAGGCTTCGATCATTTTGCGCGCGCGTTGCGGCGCGATCTGGCGCGCAGAGAATTTCGAAAGCCCGCGCTTGACCGCCACCGTCTTCAAACCGGCGCCGACCAGCTCCGTGGCTTCACGGCAGGCGGCGACGTCGCCGGTGACCATCAGCACCGGGCAGCCATAATGACCGCAAAGCGCGGCGTTGACGCCGATCTCGCCGACGAGTTGATCGTTGAACCAGAGATTTCGGCACTGCGAAAACGAGATCGTGTGATTCAGGACGCCATCCGGCGTATTATTGCGCGCGTGATAGCCAACCATGAGGCAGGCATCGGCGCCTTGTTCCAGCGGTTCTCGATAATGTGTCCAGGTATGATGGGCGACGTAATCGCAAGCGGGATCAAGCATGCCTTTGAGCAGCGAATTGTAGCGCCAGTCGCCGCCAGCGTTATGGCCATCAATGACGATGATCTCGGTCGCGCCCGCCCGCGCCGCCCCGCGCACCGCCGCATTCACCTCGGCGGTATAGAGCTCGCGCCCTTCCGGGTAGCCCGCCTTGCCGCCGCCCACCTGGTCCCAGGTGACAATGCCGCTAACGCCTTCCATGTCGCACATGATCAAGATTCTCATTGGGCTGCCTTTCTAGTTCGATTCATCAACAGATTGGCAGATTTTATCACCAGCCGCGCGATATCAACACAAATCACCAACTTTACGTGCTCTGTAGACTCCCGCACGACAATGCCGCCGCCCACGCAAAATACCTTGTGTCTCGCTTTGGGCAATAGACTGTATAAATCAAACGCCCGCATGGTCTAGCTCCCCTTCCCTAGCTCGCTGGGGAAGGGGCCGGGGGATGGGGTTTGCCGTTTCAGAGCAAGTCGCGCGCGTTTTCGCCGATCTTGCCGATGGCAGCCGCAATTTCGCGCATATCTTCCTCGTCTCCGAGGAGCGCGTTCTGCGTGATCCACACGGTCTCCCAAGCTTCGCGCTGTGAGTTGGGAAACGCGTCCTTGAGAAAATCGTGACTCGCCCGCGCCTGCGCGCCACTGAGACGGTCCCGGTAGGCGCCGCTGGTAAATACATCAAGCTGGTTAAGCGGTGGATAAGGCGCTTGCGTCGGGATGCCCTCGGCTTCGAGCGCCTCGACAAATCGGTTGGTATCGACACCGGCGAAGGCGCGCCTGTCGTAGTGGAATATGTAGGCGTATTGGCCGTTTCGCGTGATGCGACTGTCGTGAGACTGCGGCGTGATGCCGGGGATCTCGCTGAGCCTGCGGTCCAACAGGCGGCCATTGCGATGTCGGCGAGCCGTCTGTTCATCAAGCCGTGAAAGCTGCGCCAGCAGAACCGCGCCCTGCCACTCGCTGAGGCGGTAATTCGAACCATAGACGAAGTGGTCATAGAACCATTTGCCGGGCAAGCGGCCGCAATCGTGGGTCGCGCGCGCCAGCCGCTCAAAGTCGTCGTCGTTGCTGATGATCATGCCGCCCTCGCCGGCCGTCATCGTCTTGCTCGCTTGAAAGCTGAAGGTGCCGCCGACGCCAAAGGTGCCGACCTTGCGCCCGCGCCATTCGCTGCCATGGGCATGCGCCGCGTCTTCCAGCAGCATCAAGCCGTGCTTCTCGGCCACCGCCGTCAACTGATCGAGATCGGCCGGCCGGCCGCCCATGTGCACGGCGATGATCGCCTTCGTATTCTCCGTGATCGCCGCTTCCGCCAGTTCAGGGTCGATGCAGTAGCTGTCGGCGCGCACATCCACCAGAACGGGCAAGGCGCCGGCGAAGAGTACAGCGCTGGCTGTGGCGACGAAGGTGGAGTTGGGCACGATCACCTCGTCTCCCGCGCCGATGCCCATCGCCGCCAGCGCGACTTCGAGCGCGTGCGTGCCATTGGTGACGGCGATGCCGTGTCTAGCCTCGTGGTAGGCGGCGAATTCGCGTTCAAAAGCAAGCGTCTTCGTGCCCGGCGTCCGCCACCAGATGCGGCTCTCCAGCACTTCGTTGAGCGCTTGGCGCTCGCGCTCGTCAAAGATGGGCCAGACCGGGAAGGGCTTCGTTTTGGCGGGGGTACCGCCATGTATGGCGAGCTTTGGCATCAGATTCTTCCTGTTATTGAGTTGTCTAGCATCGCGATTTTACCCCTTCAGCGAACCCAGCGTCAGACCCTTGACAATGTACTTTTGCGCGAAAACCGCAAAGACCAGCATCGGCACAATGGCGACGATGGACGCCGCCGCCATTTGTCCCCAGTTGATCGAGGTATAACCGCGAAACGACGCGACCGCGACGGTTATCGTTTGCGCATCGCTGAAGGTCAGCGAAAGGGCGATGGTCAATTCATTCCAGATCCAGATAGCGGTCAATATCGCGGTGGCCGATATACCCGGCGCCGCCAGCGGAATGTAGACATGGCGCAGCGTTTTGAGATGTCCGCAGCCATCAATACGCGCGGCATCGTCCAATTCGGCTGGCACCTCTTTGAAGAAGCTGCGAATCAGCCAGACGGCGAAAGGCAGCGAATGCACCTGATAGACGAGCGCCAAGCCGATATGCGTGTCGTACCAACCGATGCGCTGATAAAGGACAAACATCGGGATGATGAAGAGGAACTCCGGCAGCATGTAGGCCAGCAGCAACCAAACGCCGAAGAGCTTCTTGCCGCGGAACCGGAAGCGGTGGATGCCGTAAGACGCGAAAACCGCGATGGTTATGGCGATGATGACGCCGAACGCGGTGACATAGACAGAATTCATGAAAGCTTCGACGAAGCCGGGCCGATCCAGCAGTCCAAGAAAATGATCGAAGATCGGCTCAAAGATCAGCTTCGGCGGCATGGCAAAGGCATCGCGCTGCGTCTTCAATGAAACGCTCAGCAGCCAGACGATAGGAAAGAGCGTGAGCAAGATCGCCGCCAGCGAAATCAGATAAGCCAGCAGCCGCTCCAATTGATCTCGGCCTCCTTGCATGACCACCGCCGCTATTCCTCCTTGCGCTCGTCCAGGCGCATATAGATGAGGCTGATCGCCAGAACGATGATAGAGAAGATGACCATGACGGTCATGGCTTCGCTCATTTGCAGAAAGCTGAAGGCTTTGCGGTACGCCAGCGTCTGCATGACTTCGGTGGCGATCTGGGGTCCGCCGCCGGTCGTGCCAAAGATGATATCGAAGACCTTTAGCGTATCGATGGTGCGGAAGATCAAGACCGTGAAGAGCACTGGACGCAACATCGGCAGCTTGACGCGGAAAAAGGTTTGCAGGCTGCTGGCGCCATCGACGCGCGCCGCCTCAATCGGCTCCTGCGGCAGGCTCTGCAAGCCGGCCAGCACAATGATGAAGACGAAGGCGGTCTGCCACCAGGCATCGACCATGATCACCGTGCCCATGGCGGTGGCGGTCGTGCCAAAGAATGGCGAGGGCGGCAAGCCAATCGATATCAGCACATAGTTGACAATGCCAAGCATGGGATCAAGAACGATTTTAGACATCAGCGCCACGATAATGCCGGAGACCATCAGCGGCGTCAGCAACAATGTGCGAATGATGCTCGCGCCGAATCGGAGGCGGTCCACAACAACGGCGAGACCGATGCCGAGAACAAGCTCCAAGGCGGTCGCGACCACAGCGAAGACGAAAGTCTGATACAGAACCTGCCAAAACTCGGCGCTGCGAAACAGATCAAGATAATTGCGTATGCCAATGAAGTCGAATTGGAGGCCCCAATTCCAGTTGAAGAAGCTGAGCGCAAACGACGAAACCGCCGGATACAGCGAGGTGATCGCGAGGATGAGGACAGCAGGCGCGATCAGCAGATACGCGGCTCGGTTGCTGCGGGCTGAGGGCATGAAAGTCCCAAACGACTATGAAAGCGGGTCAGCCAATGGCTGACCCCTACATAGAAACAGCGAGTTGTAGGGGCGACCTGGCAGGTCGCCCGCAATGCTCCCCAAAGGGGCCTCGCCAAGCTATCCATCCATATCCAGGATGCGCTGCTGGGCTTTGGCTGTGGCCTCCGCCGGCGCCATGCCGCCATACATATCCTGAATCGCATCGACGATGACCAGGGCGTACTCGCTCCAGCCTTCGCGGAATACGACCGTCGTGCGCGACGTCTGCATCGCTTCCAGCACCGTGTCGACATAGAGCGGATTCAGCGCATCGACATACTCGGCTTTATCCCAGGTCGAAACGCGCGCCGCGCCGCCGTGGTAGGCGCCGATGACCGGCTCGACATCCTTGCTGGTCATCCACTGGATGAAATACCAAGCCGCTTCCGGATTCTGGGCGTTTGCGGGTATGCCGATGCCCCACATCCAGTGGCCCGTCCAGGAAGCGCCGCCCGCCTCTACCGGCGGCATGACGGCGTAACCGGTCTTGCCCGCTACCGCCGAGGCGTCCGGATCTTCGAATCCGGGGCCAAAGAGGCTGGCGTCTATGAAGAAGCCGGCGCGCCCCTGCTGGAAGAGCAGGCTGGCATCGGGCCAGTCAAGCGACTGCACATTGATGGGACCGGCTGACATCATGCCGGCGTAATGCGACAAACCGGCGGTGACGCGCTCGTCGGTCAAAATGGGGTTGGACCAGTCGCCATCGAACCAGACATTGTAAGGCAGCGACATTTCGGCTTCGCCCCAATTGTTCATGACCATGCCGGTGACCGTGTCCATGATGGTATGCGAGCGGATGCCGCGCATGACCGCGCCAGCGACCATCCCGCCGCTCGCGTCAGTGATGCTCTGCGCCGCTTCGATCAAGCCGCCCATCGTATCGGGGATGGCGCCACCCAGATATTCATCGACGATGTCTTGATTCCAGAAGAGCGTATACGCCTCGAAAGAGACCGGAATCGCATAATCCTGCGCGTCCATGTCGCCGGGCGGGTATTGCGTCGCCTGGGTGAAGCCGGCCGGGAAGTCGGCAAAGTCATAATCGGCCGCCGTCATGTGATCATCCTTGAGGAAGGGCGTCAGCGGATAAATCAAACCATTGGACCACTGCGTGAAAGCGGTCGAATCCATGGGCACCATGTAGACGTCCATGACGCCTTCATCCGCTCGAAGAGCGACTTCCATGCGGTCGAAGTACAGGTTCTCGGCGAGCGCCTCCACATTGACGGTGATGCCGGTCGCCGCTTCAAAGTCATCCATAACGCTGCGCATGCCATCCAGCACCGGATGCTCCGGCATCAGAATCGTGATCTCGCTGCCGGCGAATTGCATCCAGTCGATATCGCCATTTGCCCGCGCGGCGGGCGCGATACAGATGACCAGCAGCAGAACCAAAACAATCGCTTTCTTGAACATATTTGTCTCCTTAGACTGATTGAACAAAATCACTGACGATCGTCAGAGTGATTCCAATGGATTGAGCTAGAGCGTCAGGCCCTCATAGGCGCTTTCAACGTCAGCGCGTACTCGCGCGGCAAAGGCTTCGTCAATTTCGGCTTCGTGGAAGATGCCGTACCACAAGCCCGCCTGGCGCACGAAATCACGCATATTGACCAGCGCATGTGTCACATCGTCCCAAGTGATGCCCATCGCCTCAGGCCGGATGTCGACGCCGGCGCGCACGATGGCATCAAGCATCTCTTTGGGCTTGTCATCGTGTAGCAGCGAGCCGACATAGATGCCCAGACAGACCGGCTGCCCGTGGATGAATTTTACCCCCGTGTAATATTCCAGCGCGTAGAAGAGGAAGTGATCGGCGCCTTCGATATGGCGGGGATTCCAACCGGCGTTATGAAAAGCCGCCCCGCCCCAGCGGTTTGCTGTCATCAGCGTGCGAATGCCCTTCTCGTTGACCTCGCGGATATCGTCAAGCGCATCCATGACCGTCGCCATCACCGCAGCCGCTTCATCGACAAGCGCCTGGTCGTAGGGCCATTTGTCTTCGGTCTTGCCGCGCGCGTGCGCCAGGCGCCAATCGGCGTGCCCGGTGTGGTAACAGAGTATCTCGCAGATGCCGCTGCGATTGACGACCGGCGGCGCATTCTGAATCACATCGAAATCGACATAAACCGCTTCCGGCACCGCCCAGCCCACGTAGCGCACATTGCCGCTGAAGCGCAAACCGGTGCGATGACCAAAGGCGGCGTTGACCGACATCGAGGTCGGTACCTGAAAGAGCGGCAGCCGTAGCGACCAGGCGAAATACTTGGCGACATCCAGCGCCTGCCCGCCGCCCAGCCCGATGATGCAGTTGCAAGGCGGCAGCCTGCCAACTTCTGCCTTCAACTCGTCGCCGTCGATCGTGCTCACGAGATAGGGACCAGCCAGATTCTCATCAAAATGATGCGCGAACAATTGCCAAAGGTCGGGCATGGTGACGACCAGATAGGGCTGATGTACAAAGTTCGGCAGCTCGCCGATGAGATTGCGTCCAAAGATCGTCGTGAAGCCAGCGCTGTCTCGCATTTTTCATCCTTGTCATCCCGCCCTCGCCTGGCGGGAGCGCGAACACTTGATTGTGCGGTCAAGACAGATACGATAGCAGAAAGAGTAGCAGTTCGCCAGAACGCCCGACAGCAGGAGCGGCAGCATGACCCTGAAAATCGCCTTCAGTGGAACCGGACATATCTCCCAGGTCCATGCGCGCGCGGCGCAGAGCATCGACGGCCTTGAGCTGGCCGCCGTGGTCAATCACAAGCCCGAGTCGATGGCGAACTACGCGGCGCAGTTCGGCATCGCGCGAAAGTATGCGACGGTGGACGACCTGCTGCGCGCCGGTGATGTCGATGTCCTGGCTGTCAGCACGCCCAATTACCTGCACGCGCCGCAAGCGATCGCCGCATTGGAAGCCGGCCTTCATGTCATGGTGGAGAAACCGATGGCGATGAATCGTGCCGAAGCGGAACAGATGCTGCGCGCAAGCGAAAAATCGGGCGCCAAACTGATGGTGGCGCACTGCTGGCGCTTTGACGAAGAGGTCAACTGGATTAAGTCGCAGATAAATGATGGGGTGCTGGGAAAGATTCTGCGCACAAGGGGCTATGGCGTGCATGTCAATTGGGGACCGGATGGTTGGTTCGTTGAGGCGCGCTATGCCGGCGGCGGCGCCCTGGCCGATATGGGCATCCATGCGATTGATGTCGCGCGTTATTTTCTGGGCGATCCACAGCCGCTCAGCGTTTACGCCAAGATCTCGACCGATTACACCGTTTACGATGTCGATGACAGCGGGACGATCTGGATCAATTGGGAGGGTGGCGCAGCCTCCATCGTCGAATCGGGTTGGTGGTGGCCCCATGCTGACGGACCCGAAGCCTGCACCCAGCTCTACGGTACGAAAGGCTTCGCCCAGCTTTTCCCAACGCGACTGGAAATCCCCGATCGGGCGGCGGAGACGGTCGAAACAGTGGATCCCGGCTATCCGCCCGTCCGCGAAGAGCAGTGCCCGCAGATCATGTACGATCGGCAGATGGCGCACTTCATCGACAGCATACGCCGGGGCAAGACGCCCAATCCCGGCGGCGCTGAGGGCTTGGTCAACATGCGCATCATTGACGCCGCGCTGGAAAGCAGCCGCTCCGGTCAGGTGATTCATTTGTAAGGCTTGTCAGGAACTGCAGAAAGCCCGTTTTCCTTACGTCTTACCCCATCCCCGGCCCTTCCCGTAGCGCAGTGTCTACGCGCGCCAGTAAACTAGGGAAGGGTGACTCGACGGCGGAAATGGGATATTCGGGTGCTGTGGCAGTCAGAATTCCGTAATTCCGAGCGCACGGCAAGAATGCTCCCCCTTCCTTAGCTTGCTGGGTCACGTAGACATAGACCTTCGGGAAGGGGGTTGGGGGGATGGGGTGCAACCGGCGAGAAAGCACGGCCCAGTACCGGACAAGCTTTCTAATGGCGACTCACGGGAGCCAAAAAAGATGCTAGAAATCTACGAATGGTCGGGCGAAGGCTTCGCGCCGCTGGTATTTGCCGAGGGCTGGCAAGCGGCTCTGCTCAATTGGGAGCCGCTCTTTGACCGGCGCAATCTTGATGAGATCGAGCGGCATAATCACAGCGACGAAGTCTTTGTACTGCTGCGCGGGCGGGCTGTGCTCTTCACCCGTCCTGATGGCGGCGCGCTGACGGCGGTTGAGATGGAGGCGGGCCTTATCTACAATGTGCCGGCCGGCGTCTGGCACAATATAGTAGCAACACGCGATGTGTCATTCTTGATTGTCGAAAATCGAGACACGCATATTCACGACACGGAAATCAGACCGATCACGGACGATGAGCTCGCTCAATTGGATCGGCAGCTGCCAGCATGGGCGCAAGCCTGAACGAGCAGCATGAATTGCATATGTCTGCCCTCAGAATTTCCTCGCAGAATTCCGGTCGCTTGAGATTCGGTTTGAAACTGGTATACACTGGAATTAGAAGCTCGTCGCTGCACGAGCTGTTTTGCAGCTTCTGATTGACGTAACGCACCCTATGAGGAGGAACACTGTGCCGAGTTCTGCTAGCGCGCGCAAGAAACGCATCACGCTTTTCGCCTTGCTGTCCTTTGCTCTGTTATTGGCTTTGCCCCTGCCGGTGGGCGCGGCTGACACGATGACGGACAGCGTCTTCATCAGCATCCGCTACTATGAGGGCCTGGATCCAGCGAACATTCCGGAAATGGAGCGCATCACGCGCGAAGGATTCATCCCGATTATCAACGGGAGCGACGGCTTCATCGCCTACTACATCGTGTATCCGATCGATGGCACGGGAGCGTCCATCAGTATTTTCGAGACGCGTGAACAGGCGACAGCGTCCAACGAGCTAGCGCGCGATTATATACAGGCAAACCTGGCGCCGCTGCTGCCGAATCCACCGCGGATTATCGAAGGCACAGTTGATATCGGTTTCGTCGAGATGCTGGACGGCATGGGGAGCGGCGATGTCAGCAGCCTGCATGCCAGCGTGCGCATCTATGACGGTTTCGAAGCCGGTGACCTGGACGAATTTGTCGCCATTGTCGAAGACGGCTTCCTGCCAATCATGCGCGCGAGCGCTGGCTTCTTCGGCTACTACCTGATGCATGATAACGCCGGCGCGGTCTCCGCCATCAGCATATTTGATACGGAAGCATCGGCGCTGGCATCCAACGAACAGGCGCGCGAATTCGTCGCCGAGAATCTGACAGCCTACCTGCCCAACGACCCCCTGATCACCGCTGGGCGAGTCGGCATCGCCGTATTGGCGTACCTGAACGACGGCGCCAATTTAATCGACGACATGATGATGGAGACAGCCTTCGCCAGCGTTCGCATCTACGATGGTGTCAACCCAGCCGATCAGGATGACATCACCCGCCTGACAGCCGAAGGCTTCTTACCCATCATGCGCGAGAGCGATGGTTTTATCGCCTATTTCCTGTTGCCAGAAGGCGATACGCTTGCCGCGTATAGCGTCTTTGAAACCGCCGAACAGGCAGCGGCTTCCAATGAGGCCGCCCGTGATTTCGTCGCTGAAGAACTGGCGCCGCTTCTGCCCAATGCGCCGACGATTGTGCAAGGAACCATGGATACGCGCCACTTTGCCCTGCTCGACGACATGATGCCCGACGAGGTTACTTCGCTCTATGCCAGCCTGCGACTTTATGTAGAGGTCGATTTAACACAGCGCGCGCAAAGCACCGCGCTCGTCAATGAAATCTTCCTGCCGCAACAACAAGAGACGGAGGGATTCTGGGGCTACTTCCGCATGCACGATGGCGACAGCCGATCAGTTGCGCTGAGCATCTATGACACGGAGGAAAACGCCCTGGCAGCCAATGAGCTGGCGGCGGTATTTGTGGCGCAATACCTGACGGATCGTCCGGATCAGGCGCCGCTGCGGGTCAGCGGCCGCCTTGGCATCGCTGCAAGGGCAGACCTGAACGATGGCGCCAACCTGATCGACGACATGAAGGACGATAGCATCTTCGCCAGCGTCCGCGTTTACGATGGCGTCGACCCGGCCGGTTATGATACCTATATTCGCCTGCTGAATGACAGCTTCTTGCCCATTCTCCGCGAGAGCGAGGGCTTTGTCGGCTACTATCAGCTGATGGTCGGTGAAAGACATGCGTCAGTCAGCCTGTTCGAGACAGCGACACAGGCCAAATCGTCCGAAGAAACAGCAAGGGACTTCATCGCCGAACACGTCGCGCCGCTGATGCCCAATCCGCCACTGATCGTGGAGGGGCACGTAGAGGTGATGCATGTGGCCGATTCCGACGAGATGATGATGGGCGACGGCACGAGCTCGCTTCACGCCCTCTTGGCCATCTACGACGGTTTCGACATGGCGCGCTTGGATGAAGCAGTCGATTCGGTCGAGTCTATCCTGATTCCTGATCTGCGCGAAAGCGGCGGTCTCTTCGCATACTACGGGATCAGTGATGGCGCCGACACGGCTGTAGCGCTGCGAATCATGGATTCGGAGGCGAGCTTGCAGCAAGGCTCCGAGATCGCGGCGGAATTCATAGCGGATTACGCGGCGGACTGGCTGCCGGAAGATCCCTTGCAGGTCACCGGTCCCCTCGCTGTGGCAGCAATGGCGGATGTTCACATGGGCGAGAATTTGGTCAGTGACAAGAAGGATGGCGTCTTCGCCAGCGTCCGCCTCTACGACGGCATCAACCCGGCCGACCAGGACGAGATCGTGCGCCTGACCGATGAGGGCTTCCTGCCAATTATCCGCGAGAGCGACGGCTTCGTCGGCTATTACTTCCTGCCGGTAGAGGACATGCTGGCGACGATCAGTCTGTTCGATTCGCCCGAGAAAGCCTCGGCATCCAACGACGCGGCCCGTGAATTCATCGTCGAGAACCTGGCGCCCCTGCTGCCGAACCCGCCGACAATCTTCGAGGGTTCCTTATCGATGAATTATGTGGCAGCGCTGCATGGATCGGCTGATTTTGCTGGCGTTGACGCGCTTTATTCCAGCATTCGCTTCTATGAAGGCTTCGACCTGAGGCACTTTGACGAAGCGAACGACCTCGCCAATTCGCATCTGCTGCCGGCGCTGCAAGATTTGGGAGGTTTGTTCGCGCAATACGCCTTCAATGACGGCGAGGATACCGTTGTCGGCATCAGTATCTTCGAAGACGAAGAGGCGGCTTTGGCGGCCAACGACGTTGGCAAGGCTTTCACCATCGAATACCTGGCGGAATGGGCGCCGAACCCGCCAACGGGAATCTCCGGCAAGCTGGCGATCGCGGCGCAAGCGGCGATCAACATGGGCGAGAATCTGGTCGGCGCGCTGATGGATGGGTAATTGAGCGGGGAGCTTGTCACAGAAGGGAAATGGAGAGAGCGTGCCTGCTGGCGCGCTCTTTTTTTGGGGCGACCGGCCCGCAGCTAATCTGGATACATGCCGCGGTTTCCAAACAGGCCGCGCATGATATCGAGATTCGGCTGGAAGCCGTCGTAACCCTGCGTCAGAATGCCCATTTTGACCAGCGCGCTCAAATCGCGGTCCAGCATGTTGATGGAGTATTCGAATTCTCCCGCGGGAATGATATCGAGCAGGTCCCATATATCTAAAAAATCAATGGGCTTGCCCACGCAGCGGTCAGTCAAATCGATAGCGAGTTGCAGGCGCCGCTGCTGCGGAACGGTGAGCTGAACCGGGAAGTGCCTTCGTATGCGCTCGCGCCATAGAGCCTGCGTTTGCCGGATTCTGATCCATCTCAACTGCGATTCGAGTTCTTCCATTGCCTGGTCTAGCGCATACATGACGAACTTACCCAGCATCGTTTTGCGATAAGCCCCGTCGATGATATCGCCGTGCGTATCCTGCAATTCCATGTAGTAGCGTTCGCGAGACTGGCTGTAGCAATAACAGAATACATGCGACGCGCTTGCCGGTATGCCCGCCCGCAGGAGCAGCGCATGTTCGATTAAGCGCGCCATGCGGCCGTTGCCATCGGCATAGGGATGAATCCAAGCGAAGTAAACGTGCGCGACGATCGCTTTCATAATCTTAAGCGCCAACTCGTATGACGTGAACCACTTCGACACAGGCTCTTCTGTATTCAACCAGTCGCAATATTGTGCGAGCAGGAGTTCGCAATCATCCGGTGGCGGAGCAAGATAGCGCCCCACAGTCACGTTGTGCATTCGCAATTGTCCGGCACGCGCTTCATCCGTCTCCAAGCCGTCCAGAACCAACCCATGATAGTGATTCAAAAGATCTACAGAATATGCAGGCGATTCGCCTGGCACGGCATCCAGCGCAACGGCGGTGTAGGCGGCAATCATGCTGTCAACTTGCTTTATCTGAAGGTGATCTTCGTTCTCGAGCGGCGCATTGCCTTGAAGCAATTGAAATACCTGGTCTTCCGAGAGTAGGTTGCCTTCAATCGCGGTCGTGCCGTGGATTCCCTTCGCCAGATAGGTTCCGTTTAGCTCGTAGGCGTCTTTCGGTAGCATGGGCATGGTTGCGAGAGCCTTAATCGTCGCTTGGATCTGGCCCAGCAGCAGCCATGTTCGCGGCAACATAGGCTCGACTTCCGGTGGAAACTGAATGAAGTCATGTGTGCCCATTGAGAATTCTCCAGAACGCGGCGGCAGCGCCGGCCTTCAATAGAGTCGGCCGCTTTAGACAAACGCGTTCAAGCCGGTCAATTCCCGCCCCACCAGCAGCAGGTTGACCTCGTTCGTGCCTTCGTAGGTATAGATGATCTCGGCATCGAGCATGAGCCTCGCAATGTGATTGTCGATGAGGATGCCATTGCCGCCCAGGCACTCGCGCGCCAACTGCGTGACGTACCGTGCCTTTCGCGCGTTGTTATACTTCGCCAGCGATACCGTCCCCGCCGTTAACTGCCCGGTGTTAATCAAGTGAGACAGTTGCAGGCAGAGCGTTTGCATCAGCGTCACTTCGGTCGCCATTTCCACAAGTTTCTGCTGGATGAGCTGGAAGCCGGCGATCGGCTTGCCGAACTGTTCGCGTTCCTTGGTATAGTTCAGCGCCAGCTCAAAGGCGCCGGCGGCGACACCGGCCGCTTCCCAGGCGACGCCATAGCGCCCGATACCCAACACCCGCGCCATATCACTGAAGCGATTGACGTATGCCAGCTTGTTCGCCGCCGGCACATAAACATCCCGCAGCGTGATATCGGCGTTGAGTACGGCGCGTTTGCCGATTTTGCCCCAAATATCATGGATACTGACGCCATCCGTTTCGCCCGGATTCTCGATGACGTAGCCGCCAAAGTCATTCGTCTCTTCATCGCGCGCCCAAATGATGAGGATATCGGCGATGGAAGCGTTGCCGATCCAGCGTTTGGCGCCATTGAGGATGTAGCCATCGCCCTCTTTGCGGGCGCGGGTTTTCACCTGCGCCGCGTTAGAGCCGACCTCGGGCTCGGTCAAAGCGAAGGCGCCGATCTTTTCCAGCTTGACCATCGGCGGCAGCCAGCGCGCCTTCTGCTCTTCATCGCCCAGCAGGCCGATCGAGCCCATCGCCAAGCCCGAGTGCACACCGTAGAAGGTGCTGACGCTGCCATCGCCTTTGCCCAGTTCGTACATGACCAGACCCATTTCGACGAGATCGAGCCCGGCCGCGCCATGATCCTGCAGTGGTCCCCCGATGATCGGCAAGTCGACCATTTTGCGGGCGATCTCCCAAGGAAACTCCGCCTTTTCCCAATAGGGATTGATTTTGGGCAGCACTTCATACGCAACGAAATCACGCACTTCCTGCCGCAGCGCTTTCTGCTTGTCTGTGAAGTGCATGTCGCAGTGGTAGAAATCAAAGCCGCTGTAGAAGGATTCGCCTAGTTTTTCCCGTGTCATCAGCGCATTGCCCCAATCAATTCTTGTTTCGGTGCAGCTTATCACTCTCGATATGGCAATTCAACTAGGTGATTGATGCCGCGAGAAAAGTATGTTCGCCATTCAGAATCGCGTGGACGGTCATAACTAGGGGCGGGTCTGACAATACCTTTCGATCGGAGGATTTTCAGGTGGCTGATCTAGATCGTAGATGGCCACAAATGGTCCTGGCTTTTCCAGCTGCCAGACCTGGATCCACGCCTGATAAAACAAGTCGTCAGGCAATTCTGCAACTATCGCGTCATGGGCAGGACAAACGATATGAATCAGTCTACCGTTCACTTGTGCGTAGGAACTCATGTCTTCAACAGACGCCAATGAGACTAGGCTACGAACCAATAGATAACGGATTCCCGCTCGTTGAATAAATTCGTCGCGCGCATCGCTGTTTGTGTCCAGACGCTGCCAGTACATTTTGTCGTAGATATCATAACGCGCATGGAAAACTGATTCCTCTTCGCTTAACCAATGCCAAAACCCGCCGACTGATCCGGGAAAATCTCGGTTCTGGCGGTAAATTGCGCCATTTGTTGGCAACAAGGAAGTCTGCGGAAAGTTGACGAGGAACGTTTCACCCGCAGAGATATTTCGGTGAATCCAGTCTATGGCGAGCGTGCGGGTATCAGGCTGCGTAGATACCCAAACCAACCTTGCAGATGTAAGCGCCAAGGGTGAAATCAGGAGTGCAAAGACTAGCGCTCGCATTCGACTCAATTTGAAACCTGACTTGCAAGAGAGCCAGAGAACGACATCTTCCAAAAAGTAGGCGGCCGCAAATATCATAAATGGCTGGAGGACAGCGGTAAATCGCGGATAGGTACCCTCAAACAAGCTCCAGATTATGAGATTCATCAGCGGAAAGGGAATTGCAACCAGCAGCGTCCGGTATTGCTTGCGCCGCGCGCCGACAAAATAAATGGCTGAAATTGGCAGAAGCAGCGTAAGGAACGGTTGGTAAGTTTGCAAACGGGATACAAACTGCGGAATATTATCGACATTGAACATCAGTAGTGAGACGGAATGTGATTGTGAACCTATGCGAAATGCGCTGTCATGTCGAATCAAAGAGTTGAGCAATAGGCCACCATATTCGCCAGCGAAATTGGGATAAAGAATCATGCACAGCGTCAAAAACAGCGCGATGCTTCCCAAGTACGGCATTCGGACGAATTCTTGCCAGTGGAATCTGCCCCCGTTACAGCTCCCAAGAAACAGCGCTGAAATGTAGGGCACGACGATTAGGAGACCGCTCTGCAAGGTCCCGACCGTGACCGCGCTCATAACCGTGGCAATAATGAGAAGTCGCTGTCCGCCAGCGCGGTTGGCCAGCATAACAAGCAGCAGAATTGTCAAGAACGTAATCGAGGCGTAAGGTGCGTGTGGGCGTGGTTGATGCCCAAAGTGAACGAGCAGGAGATTAAATGTCGCGAATCCCGCGGCGAGCCAACCGCTGTGCCTGCTATTCAATCGCCGATGGGCGAAAAAACTCGCAGGAATCAAACTTATCGAGACTAAGTTAAGGCAAAGTACCGCAACCAAATATATTTCCTCGCGGTTGACAAAAAGGAAATCGCGAAACGCAGATGCCGAATCAAAGGCGCCAACAATAAGTCCCGCCGAAAACATGATGCCGTAGACGCCTGTCAGGAACATTGTGAGCGTCATCGGGTATGTCGAAGGGTTGTCATCGACCGGGCCCTCTACGCCAAGCCACTGTTGCCCGACTTCCAGCGACTGCCGTACCAGCTGGGTATCATGGGCGAACAAAACGGATGTATGCGCGCCTATGACTCGCAATCCGTAGCCAACAACTGTCAACGTCACGAGCAGAATTACGGAACTCTGTCGCAAATTCATAAGATTAAACCCGTTGACCAATGGCAGCGCATAAGCGTATTATATTGGCTCGACATTCGTGGTAAATGCAAAGTTGCGCACGCGAATTGTGTAAGCCAGCAGGTCCGCAACGATTCATTGCCCCGTATGAATTAAGTGTATTCTTGCCAGTATTGCTCGCTCTGCGAAACCACTTTGGCTCCATGCGCCTGGTCGCGCTGCAATTGTTCAGCACAGCCGGCTTGGGCATGGTCTACCCCTACATCAATCTCTATCTCACCGAAATCGGCTTCTCCGGCACTTTGATCGGCACGCTCGCCAGCGCTGGCGCAATTCTGACGCTGGCGCTCACGCCAATGCTCAACCAAATCGCCGACCGCTTGCTGATGCATCGATGGCTTCTGATGTTCTATTATGGCGGCTTCGCGCTGGCCGCTGTGATCTTCGCCACGAGCCAGCAGTATTGGCTGGTCATTCTCGCCGTCCTGCTGTTCAGGCTGACAACGGGACCAAGTATGACGCTCGGCGCGCAGTTGACGCTCTCGCAGTTGCTGCGCAGCGGCAAGACCATTTTCGGTCAGATGCGCTCCTTCTCGGCGCTGGGTTTCGCCTGCGCCAGCGCCTTGGCCGGCTCGGTATTCGCTTTGGGCGGTTATTCGCTGACCTTCACCGTAGGCGCGATACTGTCTCTGATCAGCGTGCAACTTTCGACCATATTTCCCGCCAAGCCAAAAGAAAAGGCGAAAGCGGAAGCGGGACCAAAGCGGCGGCGCCACCTGGGCATATATGTTTTGGCCGCTAGCCAATTCTTCGTCGCCATGTGCACGCATAACGCCTTCGCCTTCCTCTTCATACACATGAGCCAGAATCTGAACGTGGCCATCGCTCATATTGGAGTCTGGGCGGCCATTCTCGCGCTTGTGGAATTCCCCTTCTATTACTTGACGGATGCCCTGCTGCCGCGCGTGCGCCTCCGCGTCACTTATGCTTTGGGCATTGTCGGCATCGCCCTGACCACGCTCTGCCTCGGGATTGTGCCGAATCTGCCGCTGCTGGTACTGCTCTTCGTCTGCCGCGGTTTGGCTTGGCCCGCTTACCAGTTGTCGTGCTACCGCTTGATGAATGAAATCAGCCACCCGCGCAACGTCGCCACCAATCAAGCCATCGTACAAGTGACGATGCCGGGAATCGCGCTTTTGCTGACCGGGTCCCTCTTCGGCTACACCTACGATCATTTTGGCGCTGGCGCCTTCTACGCCTTGTGCGGGCTGGCGGCTGCGCTGGGCGCCTGCATCGTCATCGTCGGCTTCCGGCTGACCGACGCGCGCCAACCGGCCGAGCAAGCCCTCTAAGGCTTGTCCGTATTCGGTCATTTTCGGGCGAGCCACCGTCTCGCCCCGGTTTTTCTCGCCAATATGGAGTCTCCCTACAGTTTTCGTTTTGAGAGGGTTATGCGGCGCAAAGGTACGATTTCATCGCCTTGACGCGTCTAATAGAATCGTCCGCCGCTCACGATAGGCCGCGAACGGCAGACAGTCCGGTGTCGATGCTCTTCGCTTTGCGCAACAGATTCGGATCCATCCGCTTGGCCGCGCTTCAGTTTCTTAGCCTGGGCGGGATCGGCATCGTCTGGCCCTATATCAACGTTTACCTGACCGATCAAGGATTCTCCGGCACCTTGATCGGCACGCTGGGCAGCGCCGGCGCCTTCCTCTCGCTGATCCTGACACCGCTGCTAAACCAAATCGCCGATCGTCTCGGGCTGCATCGGCGGCTGTTCATGCTGTACATGGGCGGCTTCGCGCTGGCGAATATTACTTTCGCCGCCGCCCCGCATCATCTGCTGCTCGTGCTTGCCGTTTTGCTCTCTCGGCTCACGATCAGCCCCAGCCTGACCCTGGGCATGCAGTTGACGATCACCTTCTTGATGAGCCGGGGAAAAGCAATCCTGGGGCGATTGCGCTCCTTCGCCTCGCTTGGTTTCACGCTGGCCAGCCTGCTCGCCGGGCAACTGTTCGCGCTGGGCGGCTATCCCATGTTGTTCTGGGTCGCGGCTTTCGTCGCCCTGCTCACCATGCTAACCGCGACGATATTCCCGGATAAACCGCGGGAAAAACAAAAGGTTGAGGACGGCGAAAAACAGCCGCGCAACCGGGGCTTTTACATCATGGCCGCCAGCCAATTCTTTGTCGCCATGGGCACTTACAATATGTACAGCTTCATGTTCATCCACTTTAACCAGAATCTGGGCGTGCCGTCGGCGCATATCGGCTTGTGGGCGGCGCTGATGGGCGCGGTGGAATTCCCCTTCTTCTTCCTGATGGACGCCATCCTGCCGAAGGTCCGTATTCGCATCGCCTACATCATTGGCATGCTGGGCACGGCGCTCTTCGCCTTCTTGCTAGGCGTCGTGCCGAGCTTGCCATTGCTGGCGCTGCTGCTAATCCTGCGGGGTCTGGTCTGGCCCTGCTACCAGCTTTCGTCCTTTACCCTGGTGAACGCCATCAGCCATCCGCGCAACGCCGCCACCAATCAAGCCCTCTTGCAAGTGACCATGCCCAGCATCGCCCTGCTGCTGACCGGATCGCTCTTCGGCTGGGCTTATGACAACCTGGGTGCGGCCGCCTTTTTCAGCTTGAGCGCGCTGATGACCGCCATCGGCGCCTGTATCGTCATCGCTGGCTTCCGCTTGTTTGACGCGCGACCGGTTGCCTCGTCCGCCTGACAGAAGCGCGACTCCGCTGACGAAACCGATTCAATCTATCGCAACGACGGCGACGCGTGATATACTCGCCGCGACGCCGACTGTCATCAGAATCAGCAAGCAATGCCAGTTTTTATTTCAGATCAAGCGACTTCACCGCAGAACGCGGACGCTGGCCCCGTCGGCGCGCGCAGGCGTATATCCGGCCACGAGGCGCCAGCCAAGCTGTGGCTGCGCATTCGCCGGAACTGGCAACTCTACGCGCTGCTCTTTCTGCCGCTCGTCTGGTTGGTCGTCTTTCGTTACGCGCCGATGTATGGCGCGCAGATCGCCTTTCGTGATTACTCGCCGGCATTCGGCATTGAAGGCAGCCCCTGGGTCGGTTTGGCGAACTTCGAGCGCTTCTTCAATTCTTATTACTTCAAGCCCGTCATCGTCAATACGCTCATCATCAGCTTCTATTCCTTGCTCGCCGGCTTCCCCATTCCGATCATCCTGGCGCTGAGCGTGAACCAGGTAAAAATGCGCCTGTTTCGCAACAGT
This sequence comes from Chloroflexota bacterium, assembly GCA_026707665.1. Lineage (GTDB taxonomy): Bacteria > Chloroflexota > Anaerolineae > Aggregatilineales > Phototrophicaceae > UBA6055. The sequence goes on from JAPOWK010000027.1 coordinate 26,417, forward strand.
GTGCAGATGATCACCTACGCGCCGCACTTCATCTCGACGGTCGTGATCGTCGGCATGCTTTTCCAATTCTTGCATCCGCGCGTGGGTTTCATCGCGTCGCTGGCCAATTTGTTCGGGATGGCGCCGCCGAATTTGATGGGCGATCCGGGCGCCTTCGCTCACATTTTCGTTTGGTCTGGTGTCTGGCAAGAGATGGGCTTCGGCGCCATCATCTATCTCGCCGTCCTTTCCACCATCGACCCCGCCCTGCACGAAGCGGCGGTCGTCGATGGCGCGAGCCGCTTGCAGCGCATCCGCTATATCGACATCCCCGGCTTGCTGCCAACGGCGATGGTCCTCTTAGTTCTGTCCACCGGGCGTGTCTTGGAAGTCGCCTTTGAGAAAGTCTACCTGATGCAGAGCCCACTGAATCTCGGCGTCGCCGAGGTTATCAATACCTACGTCTACCGGGTCGGCTTGCTGAGTCCGATCCTTGATTTCTCTTACTCGACGGCCATCGGCCTGCTCAAGGGCGTCGTGGGATTGCTGCTCTTGATCACCGTGAATTACGCGGCGCGCCGCTTGACCGACAACGGCCTCTGGTAGAGGACCGCGACATGGCGTCCATGACGAGCTACGAGAGCAACATCAACAAGGTCAACGAATCCGCCGTCGACCGCGTCTTCATGCTCGGCAACACAGCCTTTCTGCTGATCATCACCGTCATTATCCTGCTGCCCTTGGTGTTTATTGTCGCCGCGTCTTTCAGTTCCGCCGAGGCCGTGATCGCCGGCAAGGTCACCTTGTGGCCCGTCGACTTCAGCCTGCTGGGATACGAAACCATCTTTGAGCACAAGAAAGTTTGGAATGGCTTCGCCAATTCAATCTTTTATACATTCTTCGGCACCATCTTTAACGTGACGATGACCATCATCGCCGCTTACCCGCTGTCGCGGCAGGACTTGATCGGACGGCGCTTCATCACCATCGCCTTCGTCTTCACCATGCTTTTCAGCGGCGGCTTGATTCCCACCTATATGGTCGTGCGCGATCTGGGCTTGCTCAATACGCGCTGGGCAATGATCCTGCCGACCGGAATCGGTCCCTTCAACCTGTTGATCGCGATTACCTTTTTCCGCACGACGATCCCGCCCGAATTAAACGAAGCGGCGCGCATTGACGGCGCCAACGACTTTCGTATTTTCCTAAGCATCATCCTGCCCTTGGCCCGCCCGATTATCGCGGTGCTGGCGCTCTTCTATGCCGTCAACACCCACTGGAACACCTATTTTCAAGCGCTGATCTATTTGAAGGATCAGGATCTCTTTCCGCTTCAAATCGTCTTGCGCGAAATCTTGATCCAGAATTCAATCGACGCCTCAATGCTCATTGACATTGAAGACCTGGTCGCGCGCGAAGGATTGCGCGAACTTCTGAAATACTCGCTGATTGTCGTGGCAAGCGTCCCGGTTATGATCCTCTATCCCTTTGTGCAGCGGCATTTCGTCAAAGGCATGACGCTTGGCTCGGTTAAGTAGGCATTCATTACCCGAAAGGAGTACGGCTATCGATTCTTGACCTTCAACACACAACCTCGAAATCAGCCAAAAGAAAGGATTTGACATGAGTAAGCGAATACTGGCCTTTGCGTTGTTCGTAGTGCTGATGGCGCTGCCCTTGACCGCCTCGGGCCAAGAGATGGTATCAGGACCCGGCGAATTCCCCATCGTTGAAGAACCGATCACGCTGAATATCCTGATGCTGGGCCACGCCATTGTCGAAGACTTCAACACCAATACCTTCACCGACTGGTACAGCGAGCGCACCGGCATCAATCTCAATTTTGATATCGCGCCGCCCAATGAAGCTCAAGAAGTCCTCAACTTGACCATCGCCAGCGGCGACCTGCCGGATATCATCGTTGGCTTCACCGTCGATCCCTCGGCTCTGGCGCTCTACGGTCCGCAGGGCTTGTTCCTGCCGCTCAGCGAATTAATCGAAGAGCAGGGCCACTTCATTCACGATGTCTTCGCCGGTTCGCCCCAAGTGCGCCCGCTGGTCACCTCGCCCGATGGCGAGATCTACGGCCTGCCGCAAGTCAACGAATGCTATCACTGCTTCTACTCGCAGCGCGCCTGGATCAACTCGGATTGGCTGGCGAATGTCGGCATGGACGTGCCGCAGACGACCGAGGAGTTCGTTGATGTCCTGACCGCTTTCAAGGAGCAGGACGCCAACGGCAATGGCGACCCGAATGATGAGATCCCGCTGGCCGCCGCCACCACCGGCTGGAACGGCAATATCGATGGCTTCTTGATGAACCCCTTCGTCTTGAGCGAATTCGCCGGACAGAATCGCTTCTTCGAGCAAAACGATGGCGTGATTTCACAGAACGTGACCAGCGAGGGCTATCGCGAGGGACTGCGTTACCTGAATCGGCTGTTCTCTGCCGGGCTGTTTGGCGAGGAGAGCTTCACCCAGCCGATGGATCAGATCAAGCAGCAAGTCGAAGGCGGCGATGCGCCCACAATCGGCGTGGTGATTTCCGGCGCGCATCCCAACTTCGCCAATATCGGCGGCGACCGCTGGATCAAATATGTCGCCGTTCCCTCACTCGAAGGTCCGTCCGGCATGCGCCAGGCGCCTTTCAATCCCTGGGGCGTTGGCTCCGGGCAGTGCACCATCAACAGCCAAACCGAACACCCGGTAGCGGCATTCAAGTGGTGTGATGGCTTGTACGACCGCGAGACGACCTTGCGCTCCGTTTTCGGCATCCCGCAATGGGAAGCGGCTGAAGGCGAAGAGGGCCAATGGAAATGGGCGGAAGAGGGCGAAGGCGCGCTCGGCGGCGATGAGTTCGAAGCCATCTGGCGCCGGCTCTCCACCTTCGGTACGCTGCAAAATGTCCACTGGGCGCAGCGCGGACCAAGCTACCGTCCCAATCACCTGCGCTTGGGCGAGGTTCGCCGTGAAGACGCCGCCGGTTTGGAAGTCGTGCTTCTTGAGGAGACCCGCGTCGCCTACGAGCCTTACGCGCGCGCTATCGAGGACCTGATTCCGCCGCTGGCGCTGACAAGAGCGCAGGCGGCTGAAGTCACCGAGCTGCGTCTTTCTATCACCGACTTCGTGGCGCAGATGACGGCGGAATTCGTGCTGGGCCGGCAGGATATCGACGCCGGCTGGGACAACTTCGTCGCCACCGTGGAAGGCATGGGCGTCAACCGGCTGGTCGAGATTTATCAGACGGCTTACGACGCGCAATATGGCGGGTAGAATCGCCCGAGTAGCAGCGCCATATGCGCGGCAGGAAAGGGTCAGCCAGCGGCTGACCCCTACACCAAGGATGTATCTTGTACGGGCGACCCGGTGGGTCGCCCTTTGTTTCACCTATCCGAGAGGCAGGCGACCGAATAAGGCTCGCAGACACAGCCCGCCGGTCGCCCCTACATTCATGAATGGAAGCGCGGAAGAAGGCTAGAGACAGCACATGTCCCAACCCAATATCCTCTTCATCGTCGCCGACCAGCACAACGCCAAAGTGCTGGGACACCAAGGGCATCCCGATGCGCGGACGCCCCACCTAGATCGCATGGCGCGCGAGGGCTTCCGCTTCAATAACGCCATCACCCAGAACCCGATCTGCACGCCGAGCCGCCTCTCCGTTCTCAGCGGGCAGTATCCCCACAATCACGGCTATTACAGCTTGAGCGGACCGAATCCCGGCGGGTTGCCCAATATCTTCGGGCATTTTCGCGCCGCCGGCTACTTCACCGCCGCCATGGGCAAGATCCACTGCCCGGAGTACTGGGTGGAAGACGACTGTGATGTCTTTCATGAAAGCAATTCCTGGCAGGCCGGCAGCATCGTCGGGCGCTCGGCCGCCTATACCCGCTTCTTGCGCGAACGCGGCGTCGAGCACTTGGAAGATCATATCCTCTTGCCGGAGTTCGGCGAGCGCGGCCGGCAAAGCGTGGAAGGACGACCCAGCCCGCTGGTTTTCGACGAATCGCAAGAAGGCTGGCTGGCGAACACGGCCATCGATGCCATGCGGCAGGCGGCGGAGCGAGGGCAGCCATTTCTGCTGCACGTCAGTTTCCCGCGCCCGCACCAATGTACCACGCCCTGTCAGGAGTTCTGGGATCTCTACGACCAGGAAGCGCTGAGCCTGCCGCCAAATGCCGATTACGACTTGGTCGCAGCGAAGAAGGCGCCGCATATGATTGCCTCGGCGCAACGCTGGCGCGAGAGCGCGTGGCAGTTGTTCGAGCCGAAGACCTTCGAAGCCGGGCGCCGGCGCAAGCTGCATGGTTATCTGGGCGCGGTCAGCCAAGTCGACGCTGCTGTCGGGCAACTGCTGGATTTCCTGCGCCAGTCCGGTCAGGCGGAAGATACCACCGTCATCTACACCTCCGATCACGGCGACTACGCGACCGAACACGGCATCATGGAGAAGGCGCCGGGCATTTGCAGCGATGCCATCACGCGCGTGCCGCTGATCTGGTGGGCGCCCGGAAGAATTGAAGCCGGCGGCGCGGCCGATGGAATCGTCGAACTGGTCGATATCGCGAATACACTCTGCGCGCTCGCGGAAATTGACTTGATGGAAACGAGCGATGGGCCGGATCTGACCGCGCTTCTCAAGGGCGAAGCCGATGAGCAGGAGCGCTTCGGCTTGACCGAATTCGCCTGGAGCAAGAGCATCCGCAAAGGTCCCTACCGGCTGGTGCATTATCCGCGCCAGATGTTCCCCGACGAATACCCGGACGGCTTCGGCGAGCTGTATGATCTTGCAAACGATCCCTGGGAGATGCGCAACCGTTACTTCGATTCGGACTATCAGCCTATCGTCGACGAGCTGCGAAGCGATCTGCTGGAGCGATTGATCACGACTACCCGTCCGCGCACGGTCAGCGGCGTGAACTCCGCGCGCTTTGATACGCCGGAGCTCAATCCCCAGCGGGTTCAGCGCTATCAGACGGTTGTTAACCTCGATGGCAAGATCAATCCCGACTTGCTGCGCCTCACCAAAAACAAGAATTATCTATAATCCACAGCGTCATAGCTCCCCTTCCCTAGCTCGCTGGGGCAAGGGGCCGCGCCGCGTAGACACTGGCGTTCGGGGATGGGGTTTGTGTCCCGCGGCGGCTTGGGTTTACTCGCCGCGAAACGCCCGCTCCAGCGCCGCGATGTCCAGCTTCGCCATCGTCATGAAGGCTTTGGTGACGCGTTCCACCGCGGCCGCGTCATCACTGGCAAGCATCTCATGCAAGCGCGGCGACGAAATCTGCCAGGAGACGCCGAAGCGATCGGTCAACCAGCCGGCGACGCTCGCAGCGCCGCCATCCGTGGTCATCATTTCCCAGAGCCGGTCAATCTCGTCTTGACTGTCACAATTGATGCAAAGCGACATGGCGGCATTGGGCTTGAAGAAGGTGTTGCCATTTACCAGGGTGAAGCGCTGCCCAGCCAGCTCGAAATCGGCGAACATGATTTCGTCGGGAGAGCCCGGCCCCACTTCGCTGTAGTGAATGACCTCGAGTACGCGCGAATCGGGCAAAAGCGAGGTGTAAAACTCGAGCGCCTCTTCGATCCGGCCGTCAAACCACAAGTGTGTAACGATTCTCTGCATGGCTTACTCCTCATTGCCCTGTTCAGAACTTGGCATTTGCGCTGATCTTGGGCATGGCTAATTCCCGAGGTCGACAATGCCGCAGATTATCACGCAGCGCGCCAGTGAATTCAAGCGATGCCAAGCCACAAGCTAAACTTCGACCGGTATGTGTTCAATTGCGCCAATGTCGCAGCCGCCGCCGACCGGACGCGCGGTTCCCAGCTGGTCGTATGGCAGGCAGTATTCGCTATCGCCCGCGTCAATCGCCGGGCTGCCCGCTTGCAGCGCGTGAATGCTGCGCATGGCGTCGAAGGCGGGCAAAAGCGGATCGGCTTGCAGCGCCGGGTCGCAACTGCCGTCCTCAATCAGATTGCCGCGCATGACGATGACCGGGATATATTCTGATACCCAGCACTCTTCTCCGCCGTTGCCCGCTATCAGGCTGTTGAACATTTTGAAAGCGCCTTTCACGCTGTGATCAAGGGCGTATACGCCGCTGCCTCTATTCTGCACAATCGTCAGGTGCTCCAGCGTCGCCTGCGGGTGGTCGAAGTAAAGCGCGCCGCCGAAACCCGCTCCGTTGCCGATGAATGTGCTGTTGCGAATTTGAATCTCATCCATACTGAAGATTGCGCCACCCATACCCGGGTTTGTCGGATACCGTTTGAGGCCCCTGGCAAAGTTATGCACGAACAGGCCGCGGTCGATACGCATGCTCCCATTGCGACTGCTGAGCGCGCCGCCCAAAGCCGTGACCGTGTTGCTGGCAAATTTGCTACCCGTGATTTCCGCACGCGCCTCTTCACCGCGATTGCTGATCGCGCCGCCAGACATCGCTTCGTTCGCGCTGAAGAAGCTGTTGTGGATTCGCAGTACGCCGCTATTGTAGATGGCGCCGCCGTCGCCGGAATCCCAGCTGCCGGTGTCAATCGCGCGGTTGTTGATGAAGCGGCTGTCCACAATCGTCACTTCGCCATGGTCGTTGAAGATGGCGCCGCCGATGACCGCGGAACTATCGCGAATCGTGACGCCCTCCAAGGTCAACTTGCCTTTTAGCACGGCGATCATGCCGCCGGTCCAGGGACTGTATCCGCCGCGCAGGGTCAGATTGCGCAGGCGAAGATGCCCGCCCAGCACCTCGAACAGCGGGAACGCGTCTCGGCCGACGGGCTGGATTGTTCCGCCATTGCCCACAATAGTTATATCCGAGGTGATCGCCGGCAGTGGTTCCTCCGGAAGCGCGCCCTTATACACAATGATGTCGGCGCCGTCGCCGGCCGGGCACGCTCTATAGGGGGCATCGGTATTGGCGGCGATGATCTGATGGGCGAGCGTGCAGGGCTCAGGCCGCGCTCTCGCCCTGCGGGCTGGGCTGACGTCCGGCGCGGCATGCGTCGATTCAACCGCGCCGATGTCGCAAGGTTCTGCCGTCGGTCGCTCGCTGCCGAATTGGTCTACGCTCGCGCAATACCGGGGATCGCCAGCCGCGAGCGCCGGGCTGCCGGCCAGCGGCTCATAGCGGCCCTCGACCAGTTCCAGCTTGGGATCGCCACCCATCCAGGCATCGCAGCTGCCATCGCCGATGATGCTGTTGGTCTGCTCATGCAAGCCGGCGGTGCAATCGCCGCCAATATTGCCAGCGACGATGCTATTGCGCAGTATCACCAAGCCGCCGTTACGTTCGAAACGATAAATGCCCGCGCCTTCCCCCGACTCGTTGTCAATGATGGTGACGTGCGTGAGGATTGCCGTGCCATGGGCCGTGAGGCCGCCGCCGTAAAGATCGCTTCTGTTGCCACTTATGGTGCTGTTGGTGACGACCAGGCGCGAGGTCGGTCCGTCGCTTGAAATACCGGCATTCTGGTGTGAATCATTGGCTTTAATGTCGCTTTGCTCGATAGTCAGCCAGCCTCTATTCTCGATGGCGCCACTGTAAAAGCCTTCGTTGGCTGCCAGCGTGCTGCTGCGAATGGTCATGTCGCCACCGTTGTAGATAGCGCCGAAAACCGCCCAGCTCTGAGTGATCAGACTGTGACGGACCATCGCGTCCCCTCGGTTGAATATTGCGCCGCCCGCTCCTTCAGCATTTCCTTCAACCTTGTTTCCGTCAAGGGAGCTCGTTTCGACCGTCAATGCGCCTCCAGCGTTGTAGATGGCGCCACCATGCGTGGCGTTGTTGTCGTTCAACTGGCTGCTGAAAATGTTGAGGACGCCGTGATTCAAGATGGCGCCGCCGCGCTTGGCGAATCCGCGGGTGAGGGTTATATCGCGAATCGTAAGCGTACCCTCGCTCTCGACATGGAAGATGCGGTGTGCGTCATGGCCACTGATAGAATAGCCCGCGCCCTCTATGCTGATCGTCGAGACAATCGGCGGGAGTTCGCGCACAAGCGTGATGTCCGCAGTCAAGCGAATCGTATCGGCGCCGCGCCCGGCCGGACACGATCCCGACTCCGCGTCACTGTTGGCGGCGATGATGGCGTCATAGAGCGTGCAGCCGGCGCTCAGTTCAATCAGGTCTTCAGCGGCCAGCCCGGGCGTGACGAACCCGGGCAGGCATAAAACAAGCAGAATCGCGATTAGTCGCAGGATCCGGACTCCGTACATGTTAAGCGTCCTCATCATTTGCGCTTACATGCAGGATAGCCCAAAAGGCGCCGTTAATTCACCGACGCCAGCATACGATTGATATACGGCTTGAACTACGCGCTAGGAGCTTACGTGGAGATGCGCCGGACCAAAGCCGTGCGGCAGCAGCTCGCGCAGCGTCGTGACTAGCTTGGCATTCCCGTCCAGGTCGGCGAGGATGACGCGAAGATCAGGCGCGAACTCGTACATCATCTGGCGGCAGACGCCACAGGGCGAGCCGGCGTCGCGCGTGACCACGGCGATGGCGGAGAACGCGCGCTCCCCCTCGCTGACCGCTTTGAAGACGGCTGTGCGCTCGGCGCAGACCGTCGGTGTGAAGCTGACGCTTTCGATGTTGCAGCCACCGTAGACCGCGCCGCTAGCCGTCAATAGCGCCGCGCCAACGCGATAATTGCTGTAGGGCATGTAGGCATGCTTGCTGGCGGCGATGGCGGCTTCAATCAATTGCTGGTCGCTGGGTTCTGTCATGGTATCCCTCTCAGCTTGGCAAGTCAGTCCTGCGAGATGCCGTAGCGGTAGTTATTTTCCCCTTCCGAAGGTCAGTGTCTACGCGACCCTAATGCATTGGGGAAGGGGCTCGGGGATGGGGTAGAATTTCGGCTTCGCTCGGAGATTTGCGCACGTTGACCTTGCGAATGCGGTGGCCATCAATGGACAGGACGGTCATGCGCAGGATGTCCGTTTCGATCGTCTCGTCTGTCCTCGGCACACGTCCCAGCGTCAAATGAATGTAGCCGCCCAGGGTATCGGCATCGCTGGTATCGATGGAGCAGCCGAGCAGCGCGTTAATATCGTCAAGGTCCATGCTGGCATCAATCAGGTAAGAGCCATCACCCACCTCGACATAATCTTCTTCTTCGGCGAAATCGTGCTCGTCGCGTATATCGCCGACGATCTCCTCGATCAGGTCCTCTATAGTGACCAAGCCCGAGGTGCCGCCATATTCATCGGCGACGATTGCCAGGTGAATGTTCTTATCGAGCAGCTCTTTCAGCAGCGCGTCCGCCGGTTTCGTCTCCGGCACGGAATGGGCGGCGCGCGCGAGATCGGCGACTCCTCGACTGGCGAATTCCTCGCCGCTTTTGACCACGGTCAGGACATCTTTGGCGTAGAGCAAGCCTCTGATGTTATCGATGCTCTCTTCATAAATCGGAATGCGGGAAAAACCGGATCCGACAAAAGCGGCGAGCGCGTCATTCACAGTGGCCTTGACGTCGAGCGCGACGATGTCGATGCGCGGCGTCATCAGTTCGCGGGCGCTGCTCTCATCCAATTGAAGCACGGAGGCAATCATGTCCTTCTCTTCTGCCTCAATGACGCCGCCGCTGTGGCTGGCATGGACCAGGCTCATGATCTCTTCTTCGGTGACCAGGCCGACCATCGCTCGGGCATCGCCGCCGAAGACGCGGGAGATCGAGCGGCTGAGCAGCAGCACGAGCGCGGTCGCTGGCGAAACGATCACTTCCAGCAGGCGCATCGGTCTGATGGCGTGGGCGGACAGGGACTCGGCCCGCGCGCTGCCGAGCGCTTCCGGCGCCAAGTCGCCGATGATCAGGGTCAAGCCGGCGCCAACCACAATCGTCACGAGCGCCAGCGCCAGGCGCGCGACCAAATCTCCGCTGGCGAAATGCTCGATCACCAGCAAAACCAGCAGCACGGTGATGGCGATGCGCGTCAAGATATGCGTGATGCTGACGGTCATGCTCAGGCGGAGCGGATTTTCCGCCCAGGCAAGAAAGCGCCGCGCGGAGGCGTCACCTTCTTCCGCACGCGCGCGCATGGCGGTGGCGGACACATTTTGCAGCGCCGCGTTCATCAGGCTCGCGGCCGCGTGCAGAAACAGCGTCAAGAGCAGCAGAAGCGCCAGAACGATGCTCTCGTCCATCAGCTGCCATCCATACCGGCTAACTTGAAGAACGCGAAAACAGCCGGATACGTCGTAAGATGCTCGGCTGCCACGTTTACTATGTGCCTGGGACTCCGGGAAGGAGGTTCGACAGGGTCGTCCACTGGGTATTCAAAACTATATTGACACAGTGGCGACAGTGTACCACATTGAATTACTGTCGCGCAAGTCAAGCGGTCTTTAGGGCGTAGTATACATTAGTGAATTGTCCAAATGATCAAAGACACAAGAGTTCTCTATGTCCTCTGTGTTGCGTCCGTCCCTCTGTGGTGAAAATACCTGTGCTTCTCAACGTCGGACGACTCCCAACCACTTCACCACTCCCTGCATATTTGCGGCGACATCAATACGCTGCCGCTGAAACGAATACCTCGGTGTACTCAATTTGCCTCGGTGTACTCGGTGGTAAAGCATTTCTGTTTCAACCCACAGCGATTTCTTACCGGGTGTTAAGTTAATGCCCCCCCATCCCAATTGTAGCGCGCCTTCCAGCCGAGCAGCCGCTCCGCCTTGCTTGCATCCACCGGGCTGGCGGCGCCGCGAACGGAATCGCCAATCGGGTAATCGCCCGGGAAGTGCTTCGCCAGTAACTCGCGAATGTCGTCCTGCCGGTAGATGATCGGCGCGCAGATGTAAAAAGCTTCATGACCGGGCTGCGCGTATTCCAGCGCCAAACGGCAAGCGGTCGCGGCATCGCGCACATCGACGAAAGTCCAGAAGGCGCCATAAGTCGAGACATCGTCAGTCGGCTGTCCCCGCGCGGCCGGCAGCCACGACCACGCTTCCTCGTCGACTACAAAGGTGAAGCGCAGGCTGACCAGCGACATTTCGGGGGCGCGCCGCCAGTAGCCTACCGCCAGCTCCTCGCCGATCATTTTGGAGAGCCCATAACAATCCTGTGAGAGCAGCGGATGCGCTTCATTGATCGGCAGGTACAGCGGATTAAAGGGACGATGACGGAAGGCGTAACCCAGCGCCGATATGCTGCTCGCCATCGTGATATTGGTAATCCCCAGAATGGTCGCCGCTTCCAGCACATGAAAGGTGGACATGACGTTCGTCCGAAAGACGACTTCGGCGGTATGCGCGTCCGGCGATGGAATGGCGGCCAGGTGGATAACGGCATCGTGACCCCGCATGAGGCCAACGACCTGGCCCAAATCGGTGAAATCAACCTGCTTCGTGACCCAAGGCTGGCTTGGATTCAAATCGGCCGGCGTGACCTCATAACCGTGCGCCCGCAATTCTTCAACCGTCGCGCGGCCAATGCGCCCGTCCGATCCGCTCACCAATACTCGCTTGCCAGTCATCGGTCGATTCTCCTTCCCCCCTGAGAAGTGAAAACGTCTACGTTGCCTTTGCGTCGCCCATGCCCAGCGAAAACTGTAGGGGCGAGACTTGTCTTGCCCGCGCCCAGCGAAAATTGTAGGGGCGACCTATCGGATCGCCCGCCATATCCCAAACTGTAGGGGACCTAGTGAGGCGTAGCCAAGCTCACTCAACGCGAATAACGCCAAGACAGGCTCGTCTCCGAAAGGAGCAGCTGCAAGTCGTCTACAAAATAGGCGCCCTCGTCATCAAACACAGACACATCATAGACCGCGTGACCGGCGGAATCGCCCGCGTATTCCGCCTCAATGGTCCAGGCAAATTGTTCATTCCGCCACTGCAGTTCATCCGCCGCCAGCAAAGCGCTCGGCTCGAGGTTGACGACGAAGCCACAGCCGGCGGCATTGCAGGCGTAAACGTGGAACGCGCCATGGTGCTGCTGGAACATTTTGATCTCGGCGCCGGCCACTTTGCTGAAGAAGTAGTCCTGATCGCAGGCGTCGCCGACGCCGACCGCGCCCCAATGATCCGCCTGATCCGGGTTGGCGACCAGCGGGCAGTTGTCCTCCACGTTGGGCACGGCGTCGGCATCGTTGTCATTGTCCGGCGCGTGAATCAATTTATGCACCTGTCCCTCAATGCTGGCGATATAAATTTCCCCGCGCGCATCTTCGTCCAGCGCGGTCACGTTCAAACCCGTCTCGATCAGTTTTCGCGTATGCCAACCAGCTTCGTCTTGCCATAGGGTCCATAGCTCGCCATTGCAGTAATCGCTGTAGAGGTATAAGCCCTTTAGCTCGGGCAAGGCGTCGCCGCGATAGACATGCCCGCCGATGATCGCGCAGCCGATGGGATAGCTCCCGTCATACCCGAGCGGCTTCAAGTGCGGATAAGAATAGACGGGGAAGATGAGCTCGCTAGCCTCTTGAGGTGCGATTGGAGAGAAGTCGTCGTCGCGCTCCACCGGCAATTCGCCTTCAAAGATGCTCCAGCCGAAATTGCCGCCGCCCGCACCCTCAGCGGGCAGATAATTGATTTCTTCCCGGTTCGCCCAGCCGACATCGGCAATGAACAGCGCCCGCGAGCCCGGCGCAAAACTGAATCTCCAGGGATTGCGCAGCCCCAGCAGCCAGATTTCCGGGCGGTATCCCTTGATACCGATGAAGGGATTGTCCGCGGGAATCGTATAGGGCAGCGTGTTGCCGACATCGAGTCGCAAGATTTTCCCGCGCAGGTCGTCCCGGTTCTGTCCCGTAGAATCCAGCTGATCGGAAAAGCCGCCGTCGCCAACGGACATATAGAGATAGCCATCGGGGCCAAAGCGCAGATGCCCACCTTTGTGTAGAGGCGACTTCTGCTCGATCGACAGCAGCAATTCGCCCGAGCCGGGCAAGGCGACGTCGGGATAGGCCGACGCCTGATAGCGCTCAAGATGAACCGTATAATCGGCATCGGAATAGGCGATATAGAAGAAACCATTCTCCGCGTACAGCGGGTCAAATGCCAAGCCGAGCAGTCCCTGCTCGAAGCTCGGCTCCTCATCGACTTTCTCGCTGACATCCAGAAAGGGCCGGCGCAAGACCTCGCCATCCTTGAGGATCAGGATGAGTCCGGCTCGTTCGGTAATGAAAAGGCGGCCATCCGGGCTGCGCGCGATGCCGGTCGGCTGTTTCAAATTGCCGGCGACTTTTTCAATGGCATAGTATTCGGTTTCGGCTTCCTGCCCAATTGCGGGAAAAGCGAAAGCGCAGAAGCTCGCGAAGACAAGTGTCATAAGGATTCGTGCAGATTCGCGCATTCTCGATTTCACAGTCTCCGCCCGGCGCCCGCTTCAGGATTGCCGACAGGCTGGCAACGTACCCAGCCCATTATAGCTTCTAGATGCCACATAGGCCTCTCTGTCCACCGACAAAGGTGAGCTTCGGCGACTACATAGTGCCAGCTTAGATACTTGGTCTCTACAGTTAAGCTCCCCTCCCTAATGCTTTGGGTCGCGTAGACACTGACCTACGGGAGGGGCCGGGTCACGTAGACATTGACCTTCGGGTGTGGGGTTGGAAACAGCAATATTCTCAACAGATTTGCCATTCCCCCGCCATCGCATTCTTCAGTGCAGCGTCAAATGCGTTACACTAGAATCCGACGAGCGGACTTCACCTGGAGGGAAGGGATTGTGACAAAAGAAATGCGGGTCGCGCTGGGGCAGCATTCCTCGGCGACGCACGAATATCTGACATTTGCCAAGCAATTGGGCGTCGGCGGCGTACAGTTCAACATGATCGGCAAGGGCATTGATCTCATCCCCGAAGACATTGACTTGCCCGACGACCAGGGTTACTGGGAAGCGGAAGACCTGAAGCGCTTGAAGCAGCGGGTCAACGACTACGAGCTTGAGCTGGAAGCGATCGAAAATGTGCCGCGCCACTTTTACGCCGAAGCCATGCTGAATGGACCGCGCTGTGAGCAGCAGACGACCAACTATCAGACGCTGGTTCGCAATATGGGCGAGGCCGGCATACCGATTCTGGGCTTGAACTGGATGCCGAATCTGGTCTGGCGGACGCCGATGGCGGTCGGGCGCGGCGGCGTCAAAGTAACCGCCTTTGACCTTGAGCGGGCGCTGGCGGGCGAAGTCATCTCCGGCTTCACCGAAGTCCCCGAAGCGGAAGACCGCGAATACAGCGAAGGCGAAATGTTTGACAATTATGTGAGGTTCATGGAGGCGGTGGTCCCGGTCGCCGAAGAGGCGGGCGTCAAAATCGCCCTGCACCCGGATGACCCGCCGGTGCCCTCGCTCGGCGGCATCGCGCGCGTCTTTTACAAGCCGGAGAATTTCAAGCGGGCGCTGGAAGCCGTCCCCAGCCCCAATCACGGGCTGGACTTCTGCATGGGCTGCTTTTCCGAGATGGTCTATGCCGAGGGAAGCAACAACGATGGCGTGCTGGCGGCCATGCGTTATTTCGGCGAGCGCGGCAAAATCTTCTATGTGCACTTCCGCGATGTGCAGGGCTGCGTGCCCAAGTTCCAGGAATGCTTCCCCGGCGAGGGCAATATGAACGTGGTCGCGGCAATTCGGACGCTCAAGGATGTTGGCTTCACCGGCTTCATCATCGATGACCACGTGCCGGAAATGATCGACGACGACGGCTGGCGGCATCGAGGCCACGCTTACTCGACCGGTTATATCATGGCGCTGGTCGAGGCGGTCAAGCAGCTGGCATGAGCCCAAGCGCGAAACTCTAGGGGCGAGCGCAGGTTAGTGTCTAAGCTACCCATTGGGTCGCCCCCCGCCAAATCCCAAACCGTAGGGGCGACTCTGTGAGTCGCCCGCCGCTTAGTAGGCTTTGGCCAAAGCCCGCTTAAAATCCCGCCTGACGATCCCTTCGTACAATACGAAAGTGATGAGCCCGATCAGGAAGACATATTGCGGGATGACTTCCAGCCCGACCGTCTCCGCCAGGATCCCACCCAGCCAGGGCAGCAAAGCCATCCCCAGGCTGGCGCCAGTGAACTGCAAACCCATGGCGTTGGCGGTGTGCGCGCGGCCCACCAGCGCCGGCGTATCCGACGCCATCAGCGGCGCAAAGGGCGCAATCGCGAAGCCGAGCAGCGCCAAGCCGAGCAAGCTGGTCAGCGAACTCAGATTCGAGGCGAGCAAGCCCGCGCCCAGCATGATAACGAGGTTATTCAAGCGCATGAAGCTGGTGGTGCTGATCCGCGTAATGATAAAGCCGGAGAAAAAACGACTGATAGTCAAGCTCGCCCAGTATAGGCTGACCCAAGTGGCCGCCGCCTTGGGCTCAATCCCGCGCGCGTTGATGAGGAAACTGTTGGCGAATTGACCGGCGACCAGCTCGTTGCCGGTGGCCATCAGCCAGGCGCCCACCATCAGCCAAATGATGGGCAGGCGCAGCGTCTGCCGCATACTGATGTGGCCGCCGCCGTCGCCGGCTATTGCCTCGCTGATGCGCCACTGATGGCGCGTCAGGAAAAACATCAAAAACATAATCGCGCGTGTGCCCGCGAAGAGCGCATATATCCAGCGCCAGTCGATCCCCAAATCGATCACGATAATTGTGACGAAGTAGGGTCCAATGGTCGAGCCGATGCCGAAACTGCCGTGCAGCCAGTTCATGCGGCGGGCGTTGAAATGGACCGCGGCAAAGGCGTTCAAGCCGACGCCCATGACGCCAGAACCGAAACCATGACCGACCGCGGCGATCATGAACATCGGCCAAGTGGGCGACAGCGCCAGCCCTAGCTGGCTGAAAACGCCAATGGCCGCGCCGCCCATCATCACCGGCGCGATGCCGTAGCGCCCGATGATCGGCCCGCTGACCGAGCTCGTGATCGTCCGGCCGATGGTAGCGGCTGTCAGCATGGCGCCGAGCGCGCTCAACGTGACGCCAAAGTCCGCCTCGATATAGATCCAGACGACGCCGAGCGTGCCCGCGCCCAAGCCGCCCACAATGAAGATCACGCACGATAGCAGCCAGAGATTGAAGCTCTCGTCCCGTTTTCGGCTACGCATACGATGCGCCTTTGCAAACGCGTGGGGGCGCGGCGGACATATTCGCGGGAGTTTATCCGCTTTCCGGCGCGATGGCTATAGTGCGGCGCCGCTCAAATCCCAATCCGTAGGGGCGAGACTTGTGTCGCCCGCCCGCCAAATCCCAATCTGTAGGGGCGAGACTTGTGTCGCCCGCCCGCCAAATCCCAATCCGTAGGGGCGACATTTGTCTCGCCCGCCTGCCAAATCCCAATCTGTACGGGTGACAGACGGTCGGTGTCTACGCGACCCATGTCTCGCCCACTCGCCAAATCCCAATCCGTAGGGGCGACATTTGTCTCGCCCGCCCGCCAAATCCCAATCTGTAGGGGCGACATTTGTCTCGCCCGCCCGCCAAATCCCTTGCTGTAGGGGCGAGACTTGTGTCGCCCGCCCGCCAAATCCCTTGCTGTAGGGGCGAGCCATTGGGTCGCCCGCCCACCAAATCCCACGCTGTAGGGGCGAACCTTGTGTCGCCCTCCCACCAAATCCAACGCTGTAGGGGCGACACTTGTGTCGCCCACCCGCCAAATCCCTTGCTGTAGGGGCGAGCCATTGGGTCGCCCGCCGAACCGCTAGCTCCCCAGCCGCTCGCGCAGCAGCTTGAGCAGCCAGGACAGCTCTTGAATCTTGAGCATGCGCGCCGCCAGCAAAAAGACGCCGCCATAGAGCAGCGCGCTCAGCCCAACAAGCGCCAACTCCCGCAGCAGGCTTTCCCTGCCGATCCACTCGGTCAGCAAGGGCAGCGAGACCAGCGCGAAGCCCGCCATAATCAGCGAAGCGAGCGCCGCTTTCAAGCCCGTGCGCGCCAGCCGCTGATTGCCGAAGCCGCCCAAACGCCGCCATAGCAATACGGCGCTGATGGATGCGTGCACCGTATGCTTGACGCTGTCGGCGATCATCAAACTGAACAAACCAAAGCGCTCGAAGAGCAGAAGCGCGGCCGCCAAATAGCAGACCAGACTGACAATGCCGACCAGAGCCGGCGTCAGCGTGTCCTTACGCGCGTAAAAGGCGTAGACCAACAGCAGATCGAGCGCGGCGAAGGGCAGGCCGATCAAGTAGAGACGCAGCGCCGTGGCCGTGATTTCGGTGTCGGCGGCGAGGAAGGCGCCATTTTCAAAGAGCAGCGCGATGATGGGAACCGCCAGCACAAACAAACCGGTCGCGGCTGGCAGGATCAGCGTAGTCGCCAAGCGCAATCCCAGCGCCAGCGTGTCTTTGAAGGCGCGCTGCGCCGCCGCGGTCATCTCCGCCGATTGCCGCGCCAAGGTCGGCAAGATGGCAATGCTGATGGCCGTCGCCACCAGTCCTTGCGGAAATTGAACCAGCGTTGTCGCCCAATTCATGATGGCGATCCCGCCTTCAATCGTCTGGCTCGCCAGGTTGTAGCTGAAAGGACGGATGACCAGCGTGTCGATGATCAGCGAGAGCATCACCGGCAGATAGAGCAGGCCGATGCTTGTCAGCGCCGGATGCCGCCAGTGGACGCTGATTCGCAGCCGCCGCAAGCGCAAGCCCGGCATTTGGAGCAGCATCTGAGCGATAGCGCCGACCAGCCAGCCGACCGCCACAACGATAATGCCAGTGGCCGGCCGCGCCACTAGAAACGGCGCTTCGAGGGAAGGGATCTCCGATGGCGGAAGCAGAGCCAGCGATGGCGCCAGCGCGAGCGTCATGAGCACGATGCAGCCGTTGAAGACGACGCCGGCAAAGGCGGGCAGCGTAAACGAGCGCAAAGCAAAGAGCGTGCCGCTGAATACGGCGAAGAGGCTCATGAAAATAAGCGCGGGCGCGGTCAATCGCAGCAAATCGATCGCGAGACGCTGCGTCCCGAAATCGGCGCCCGGCGCCACCAGCGGCACGATCTGCGGCGCCAAGAGCTCCAGCAGCAGCACGAGCAGCGCCACCAGCGCAACAACCAGGCTGATCAATGCGGAGACGACGCGCCACAATTCTCTTTTGCCGCGCCGGGTGATGACATCGCTGAGCACGGGCACAAACGCGCCGTTGATATGCCCGCCGATCAGAAGATCGTAGATGGCTTTCGGCACAATGATGGCGACCTGCAAGGCATCAACCGCCCCGCTGGCGCCGAAGAGATAGGTCAGAACGATTTCGCGCGCGAGCCCCAAAACGCGGCTGCAGATATTGCCCAGCGCCAAGATGCCGCTGGCCCCAGCCAGACGAACGTTGGTGCGTTCTTGCTCGCCTTGCGCTGCCGCATCGGCAAGAGGGTCGGGCGACAATGATGGAGTTTCCGCCGTCATGCGGTTGTTTTTCGCTTTCGGCACACAGCGATATACACGGGGAATCTGGTCACCCTCAATTGTTGGACCGCGGAATCGGCAACGCCTGCCTCAAGCGAAGATCGGACCGGCATAGCGGGCGCCCGCCATCAGGGCCAGCGAAACCAGCGCCAGCCACATGCTGACGCGCCCATTGCGCCGCATCTTCGCCTCAATCGATCCCAAGGTCCCTTCTTGGTCCTCCGCTGCGCTGGCAAGCCGGGCGTATTCACCGGCGCGCCGCCAAACGGTGAAATAACCATGACCGAAGGCGAGCAGACCGAAAAGCGCGCCGATGCTCAGAATGACGCCCATCGGGCTGCTCATCGTTTCGTGATAAGACAGCATGCCGTAGAGCAGCAGTCCGGCGAGGGTGGTCACTGCCGCGGAAAGCGGAATCAGGCGGGCGACATTGGTATTGCGGTAGAGCGCGCGCAGAAAGCGCTTCCCATCCGCGCCAGACGCGTCTGCGGTCGGCTCGATGTAAAGCGACATCATGAGAGCGGCGCCGACCCAGAAAAGACCGGCGACAATGTGCAGCAAACGCAAGGCGCTGATCACCAGCGCGGCGCTGGCGGTACTCACATCCATGACATCCTCCCCGAATAATCTCCTGTCGCTGGGCAACGCGGACGCACGCTGCTTAATTCCATTATAATCCGCTTTGCTCGCGACAACGTGTAGACGCACGCGCGACAAAGCCGCCGCCCACGCAAATTTCCTCGCGCCCACTGGGTTTAGCTCCCCCTCCTTAGCTCGCTGGGGAGGGGGCCGGGGGGTGGGGTTGGCTGACCGCAACGTAAACAGGGCGTTCCGCTGAATCGCCCGTTTCAATCCCGGCGCACCTTCGGCCGTCTCGTCGAGACGCCCCTACAAGGTCAAGAGATACGCAATCAAATCGGCGACATCGGCCGCTTCCAGGCTGTCTTCGTAACCGGCGTACATGATGTTGGCGTATCCGGCGACCAGATGCCGGCCCGGGCGTATTATGCTCCAGTAGAGGTATTCCTCGGCTGACTGGCCGGCGACGCGCTCAGACGCGGCAATGGCGACGCCCCCCAGGGAATTGCCGATACCGCTGCTCTCGCCGGTGATGCTGTGGCAGGCGGCGCAGGCGGGCGCCTCGTTGTTGGATTGATGGAATAGCTTTTCGCCGCTGCCGGCGTCGGCTAGAACAAAGTCCAAGGCATCAAAGGCGTAGCGCGGCGCATCAGCGCGGCAAGCGTTCAGGAGCAGCGTCATCAGAACGAATAAAGCAAGCGTGAAGCGGCTAAAGCGCGAGGTGGAATTCACGGCGAAAACGCATCCTTTGACAGGTTTGCCCTAGCCACCTATTATCACCGTTGGCGCACGAGGACTCAATCCTGGCTACGGAAAAGAAATCGCGAATGTCTTTGCAATTGACCTGGGAACAAGCGCGCCGCATGCGAGCAAGGCGCCAACATCTGGATGACGCGTGCCGAGAAACGTCGGCCGCGGACATTGTCCGCCACCTCTTCGGCTTGCAGTCGCAAGAGTGGTCGTCGGCTCAACTGGCGATTCACGCGCGCGGCCCTGATTTGACGCAGGCCGATGTCATCCATGCCCGCGAAATCGATCGCGCCTTCGCCCTCACCTGGACTCTGCGCGGCACCTTGCATCTGGTCGCCGCGGAAGACCTCCAACTCCAGCTCGACCTGTGTGGACCGCCCGCCATCAACGGCACGGGCAGCCGTTACAAGCAGCTCGACTTGAGCGACGAGGTTCGCGAGCGGGCGCTCGCGGCGATCGAAGACATCTTGCGCGGCGGCCAGGCATTGAGCCGGGCGCAACTGGCGAAAGCGCTTGAAGCGCGCGGCATTCCCGTAGCCGGGCAAGCGATTCATCATCTCTTGCGCTTCGCCGCTCTGCGTGGTTTGATCTGCCTGGGAGCGGAGGTCGACGGCGATCTGACCTACGTCTTGCTCGAAGAATGGCTGCCGGCGGCAAAGGCGGCGCCCCATCCAGATGACCCCCTGCTCGAATTCGCGCGGCGCTACCTGGCGGCTTACGCTCCCGCGACGATGGCCGATTTCAAGCGCTGGTCCGGTCTGGGCGCGGCGCTGGTGAAAGCGGCTTGGGCGGCTGTCACGCCTGAGTGCATCCCAGTCGCGCTGCCCGCAGGCGAGGCTCTCATGCTGGAGCGGCAGATTGACGCGCTGGAAGCATCGCCCCACGAGCCGACCGTCCGTTTGCTGCCGCGCTACGACAACTACCTGCTGGGTTACGAGAGCCGCGCCTTCATGGTCGCCGACCGCTTCGCCAAGCGCGTGCATCCCGGCGGCGGATTGATCCGCTCCTGCCTGCTCGTCGATGGCGTAGCGAAAGCAAACTGGAAGCTGGAAAAACGGCGGACGGGAATGCGCGTGATCGTCGAGCCCTTTGAAACGCTCGAACCTTCGATCGTTCCCCGCCTCGAAGCGCAAGTGGAAACGCTCGGCCGCTTCCTCAATACGAATGCCGAATTATTGTTGTAACGCCAGTCCGCTACTGGAAGTCTTGCGCGGACATATCTGAATCCGTTCAGAACAAACCGGAAGTATGCGCTTTAAGGTTGAATGCGTGTCCACATTGTTACAAATGGGCCGCGCCTACCTCCCCCTCTCCCCTTGTGGGAGAGGGGGCCGGGGGGTGAGGGGTTGAATTGCCCCGCACGACCTCGACCGTCAACTCCTCAAGCTGCGGGATGACGTGCCGCGCTTCGTGCTGGATGGACCGGACGATCTCGCAGCTCGCTGCCAGCGTGGCATCGGCGGGCACAGCGACTTTCATCACGCCGTACATTCGATGTCCGACCCAGCGCAGCCGCAGCGTCAGTACTTCATCAACCCCAGCGACGCCACGCGCATGGGCTTCGACATGCTCGGTCAAATGCGGATCAACCGCGTCCATCATGCGATACCAGATCGCCTTGATCGCATTCCAGGTGATGCCGATGATGGCGATGCCGATGACGACGCCGACAATGGGATCGAGGATAGGAAGGCCGATCAGCGTGCCGAGCACGGCGATGAGCACAGCCAGCGAGGTCAAGCCGTCGATCAGCGCGTGCTGGCCATCGGCGATCATGGCATCGGAACCGATGCGCCTGCCCACGCGGATTTGCATCAGCGCGACCAGCTCGTTGCCGACGAAGCCGACCAGCGACGCCAGCGCGATCCACTCCAGGTTCGCCAGCGGCAGCGGATTGAGCAGGCGCTGGACCGACTCATAGATGATATAGGCGGCGCTGAAGCCGATGGAAATGACGATGAAGACGCCGGCGATGTCTTCCAGGCGGCCGTAACCATAGGTGTAGCGTTTATTGGCTGCGCGGCGGGCGACATAAAATGCGAAGAGCAGCGGGATCGAATTGAGCGCGTCGCCCAGGTTGTGCACCGTATCGGCGAGCAAGGCGACGCTGCCGCTGGCGATGTAGATGACGATTTGCAGGGCGGTGGTCAAGCCGAGAGCGACGAGGGCGATCCAGACGGTGCGGACGGCGAGACGGTTATCAAGGAAGGCGCGGTCGCCGGCCAGGTCGCTGTGGCTATGGTCGTGGGTGAAGCCGGGCAGATGCAGCGCCGCCGCGATCTTCACGAAGATGTTGCCGCTGTGATGGTGGTGATGGTGGTGATGGTGGCCACCATCGTCGTGATGATGATGGTGGCCCCGCTCGTGAGGTTGCGCCATCGCTGTCGGTCTGCGTTGGTCTCTAAATCGGCTTAGCGAAATCTAGGCAGTGTAGCGCGCTGATCAACAGCCAGAACAGTCGCCGCCGACGTTGTCGCTGAAGGTATTGCCGCTCTGTTCCACCGTGCCTCTAAAGACGGTAATCGCCCCGCCTCGGCGCGCCGCTACATTGCCTGTGAACACCGAATCGGTGACATAGGCCGTGCTGTTAAACACCTGCAGCGCGCCGCCGTCGTCCCTCACCCGGTTGCCCTCGAAAGTGCTATTGCTGATGGTGACCACGCTCAAAGCCGAAGCGATCGCGCCGCCATCTTCTGCCTTATTGCCGCTGAATGAGCTGCCGCTGACAACGACCTCGCTATCCCAGGCATCCAGTACGCCGCCAAAGTCCGCCGCCGCATTGTCGGTGAACTGGCTGTCCACCAGTTCCAGCCGGCTGCCACGGTTGACCAAGATGGCGCCGCCGCTCTTGCTATAGTCGGTCGAGCCCCAGACGCTAATGAAGCTGACCTCGCTGTGAGCGCGCGCCTCGGTCAGATGGATGTTTTGCAGCGTGAGCGAGCCGCCCAAATCGACATAGAAGACGCGCCATTCCCCATCCCCGCTGATGGTAAAGCCCGCGCCATCAATCGTGATGTCGGAGATGATACGCGGCAGTTCTCCGGTCAGGGTGATGTCGGCGCTAAGCGTGATGGTGTCGGCGCCGTCGCCAGCCGGGCATTCGCCGCGCTCCAAATCGGCGTTGGCCGCTCTAAGGGCATCAGAGAGGCTGCAGGTTTCATCGACCGTGTAGTCGGTTGCCAGCGCTGGCGCAATGCAAAGGAACAGGATAAGGGTTAGTAATATGTATCGCATGAGATTATCCTCAATAGTTTGTCTACCCATGTATGATAGCACATTATTGCGGGTCATCCGCGCTTTGGTTCCGGCGCCATCGCCCGGCCCTACACCTCGGCCCCGTCTCCCACACATGGGCGCTGGACACAAGATCTTTTCACCTCCGAGGCACAGCGCAAAAACCTTGTCAATCATGCGAAATTGGTTAGAAGTCTTCAGCGTGAATGGGCGAGCCAGCGGGTAGCGTAGACACTAACCTCCGCTCGCCCGTACAACGATTCTCTTATTTTGGCTGTTTAGCGCGCTGATCAGCAGCCGGCGCAATCACCGCCTTCGTTGTCGCTGAAGCTGTTGCCGCTCTGTTCCACCGTGCCGGCAAAGACGTTAATTACGCCTCCGTCTTCAGCCGCTGTATTGCCGCTGAAATTCGTATCACTGACATTCGCCGTGCCGTTAAAGACCTGCAGCGCGCCGCCGGTTGCCGCTGCCGCGTTGCCGTCGAAGCTGCTGTTGCTAATGGTGACCACGCTGAAAGCCGAGCCGATCGCGCCGCCATCGCCGGCCATATTGCCGCTGAACTCGCTGTCGACCACATTGATTTCGCTGTCCCAGCTATCCAGTACGCCGCCGTAGGCGTCGGCCACATTATTCGTGAAACGGCTGTTCACCAGGTCCAGCCGGCTGCCGCGGTTCGCTATAATGGCGCCGCCGCTCTTGCTCCGGCCGGTCACGCCATCGACGAAGGTGAAGCTGACCTCATTGTGCGCCAGCCCCGCTGTCAGATGGATGTTTTGCAGGGTGAGCGCGCCGCCATCGACATAAAAGATGCGGAACTGCTCGGCTCCGCTGATGCTAAAGCCGGCGCCTTCAATGGTGATCTCGGAGAGGACGCGCGGCAATTCGCCTTCCAGGGTGATGTCGGCGCTGAGCGTGATGGTGTCGGCGCCGTCGCCGGCTGGGCATTCGCCGCGTTCTTCATCGGCGTTCGCTGCTCGGATGGCGTCGGATAGCGTACAGGTGTCATCGACGGTGTAGTCGGTCGCCAAGGCTGGCGTGATGCAAAGGAACAGAATAAGCGTTAGCAAGAAGTACCGCATGATGTTGCCTCCAAAGCACTATTTGTCAGCTATTGTAGCACATTGTTGCCGGTCGTCGGCGGTTTGCCCACGAGGGCGGCTGGGCGCACAGTTTTTTCACCACAGAGGACACAGAGGGCACTGAGAACACCGAGAAGCAATGGTGAGGTTGGCGGAGGTTGGTTCGGCAGTTTGGAGATATGGCGGATTGCGCGGACGGGTCATTCGGCTGTTAAGTCGCAGGGTTGTGGCGAGGGTAGCATGGTTGGGTAGTGGGGTGGCGACTGGATGGTTGCGTGTCGGCTAAGTTAGCACATGGACGCGTAGATAACCTGATTCGATGAAAATAAACTGAGCGCTGTCTGGCTAGGACCGGTCAAGAATGTTCTCCTCAACATACGTTAAGCCGGGCGGCAATATGTTTACTTCTCCGGTCTGCTTGTCGTAGTCGATCTGATCACATTTGTCTAATTTACCGAGCACATTGCTTTCAAATCGCTTACGATTGCTTCGGCTGTATCTTGTCCAAGTCAGCAAGGTTTCATCATACATGGGTTCTGGATACTCATTGTAGAGCAGAGCCAAGACCTTCTGCCTCGCATTGAGTTTCATGCCGGGCGGCGAAATCACGCGCTTACGGTCACCGATTTCCCAAACAAGGGGAATCCTTTTCGTCGTTATTCGGTCCACTAGTCTTGTCGCCTCTTCTAACGTAACGCTGTAAAGGACTCGTACGAGTTCTGCCATAACCCAGTTTGCGGCCGCAACTACATACGTCGAGTCCATGTAGTTGGGATCGACGTCCCCGTTGATGTGTGCCACTCCGCGCTTGTTTCGAATGCGTAACACGGAAAGCAGCACATCAGGAACATTCAGGCGAAACGACTCCAGTAGTTCTTTACAACTCAAGCCCATTATACGTCGTATTCTTGTATCGACTCTCGTGGTTGGTTTTCCTCCAACTACAACTCCCCGGGACTTGACATACCACTCCAACACAAGCACCACCGTTTCACAGAACTTGCCACCATTAAGCTCGGAAGATTCGTATCGACCTAGAGCATGGTCGTGCCTTATCTTTTCGAAATGCTTCTGGAGACGTTTGCGAGTCTGGCTCGGAACAGACGAAAATACTTGATCAAACTTGTTGGTCATGAATCATCCTGTGCTGCCAGAATCTCATTCACACGGCTTTCGCCTTTAGGCGTAAGCGTGTAGCCGGACTGACCTTTCACCTTGTCTAAGAAACCTTGGGACGTCGCCGTACTCAACGTAGCGGCCGGCTGTGATGGAATCGGGCGATCTACAGTTCTACATCCGTTTTCCAGATGCTCTTTAGTAATCGGCTGACTTTTCTGGTCAATTGGCGCATGCCGTTTGATTACCAGCGCAATTAGAGCGGGAAATTCAGGGTCCTTGAATTTCTTTCGACTGAGGTCGTAGCACTCATTCAGCTGCAGTAATTCGCCCCGAAAATCCCAATTTGTGACTTCGGTCGAATCTGTGGCGTTTGCACCAGTTTCCGCTTCATTCGCTTCTGGGCGGTGCGGTACACCGCTTGATACACCGCTCGAATCTGCAATGAGAGCCATGCTGAGACACTCCACGACAACCGGCCGCAATGGCGGGTCATAATTCGCGGCCACTGCCACAATCTCGTCCATCGTCTCCTTCAGAAGCCCGTATCGTCCGTTGCTCATTCCTCATTCTCCTTCAGCATGGTGTTGATCACAAAGTGTTTACCCAGTTGCGAGAGCGCGTAGAGTCCCGTTCCCTTGCTTTCGAGGTATTTCCGGATATTCTTGGAATTGTTCAATGTCGTGCCGGCGTTTTTTGGCAATTTTCGACCGGTTATCGTGCACACTTCGGCATAGTGGTTCGCATCGATAGATTCCACGCGAACCTCCTCGGGCGCTAGCGTTGTAAAGTAGTAGCAGACCCAAGCGCTGACTTCCATGTCGTTGTATTCGCTCAATCCGTACTTGCTATAGTATTCTTCAATCTCGCCGGCGTAGTTCCTATCGCCCAGCCCGACGGGTGACACTTGTATGGACGAAACTCCAGCGCTCGCTTCATGCGCGTCAGTGACCGGGAGCTTAGCGGGTTCATCTAACAGGGTTGCTACGAGTTTCTCGTAAACCACATCCTGCAGCTCTGGAGGAAACAGTGAAACCTTTCGCGCTATGGTATCCATTTCCCTCACAAGCAAGTCGTATTTTTCGCGGTTCATTCGTGCCTCCTCGATTGCTAGTTAACGCATATAGCCCTAGTCTAGCGCGCACTAGGGAAAGAGTCAAGCGTTGTCTGCGTAAGAATTGTGTTTGAAGTTCTCAACGTCAGCGGGAGTACGTGAGCGTAGGCGTCACGAATCCGCCCTACCCACCCCGCCCATGCGCATCCATCGCCGCGACGGCCGCAATGGCGACAATATCCTCGACATCATCGCCCGCTTGCAGCACGTGCACCGGCGCGCCCATGCCCAGCAGAATCGGACCGATGGCCTCCGCCTCCGTCAAGCGCGACAGCAGTTTGTACGAGATATTGGCCGCGTCCAAATTGGGGAAGACCAGCACATTGGCGTCGCGCACGCTGCTGAAGGGATAGCGCTCGTCGATGATGTCGATGACGACGGCGGTATCAGCTTGCATCTCGCCGTCAACCGTGATGTCGGGGCGCTTGGCGCGAACGAGCTCTACCGCCCGCCCCACCTTGTCGCTATGTGGATGCGGCGTCGAGCCGAAGTTGGAGAAAGAGAGCATGGCCACGCGCGCGTCCAAGCCCAGGGTGCGCGCGAAGTCGTTGGCGAGGATGGCGATCTCCGCCAGCGTATCGGCATCAGGATCGATATTGACGGTGGCATCGCTGAAGAGATAGGTGCGACCATCCACGATCATCAGATAAACGCCGGCGGCGCGGGTGGCGCCTGCGCGCGTGCCGAAGACTTGCAGCGCCGGACGGATGACATCGGGATATTCGTATGCGAGCCCGCTGACCATGGCGTCGGCGTCGCCTTTGCGGACCATCAGCGAGGCGTAATAATTTCGCTGGCGGGCGAGTGAGCGCGCCTTGCCCAGGGTGAAGCCCTTGCGGTGGCGCAAGTCATAAAGCAAATCGCCGTATTCGTCCAGGTTCTCGGCTTCGTAGTGATCGAATACGTTGGGCGCGTAGTTTAAGCCAAGGCTGTCGATAGTCCGTTGGATGCGCTCCGGGCGGCCCAGCAAGATCGGCTCGCCGATGCCCTCATCGCGGACCTGCATGGCGGCGCGGATGATCTTCGGTTCTTCGCCTTCGGGGAAGACGATGCGCTGCAATGTTCCCGCGCGCGCTCGATTGACGATATTCTGGCGCACCTGGCGGCCTCGGCCCTGGCGGCTGATCAGCTCCCCCCGGTATTCGTCGAGGTCGATCTGACGGCGGGCGACGCCGGAGGCCATCGCCGCTTCCGCCACTGCCGGCGCCACCCAGAGCATCACCCGCGGATCCAGCGGTTTGGGGATTAAGTAATCTTTGCCGAACTTGATCGATTCTTGCCCATAAGCCATGAGCACACTGTCGGGCACGTCTTCGTGCGTCAGCGCCGCCAGCGCGCGCGCGGCCGCCATCTTCATCTCTTCATTGATGCCGGTCGCGTAGACATCCAGGGCGCCGCGGAAGATGAAGGGGAAACCCAGCACATTGTTGACCTGATTCACGTAGTCGCTGCGGCCCGTGCCGATGATGGCGTCCGGGCGGACTTCCAACGCCAGCTCCGGCATGATCTCGGGCGTCGGATTGGCCAGCACGAAGAGCAGGGGATCGGGCGCCATGCCCATGATCATCTCTTGCGTGACCGCGCCGGCGATGGACAAGCCGATGAGCGCGTCCGCCCCTTGCAGGGCGTCGTGCAGGGTGCGCGCGTTGGTGGGAATGGTGAATTCGGTTTTGTAGATGTTCATATTGTCTTCGCGCTGATGATGGAGCACGCCGCGCGAATCGAGCATGAGGATGTGTTCGCGCGCGACGCCCAGCGATTTGAAGAATTTGCCGGTGGCGATCGCGCTGGCGCCGGCGCCGTTGATGACTACCTTGATGTCTTCCATCTTCTTGCCGGTGATTTCCAGAGCGTTGAGCAGAGCCGCGCCCGAGATGATGGCGGTGCCGTGCTGGTCGTCATGGAAGACCGGTATGTCCAATTCCTCAATGAGCCGCTGCTCAATCTCGAAGCATTCGGGCGCTTTGATGTCTTCCAGGTTGATGCCGCCGAAGGTGGGCGCCAGCGCCTTGCAAACCTCGATAATCTCGTCGGCGCTCTGCGAGGTGATCTCAATATCGAAGACATCGACATCGGCGAACTTCTTGAAGAGCACGCCCTTGCCCTCCATCACCGGTTTGGACGCGAGCGGACCGCGATCGCCCAAGCCCAGAATGGCGCTGCCGTTGGAGATGACGGCGACCAGGTTGGCGCGCGCGGTCATCTCGAAGACGGCGAGCGGGTCTTTGTCGATCTCGAGCACGGCTTCGGCGACGCCAGGCGAATACGCCAGCGACAGATGCAGCTGGCTGTCGAGCGGTTTGGTCGGCGCGATCTGGATTTTGCCCGGCCGGCCCCGGCGATGATAGTCAAGCGCTTCTTGTCGGGTGAAGGTGGTCATGATGAGTCGCTCCCCAGGGGCTGGATGAATCTACAGCTTCTATTTTAGCGCAATCGCAGGGCGCGCGGCTTGAAAGGGCGCCAGGACCGCGCCCGCCGAATGCCTCTCCCGCGTTATGCAATAGCATCCTTCATACTATCCGGTTTGTGTCACTTCATCTTATTCTATATCATGCGTAACCTTATGACTTAAGACTTCACGCTCTCATGAACTGATACACAGCAGCGTCTTCTATACCGCATCTAGCATATTCATCGGCATGAGTTTACAGGCGGATGCTTTACGCTAGAATGAACTTTAGATTCGTCTTCGAAGACGTCAATCCGTAATGAGTTCCCTTAGTACTCATGATCACTCTACGGAATCGTTGAAAGTGATGGAGAAGCGCAATGAAGCCAGCCACGCATTCATGTATCCCCGCCCCCCGCATCTTTCTTCTCAGCTTATTTTCGCTGCTTTTCTTCTCCCTTTCGGCGGCGCCGGTCTCGGCGGCCACGATCAGGGTAGACAGCACCTGCACCTTGGCGCAAGCGATTAACGAAGCCAACGGCGCAACCACCGGCGTCGGCAGCTGCGAGGCGGGGTCTGACGGTACGGGAGCGACGGGCCACGACACCATCACTTTTTCCGACAACATCACGCTCGGCGCAGCGCTGCCGAATATCGCCTCCAGCATCACCATCGAGGGCGAGAACAAGACCATCAGCGGGGACAATACTTATCACATTTTCCATATCACTAGCGGACCGGTGGTCATCAACGACCTGACGATGAAAAATGGCAAGGGGAGGATTGATTCTGATAACGATTACATTGGCGGGGCGATCGCCGCAGAGGGAAACAGCGGCGCGCTGACAATCAACAACAGCAGCTTCATAAACAATTTCGCGCCCAGCATAGCCGATCCCGAATGCGCCGATTCCTTTGGCGGCGCCATATTTTCATTTGGCAGTTCTGTAACTATTCGTGACAGCGAGTTTCGCGGCAACCGAGCGGTTTCGGGCAGCGCAGTTTTTTTGCGCGGCAATCTTACGGTCGAGCGCAGCAGTTTCACTAAGCACGCTCGTCCTACCGGCGAACTAGAGGAGTGTCTCAGATACCCAAGCAGTTTGATACACTTGAGGAGCACAGCGACATTCACCAATGTCACCATCAGCGACAATTCGGCTGTGGGTATCTTGGCATCGAATGCGACAATTACCGTCACCCATAGCACGATCGTCAACAACAAGAACACTGATAAAGGACTATTCAGCGGCGGATTGGTGTTGGCGCATACAACGAGAGCCAGGCTGCACAACAACATCATGGCGGGCAATACGCCCGTTGATTGCAGACGAAAACGGGAAACTGGTCACAATGCCACGATATTGGCGAATGTCAACAATCTGATCAAAGACGGGACCTGTTCGCCGACATATACCGGCGATCCCAAGCTGGCTTCCTTCCGCGGCGCTCCCGGTTATCATCCGCTTTGGCAGGGCAGCCCAGCCATCGACGCCGCCGCCAGCGCCCATTGCCCGAGCAAGGACATCCGCGGCGTCACGCGACCGGTACCAGCAGGCGGGGCCTGCGACATCGGCGCCTACGAGGGCTTTATTGTGCCGCCGCCGCCACCGGTTGAAGCAGACGATGACGCAGACCCCAGCCCCGTGCCAACGCAAGGTCCCGTCTGCGGATTCTGCGCTGATTTGCTGGCGCAGGGTTACCGCCTGCGAGCGCGCTATGGCTTGGAGAGCGGCGTGCAATTCCGGCAAGTGGACCGCGGCGGCATCGGGGTTCAATCCGTGCTCGACGCCGGTTTCCGGGACGCGGTCGATGTCTGGGGCTATGCCGAGCAGGGGGTCGAGGTTTGCTTCCCGCAAGCCGGGTCGCTGATCTTGCTGGACGCCAGCACCAGCCCACGCGCCCCCGCCGACCCGCAGAGCTACATGCAAGACGGCCGGACCTGCGCCGCGATTGACCGCCCCGGTACATTAGTGCTGGTGGGCAATCCGCCGGCCGGTTTGCCGGTTCTGCCGGCGAGCGTCAATTTCGCGGCAGAGGCAGCAGAGGCGCAGTCTGTGGGATCAGGCTATCAGCAGCTGCATGGCTGCATGGTCACGACGAAGGGCTTGATCCGATTCCGCGACGGGCCCGGCGGCGCGCCCCTCGTTTATACCGATCCCTGGGGACGACAGGAGCATGGCTGGCTGCCCGGGTCGGTCACGCTGACGGCGCTGCAGCGGACGCCCGACTGGTTCGAGGTCGATTATTACGGGACGCGCGGCTGGGTCAGCGCGCATCATGTGACGACGCACGGGGTTTGCGGGTAGGAGCGCGGACGGGCGACCCAAGGGTCGGCCTTACGATTTTCGCTGCGGGCGGCAGACGCCCAGCCCCGGTTCCACTCCCCCATTAAGAAGGTTGGCGCGGGCGAGCGAGATCACGCTGCCGACAGCCTCTCGAAAGATACGCCACAGCTTCGGTAAAGATGCAGCTTATGTGCTACTACTGCGATAATTGTATCATGCGTAAGCGCTGCAATTAATATCCGACTTTCTCTCATTCTGATATACATTTTCACCTTCTATACAGCTTCTCGCTTAGAATGCCGTTTTTGTTTACAGGCGGAAATATTGTGTTAGAATGTGCCTAGCATTCGCAGCAGTGGACGCACCCTCGTAATTTCTATTACTATTACCGCTGATCGCGCCGGAGACTCGCTGGTGATAATGCAGACGAGCAATGTCCGCCAATATCAATCGGCACTCGTCCTCCTCTCCCCGAATTTGTGTTCCAGGCACTACGACGCTGCCAAACCGCTGCTTGTCGGCGGGGCCGGCAAGAAGGGCATGGCGCGGTTCGCCAGCGCCGTTATGTACAAGGGCGTCATCAAGGAAAAGTCGATGGCGGCGCCCGGTAGGACCGCGGCTTGCGCGGGCGTGGACGCCAACAGCGACAAGGTCATCAACCAGGTCATCAAGGACGGCGGTTGCGGCCGGCGCGCGAAAAACGCGCTAGTCGCCCATTTTGGACCGCAAGGAAGTTAAATCATGACGCAATCTCCCCTCTCCCCAATTTGTCGTTTTGGATTCAGTCTTATGAACGCGCGCCTGACCTCCCTGTTCGCTGCGATTATTTTGCTGGTCGCCTTCGCGGCCGCCGCCCCGGCGGAGGCGCAGGAAACCACCTGGACGCTAACGCAAGAGTCGATAAACCATACATCCAGGGACGTAACCATCGGTATAAGCACTGCAGGACGTAGCTGCTCTCAAGCGGGCTCGGATCATTTTATTAAGTGGGGCGATGGCAGCGCCGACCAAAGAATTACCGATATCTTCGACAAATCACACAAATACGCCAGATGGGGAACCTTTGAAATTCAGCTGCACTACAAGTGCCAGCATATGTCGGTCAAGAAGATTGCTAAATTGTCGATCACGCTCAATACGCCGGCGGCGGGCCTTTACCTTGATGTGAGGTCCGGCGGGATCAGAAAAGTGACATTTACGCCAACTGTTGTCGTCCCGAGCGGGAAGACCTTTCAGTCAATTTCCTGGTTATTTTCCTTATTGCA
The DNA here is from genome assembly GCA_026707665.1 of Chloroflexota bacterium. Classification (GTDB taxonomy): domain Bacteria; phylum Chloroflexota; class Anaerolineae; order Aggregatilineales; family Phototrophicaceae; genus UBA6055. Next base: position 58,521 of record JAPOWK010000027.1, read on the forward strand.
GACTACGCCCACGGCTAAGAATGATACAAACGCGTTCACCCATACCTATACTTTCTGCGGCACCTACACCATCAGTGCAACCGCGACCTACAGCGACCATTCCGTTGACAGCCTTACCAGGACCGTAAAGGCGCCATGCGACGGCGGGGCAGCATTCAGCCTTGCCGCAGAATACAATCCTCGTGCTGGTGACACGAACCGGGGCAGTCCGGTGAAGGTGACGCCGACCGTCAACGTCGGCAGCAGCGGCAAAGTCTTATGGAGTATCCAGTACGATTTTGGAGACGGCAACAATTCCCCAACAATAGGCAATACCAATCCCCAAAGGCATTTCTATGCAGGCTGCAATGAAACCGTAATCATCCGGGCAACCTTGACCCTGAGCAGCTCGGCCACAGTTCCCGAGAACCCTCTAACGGCTCATGCGCAATTGTCATACACCGTGCCCTGCCGGCTGGAATTAACATGGGCTGAGGGTTTCCCCTCTGTGTTAACGCTTACCGGCGGCAACAAGGTGGTACGCTTCCAGGTAAAGAGCAGCAAGGCTGGCGCTTCAGCGATTTGCTATGAAACGGATTCCGAACCTGACCAGTCGATAAATTGCCCGCCGGGCAACACAGTGCAGGTGCCTGTGCCGACTGGTTACACTTGCGGTCCCATCAACGTCAAAGCGCAGGGGACTTTAGGATCCGAGACCTCCAAAGTTCTCCTGGGCACGACCCCGAGCAACTGCCCGCTGAACCCGACCCTGGAAGTAAATTACGACTACACCAACGGCCAGCTGACGATAAACGCGTCGAACGGGCGCGAGGGCGCGTCAATGAAGTGCAAGATCAACGAAGGCAGCGGATTCGGAGATGAGTTTCCCTGCGGCGACGCCACGATAATAAGCAAGCCCGCTGGCCGGACCTATACCGTCTCGCTGCGGGTATTTCACGGTACCGACGAAGAAGTCAAGACCGTCACGCTGATCGTGCCGGCTCAAACATCAACACCGGCGGCGACGACGACGGCGGTTCCGCTCGGCTTGACGCCGCCCAGCGGCTTGGCGGTTACCACCAGTAACGGCAATGGCTTCGCTACCTGGAACGCCGCCGCCGGCGCCACCGGCTACGATGTCAAACTGCAGGTGGGCCATGGGGGGACCACCGTCACACTGAATCTTGTCGGCCTCACCAGGGTCGACTTCACACTGCATAAGGGCGCCACCAATTGCTGCGTCAAAGGCGAGCAGTATCGCGTCCAAATCCGCGGCACGAAAGGCAGCGACGCCACCGCCTGGTCAGATTGGGTTGTCTTTGTATACACCGGCCAAAGCAAACAAGGCTTGTCGCTGGTCCCGCTGGCCGTAACGCTCTCACTCTCTTACGACTATGGCGCCGGGAACCTGATGGTCGACCTTGCCGCCAACAAATCGGGCAGCATCAGCTGCGCCATGAATGAGGTCGCCTTTACATGCCATCGCGGGCGAAACCCGTACGCGAAATCGGCCAGCGCGGAATACAAGGTGACCGCCAGCATGAGTTTTGGCGGCGTCAGCAAAACGGCCAGCGTGACGCTGGTGGTGCCCGCCTCGCCCGGACCGGCGGTGACGGCGTCGCCCTCGCCGCCCACCGCCACCCCGAGCCCTCAGCCGTTCAGCGTGGGCTTGACTGGTGTCAGCTACAACCCCGAAAGCAATCGCGTCTT
>JAPOWK010000120.1 GCA_026707665.1 Chloroflexota bacterium
CAGCACGCGAATATCCCCATTCCGCCGTCGAGTCACCCTTCCCTAGTTCACTGGGGAAGGGCCGGGGATGGGGTAAAACGCAAGGAAAACAGGCTTTCTGCACTACCGGACAAGCCCTACAAACGCGGCACGGCTTTTGGGGCGATACAAGCGCGCCGTACGGAGATCACCCCCATCCCCCGGCCCCTTCCCGTAGTGCAGTGTCTACGCGCACCCACAAGGAGGGAAGGGGTGAAAAGCGCTGACAACCGAGAGATAAGCCCCCTCCCTCTTCATGCGCCGCGTAGACACAGGCGGTCGGGGAGGGGGTTTGGGGGTGGGGGTAAGAATCCCTAATCCCCCGCCAGCACGTTTCGCGCCAGCGCGGTATAGCGGTCATACATATCATCGAGGGCGAAGGTCTCGATGCCATTGATGTAGGAATAGACCTTGTTGTTGAAATCCCGCGTCCAGTGCGCGGGGATGGCGTCCAAGCCATAAGCAGCGCCGAAGATGCTGCCGGCGGTGGCGGCGGTGCAGTCGTTGTCCAAGCCCATCGCCACCGTCTCGCTGATGACCTTGGTGAAATCATCGCCGCCGATGGTCAAGCCCCAAACGGTCAGCGCCGCATTGTTGATGGTGTGGATGCGGTGCATGCCAGCGAAGCGTTCATCCACTGCGGCGCGCGCCTGGCGGTAGTCATTGATGTCGCCGGCAATATCCAGCGCCCAGCGCACTTCACGCGCCAGCAGGCAATCGGCCGGGATTTCCGTCAATCCGATTTCCAGCGCCGCGATCGGATCGCCAGTGGCGAAGGCGGCCGCAATGGCAGCCGAGAAGTACATCGCGCCGTAGATGCCGTTGCGCCGATGGCTGATGGATGCGTCGCGCCAGGCGAATTCAGCCGCTTTCTCGGGATAACCGGGCGCGGCGTAACCCCAGGGGTCGGAGCGGATATCGGCGCCGATCCAGAACATAAAGGGATTGTCGACGGTTGCCGCCTGCATGGGCGGGACGCCCGCATGCAGATTGCGCAGCGCGACGCCTTCCGCCGTGGCCGCGTGGGGCAGGTATTTCATCCAGGCGGCGCCGACATCGTCGACGGTGAAGTCGGAACCATAATCTTCCAGGATGAGCATGCCCAGCTGCGTGTAAATGATGTCGTCATCGGTAGGCACGCCGTCCATCTTCGAGCGCGTGAAGGTGTCGCGCAGGCGCGTCTGATATTTGAGTTCGTTGGGACGCTCAGCTTGCTTCCAATAATCCACCGGCGGGAATTCCTCGCCATTGTAAGCAGCCCAGCGCTCCATCTTTTCAATCTCCCAGCATTCGACGATCGAGCCCAATATGCAGCCGGCGAAGCGCCCCAGAATCGCGCCTTCGATCCGATCGCGGTAGGTCGCCTCCGGCAAGCTCGTCCATTGGCGGCGCAGGCCGGCGGGACGCAGGGCGCGGATCCCCTCCAAGTCATCCGGCTCCTTCTGCTGCAGGTCCGCGTCATCGGGCAGAGCGCGCAGCTCGGCAAGTTTTTCGGCGATCAGGTCGCTGATTTCGGCGACTTTATCGGCGACGCCGGGCGCGCCGGTTTCAGTCTTCAACTGCGCCCAGAGATTGATTTCCCGGTCGATGTTCTCTAGCGCTTCGGGGTAATCGTAGTTGGACATCGGATGCTCCAGATTGGTAAGTTGGTCAGTTTTTGAAAGGGCGAGCCACCGGGTCGCGTAGACACTGACCGCCGCTCGCCCGTACAGAATTCGTTTATTTGCGGTGGGCGACTCGGTGAGTCGCCCCTACATTTGCTCGCGTTTATCGCTTGCGACCCGATAGATTGATCTTAGAAATCCGCAGAGTACGACGCATTAGCTTGAGTGCACTTGCTCGGCCAGGGCGATGAAGCGGTCGATGGTGTCGTCAATGGCGAAAGGCGACTGGTGATACAAGAAGGTATGCACCTTGTTGTTGAAATTCTTGTACCAATGTTTGGGGATGGCGCTCTTGCCATAGACAGCGCCCCAGATGCTGCCGGCGGTGGCGGCGGTGCAGTCGTTGTCTTTGCCCATGGCCACGGTCTCGCCAATGACTTTGCTGTAGTCGTCGCCGCCCACGGTCAAGCCCCAGACAGTCAGCACGGTGTTGTTGATGGCGTGCGCGCCGCCCATGACTGTGTAGCGCTCCTCAATGGCGGCAGCGGCATCGCGATAGTTTGCAATCTGAGGCGCCATATCCAGCGCCCAGCGGGTCTCGCGCGCCAGCGTGCAATCAGCCGGAATCTCTTGCAGGCCGATCTCGAGCGCCTCGACCGTGCTATCGACAGCGAAGGCGGCGGATATCGCGGCGGAGAAGAACATCGCGGCATAGATGCCATTGCGCCGGTGGCTGACGTAGGCGTCGCGATAGGCAATTTCAGCCGCTTTCTCGGGCCAGCCGGGCGCGGCGTAGCCCCAGGGGTCGGAGCGAATATCGGCGCCGATCCAGTTGAGGAAGCAGTTATCGACCTCGGCTGCTTGCATCGGCGGCACGCCCTTGCGTAGATTGTCCAGCGCGATGCCCTCGGCGGTGAAGGCGAACGGCAGATATTTGATCCAGGCTTCGCCCAGCTGGTCGGTGGTGAAGTCAAGCCCGTACTCTTCCATAATCATCAAGCCGAGCAGCGTATAATTCAAGTCGTCATCGGTGGGCACGCCATCCATCTTCGCGGGGGTGAAGTCTTCGCGCAGGCTGGTCTGGTACTTCTTCATGTGGGGCTGTTCAGCGACGCTCCAATAATCGACCAGCGGGTATTCATCGCCGAGGTATTCCGCCCATTGTTCCATCCGCTCGACCGTCCAGCCTTCGACGATGGAGCCGAGGGTACAGCCGGCGCAGCGCCCCAGCCAGGATCCCTCGAGCCGCTCGCGAAAATTGTCCGGCAGCGAAGTCCACATCCGGCGCGACCCGGCTGGGCGCAGGCTTAGGATCGTCTCCAAGTCATCGGGCTCCGCCTGCTCCAGCGCGGCGTCATTGGGCAGGGCGTCCAACTCGGCTACCTTCTCGGCGATCACGGCTTCGATCTCAGCCACCTTCTCGGCGACAACGCTGGCGCTGACGCCGAACTCGACTTTCTGTTGGGCGTAGGCGTTGATCTTGCGTTCCCAGGCGGCCACTTTCTCCGGATAGTCATATAAACGCATGATTCTCTCCTGTTCTATTTCTCATTTCCGATCGGATTTATCGGTCTTGTTGCGAATTGTGCTCGCGGATCTCTTGCTTGTTGTATCACTTTGCGACTCGATGCGCGAATACATACTTGCTTGTGGCGTCACGATTACGATAATATATGGTAATGTCAAGGTTTCTGATACGTATTGAGAACGGATAGTCAATGGAGAACATTGTAGCAGAATCCCTGTCTCCCGTGGAGAACAGCAGCACGGCGCAAGATAGCATCCGAGAGCGGATGAGGGGCATAGAAAAAGACATTGAGTGGATGAAGCGGCTGCTGTTCATATTGACCGCTGGCGTGCTCGCATTGTTTGTGCTGGTCTATGAAATGCGCGGGACGCTCGAAGCGATTCAAGCCAGCTTATTAAATTGACTTGTTACCCCGCAGTTGCTCGCATCTGAATTGAAACCTCCGCACCTATTCGAGTGACCGGCGACGGTAAGACGAAAACCGTGCGCAACCAAAGCCGAAAGCCTTCATAAGAGGTGGACTTGTTATTCTCGTAAGAATTGTGATATAGTTAGCGCAGATCTCGTGCCAGGAAAGACCTAACATGGAAACCACAGCGACGGCTATTACTATCACCATTCAAGGTGCTCTTCTCATTGCTGCTTCGGTGGCAGGCACGGGTTTCCTGATTTGGAAAGCGTCGTCTGACGCCCATAAGGACATACGCAAGCAATTGCGCGAAGTGCGCGAAAATGACTTATGCGACATCCGTACAAGCCTGACACAATTGACAACTGATATTGAATGGCTCAAGTACTTTCTCCGTAGTGGAAAGCCACCGCCCGAAGACACACCAACTCAGTAGCCCACTATAAGAAATGGTGGGCGACCCAGTGGTTCGCCCATACATTTCCGCATTAGTCCGAGATGACCCGTTCCGCCTGCGCGGCGAAGCGATTCACCACATCGTCGAGGGCGAAAGTCGGATGCCCGTTCAGGTAGCAATGAATCTTGTTATTGAAGTTGCGCGTCCAATGTTCGGGGATGGCGCCCGCCCCGTAGACAGCGCCGAAGATGCTGCCCGCGGTGGCGGCGGTGCAGTCATTGTCCTGGCCCATGGAGACGGTCTCACCGATGACCTTGGTGCAGTCATCGCCGCCGACGGCCAAACCCCAAATCGTCAGCGCGTTATTCTGGAACGAGTGCGACTTCCACATGCCGGGATAGCGCTCCTGGACCAAGGCGTCGGCGTCTTTGTAGCCGGAAATAGACGGCGCTTTGTCCAGCGCCCAGCGGATTTCCCGCGCGGTAATGCTATCCGCCGGAATCTCTTCCAGGGCGATGCGCAGGGCGTCCATGGGGGCATCGACGGCGAAGGCGGCCGCGATCGCCGCTGACCAATACATCGCCGCGTAGACGCCATTGCGCCGGTGGCTGATCATGGCATCGCGCCATGCCATTTCAGCGGCCTTCTCGGGCCAGCCGGGCGCGGCGTAGCCCCAGGGGTCGGAGCGGATATCGGCGCCGATCCAATTCTGGCAAGGATTGCCGAGCGCGCCCGCCTGCATCGCCGCTACGCCCTGGCGCAGATTCTCCAGCGCGATGCCCTCGGCCGTGAAAGCGAAGGGCAGGTATTTCACCCAAGCTTCGCCCATGTCCTCGACGCTGAAGTCGGGCCCGTATTCTTCCAGGACCAGCAGACCGAGCAGCGTGTAGTTGAGGTCGTCATCGCTGGGCACACCATTCATCTTCGAGGGCGTGTAATCGTGGCGTACGCTCATCTTCAGGCGGGGCAGATGCGGTTGTTCCGCCTGGCTCCAATAATCCACCAGCGGAAACGGATCGCCCAGGTATTCCGCCCAAGCCTCCATGCGGTCGACCTTCCAGCCTTCGACGATCGAGCCGAGCGTGCAGCCGCTGCAGCGCGTCAGCCAGGCGCCTTCCAGCCGGTCGCGGAAGTCATCCGGCAGCGCAGTCAACAGGCGTCGCTCCCCTGGCGGGCGCAGCGCCTTGATCGCTTCCAGATCGTCGGGCTCCGCCTTTTCCAAGTCGGGGTCATTGGGCAGCGCGTCCAACTCGGCGATCTTCTGCCTGAGCAGCGCTTCGATTTCGGCGACCTTTTCCGCCACGCCCGGCGCGCCGAATTCGACCTTCTGCGTGGCGTAGCGGTTGATCGTCAGATCCCAATTCTCCACCGGCTCGGGGTAATCAAACAGTTTCATCTTTCGCTCCTATTTCACTTCTCGCAAATACAGCGCATATAAACGTACATCTTCGGGGCGGACACCGGCGGAATCCGCACAGATGCGAATACGACCAGGCAAATGCGACGTGCCGTCGCGGCCTCCCCGAGGTCACCATCTGATTGTAACCATTTTCAGGGAGCCCGTCACCGTTTTCGCGCGAATGGGAGTGGTGAATGCGGCGGATATTGGCTTGTCTAACCCCATCCCCGACCGCCGGTGTCCACGCCGCGCGGCCCCTCTTCAAAGCATTAGCGAGGGGAGCTTAGAGGCGGAGTCCAAACAAGGATACAGGCATCACAAGTCTGTCAAATTCACCACACCACACATATTTGGCGGCGGCGGATTCTAACCCTCATCGAGGGTCTTGGCATCAGTCCGTGTCCACATTGTCAAAGAACTCGGGCGGTTTGGAGCCGATGAAAGCGAGTACCTTGTCGATGTCGTAACCCACTTGCTCCAGAAAGCCCAGGATGTCGATAAGCACCCAGTTCTCCGCCAGCTTATCCCCCTCGACACGCCAGAAATCCATGTAGCGCAGCTTGATTGGTTTACCGCTGGCGGGAATACCGAACCAGTCGCCGGTGTGGGTAGCGTGCTGGTAACCGTGGGCGGCTACATAGTCGCCTTCAGCGATGCGGATTTCGTCGCGCGCCACCTTGTCGGGAATTGCGTTGATGGCGGGCTTGCGCAGCACCTCCTCGAACTCCTTGATGCCGCGAAGGGTGCCGATACCCGCTGGACCGTACCAAGCCATGTCCTCAGTCCAGAACTCCTCCATTATCCCGAGCACGCTCTTGTTGAGGGCGAGGTATAAACGTTCGATCAGTTCTTTGTTCTTTTCTTCTTTGCTTTTTTCAACAGCCATATCTTCAACTCCTTCGCTGTTAGGTTGACAAATGTCTTACCTGGCCCGGCGGCGCCTGCTGTCTTAGATTAATATCCCGAAAGCGGCATCTACGATGGGCGGGTTAGGCAGCGCGCGGACGACATCCTCGGCGACTCGGCATGTCATGCTTGGCTGGAAAAAGAGCCCAGAGTAATCGACCCTGCGCACTACTCTCACCAGCATGGATAACTTGAAAGAGCAATATCTTTCGAGTAAATTGATAGCCGACTGCGGATAGGCGACAGGTATAGCGGTGGCGCCGATAGACATGAGAAGCTTTGCGAGCGCCACGATCTGCCCGCCGGGCAACGGACATCAACAGACGAGATTATAGTAGACCGGGAGGCAGAAGCGATGAATATTGGAACAGGCAGTTCGGAGCGCCAGATCTACGTTGGCGGAGAGTTTGTTCCCGAGAACGAAGCGCGAATCTCCGTCTTCGACCATGGCCTGCTCTACGGCGACGCCGTGTACGATACCGCCTGCGCCTGGGGCGGCAAGGTGTTCAAACTGGATGAACATGTGGATCGGCTATT
>JAPOWK010000118.1 GCA_026707665.1 Chloroflexota bacterium
GACAGATTGAACTCGATATTGAAGGACAAGGTCTCCGGACCCCACTCAATGCGGAAGTGAGCGTCATCTTCTTGCGACCGCGTGATCGCTTCTACGTAGGTGCTCGGGTTTTCGAGGTTGGTGTGATCAATTGAACCGGCCAGCGTACCCAGCGTACGACCGATACCGCTCGGTCCCTTCTCGAAGGTGACTTCTTCCAGGTAAGGCAACTGATTACCCGCCTCATCGACCTTCCAGTAGTAGGGGTTCCGGCGATGCACCATGAACTCGTCAATCTGATAGTCGACCGCCACCCAGGGACCCATCGTGGGAACAGGCAAATCATCCTGTACCTGGAAGGTCTCGAAGGTGTCGTAGTCAGATTCCGAGTTGATGGCCGGGTGCATCGGCGCATAGGCGTGCTCGGCGCAGATATTGAAATCCAGGAAGTCCATGTTGAACAACCATTGCACCGGATAAGCCACCGGGAAGGTCCAGGTGATCTGGTTGTCGCCCGTCTGCTCCAGCACGATGTCATCGTCATTGATCTGCCAGGTAGAACGGTTGGTCCAGGAATTCACGTTTTCATCCAGGATGATGTGATTCCAGGTGAACAAGATGTCATGCACGCCGAAGGGTGCGCCATCAGACCACTTGGCGCCCTTGATGATATTCATCACCAACTGCATGCCATCGTCGCTCCACTCCCAATCCGTCGCCAGATTCGGCAGCGGCTCCAGGTTGTCCTTGCGCAGGAACATCGGACCTGATTTCACCAGCGACTCGCCATAGATGTAATTGATGCCGAACCAACCCTGCGTTTGACGCGCGCAAAGGTTCCAGCCGGCGGTCGGCACAGCCGAGAAATCACGCCAGACGCCGCCATAAACGCCAGGACCAACCGACATGCCCGAATTCAAAATCACCTGCGGATTCTCCGGCAGACGCTCTTCAACAGGCGGCAATTCGCCAGCTTCCACCAACTCGGTGACCCAAGCCGGCTCGCTGTAAGAATCCAGAGCCTTGTAGACCAGCATTTCGTCGAGGTTGAATCTCACAATCGGGTTGTCGCCCAATTGTACGCCCTCCGGATACGGAATCGGATCAGCGACCTCGCCCATCTGAGCGAACCCGGGTCCGACAATTGTGAGCATCACCGCTGCCACCAGCAGGATGCGGGTAAGGGATGGCAGTTTCATCTGCGTTCCTCCAAACTAATTGAACAAAAAATTAGCCCGCCGGCATATCACCAGCCCGCAGGATAATTCACTCCTCTTGTCCCGGCTCAATGCTGCATCTCCGCGCTCTCATGCAGCCAACAAGCCACCTGATGCTCGCCATCGACAGCGGTCGGCGGCGGTAGATGCGTCCGGCATTTCGCCATCACATGCGGGCAGCGGTCGGCGAAGGCGCAGCCGGCAATCTCCGTCGTCGCATTCGGTACGATACCTTCAATCGGCACCAGAATCTCCTTGCGCCGCCCCAGCACCGGTATCGATTGCAGCAAGCCGACAGTATAAGGATGCTGCGGATTGCGGAAAATATCTGTCGCCGTGCCGTATTCGACAATCCGACCGAAATACATCACCGCCACATAATCGGCCATCTGGGACACAACTCCCAGATTATGCGTGATGATGATAATCGACGAGCCGAAGTCTTCCTGCAGCTTCTCCATCAAATCGATGATCTGCGCTTGTATTGTGACGTCCAGCGCCGTCGTCGGCTCATCGGCGATCAGGATCGACGGATTGCAGGATAACGCCAGGGCGATCATCACCCGCTGCCGCATGCCCCCGCTCAATTGATGCGGATATTGCTTCACCCGCTCTTGCGGATCAGCGATGCGCACGCGATCCAGCATGTCTATCGCCACTTTGATCGACTGCTTGCGGCTGAGCCCCTGATGCAACTCCACCACTTCCGCGATCTGCCGCCCAACCGTATGCAGAGGATTCAGCGAGGTCATCGGCTCCTGAAAGATCATCGAAATCTCGCCACCGCGGATGCTGCGCATCTCGACGCCCTTCGGATCAAGCTGCACGATGTCGATCGTCTCAGCGCGCCGCTTCTGCCGCCGGAAGATGATTTCGCCATCCACAATCTGCCCCGGCGGCGACTTGATCAATTGCATGATCGAGCTCGCGGTCACGCTCTTGCCGCAGCCGCTCTCGCCAACAATGCCCAGGGTTTGCTTGTTCGCCAACTCGAAGCTGACACCCTTCACCGCCTGCACCACGCCTTTATCGGTGAAGAAATGCGTCTTTAAATTCTTGACTTCCAGAATCGGCTCCGCGCCGTTACCGCCATCCATCGAGTACCGTTTCAATCATGTAGACTGTTGTAGGGGCGACCCTTGGGTCGCCCGCTAAACAAGCTATAAATTGCAAAAAAACCTCTCTCACTATGGGGGAGGGGCCACGGGGTGAGGGTTAGCCTTTCTCCGTCGCCAGTTCCTCAACCGTCCGCGTGTGCAATCGCGCCGCGCCCGTAGAAGCGCTCAACATCACTCGTGTGCCCTTTCGCTCATGGGCAGCCAATCGCGCCCGCGCCGCCTCGATATCGTCAGAGGCGTAATTGGGCAGCCATTCCGCCTGCGCCACCAGCAGCTCGTCGGTCATTTGCCACACTTCCTCCGGATTGCAAACCGCGCCCACGAGCGGGTCGTGCAGCATCGCCTGCTTCAACAGCGTCACATCGCCGTGCACTGCCGCTTCCACTGCCATCTCCTGGACGCGCACGCTTGCCGAGCAAGTCGCCGCGGGCGCCAGCGGCAAGTCGCCCACCACCGGCATATTTATGCCATTCTTGTCGACATAACCGGGAATCTCCACCACGCAGCCAGCGGGCAGATTGGTAATGTAATTCTGATTCGGCACATTGAAATGACCGCGGTAAACCCGCCCGGTCTCCAGCCCCTCGATGATGTAGGAGCCGTGCTCCAGGCTGCGGTCGGCGGCGCTGATCTTGGGCGGCTCTTCCGCCAGCCAATTGGGGAAATCCGTCTCGAACCAGTCGCGCCCCTCGGTGCAGACGCGCAGATAGCCGCCGGTCTCACCCAGTATCCAGCGATTCAAGCTGATCCAGTCCGTGATTTCATCGGGTCGCTTGCGATACCAGGGCAAATACTCGCTCAAATGCCCGTTTGACTCGGTCGAGTAATAGCCGAAGCGCCGCAGCACATCAATCCGGACCCTCTCTTCTTCGCGGAATTGCGGATGCGCCTCAAACAGTTCCAGCAAGCGCGGGACCATATCCAGTTCGCGCCAACGCACCTGCACGTACCAGGTTTGGTGATTGATGCCGGCGCAGATGATATCGACATCTTCGCGCGTCACCCGCTCATCCGCGGCGATCAGCCCTTCGCGCCGCGCCCAAAGCTCAATGCACTCGGCGATCTGCTCGTGACCATGCTGAATACCGTGACACAAGCCGATCGTCTGCACGCCGCCGTACTTGTTGCAAGCCCAGGTATTCATCGCCATCGGATTCGAATAATTGAGGAAGAGGGCGCCGGGCTTGGCAACAGCGCGGATATCGCGGCAAATGTCCAGGAGCGCCGGGATCGTCCGCTGACCGTACATGATGCCGCCCGCGCAGATCGTATCGCCGACGCATTGATCGACGCCGTACTTTAAGGGTATATCGATATCCAGGGCAAAAGCATCCAACCCGCCCTGCCGTATCATGCAAATGACATAATCGGCATCGGCAATCGCTTCCGGCCGATCCAGCGTCGACGTCACCGCGGCTGGCAAGCCGTTGGCTTCGATATCGCGCTCGCAGAGCTGCGCAACCATGCTCAGATTGCGCTCCGAAATATCCATCAACGCAAAATGCGTGTCGCCGAATTCGGGCACGGTCAGCAAATCCTTCATCAACCGGCGCGTGAATCCGACCGAACCCGCGCCAATCATGGCAATCTTCAAGGGCATAATCAGTCTCTCTTTGAATCAAACGATGATTAGATAATCTCAGCCGAGATTTGTCAAGTGGCGCGTACCGCCGTGATACACCGTTCGAGTATAGCGCTCACATCTCACGCCGTCCGCCGATCCAGCGGCGCTGGCGCCAACGGATGATCGCTCAGTCCAAACCGCCAAGCGCCCACAAACGCGCCATGTAAGTCGCCGTCTCCGCGGCCGCCTCTCGCGGATCCTCCAGCGCGTTTATCCGCTTGCTGAAGGGCTCCGGCGTCACCGGACCGTCATAACCCAGCGCCGCCAGCTTCTTCATGAATCCTTCCAAAGGCAGCACCCCGGTTTCGGTCGGCAGCCGCCGATCATGGTCGTCATAGGTCGCCATCGTCAGCCCCAGCGGCGCATCATTGACATGCACATTCACGATGTCCGCATTGCTGATCTTATCCATATCCGCCACCGAGCCGCCCGAGGTATACAGATGCCAAGCATCCAGCAGCAAGCCGACATTGCCGGTGCCACAAGCCGCCGCCAGCTCAAGCATGCCTTCCATGTTATAGATGAAATCATGCTGACCGGCCGGGCGCAGCGTCTGCGGACCGATGAACTCAATTCCGAAGCGAATGCCATGATCGCTGCATACTTCGGCGATCGCTTTGAAGCGCTCCAAATGCCAGGCGAAGTTCTCTTCAAATTCGCGCTCGGTCGAGGAAGGCGGGCACCAGGTCGAAGTGCGCAGCGCGCCCAGCTCAGCGCCCAGCGCCGCGTACTTCGGCAGCGCCGCCAAATCATCGCGCCAGTCCTCATGCTGCCAGCGCACCGTCATGCCCCAGGCGCCATACTGGATGCCGGCGTCGTCAAACAGCGCGCGCACATAATCCGCGCCATGTTCGTCCGCCAGCGCCGCCGCTTCGGCGATGCTGAAGTCCAAGCCCTCGAAACCGGTGTCTTTCGCCAACTGGAGATTCTCCGTCAGCGATAATCCTCTTATCCCAAGCGCGCCCGGGCTCAATGTCTTGTACATCCTCGCTCCCCTTCATCGATTCATTCGCTTTGCCCGCAAACTATAACCCATTACGGCTTCCATTACAGCGCCCTCTGTGTTCTCAGTAGAACCAAGAAAGCAACTGAAAATCTTACCACCGACAACACCGAGTTTATGAGAGTACACCGAGAACAAAGGCACAGATTTTTCTCTGTGCCCTCTGTGCCTTTGTGGTGAAAAAAACATTCGCATATCGTACAATACCCCGCATGAACACTGACGCGCTCAAACAGCAGGCTGGCGAATACGCCGCCGACTTCGTCAAGTCGGGCATGATCGTGGGCTTGGGCAGCGGCAGCACCGCCATCTTCGCCACCCGCCGCATCGCCCGTTCTCTCCAAAGCGGGGAATTGGTGAATATCCGCGGCGTACCGACCTCGCTGGCCACCGAAGCGGCCGCCAACGAACTCGGCATCCCGCTGACGACGCTGGCCCGGCATCCCCGCGTCGACATCACCATAGACGGCGCTGACGAAGTCGATCCCGATTTCAATCTGATCAAAGGCGGCGGCGGCGCTCACCTGCGCGAGAAGATCGTCGCCCAAGCCAGCGAGCGCCTGGTCATCGTCGCCGATGACTCCAAGCTGGTCGAGCAGCTCGGCGCAACCTGGGCAATCCCGGTCGAGGTCATCCCCTTCGGCTGGGAGTCGCAAGCGGCTTACCTGGAATCCCTCGGCGCGGCGCCGACGCTGCGAATGGACGGCGACGCCCCCTTCACAACCGACGGCGGCAACCGCATCCTTGACGCCGACTTCGGAAGCATCGCCGACCCGGCCGCCCTGGCGCGCCAGCTGGAATCCCGCGCCGGCATCGTCGAGCACGGGCTGTTTATTGGGATGGCGCGTGATGTGGTGGTTGCGGGCGCGGGCGGCGTTCGGCACTTACGCCAAGGCTAGACTTGCGGGCGCTTGGGAGTCGCTACGGGGGCGCTTTTTCTTTACCACCGAGGGCAGCGAGGAAACACAGAGGGCAGCGAGAGGGGGTGACGCAGGGCGCGGATTTGGGATTCGCGGGCGGGCGACCTGGTAGGTCGCCCCTACGGGTTGGGATAGGTGGGCGGGCGAGACAAGTCTCGCCCCTACGGGTTGGGATTTGTGGGTGGTCGTTAGGCGAAGGCGTAGAGAGGCATGGCGCTGTGTTGGGCGGCGTGCCAGGCGAGGGCGGTGGCGATGACAGTGTCGTCGTGGGCGCCGGGTGGCGCGCCGTAACGGAAGGCGCCGGAGGGCAGGCGTTGTTGGCTGTAGGTTGTCAATTCAGCGAGGAGTGTTGGCTCGTCCAGAAGGGAGAGGGAGCCCCTTTCGAGGGCGAGGGCGAGGGATTCGATTAGTGGCGGTTTGGATTGGGCGGTGGTGCGGAAGCCGCGGATGGGCAAGCCTTCTTGAATGAGGGCTTCGATATTTGGTTCGCCGATGCTATTAATTTCGGCCCAGATGACATGAGGCTGCCAGTGATTTGCCAGGGCTAGCAGGCGGTTTCGTTGAAGGGACCAGCCGATCTGGTTGAAGCGATCGAGGGCGACCATTTGGCGTGTTGTAGCGTCGATGACGGCGATGGCGGTGTAATCGTTATCGCGTCCCCAATCGATGCCGGCGACATATTGATGGCCGGGCAATGGTTTAGGGGGTGGTGTGGAGACGGCATCGCGGACATGGCGAAAGACCTGGCCGCCGGGGCTTACGAATTGCGCCATGTATTCCGTTTGCCAGACGTGATCTGGCGTTTGGCGGCGGATGTCTTGCAATTCCTGGTGATGGATCAATGGGTTGGCGGCGGTGGGGAATTGGAAGGATTCCCATTGGGGCTGGAGGGGATCCGAGCCGAGGTTAAAGAGGTCGCAGAACCAGTTTTGGCCGTTGGGCGTCGAGAGGAAGAGGGCTTGGCCACGGGTTGACACGAGCATGGGGCGGACGATATCGGTCCAGATTTGTGGCGGCATGAAGGCGGCTTCGTCCAGGACGACGAGGTCGAGGCCTTCGCCGCGGAGGTTATCGGGATGAAAGGCGCTGCGGACGGCGATCATGCCGCCGCCGGGCAGGTCAATGCGGCGTTCGGTTTCGCTGATTTTGCTTCCGTTCAAGGGCTTGGTACTGGTCTTCAAGTCGCGCCAGACCTGAGCGCTCATCTGATGGGTCGGTGTTAACCACCAGCAGCGTTTCTTTTCCACCAGGGCGCTGTGGAGGATGAGGTTCATGCCCAGCGCGGTCTTGCCCCAGCGGCGGCCGCAAGCGACCACTTTGAAGCGGGCGGGGCTGTTCATGATCTGCTTCTGCCCAAGGTGGGGTCGCATGCACTTGATCGTCGTAGAGGTATTCGAAACGGATGGTTTGCTGCTGGTCAATTTCTTGGGGCTCCTCTTCCAGTTTTCGGGCGTGGTTTAAGAGGGTGTTGAGGGCGGAGTGGAGTTGATTCAGGGTGGCGATTTTGAGGGTATCGGGATCGATATATTCGAGGATTTGATCGGCGCGCTGGAGCAGTTTCAGGCGCATACGGGCTTGGAGGCGTGCGATTTCACGAGCTTCCTGCTGGTCGAATTTGTCACGGAGGTCATTCTCAATGGCGCGCCATTTTTTGAGGGTTTTGGCGGGGATGTTGAGTTGGCGGCTGGTGGATTGGAGGTCGCCGTCGTTTTGGTCGATTCTGTTTAGGGCGTTGATTTTGGATTCGAGAGTGTAGCGTTTTTTCATGGTTTACCCCCCTCTAAATCTCCCCCCGATGAATCAGGGGGAGACTTGGCCGGCGCGGGCTGGCAGCGTTTCATGGTGTGCTCCTTTTGGTGAAGCGCTAGTGAAAGGCTAGCACGGAAGTTCTAGGGAGGGGTGTTTATTTGTTCGCGTGTTGGGGGATGTTTTTTCACCACCGAGGACAGCGAGTTATTTTGAGGGCACCGAGGCAGTGATGCATAGCCCTCGCCCCGCGGCCGTTATACCCCTCACCCCCCGGCCCCCTCTCCCACAAGGGGAGAGGGGCTTATATGACCACCGAGTACACCGAGTTTTTTCGAGGACAAGGAGCGGGGGAGATCCAACCACTCCCCCCGGCCCCCTCTCCCACAAGGGGCGCGCGTAGGTCGCGTAGACACTGACCGCCGACATAGCGCTTCGAGAGGGGGTGACGCTGTGGGCTCGTGGTTCTCGGTGACCTCGGTGGCCTCGGTGGTAAAATTGGTATAGAAGATTGTAAAATCAGGAGCCAGCCCCATGACCAACTCCACCAACTGGCGCGAGAACGGCGTCCGCATCGTCCGCAGCGGCGAGCTCGATTCCAACACGCCCCAAACGCCGGGCATGACCCGCGCCGCCGCCATCAACTACGCCAAAGCCGGCGCCGAGAAGCTCTGGGCGGGCACGGTCAATATCGAGCCCGATGCAAAGACCGGCGCCCATCATCATGGCGAACTCGAAAGCGTCATCTATGTGCTCAGCGGCCGCGCTCGCATGCGCTGGGGCGATCAGCTGGAATACGTCGCTGAAGCCGCTGCCGGCGATTTCATCTACGTCCCGCCTTTCGTGCCTCACCAGGAAATCAATGCCGACCCCGAGCAGCCGCTGGTCTGCATCCTCGTTCGCAGCGACCAGGAAGCCATCGTCGTCAATCTCGATATCGAGCCAGCCGAGACATCGGAAACGATTTGGATTGGACCGAATCACCCGGCGGGGTGATTTTTTTACCACCGAGGTCAACCCTACCCCTCCCCCCGGCCCCCTCCCCGAGGCATCAGGGAGGGGGTGACGCAAGCAGCGGATTTGGGATTAACGGGCGGGAGAACCAACCCCTCCCCCCGGCCCCCTCCCCGAGGCATCAGGGAGGGGGTGACGCAAGCAGCGGATTTGGGATTAACGGGCGGGAGAACCAACCCCTCCCCCCGGCCCCCTCCCCGAGGCATCAGGGAGGGGGTGACGCAAGCAGCGGATTTGGGATTAGCGGGCGGGCGACCTGATAGGTCGCCCCTACGATTGGTATTGGTGGCGGAATGGTAGATTGGTTAGGGTGTTAGGAGCACCTTGGACACATCGCCGGGGGCTTCAATCAAGCGCTCGAACCAAGCGCCGCCTTCGCCCAGCGGCGCCTCGTGGATCCAGGGATCCAGGCGAATCGCGCCCGCGCCCAGCAGCTGCAGCGCTCGCGCGAAATTCGCCGGCGTATAGGCGAATGAGCCCAGCGCCGCGATCTCGCTTCGAATCATCGCCGCGACCGGCATCGCGCTGCTCTCCTCGTGCAAGCCGCTGAGGATGAGCCGGCCGCTCGCTTTGGTCGCAGCCACGCATTGCTCGCGCGTCAAAGCGGTGCCGACCGCGTCGATCGACACAGAGACGCCGGCGCCGTCGGTCGCTTCGCGCACACTGGCGACCGTGTCGACTTCGCTCGGCTGGATCGCGATGCCGCCCAGCGCATGAGCCATCGCCAGCCGCGCCTCATCAATCTCGGCGATGAAGACGCGCGCCGCGCCCTGGTAGCGCAGCATCTGCAGCGAGAGCAGGCCGATCGGTCCGGCGCCGATGATCAGGCAGTCGGCATCGGAGACGGCGCCCGCCAGCTCGGCGATGCGCACGGCGCAGCCCACCGGCTCGGTCAGCGCGCCAATCCGCGTGTCCATGCCGGCCGGCAGCGCCAGCGCCAGTTTGGCCGGCGCGCTCAGGTATTCGGCGAAGGCGCCGGGGCGATGCGCGCCGATCAGACGCCGCTTCGCGCAGAGCTGGTTCAAGCCGGCCGCGCAGAGTTCGCAGTCGCCGCAATACCAGAGCGGGTTGACCGTCACCAGCGAACCCGGCGTCAGGTCGGGCCGAATCGTGGGAACGAGGGCGCCAATATCGACGATCTCGCCAGCGAATTCATGCCCCATGATCAAGGGCGGGACGCGCAAGGCATTATGGCCCAGATAGCCGCTCAACTCCGAGCCGCAGATGCCGGCGTGCCCGACGCGCACGACGATCTCATCGGCGGCCGGCTGCGGTTCCGCTTCGTCGCGCAGCGTCATCGTCCGCGCCGCTTCCCATACCAGTGCCTTCATGGCGCATTCTCCTGTCTGTTTACGGCGCCCGGTGAAATCGATAGATTTGGTCTTGTCGGCGACAATTGCGCAGTTTTTTCACCACCGAGGACACCGAGGATTACGAGGTCACCGAGAATTATTTCTGACTTGGCGACGATGCTATGTCGCCGGACTTCACTGCTGCTCCGTCGATCGTCAATTTGCCTCGCGTTATGCGCCTGCATTATACTCGGCGGCATATCACTATCCAGTATCCAGGGTGAGGAATCCGCATGAAGATTGAGCGCATTGAAGTGGTCAAGGTCAATGTACCGGTGCGGGAATACAGCGTGAAGCCCCGCCGCGCCAGTTGGAACGACACCGATGAAGTCGGCAACCCGATGTCCTGGTATCCCCACGTCAAGCGCCACCGCAGTAAGTGGATTGACATGGGCTGGGGACCGGTTTGGGTCAAGGTCACGCTCGAAGACGGCACCTGGGGGCTGGGTTCGTCCACTTACAGCCGGCCGGTTTCCGCCATCATCGAAGACCACCTGGCGCCACAGCTGGTGGGGCAGGACGGCTTCGCTATCGAGCGCCTCGCCGATATGATGTTCCGCTTGACCAAGCTCTACGGCTCATGGGGCTTGGCGTCATACGCTATCAGCGCGGTAGACCTGGCGCTCTGGGATGCCAAAGGCAAGGCGCTGGGTCTGCCGGTCTACAGTCTCATCGGCGGCAAAGTGAAAGATCGAATCTTCTGCTATTCCACCGGCAACGATATCGACTGGTATCAAGAATTGGGCTTCACGGCCCACAAGCTTGCCTGTCCATATGGACCGGCCGATGGGCTGGAGGGCTTGCGGAAGAATGTCGAATTCATCGCCAAGACGCGCGAGCAAGTGGGCGATGCCTGCGAGATTATGCTGGATTGCTGGATGTCGCTGGATGTCGATTACGCCGTGCGTCTGGCCGAGGCGCTGCGCCCCTATCGCGTCAAGTGGATTGAAGAATGCCTGATTCCGGAAGACTTCGACGCGCATGCCGAGCTGCGGGCGCGGCTGCCCTGGCAAACGCTGACGGCAGGCGAACACTGGCACACGCACGTGCCCTTTCAGTATGCGCTGAAGCACAATCTGGTCGACATTCTGCAGCCGGATATTGAGTGGGTCGGTGGTTTGACAACCTGCATCAAGATCGCTCACGCGGCGGAGGCGGCCGGCAAGCATGTGATGTTGCATACCGGCGCGCGCACCGCTTATGGGCAGCACTTCTCCTTCGCGATGGCGGCTGTGCCCTGGATCGAGTATTTCATGGGCGCGCCACCCGGCATCCCCTTAAGCGAATCGACCGCGCTGCCGGGCATGTCATTCGCTGTCGATGGCTGGCTGGAAATCTCGGATGAACCCGGCTTCGGCCTTCCGATTTTGGAAGACTGGATCGAGCCGATCGGGAATTGAGGATTCGACACTTGAGTAAGGCCAGAATTGCCCTGGTTGGCACGGGCTGGTGGGCGACGACAACACATCTGCCCGCCCTGCAGGCGCATCCGGACGCTGAAATCGCCGCGATATGCGATTTGGACGCGTGTAAGGCGCGGAAGACAGCCGATGTCTTCGGCATCGCCTCGATTTACAGCGATTTCGAGACCATGCTCGAGCGCGAAACCCTTGATGGCGTCATGGTCGCCACGCATCATGCGGCGCATTATCCCGTCGCCAGGGCGTGCCTGGAGCGCGGCAAACATGTTTTCATCGAAAAGCCGATGACGCTGCGGGCGAAGCAAGCCCGCGCTCTCGTCGAGCTGGCGTCTGCTAAAGACAGACAGATCGTGATGGGTTACAACAGCAATCATAGCGCCTTGGCGGTTCGCGCCCGTGAGGTCGTTCGGAGCGGGGAGTTGGGCGCCGTGCAATTTATCAACGGATTGTTCTCGCAGCACATCCAGCCTTTGCTCGCCGGCGAAGATGTCGTGCATCAAGCCAGGCTGCACGGACCGGGCGATGTTTATGGCGACCCGGTACGCTCCGGCGGCGGCCACGGGCACTTGCAGATTACGCATCTGGCTGGCATGACTTTCTTCATTACCGGACTGCGGGTCGCCCGCGTGCGCAGCCTGACGGCGAATCATGGGCTGAAGGTGGATCTGGCTATCGCGATCCTGGCCGAGCTAGATGGCGGCGCGCTGGCGAATCTCGGCGGCAGCGGCAACCTGCCGGGTGGCGGGCGCAGCTTCCGTCTGACAATCACTTGCGAGCGCGGCTGGATCGAGCTTGATGACTCGCAGGGCCGATTGATCATTCGCCGTGAAGGCGAAGAACCGGAGCGTTACGACGATTGCGCTTTCGCCGATAGCCACCAGGACCTCGACTTCGCGCCGACTCACAATTTCGTCGATGTCATTCTGGGACGGGCTGAGAACCATAGCGATGGCTTGATCGGCTGGCGCGCCGCCGAGCTGCTTGATGCCGCCTACCGCTCGGCCGCGCAAGGGGGCGCCGCCGTTTCGCGTGACCAACTGTATGCGGAGCAAGCCTCATGATTATAGATTCGCACTGCCACGCATGGTCTTTTTGGCCCTACCAGCCACCGGTGCCGGATTCAGCGACGCGCGGTTCCTTCGAGCTCTTGCAACACGAAATGGATGCCAACGGCGTCGACCGCGCGCTGATAGTCTGCGCCGAGATTGAAGGCAATCCGGACAACAATCAATACATTCATGACAAGGTGGCTGCAAATCGTCAGCGGTTCGCTTTCGTCATTGATGTGGACAGCCTGTGGAAAGACAGCTATCACCAGCCGGGCGCGGCGGAGCGGCTTGAGGCCGGTCTCTCAAAGTGGAAGCCGGCGGGATTCACCCATTACATCAACGATCCGGCTGACGATGCCCGCTGGCTGAACTCGGCTGATGGCATTGCGATGTTCGAGGTCGCGGATTCCCAGGGCGCGCTCGCCAGCATACATTGCCGTCCGCAGCATCTGTCGCAGATCCGCGCCTTGGCCAGCCGCTTTCCGCAACTGCGAATTCTGTTGCACCATATGGGGCATTCCAAGCTGCTGGAACCCGAAGGCACGGCCGAGATCCTGGCGACGGCGGGCCATGACAACGTCTTCGTCAAGGTCTCGGGATTCTATAACACTACGACGGCGCCGCCTTGGGATTATCCCTTGAGCGATGTACAGCCGGTCGTTCAGGCGCTCTACCAGCGTTTTGGCGCGAGCCGTTTGTTATGGGGCTCGGATTATCCGGTGTGCTGTCAATTCCATAGTCATCGGCAAGCCATCGAGATCCTGCGCCACCACTGTCGCTTCATTCAAGCTGCTGACATGGACGCGATCCTGGGGGAGAATCTGGCGGGGCTGCTGGGCGGTTGAGAGATGGGGATGTGTGGGAGGGCGACACAAGTGTCGCCCCTACAGATTGGGATTGGCGGGTAGCTACCCCCCGGCCCCCTCCCCGAGGCATCAGGTCGCGTAGACACCGACCGTCGGGAGGGGGAGCAAACCCCATCCCCCCGGCCCCCTTCCCCAGCAAGCTAGGGAAGGGGGAGCTAAATGCAGCGGGATGCAAGGTATTTTGCGTGGGCGGCGGCATTGTCGCGCGTGTGTCTACAGTTTTGGGATGGGAGCGGGATTGGGATGTTGAGACAGTCAGGCCTTTAGGCCTAGCCGCTCGAATTGTTCCGGCGGGGCGTCATTGGCGCGCATCAAATCGACAAGCTTCTCGGTCATTTCGGCTTCGACAGCGGCGTCCGCAATCGGATTCAGTTGACCGGGATCGGCTTCCAAATCGAAGAGCAAGGTCTCGAAGAAGGGTATCCAGAGTGGCGCGCGCGTGGCCGGGATCTTCATCGTCCGGCAGCCTTTGGTGAAGGGGAAGGGGGCGGCCAATTCCAACTCTTGCAGTTCTTCCACCTGGAAGCGATGCCGCATGTGGGTCGTCATCAGCGTGTAATTGTAGAGCGGCAGATTGTCTTCATCGGCTGCGGCGCGCATATAGACATATCGTCCGTCGGTGACGTTCACGTGTCCGCCGTGGGCGCCATAGAGCGCCGCTTCGCGCGCCGGCGCATCATGAGCGACAGTTTCACGCAGCGGAACCCCTTGCATATCCGCGGGGCGCTCGATATCAAAGTACTCCAATAGCGTCGCTGGCACATCGATATTCTGCACCAGGCTGGCGCGCCGCTCGCCGGCCGCTTTCGTCCGCGGGTCCCAGACGAAGAAGGGGATATTCGCCAACTCGTTGTACCAGGGCATGCGCATCTTGCCCCACCAGTCGTGCTCGCCCAGATGGAAACCGTGGTCGGTCGTGACGATCAGCAGGGTATCGTCCCAGAGGTTTAACTCGTCCATCACATCAAGCACGGAGCCCAAGTAATGATCGCACATGCTCATTAGGGCGGCATATTCGTAGCGCATGTGCTGCACTTGTTCCGGCGGCTCGGTGATGCGCGTGTAGGGAGGCCAGTCGAAGAGGGGACCGTCGTACTCGTGCGGGTAGAGCTCTTTCCAACCCGGCTGGGTGAAAAAGGGCTCATGCGGATCAAAGGTTTCAATTTGCAGATACCAGTTGTCCGCTGCCTGGTTCCGCCGAATGAATTCGATGCCTTTGGCAAAGGTCTGCGCCTGGGGCATCGAGCTTTCTTCATTGAGGTAGGTTCGATTGACTTCGTCTTGCAAGCGAGTGCGGAAGCGCCGATCGGCGCCTTTGCTGGCGACGCCGGCTTCGACGACGCCCTTCCAAGGATCGCCCTCTTGACCGCGCGAGAATTCGTGCGTGGTGAAGCGCGTGTGATAGGTGGCGCCGCCGTCTTCCCAATAGTGCTGATGGTCGGTGACCTTGTGGCTATGGACGCCGTTCTCGTCGAGGATTTGCGGCATGGAGTCGTCGAAGGGCTCCAGCGGACCCCAACTGCGATGCAGGAAATTGTAGCGACCCGTATGCAGTTCGCGCCGGGCGGGCATACAGGGCATGCTTCCGATGAAGGCATTTTCAAAGGTGACGCTGCGTTGCGCCAGGCGGGCGAAGTTTGGCGTGTGCACCCAGTCGCAGCCGTAGGGCTCCATCAAGCGGCGATTGAGCGAATCGAACATGACCATGATTGCTTTCATAATGACGCGCTCCTCTACTCTCGGTTGAACCAAGTTTATCGTGCGAAAACTGGTTGGTTATATAAAGTAAGAGTGGGCGAGCAACCGGCTCGCCCGTACAAACTTTCGATCAATTTAGCGTATTCCATCGTACTGACATCGTTCTCACTACGTTCTTGGGATTCCTTCTGTCGAAAAGGGATGGACCGGGTCGGCTTGGCAATTGTCCGGTCATTCTTATACGATACAGGTTGTAAGGGAAGCGGGAGCAGCGCATGGCGGCGATTCCAAACCAGCAGCGAATGCCCAGCATTTCCATGGACGGTCTGGTAACGATTGTCGGCGCCGTGCTCTTGCTGCTTGCCATCATCTATTTCAACAATGATTTACACTATCGATTGGATACCAAGATCGACACGGTGCGCACGGAACTCAAGTTGGATATTGACAACGTGCGCACGGAACTCAAGGCGGATATTGATCGATTGGAAACGGACATTGAATCGGTGCGCACGGAACTGAAGGCAGACATCGAATCGGTGCGCACGGAATTGAAGGCGGAGATTGCTTCGGTTCGCACGGAATTGAAGGCGGACATTGAACAGGTGCGCATGGAATTAAGCGCAGATATACAGCGTTTGGATGACCGTTTCTTCGCGGTTGTCAATCCCGCGGCACAGCAAGAAGAATCGGAATCGTAGAGCGGTCTCAATGCGCATCAGCCCTTCAAGCCACTGGTCAAACCGCCGCTGACCAGAAAGCGCTGCAGGAAAATGTATAAGATGATGACTGGCACAACAGCCATCACCGACGCCGCCATCAACTCAGCCCAAGCGGTGCCCTGCTCTTGGTCAAAGACGCTCAAGCCTAGTTGAATCGTTTTCAGGCTGTCTTCTTTCACCACCACGAGCGGCCAGAGGAAATCGTTCCACGACCACAGAAAGGCGAAGAGCGCCATGGTGCCCATGACGGGTTTGGAATTGGGAATCAAAATACGCCAATAGACGCCAATTCGCGAGCAGCCATCGACGATCGCGGCTTCTTCGATTTCTTTGGGGAAACCCAGATAGAACTGACGGAAAAGGAAGACGCCGAAGACCGAGACGAAATTGGGAAACATGACGCCGCCGAGTGTATTGATTAGACCGGTGCCGCCCTGCCCCAGGATGTCATTACCGCCGGCGAGCGGAAAGGCGCGAATCAGCAGAAAGACTGGAATGATAAGCACCTCGAAAGGCACCATCATCGTCGTCAAAAGCACGAAGAAGAGCAGGGACTTGCCGCGAAATTGCAGGCGAGCGAAGACATAACCGGCCATCGAGCCTAGCAGAACTTGTGAGGCGACCGCCACCGCCGTCACCAGAACCGTGTTGGCGAATATCCGCGGCATATTCGTCTGTTCAAAGGCGTCGCTGTAATTCTGCAAGTCGAGTTCGTTTGGGAGCCAGCGAATCGAATCGCCGAAGATTTCGCGATCCGGCTTCAGCGAAGTCGACACCATCCAAACGAATGGCAAGATCATCACGACCGCGCCGATTGCCAGAAGGACATAGGTCATGATGAGCGGCAACTGCGCTTCCCGCATGGTGAAGGCAGCCGGCCGACTGCTCTGCGTTGATGCATTCGCCGCCATGATTAGGCCCCTTGCCGATCACGCAGGACGCGGAAGCTGATCATGGTTAGAACGAGCACGATCAATAGCATCACGACCGAGATGGCGGCGCCACGCCCGAAGCGCAGATAGCCAAAGACATTTTGATACACTTCCCAGACCATGGTATTGGTGCGATTGAATGGACCGCCTTGCGTCAGCATGAAGATGAGGCCGAAATTGCGGAAGATGCTGATGGTGAAAGTGACGACCACGAAGAGGATCACTGGGCGCAGCAGCGGCACGGTGATCAGAAGGAAATTCTGCAGTGAATTCGCGCCATCGACGCGGGCGGCCTCGATGATATCGCGCGGGATATCTTGCAAGCCCGCGAGGAAGATGACCATGTTGCTGCCGATGCTGCCCCAAATCGTCACGATCACCAGGCTAATCAGCGCCAGATTCGGGTCATTCAGCCAGTTTTGCGGCGGGATGCCGACCGTGCCCAGCAGGTGATTCAGCAGACCGTGCTGCGGGCTATATATCCAGCGCCAGATCATCGCCGAGACGACGACAGAACTGACCACCGGAAGATAATACAGGGTGCGCAGGAAGACACGTCCGCGAATGGACTGATTGAGCAGCTTGGCAATGATCAACGCGAGCGCTGTGCCGATTGGGACGGCTTCAATCGTGAATAGAATCGTGTTGAATATCGACTGGCGGACGGTCGAATTGGTGAAGACATAATTGTAATTCTTGAGACCGTAAAAGCGCGGCGGCTCGAAGAGCTCATAACGAGTGAAGCTCA
The DNA here is from genome assembly GCA_026707665.1 of Chloroflexota bacterium. Lineage (GTDB taxonomy): Bacteria > Chloroflexota > Anaerolineae > Aggregatilineales > Phototrophicaceae > UBA6055. Next base: position 17,410 of record JAPOWK010000118.1, read on the forward strand.
AAAACAGGTTGTAGAAAACGGGATAGATTTTCAGCGCAGCCAATAGCGCCACCGGCACGAGCAGGAATAGGCAAGCGACGAAAGCTTGGCTATTCATCACACGGTAGAGGCGTTGCCGCCAAACGAGGGGTTCGGAGCTAGAGAGCGGAGGTCTTTGCAGGGCGTGGTTCATTGGCTGCGGTCTATCCTGGCGGGCGACCCGGTGGGTCGCCCCTACAGTATGTGTTGCGGACAGCCAACCCCACCCCCCGGCCCCCTCCCCAGCGAGCTAGGGAGGGGGAGCAAAAGACGGTGGGATGCAATGAATTTTGCGTGGGCGGCGGCATTGTCGCGCGTGTGTCTAGAGTATGCGCTGTGACGGGCTACTCGTCGGCGAGGATCTCGTTGATGGCGCTCGCAGCGTCGGCCAGTGCGTCCGCCGGCGCTTTGATACCGCTTAGCGCTTGCTCAAGCTCGGCGGCGATGGGGCGGAAGAGCGCGATCAGGTTATGATGCTGCGGGAAGGTACGAGCGTACACCGCCGATTCCAAAATGACCTTGTGTTTGTCCGACATATAATCGGCATCCAATAGCGACAGGCGCGGCGGCGTATTGTTATTCGATGCCGAGTAGATCTCGAGCATGTCTTTACGGGTCATGAAACGAAGCAGGCCCCAGGAGGCGGCTTCGTCTGCGGTTTGGGATGAGACGAAGAATTTGTTTACCCAGGAGTGCGTCGCCTGCACATTGCCGGTCAGCGGGAGCGTTGGGTAGATTGTCTCTTTTTCGTCGGGCGCGTACAGATTTATAACCCGTTCCATATTGGCGCTGGAAAGCTGCATAGCGGCATTGCGGGCAGCCAAGACATTGAGGTCGCCTTGCGGATCCAAACCGGGATATGAGGTGACTTCGTGCTCATGGACGAGCGCGACGAGGAATTCCAGCGCCTCAAGCGCATTCGGTTGATCGAGGGCGCAGGTCGTCAGATCGTCGCTGAGGAATTGGCCGTCGGCCATGTGCACCCACATCAGGAAGGGCTGCCAATCGCGCTGCCAATTGCCGCTGGCGTCGGAGAAGTGGTAGCCCTCGACATCATAGGCGTCGCCGTCGCGTATGGTGGTCGCCTGGGCAACGGCGAGGAATTCGTCCCAGTTTGTCGGGGGTTGGTCAAAGCCAGCATCGGCAAGCATTTCTTTGTTGTACCAAAGCGTGCGCAAATCCTGGCGATACGGCACGGCGACAATATCGCCGCGAACGGTCACATCCGCTTGCAAGCCCGCGGGGAAGTCGCCCCAATCCCATTCTTCATCGGCGGCGATGAAATCGTTGAGCGGCACCGCCCAGTTGCGGCGCGCCATCTGCGGCGCCCAGACCGCGCCACCCTGGAAGACATCGGGCGTAACGCCCGAGGCGAATGCCGTTGTCATCTCCTCATTGTAACGGCCCCAATTCGTCCAATTGACGGTCACGCTGGCGCCGGGGTTCTCTTCAACGAAGCGGGGAATGATCGTTTCTTCAAAGGCGGTCTGCACCGGATCGCTCCAATCGACCATCGCCAGCGAGAACTGAGCCGCGTCTGCTTGCGCCGCAATCGGGCGCAGGCCGATGAGGGTGGCGCTTGCCACCGTGCTTGATGTCGCGGCGATCTTAAGAAAATCGCGTCTTGAGAGCTTCTGACTCATTGGAACATTCTCCTCAATCAACTAAAGCAAACTGATTGGCATTCGCACCTAAATTCAAACGGGGCAATCTTAGCGTAGCCGGTCGCCAATGCCAATGAAGGATTTAAGACTTTTGCCTGCCAGCTTACTCAATCGCCGCCTTCAGCGCCATTACCGCCGCTTCTTCCGCTTCATGCACTTGCAAGACTTTGTCGCGAATGTCGGCGCGCAGGTCGGCAATCTCGGCGTCGCTTACGGGGAAGTCACTTTCCGAATCCGTCTTCAGCGCTTCCAGCCGGTCTCGGCATTCAATTATCTCGTCCAATTGCGCCGCGCCGCTCTCGATGAAAAGCTCGGTCCGGCGGTCGATAGCTGCGCGGGCGACGCCCAGCATGGGCGCCTCTTGCGGCAGCAGGCTATCGAGCAGAGCCTCCCAGGCATCGCCGGCGCTGCGGTATTGGGCCGCGACATCGGTCAAAGCGCCGGATTCCAATACCTGCGCCGCCTCATCGAGAAAATCGGCATAGACATCGCGCTCGGCTTGCACCGTCTTGCCAAAGGCCGGACCCAGAAAGGTATAAGCGGTGGTCAGCGCCGCCAGCAGCGGACGGCCGGTCGGGTACTCCTTCGCCCAGCTGCCGCGGCTGGTCTTCGCAAGCATGTCCGCCCAATGCCCCAGGGCGCGCAGGCCGAAATTCTTGGCGGAACCTTTGGGCGGCTTCTCGGTCATCAGCTTGACGCAGCCGGCGAGACCAGCCCGAATCGCCTCGGGCAGGACACTTTCGTCCGGCGCGCCCAGCAACAGCAGCGCATTCCGCTCCTTTTTGATGCGGCCGCGGGCTTTGTCCAGATCTTCGGTGGCGACTGTTAAGGGTACGCGGCTGCGGTCGCTCAGGTGGGCGTCGCCCTTTTCCGGCTCATACCCGTAAATGACTAGAGGCATCCCGCCCCACATGCCTTCATCATAGGGCAGCGCATTGTAGGGCAGCAGCCACATGTCGGGGCTGGCGACCGGGGCATAGCCTTCGTCCAGCGCGTCAATCAGATTCTGCCGCCCTTTGTCGGCGCTGGCGCTTCGCCTCAGATCGCGCGGGATTTTCAGCCGGTCGAAAATCGCCTCCATAGGGTCAAAGGTGTTGCGGGTCAGCAGGTTGACTTGCGGATCGTATCCCTGATAGTGAAAGGTGAAATAGCCGAAGGTGACGCCGCCGCTGATGCCGAGCAGCATCGCTTCGGTATAGGGCTTGCCCGTGTGCGGCGCCTTGACGCCTTGATAATCCAAGGCATTACGGATGGCGGCTGTGTCCCAATAGCGTCCTTCAAATTGCGAAAAGTTGGAAAGTGTGGGCATGTGTTTGCGCTTTCTTTTCGTTTGCGGATAGCCCTTAGTTTAGATGGGAATACGCCTACTTCTGCAAAGTTGCGACATAGTTTGCATTTTACCACTGTTTATGTTGCGGACGGCAAAGCCCTCACCCCGCGGCCCCCTCTCCCACAAGGGGCGCAGGTAGGTCGCGTAGGGCACGTAGACATCGCCCTTCGACACTGACCGCCGATATGGCGCTACGAGAGGGGGAGCTAGACTCGGCGGATATCGTAGAAATAGTTGACTTTCTCAAGGATTGACCCTCGCTTTAATTTTGATTCGATATCTCTTCTGTTTGTTTTTCGTAGAATTTGCAGTACCGGACAAGCCTTACAGCTTGGGATGGTCGGGCGGGGGAGTTGATAAGGGGCGCAGCCGCTGGACGGTTCGTATTGCCACTTGCGATATGAGACGTCGCCGATATTCTTCAACGAATCGCCCAGGCATGAGACCACCGAAGAGCAGCGAATGCGACGATTCTTGGGGCGGCAAAGGCTCTACTACGGCTGGATCATAGCGCTCGTATTGGCGATCAGCGAGACGGTTTCCTACGGCGTGCTCTTTTACGCCTTTCCTGTGTTCATCGCGCCGATGGAAGCGGAATTCGGCTGGTCGCGCGGGGCGCTTTCGGGCGCCTTCTCGCTGTCGCTGCTTATCGCCGGCTTGGTCGCTCTGCCCGTCGGCTACTGGTTGGACAAGCGGGGCGCGCGTCTATTGATGACGGCGGGGTCGATCGGCGCGACTGTCATGGTCTTGCTATGGTCACGGGTGAACACGTTTCCGGAGTTCGTAGCGGTGATGGCGCTGATGGGATTCTTCGGCGCGGCGATTCTGTACGAGCCGGCCTTCGCCGTGATCGCGACCTGGTTTGCGCAGAAGCGCGGCCGGGCCATGGCGATTGTGACATTCATCGCCGGCTTCGCCAGCACCATATTCACGCCTTTGTCGCATGCGCTGCTGGAGGCTTTTGGTTGGCGCGGGGCGATCCTGATCCTGGCCGTCATTCTGGGGGCGATCACGATTCCTTTGCACGCGCTCTTTCTGCGGCGCAATCCGGCCGATTTGGGATTGGAAAGGGATGGGGAAGCAAACTCAGACCAAGCCAGCGAAAGCCCGATCATCAATCTGCGGGCAGTATTGCGCTCTCGTTATTTCTTGCTGCTGACATTGGCCTTCTCGCTTTCGACCTTGAGCATTTACGCTGTGCGCATCCATTTCATTCCGCTGCTGATCAGCGTCAAGATTCAGCCGGGCAGCGCGGCGCTTGCCAGTGGCGCCATTGGCGTGATGCAGGTTGTCGGGCGCATGATTTTTGCACCGGTCGAAGTCCGCTTTTCCAGCCGCACCATGACGATAGGCGTCTTTGTTCTGTTGAGCGCCTCCCTGGCAATTCTGCTTGTGGGCAGCGCGCCCTGGCTGATTGTTTTGTTCGTCGCTCTGTTCGGCATGGCGATTGGCACGCATACGCTCGCGCGCCCGCTCATGGTCGCCGATACGTACGGCGCCGCATACTACGGCCGCATCAGCAGCTTCATGGTGATCTTTCTCACGCTGGCCGGCACGACGTCACCTTTCGCCGCTGGTGTCATGTTTGACCTGTTCGGCTCCTATAATCCGATGCTGCTATTGGCCTGCGGGTTCAGCATGGTATCCATTGTGTTGATCTGGCTGCTGCCGAAGGATGGGATTGATACCCCTCACTCCGCGGCCGCCTCTCCCACAAGGGGCTGAGGGAGAGCTATGACGCAGTGTGCCGGAGGTATTGAGGGGGCGAGCCGCCGGCTCGCCCGTACACACAATCTTGAGAGTGAGGACGACCCAAGAGTCGCCCCTACGGTTCTCGCGCTCAGGCGGACGGAACAAATCGCGGTCATGATTTCCTCCGTTCGAAGAACCCTTCACTCCCCGGCCGCCTCTCCCACAAGGGGAGAGGGGGAGCTACGCGCAGGCAGACGCAAGGTGTTTTGCGCGGGCGGCGGCATAGTCGCGCGTGTGTCTACGGATTGGGATTGGCGGCGGGGGCATGGGTGGGGCGTGATCGTATGGGACCTTACGGGCGGTTATTCGCGCGTATCCCAGCCGGCGGCGATTCGCGCTTCGGTCGCTTCCCAACTGCGTACGCCGGTGGTGGCGTCGGCCGCTTCGATGTTGCAGGCGGCCACGGCGCAAGCCATCCGCGCGCAGGCTTCGGGTTCCAGCCCGCGAATCAGCGCGGCAAGCAGACCGGCGTAGGCGGCATCACCGGCGCCGGTTGTGCCGGCTACATCGACCTGGAAAGCGGGATGCCAAGTCTGTAAGCCAAGCCAGGCATCGACCGTTTGGCCGAGCGACGACAAGAAATCCAGCCGCGAACGGTCATCGGCGCCGCAAAGAAAGAGGCCGCGTTCGCCCAGTTTGAAGCCGGCGATACCGGCGCCCATCGCCAAGAGCTCGTCGGCCAGGTGTGCCAGGTAATCGGCATTCAGCAAGTCCAGTAAGCCGTCGCCCCAGCGCGCGAGATCATTGGGTCGCAGCATGAACATGATTTCTTCGATGCTGGGCACAAAGACATCAATCAGCGGCAGGCAGCGACCCAGAATAACTCGCCAGTTGGCGCGGCCGCTCGGCGAGTCGGGTGGCGGCAGGGACATGTCAATGGATGTGACGACACCTAAGTCTTTGACGGCGCGCAAAACCTTTAACAAGTTGGCGCCATCGTCGGCGAACAGGCGAGGCAGAAGCGTCGGATAACCCAGGTGAAAGAGCTTGCAGCCGGCGACTTGGTCCAGGTTGATGTCCTCCAGCGAGTAGTCGTTGTAGACGCCCGTGTGCGTCAGCAAAGTGCGGTCGTGGTTTTGCGGTTCGATAACGATGGTGTAGGGACTGGCCGCATTTGACGCGATTTGGATGTGATCTCCCAGAGTAGGCTCGAAAGAGCGCACGTAGTCAATGATGGCGCGCCCGACCCAATCATCGCCGACCAGGGCTTGCAAGCCTGCATTGATCCCCAGCCGATGCAGCGCCAGCCCGGTGTTGGACACGGCGCCACCGGTGGAATAGGATATCGGACCGATTTCATACACCTTGCCGGCGGCTATGACTTGTTCGGGCTGCAGGGAGGACATGTCCGGCAAGATATCCAGAGCGATATGGCCGGCGACGATCACGTCATTTGACATGGGATCCGCATTTTTCCCCTCTCTCACGAGGGACGCGAAGTTTGCGCCTAATTGTGTTGCGTATAGACGGGCGAACCACCGCCTCGCCCCTACCAGGCTTCATCATAGCAGGCAGAGCATTTCGGACATGCCATTCAGTGGAAATTCCGCTGGCTAATCTTCGCAGGTCATCGTATCCAAGGTAATGCGGCAGCGCCGATTCAGTGGCACGCTGGTATACTCGTGAAATTCTCCGTTGAGCCAGCTGACGATGACGCGGGTGATTTCGGCGTCGCCCAAGCCAAAATGCAGAACCAGCTCGTTGCCGGCGCCCAGGCTCGAACCCGACTTCAACTCCCGCATCTGCGACAATCCATCATCGGTGACCACCCGCACGCGCGTGCCAATGGCGTCACGGTCAATTGCCCCGCCGCCTTCCAGCTCGATGGCGATCCAATTGTTTGTCTTGCCTTGGTAGGCGGTGTTTTGAAAGAGCCCGTGCGCCTCGTTCCACCAAGTCAAGGCGAAGTCGACGCGCCCATCGCGATCATAATCAGCGGTGCTGAAGCCCATCGTCGCCGCGGACCGATCGTTGAAGAGGCTTTGATCGATGGCTCTGAAACTGCCGTTGCGCTGATTGTGATAGAGCATATCGGGATAGATAAAGTGCATGCCGCCGGAACCGTACTCGGCTGGCATACCATAAAGTTGGTCCGGATTTTCCAGTTGGGCGCCGCTCTTGCTAGCGACGGCGGCAGTCCCGGTCGCCGCCAGATACAGGTCGAGCCAGCCGTCGTTGTCATAGTCGAAGAAGGCGGTGCCCCAGCCGACGGCCGCGCCGGTCCGATAAGCGACGCCGGCGTAGTCGGCGCTGTCGGCGAAGCTGCCATCGCCCAAATTCTCCAGCAGCACCATGGCGCCGATCATGTTGGAGAAATACAGGTCCAGGTCGCCGTCATTGTCATAATCGCCGGTGGCCAAGCCCATGCCATGCACCACCGCGTCGGCGCCGGAACGAGCCGACACATTGATGAAGCACCAGCCGGCGCAGCCTGGCCCGTCGTTGCGCCACAAGACATTGCCAACCGCATTGATCACCTTGTCGTTGACCACGTACAGATCGAGATCGCGATCATCGTCGTAATCTACCCAACTGACGGCGAATCCGGCGCCCAGCAGTGGCTCGAAGCCCAAGAGACCTGATACATCGGTGAAGCTGCCATCGCCATTGTTATGATAAAGCGCGTCGCGGCTGCGCGAGAAATCCACAAATTCGCACTCGGGATAGCAGGACCAGTTCGTCACATAAAGATCAAGGTGGCCGTCCTCATCATAATCGCCCCAGGCGGCCGACGTGCCCTTGCCAATATCGCCGACGCCCGCCGACGCGGTGACATCGGCAAAGTCAGCGCCCTCGAGATTGCGAAATAGCCGATTGGGACCGTTGTTTAGCACGTACAGATCGCGCCAGCCATCGTTATCATAGTCGGCCCAGACGGCGCCGCCGCTTGGGGTATCGGGCAGGCTCAAGGTCTCCGCGAGCTCGGAAACGGAAAATGTACCGTCGCCGTTGTTGCGATAGAGCACGTTGGGGTCGAGGTTGCCGGTGACAAAGAGATCGACCCAGCCGTCCTTGTCGTAATCGGCCCAGGCGGAACCGGCCGCCAGATAAGCGCCGTCATAAGGGACCGGCACGTCTTCGTACCAAATGGCGCGGTGGGACGCCGCAATGCCCGCCTTCGCGCTGACATCGCGGAAGAGAATGGTGTCGTCGAAGGCGGAAGCCCAGCTTGCGCTGCCGAGAAGCAGAAGAAGGATTGCCACCGAGGACACAGCGTTCATGCGAGCGGCAAACCCCATCCCCCGGCCCCTGGTTCCCCCCATAAATCCCCCCCGTTCGTCGGGGGGCGTCCAGCAAGCTAGGGAAGGGGGGCTATGCTTGGCGGAATTTCTGATGAGCTGGCGGCTTTGCAATGTGTGAGTCCAAATTTCTTATTGCATTAAGGGACAAGAATTAGGGGGCCGCTGCATCGATTTGCCCATCTCGCAGGTTGACGACGCGATCGGCGTATTCATCGACGATGGGATCGTGGCTGGAGAGCAGGATGGAGACGCCTTTATCGCGCACGAATTCACCGAGAACGGCTAGCACCATGTGGGTGGTTTCGCTGTCGAGTTCGCTGCTAGGTTCGTCGGCGAGGATGAGGTCGGGCTCGGTGACGAGGGCGCGGGCGATGGCGATGCGCTGCTGCTGCCCGCCGGACATCTCGTAGGGGCGGTGGTCGTAGTAATCGAGCAAACCGACCAGCTCCAAGGTATCGAGGATGCGGCGGCGGCGTTCGCGGCGGGGCACATTGCCGAGGCGGGCCATCACGTCCAGGTTCTCGTAGGCGGAGAAGCTGGGCAGCAAGCCCATCTGCTGGAAGACGAAGCCGATGCTTTCGCGCCGCCATCGTGTACGCTGTGTCTCTTCCATGGTGGCGATGTCGACCCCCTGAATCGAGATAACGCCGCTGGTGGGGCTATCCAAGCCGCCGAGGCAATTCAGCAGGGTGGTTTTGCCGCTGCCGGAGCGCCCGCGCAAGGCGACGAATTCGCCGCGCTCGACCTCGAAGTTTATGTCGCGCAGGGCGTGCACATCGCCGGAATCCGAGGCATAGACTCGTCCGACGTCCTTGGCGGCGATGGCGATATCGGTCATGATTTCCTCCGGAAGCGGCTGATGAGACCGCCGCGCGTGCCATTGTCGCCGACACGGATTTCACGCTCCAGTTGGATTTCGCCCTGCGACGAGGTCTCGTCGAGGTTCTGGGCCGGGCGAATCACGATGCCGTCTTCGGTGGCTTCCATCTCGACGCGGTTCTCGAAGCCAAGCTGCTCGCGATACTGTTTCGGGATTTGCAGGCGGCCGGCCGAATCGAGCACGATGAGTTCTTCAAAATGATCGTCCCAGCGCTCGGCGAGTTCGGCGCGCTCCTGCTCGGCATCTTGAGGCTGACGCTTGGCGCCCTGCCGGCTGCGGCGCACCGTCTCGCTGGCCAGCTTGCCATCGCGGATGGCGACGACGCGCCCGACGTGCTGCGCGATCAGCGGATCGTGGCTGACGATGCAGATGGTCAGTCCCAAATCGCGGTTGAGCCGCTTAAAGAGGTCGTAAATTTGATCAGAGGTAGTGGAGTCGAGCTCGCCGGTTGGTTCATCAGCCAGCAGCAATTTTGGCTCGTTGGCCAAAGCGACGGCGATGGCGACGCGCTGCTGCTCGCCGCCGGAGAGCTGAATCGGTTTGTGGTGGTAACGATGGGAGAGATCAACCAGGTCCATCAATTCGCGCGCGCGTTTATCAATTTGCGAGCCCGCGCCACCAGCCAGCGTCATCGGCAGCTTGATATTATCGAGGGCGGAGAGGTAGGGGATCAGATTGCGGCTGCCCTGCTGCCAGACAAAGCCGACCTCGACCTGGCGATACGCAGTCAATTCGCGGGTGCTGAGCTTGAGCAGGTTTTTGCCGTCGATGATGACCTGGCCCGCCGATGGGCGCGTCAAGCCGCCGAGCACGTTCATGAGGGTGGTCTTGCCGCTGCCGCTGGCGCCGACCACGCCGACCAGTTCGCCCTGCTTGACGGTCAAGTCGAGCCCTTGCAGCGCCATGACTTCAATATCGGCGACTTTGAAGATTTTGTAGAGGTCGTCGCAGATGAGAAAGGCGCCGTTGGTTTGTGACATTTGAGTGTCTCCCGGTATGTCGGGCGACCTGATAGGTCGCCCCTGTTTACGTTGCGGTCAGCCAACCCCACCCCCCGGCCCCCTCCCCAGCGAGCTAGGGAGGGGGAGCTAAATCCAGCGGGCGCAAGGTATTTTGCGTGGGCGGCGGCATTGTCGCGCGTTTGTCTACAGTTCCGCGCTTTGGCGGGCAATCGATAGGACGGCCATACATTCGCTACAGTGTCTCCCCCAATTTAACCGCCTGGAAGATACGCATACGGCGCAGGATGACAAGCAGAATGAGCATGATGAGCAGAAAGGTCGCCAGGAAGAGGGCGATGATCTGGGCGATCTCAGTCCAAGCCATCGTCACGACATAAGGCGGCACCACACCTTCCAAACTGCTGACGAATTGCATATACGGGATGTAGAGAACGCTGACGAGCAAGCCGATGCCCAAGCCGAGGGCCAAGCCCATGATGATCAGCAAGCCCAGCTCCCAGGCGACCGACACGATCATGGATGACTGTGACAAGCCGATAGCGCGCAGGATGCCCAATTCGACATAGCGCTTCTGGTAGGAAAAGATTGTATATAGCAGGAAGCCAATCATGGTGGCCAGCGACGAAGTAATGAAGCCGATCGATAGCAAGCCGAAGAGCCCCTGCCGCTCCGGGCGCGATTGCTCGCGGTCGATGCGCGAGATCGGCTCGTCCACCAGTACGCCGGCGGCGCCGCGATCGAAGACCGCGCGGGTGAAAGCCCGCTGATTGAAGTCCGGACTCACACGCATGATGACGCGATGCGCCAATTCGATCTGGGCCTGCTCGAAGAGATAATCGAGATTGCCGACGAATAGGGCGCCGTCCTTTTCCGGATACCAGCGCGGGAAGTAATTGAGCTCGCCGACAATTTGCAAATTGATCTTGAAGACTTCGCCGGCGCTGCGGACGTCCAACTCAAGCAGGTCGCCGATATCGAGGGCGCGCTGCTCCATGAATTCGCGAGTCGCAAGCACCGAATCCGGCTGGAGCGCCAGAGCGTTCGTCAAATATCCAAGGCGCAGATTAGCGAAATCGGAGCGCCAGAAAACCACTGGGCCAAGGTCGGCGCGGTCGACGCCGACGAAGCGGCCTTCGACGCTGCCAGATGTCAAGCGCGCTTTGGCGGCGTATTCGCCGATGCGGGTGGCGCCGCGCACATGAGGCATGGAGGTGAATTCGGAGATATGCATATAAGCGGGGGGCGCGTCATTGCTACCACCGCCGCCCGGCAATGCGCTCGGATTTTGACTGAAGACGCGAACGGACACGTCGGCGGAGACGCGATAATACTGTTGCTCATAGAGATAGCGGTCGATCGTTCGGGCGAATGAGGCGGTGTAAATGCCGAGGCTGATGGTCGAGACGAGCAGGATCAGTGGCAGATAGTAGGCGCCTGGCGAGCGCTCGAGCTGCCGCGTCACGATCAATAAGCCGACGCTGTTGGTCCACTGGATGAGCCAGGCCATGGCCCGCAGCATGGGCGCCAGGAAGCGCAGCAAGAAGAGTGTCAAGGCGAAGATGGTGAGTGGCGGCAGCAGGAAAACCAGGGGCTGGTCATAGGCGTCTTCAATGTTGCGGACGCCGCCCTCGACGTCAATCAGCCCGCCCTGCTGAATGATTTGATAATAGAAATAGCCGATCAAGACCAGCAGCAGGACATCGACGCCGAGCCGCTGCCACCAGGGGCGCTGCAGCAGGCGCGATTGGTCCATCTTGTAGCTGATGATGGTGTGGCGAGCGGCGCCGATGGTCGGAATGACGCGGATGAGAATGGAGAAGACGATCGCCAGGACAATGGTCGAGCCGATGGTCTGCGGCACGGAAACGATAAAGTGATGCCCCCAGCGGAAGTCCATGAAACTGCGCGAGGCGCCGATCAGCTGGGTAAAGGCGATGGCAAGCAAGCCACCAACAATGAGCGCGATCAAGCCCATGATGATGCCTTCGACCGTGGTCAATCCCACCACCTGGAAGGGCGAGGCGCCGCGGCTGCGAAGTACGGCGGTTTCGTTGCGCTGGCCATCGACGACCAAGCCCACCAGCATCACCAGAAATATGACCAGCAAGACGACAATCGGGATGCTGAATACTGTCAGCGTCAGGGTGAGCACGGTGACAATGCGCTGGTACGGTCTGAGTTCTTCGACCGGCGAGGCTTGGATATAGGTTCCGGACAAGTATTGATCGGCGATTTTTTCGGTGTCGTTATGGCGGCGGATGAGCTCGTCGACGCGGGAAGTGTTGACGCCGCTGCCATCGGTCACGATATACCAGACCGCCAGGTTCACTTCGGATTCGGTATAAGGCGCCAGCCGGTTGCGGTAAGTCTCTTCATTGATGAGGAGGATGTCTTCAAAAACGTTGGGACGATAGAACCAGTATTCGTTCTCATCATCACGGGGCCGCCAAATGCCGGCGATGCGAATCTGTGTGATCTGCATGGGATCGTCGGCGTCCAGCCGCCAATTGTAGCCCTGGTAGTACTCGCCCAACTGAATGCCGAACTCGGAAGCGAATTCCTCATGAATCATCACATCAACATAGCTATCCGGCGATGGATCGGCCGGCGCCGGATAGACGCCTTCGACCAGCTCGACTTGCTCGGCGATATTCTCCGTTGTGCCGAAACTGACGTAATCGAGCGAGCGGTTTTCGTCGCGATAGTTGGTTTCCCCCGAGGGATACAGGCGGAAGTTCTGCGTCTCCAGGTGGCGGACGACCAAGGTCGAATTCAAGCCTAATTCCGCCCCGCCCTTTTCGCGCAGGTAGCGATCCAGGTCGAGCGTTGCTTCCCAGTTGACGGGTTCGTTCCAGGAACCGATATAACTGAAAAGGAAAGAAAATGGCGGGCGATTGATGCGGTCGGGTCCTTCGGTGAGTCGCTCGGTCAGGACGCGAAACGCCACCGACTCGGAATAGATTGGAATGGTCAAGACCAGCGCTACCGCGACCGTCAAGCCGATGATCGTCGCCAGCGACAGCAAGGGCTGCGCCAGCAAGCGCTTTATCGCGACAACGACGACGGCGCGCACGCGCAGATTGAATCGCATCATGGACCGATAACCGTCTGGCCCTCTTCAGCGCCTGCGAGAATCTCGACCCGGCCGTCGCCTTCCAAGCCCAGGCGGACATCGACCCGTTGTTGGACGCCTTCGTTTTGCACGACGATGAAGTTGCGCCCGCTGAATTGCCGGATGGCCGACTGGGGCAGCCAGAGGACATCATCGCGCTCTTCAATGACGACGGTGAAGTTCATGCGGTCGCCGACGTCGAATTCGTCGGCCGGTGGCTGTTCATCAAAGCTGACGTGAACCAGGTCATCGGTTGACAATCCGTAGGGAGAAGGCAAGCTGGCGATTTCGCCGCTGTAAACGTTGCCCGGAAGCGCCGCCCGTTTGATGAGCAGAGGCATGCCCTCGGCCAATTCCGTCAGATCTTCGGGATTCATATCATCGGTGATCTCCAATACGGAGAGATCGGCCACCAGTCCGATCGGATCGTAGGCGGCGATCGGCTCGCCCGGATCCACAGAGAAATTGACCAATCGTCCCGACATCGGCGCGACCAACTCGGCCTGGGCAATGGTGGCAGTGATCTCATCCACGCGCTTTTGCGCCCGCGAGACGTCGAAGCGCAATTGCGGATCGACGCCGCTGGTCAGCTCGGCGACGGCAACCTGCGCCAAATCGCGTTCAAGGGTCAAGAGATTGATTTGCAAGGCATCGTCGCCGAGCGGTGAAACACCGGCTTGCGCGATGGCGTGGTCCAGTTTCAGCTGCGCCATCTCCAGGGCGAGCGATGCCCGCTGGCTGTCGAAGCGCACCTTGCCCTCGGCGCTTTCCAGGATGGAAGTGGCGATGGCCAGTTCCTCTTGCGCATCCAAGAGCTGGTTTTCCAAGCCGGCCGTGTTCAAGCGCGCGAGCACCTCGCCTTCGGCGATGTCGGCGCCAGCGTCGACAAAAACCTCCAGCACGCGGCCATCAATTTCAAATGCGATCGCTTGGGTGACCAGGGGTGAGATGCGCCCGAAAAAGCGGCGTTCATATATGATTTTTCCCCGCTCGACCTGATAGACGGGTTTGCTGGGCACGACGGGTGTGGGAATCGCCGTGGGCTCGCCCTGTGTGATCGCGTCGCCAAAGGTCGCTTGCGATGCGCAACCTGTCAGAGCAAAAGCTCCCAGCAGCAGAAGTAAGGCTACTCGCACGGCATTCCTTTCCTCGCTCACCACTTTTTGCGGATATTTCTGGTTAGCGGCGCTATTGTACACCATCTTGATGCAGACTCCACCCAGGATTGAGCGCGGGTTTTCGCCTTTGCCGAGCGCTGTACAGATTTTTTCACCACAGAGGAAATGAGGCAGCACAGAGGGCATTGAGTGTGACGGCGGGAAATGCTAACCCCTCACCCCCGGGCCCCTCCCCAATGCATTGGAGAGGGGGTGACGCTACATGCCGGGTTGGGCTGTTGAGGTGGGCGACCTGATAGGTCGCCCCTACAGATTGGGATGTTGAGGCGGGGTTGGATTGGCGGGAGGGCGAGACAAGTCTCGCCCCTACAGATTGGGATGGTGGCGAATTCTCAATTGTCAGCCAGTTCGATGGCGGCCGGCTTGATTTGGGCGGCGCGAATACGATTCATATCAAACTTGAGACCGCGGTCGAATTTGTAGATGCCGTTCTGCTCCTGATAGATGTCGGTCAATTGCGTATAGCAATAGCCGAACATGTTGACATCATCGAGCAAGATGGCGCAGAGCTTCTCAAAGCGGTCGTAGAATTCGTCGAGGTCGCGCGGCCGCTCGCCATAGCCCCAGGAGTCCTCGCCTGCCTTGACGTCAGGATTCCACCAGATGCCGCCGAATTCGCTGACAAAATAGGGCTGTCCGTTATAGGGAATCGACCAGCGGATATTGCCGACCAGGCGCGCGGGCACAAGCCAGCTTTCGGCGCTGTTGACATAGGGTTGGCCCTGCGCCAAGCCCGCGTGACGTTCGCGGAAGGCAGCGGGATCCTGCGTGTAGTCATGGCTGTCGTAAACATCGGCAGCCGGCACGCGATGCGAATAACCGGAGGCATCCAGCACGGGGCGGGTGCCGTCCATCGCCTTGGTCGCCAGATAGAGGCCGCGCGTGACATCATCCAGGGCGGTGATACGGTCGGTAATCGACTGCCAGGTTTCGTTCAGCGGGCACCAGCCGACAATGCTCGGATGCGAATAATCGCGTTCCAGGCATTCCAGCCACTGGGTGATGTAATCCGGTCCGGGCGCCTGATGCTCGCCATCGATTGGACCTTGCCGGCCACAGCCCCAATCGCCGAATTCGCCCCAGACGATGTATCCCAGACGATCGGCATGGTAAAGGAAGCGTTCTTCAAAGACCTTTTGGTGCAGGCGGGCGCCGTTGAAGCCGGCCGCCAAGCTCAGCTCTATATCCTCAATTAGGGCGGCATCGCTTGGGGCGGTCATGATGCCATCGGGGTAATAGCCTTGGTCGAGCACGAGCCGCTGGAAGACAGTCTTCCCGTTGATTTTGATCGCCTTGCCGTGCATGGAAACAGAACGCATACCGGCGTAACTCGTCGCGCTGTCAACCACGTTGCCGTCGGCGTCAACAAGAGCAAGTTCCAGATCGTAAAGATGCGGATCTCCGACATCCCAGAGCTTGAGGCGGTCGGCGGGAACGGGCAGATTCAGGCGCGGCGACAGGTCGAGCTCGGCGGATGTTTCGGCGCTGACCACCTCGCCGTCGGCGTCGGACAGGGTTGCTCGCAGCCGCAAGCCCGGCGCGTTACCGGTGATCGGCTGCTCGAGGCGGAAAGTCTGATTGGCGAGATCAGGCGTGATGCGCGGGCGGCGCAGGGCAATAGCAGGCACGGGCTCCAGCCAGACGGACTGCCAGATGCCGGTGGTGCGCACATAGATGGCGCCTTCTGGTCCGTAATCGGTGGCTTGTTTGCCGCGCGGCTGTGGCTTCTGGCCGTCGTCGCGCGCCCGCAGCACGATGGTGATTTCGTCGCCGGCGTTCGCCACTGCGCTGATATCGCAGCTGAAGGGCGAGAAGCCGCCGCGATGGCGCCCGACTTCTTCGCCGTTGACCCAGACGGTGCTGTCATAATCGACTGCTTGGAAGCGCAGCAAGATGCGATTGCCCGCCCATTGTGCCGGGATGGTTACGCTACGTCGATACCAGACGGCGTTGTAGTAGTCGTGGTTGCCAATGCCGGAGAGCGCCGATTCCGGGCAAAATGGCACGGTGATGGTATCGCGCAATTCGCGCTCTAGCAGGCCGCGATGGATGCCGCTGTCGCCTTGGTCGATTTCGAAGCCCCATTCGCCATTCAGGCAGAGCCATTCGTCGCGGACGAACTGTGGTCGGGGGTATTCGCTGCGGGGGATTTCGGACATGTTTTACTCCTAATCAAACAGATAATTGATACTGGCAAGAACAGGGAGCGGTGAATTATGGATATGCGACTAGTCCGAACTTTGTAATGGTTTTTACCACCGAGTACACCGAGGGTATTGAGTACACCGAGATATTTTAGTGGTATTTTGTGATGTTAGCAGTTCACCCCTTTCCGTAATATGAGCGAGTTTTTCGGGCGACTCACAGGGGCGCGTAGACACAGCCCGTCAGTCGCCCCTACATTTTGTGCTTCGACTACAAATTGACGCTCGGGCAGATTTTTCACTGTTGACGATGCGCTACCCAAAAGGGCGAGCCCGAAAGCCCGCCCCAAGAATTCAACCTCATCCCAACCCCTCCCCATTGCCATGGAGAGGGGCTAAGGCACCCCGTCTTGCAGGTGCGAGGCAGGTCTGCGGTCACTTACTCGAACAGGGCGAAGTCTTCCAGACGGGTCTGGGCGTCGATCAGCGCCTGCTCGGGCGTCTTCTCGCCGATCATCGCGGCGGACAATTCTTCATCCATCACGGATTCAAAGGCGGTGCTCCAATTCTCGCGCGGCGGAATGACGGCGCTGGGTACGAATTCGGCGTATTCCTGACGATGCGGATACTCGTTGTAGACATCGCTGTTGACGACAGAGGTGTTGACCGCGGAGTGACCGGTGCGCGCCCATTCAATGTTGTTGTCATTGAGGTAATCGAGGAAGGTCAATGTCGCTTCGAGGGTGGCAGGGTCGGGATCGTCGCCCTGTGGGATGATCCAGGCGTGGCTGCCCGCCCAGGCGGCCGGCTGGTCGTAAACCGTGGGGAAGTTGTGCACGTAGTAATTCTTCAGCGCGCCTTCCGGATCTGCGACCTGGTTGTCGTAGAAGTTGACCACCCAGGTGCCGTTGATATGGCCGCCATTTTCGCCTTTCAGGAAGATTTCCTGCGACGCGCCGTAATCGACATTGTCGGTGATGTGCCCTTCGTCGCGCAGCATCATCAGGAAGTTCAGGGCGTTCAAGCCAGCCTCGTTGTTGACGTTGGGCATGCCGTCTTCGCCTTCCACGGTGCCGCCCTCTTGCTGATAAACGAGCGCCATCCAGTTGCGGCTCAGCCCATTGGTCCACATGCCGAGGAAAGGCAGCCCGGTGGCTTCCTTGAAAGTCTCGGCGTGGGACAAAAATTCGTCCATGCCGTAGGGGATATCGGGCGTGCCGTCATCATTGACCAAGCCCGCTTCCGCCCAGAGACCGACATTGATGTGCCAGAGGTGGCCGTGCAGATCCAAGGGGATGCCATAGAGCTCGCCTTGCCATTCGACGAAGCCGCGGGCGCTTTCGGTCAAGTCGTCAGCGTCGATGCCGGCGCCAGCCAGAATATCGCTCAGCGGCGTCAGCAGTCCGCGCGAGGCGTAGTTGGGAATACGGCGGCCGTGCAGCACCATGATGTCAGGCGGTGTGCCGGCGGCCAAGTTGGCGTTCAGCTCGGTGACGCCGGGCCAATCGACAACGATGGTGTTGACGTGGATCTCGTCTTGTGATGCGTTGAACGAATTGGCAAGCGTCTGAATGATGCCGCATTCGCCGTAAGCCTCCGACAGGTCAGTGGTTTCGCCAAATTCATCGGCGCATTCGCCGAAGAAGCGCATAAAGTCGACCTCGACCGCGTCTTGCGCGGCGATCGGAGTAGCGACCAGCACAAGCAGCATAGCCACGACTAGCAAAGCTTTCAATCTGTACATGATTTGCATCCTTTCGGGATAACTATTTGAAACGCAGACGACGGTACGGTAGACACAGGTCGATAAGCCTTCCTCTCTACTTAATGCCACTGTTGATAGCGATGCCGCTGATGATGCGGCGTTGGAAAACAAAGAAGAAGATGATGATCGGCATTGCGGTGAAGATTGCCGCCGCCATGTCGCGCCCGTAAAAGTTAACATCTCCCCAAGCCTGGTTGAGTTTGCGCAAGCCGATCACAATCGTGTAGACCTCGCTGCTCGTGGCGGAGATGATGGGCCACAAATAGCTGTTCCAATTGCCCAGGAAGGTGAAGATCGCCAGGGCAGTGATGACCGGCGTCGAAAGCGGAATAATGACGATGAGGAAGATGCGAAAGCGCCCGGCGCCATCCATCATCGCCGCTTCTTCCAATTCCATTGGGATGCCGCGAAAGAACTGCGTCAACAAGAAGACGGCGAACGAGGAAGCGATGCCCGGCAATATCAGGGCGATCAAAGTATTGTGGAGTTTCAAATTGGAGAACAATAGATAAACGGGCAGGAATGTTGCCTCAAAAGGAACCATCAAGCCGATCAAAACCAGAAGATAGAGGGGACGCTTGAAATAGAAATCAAGGCGCGCAAAGGCGTAAGCCGCCAGCGAACAGATGGTCAACTGCGCCAGCGTATGCGTGGTGGAGACGAAGACGCTGTTGCCCAACCATTTCCAAAGTTGGCTGCTCTTGAGGATGAAAGTCCAATTCTCAATCGTGAAGGGATAGGGTATCAGGCTCGCCAGATTGCGCTGCAATGCGGCCTCGGGCCGGAATGAAGTGACCACGGTCCAAACTACGGGCAGCATCCAGATCAAAGCGAATATGCCCACCGCAAGGACATATATAGTGCCCCGCCGGAGTTCTATCAGCTGACGTATTCGTATTTGTTCCGCGCCAACAACCGCCACTGCTAATTCCCTACGCCCTGGTCGCGAAAGAGCGCCAGTTGCAAAAGCGAAATGACCAGCAGAACCGCGAACATGATTACCGCCATGGCGGTGCCATAGCCCACTTGAAAATAGAGAAAAGAGGTCTCAAAGATGTTGTAGACAATGGTACGGGTATTGCCGGCCGGTCCGCCGCCCGTCATCACATCGACTTGACCAAAAATCTGGAAGGAGGCGATCACCTGCAAGATGCAAAGGAAGGCGAATGGCCGACGCAAGCCCGGGATGGTGATATGGCGGAATTGCTGCCAGCGGTTGGCGCCGTCGACTTTGGCCGCGTCATAGAGCGCCTGCGATATATCTTGCAAGCCCGCCAGGAAAATGAGCATGCTAAAGCCAACCGTCCACCAGAGCGTGGTGAACGATACAACGAGGGTCGCCAGATTTCCTTGATCCAGAAATGGAATCGGTCCTGCATTGAAGTTTTCCAGGAAAGCATTGATCAGACCGCGACCCGATGAAGCGAAGACGCGCGCCCAGATCAAGCCGATGACGGTCACCGCCATGATATTAGGCAAGTAGAAAATCGTACGGAAGATGCCGATGCCCCGGACGGGCCGATTGAGCATTAGCGCAAAGAAGAGACCGACAAAGATGATCGGAATGGTCAGCGCCACAAAGAGAATGGTCTGCTCAAAGGCTTGGTGAAATTGCGTATCCCGTGTTATCAGACGCTCAAAATTTCTGAGCCCGATATAGCGAATATTGGTGCCCATGATCTCCCATTTGTGGAGGGAGATGTAAAAGGTTTGGAAGATGGGCAGTATGGTGAAGATGGCGTACAGTATGCCGAATGGCAATATGAACATGAATGCGGTGAAAGTCTGCTGCATTTTGGGCGGCAGCTTCTCATGAAAGCCGCGGTATGGCGCGACGACAGGGTCAAAGATTTCCAATGAATTCAGCGCGCCTTCAACCAGGCCGCCAAGACTTATTCCGCTCATCGCCGAGCGCCTCGCGTCCTGCTCGGTACAGCGGGAGCGCCAACCGGTCCCCACGCGACCGGGCTATCAATTGCCGGCAAGATTCTCTCAAGCAACACGCTTGTCCGCGCAACCTTTTGGTTTGTGAAAAGGTGAAATGAAGATATAATGGTTGGGCGAGAATGTCAAGCAAATTGAGCAAACTCGGTCAAAATCTACTTGATTTCTTTGAATTCATGAAGTAAAACTCGCATTACCTTCATAAGTTTATAGAATTATAAAGGCGCGCTTTGCAAGCATTTGATCGACATGACCACAATCAAAATCGCACCTATGTCACCGCCGACGACATTGTGGCTCGCGAACAGAATATCGCCATCGCCAAATCGCTGGCATCCGCTCCACGTCTGCGCATCCTGGAACACCTGGTAAACAAGGTCGCAAGCCTCTCGCAGATCGCGCTTGCGCTGGAAATGCCAATCGCCACCGCATCCATGCACCTCGCCAGCCTGGAAGATGTGGGCCTCGTCAGTTCGCAGACGGCGCCCGGCAAACGCGGGCAGCAGCGCATCTACTCGCGGCTTTACGACACGGTCGTCTTCCGCCTGCCGGAAACGCAGAGCAGCGCCGAAGTCGACCACTTGAACATACAGATGCCGGTCGGCGCTTTTGTCGATCAGAAAGTCATCGCGCCCTGCGGCATGGCGGGAGCTGAATCCGTCATTGGAAAATTGGATGATCCGATTCTGTTTTATGCCGCCGAACGCTTTGAAGCGCAATTGGTCTGGCTATCTCATGGATACCTGGAATATCGCTTTCCGAATCCAGTTTACGAGCGCGAGAATCCCAAGAGCTTGCAGCTGAGCCTGGAGCTCTGCTCTGAAGCCGCTCCATCCGCCGGCGACTGGCAGTCGGACATATTCTTGGAGATCAATGGGCATCGCGTCGGCGTCTGGACATCGCCCGCCGATTTTAGCGATAAACGCGGCAATCTGACCCCTGCCTGGTGGCCCGATTGGAACAGCCAGTATGGCTTGCTCAAAGTCTGGCAAATTGACACTGAGGGCTCAACAGTAGATGGGCGCCCGCTCTCGAAGCTGAGGATTGCCGAATTGCATCTGCGGGAAAAGCCGTTTATCGCCATTCGCATTGGCATTGATGACCGTGCCGGAAACAAGGGCGGCCTGAATATATTCGGGCGTGGCTTCGGCAACCACCCTCAGGATATAGTGCTGCAAATCGACTACTGACGGCGTTGACATTGCGCGACTGATGTCATCGACGCGGCATTTGCGCGGCTTGGCGACAGTCGCTAAGATTGCTGGCATTGCCGATCGCCAAGTCGTCAGGCGCCCGGTATGCGCAAATAAGTGGAAGGGTGAGCAAATGAAGATTCTGGTAACCGGCGGCACGGGCCGTATTGGCGCAAACCTGGTGACCCGATTGCTAGAGGCTGGACATTCTATCCGCAGTTTCGTTTACCCGGGCGATGCCAGCCGCGCGGGCAAGCTCGATACCTTCGACGGCGTCGAAACAGTTTACGGCGACCTGCGCAATGCCGAGGATGTGGGCAAGGCGGTCGCCGGGGTTGATGCCATCTATCATCTGGCGGCGGCGTTTCAAGGACCCTTCGACAATCGGCAGTACCTCGACATCAACGCAATGGGCACGCTGAACCTTCTCGAAAGCGTCCGCGAGCTAGGCCCGAGCTTGCACCGATTTGTCTACGCCAGCACGGAAGGCGTCTACTGGGACGCGCGGGTCAATGGGCGTTATTTCGAGGAGCCGATCACCGAAGACATGATTGGGGAATATCCAAACATGCCCTACTTGATGACCAAGTGGCTCGGTGAAGAACTGGCGATGGTGTACCACCATCAGTACGGAGTGCCCACTTGCGCGATGCGATTCTCTACGGTGATTGAACCGAGCGAGTTTTTGAACGACGCGGGCCTGCCGAAGCTCTTTCTCTACAGCGCGGCCTACAAGACTTACAGCGACGCCAAGTCGTATCAGATGAGCAACATGCCTGGCAATGACGAGAGCGATCCGGATGTGCAGGCGATGATAGAGACTTTGGTGGCAGGCTGGGACGGCGAAGAGAAACTGCTGCTGAGCCTGAATCCCAACGGCGTTCCCTACCGCCAACACTTTGCCGACGTGCGCGATATTGCCGACGGTCTGGCGCTGGCGATTGAAGGGGACGAGGCAGTGGGCGAAGCCTTCAACCTGGCCGGCGCCGCTCTCTTTGATTGGGGCGAGCTGGCGCCGATGCTGGCGGAGCGCTACAACATGCCTTACGCCGAAGCGCGCATCCCCTTTATGAATTACTTTGAACTGGACTTGAGCAAGATTAAAACCAAACTCGGATTCGAGCCAGTCCATGATTTCGCCAGCATCCTGGAGACGGCGGAGGCGATCAAGCGCGGCGAGGCCACTGATGTCATCCCGACCGGTGTGATGTTTGGCGAAGCCGAAGGGTAATCTCATGGAAAACGCAAGAATCGTACGTGTCGAGCGGGCCACGCTGACGGGCGCGCGGCCGCGGGAAGCGGGTAACAACGCGCGCTTGAATATACATGGCATTGATGTCACAGTGCCGCTCGCCCGCCTGACCACGAATGAAGGCGCGACCGGATTCGGATTCAGCCAAGCCAGTTCGGAAGAAGCGCAGGCGATTCTCGGCGCCGCTGTGCCCGACTTGTTATCAATTGAAGCTGGCGTGACGGATGTGGCGCGCGCCTTCGATTTTCCGCTTTGGGACCTGCTTGGCCAGCTGACTGGCAAAGGGGTTTATGAGCTGGCGGCGGCGGCGAAGGCGCAAATTAGTGAGCCGCTGCGTGTCCCTTGTTATGATACGTCGCTTTACATGAACGACTTGGGCATCGAGTCCGATGAAGCGGGGGCGGCGCTGATCGCCGAACACGCGCGCGAGGGTTATGAGAAGAATCATCGCTCATTCAAGATCAAGGTCGGGCGCGGCGCCCGGCACATGCCGCTGGAAGCGGGCACAAGGCGTGACATCGCCGTCATAAAGGCGGTGCGCGCGGCGGTGGGTTCCGAGGCGACGATCTTGATTGATGCCAACAATGGTTACAATTTCAACATCGCCCGACGAGTGCTGGCGGAAACGGCCGATTGCAATGTCTTCTGGCTGGAAGAAGCCTTCCACGAAGATCCCGAACTGTATGAGACCTTGCATGACTGGATGGAGGGCGAGGGCTTATCCGTGCTGATCGCCGATGGCGAGGGCTGGGCGGCGGAAGCGCTGATGGATTGGGCGCGCGCAGGCTTCGTCGATGTCATCCAGTACGACATCTTCAGCCACGGCTTCAGCAATTGGCTGGATACCGGCGCCCAGCTGGATGGCTGGGGCGTGCGCGCGGCGCCGCATCACTATGGGCGTCACCTGGGCAACTATGTTTCCGGGCATTTGGCGGCGGCGGTGGCGGGCTTTACCTTTGTCGAATGGGACGAGACTTCCACCCCGGGCATTGACGCGTCAGCCTACCGCGTGGAAGAGGGGCAGGTGGTTCTTCCTGACGCGCCGGGCTTCGGTCTGGCGTTGGAGGACGAGGTCTTCCGCGCGGCGGTGAAGGATGGCGGGTTTGAGTTGCGGCTATAGTCGCATTCTGATTTGGCCCCCGCTCCCAGAGTGGGCGAGCCACCGTCTCGCCCGTACACACAATCTACAATTGATCAGCCGCATGATAGTCTATGTCGACTGCCAAGAAGCTGCCGCGGAAAATTCAGCGGGGATTGGCTTAGCGAAACTCCATCACGTCGTCGTTGAGCCGGCCGTAGCGCATCATGAGCAGATCTTTCAAGTAATTCTGATACACCTTCCAGGGGCGCCGCGTTCCTTGTTTCGGCAATTCGGCTTGCGCCCGCTGCACATAGCCCGATGTGAAATTGATCATCGGCTCGGTGGTTTGCGAGTCCGTGTCGAGGCGGGGTACACAGCGTTTGAAACCGCGGCGTTCCATGTAATTGAGCAAGCGGCAAACATATTCGCAGATCAATTCGCATTTGAGCGTCCATGAAGCGTTGGTATAACCGAAGGACGATGCCAGGTTCGGGATGTTGCTGAACATGATGCCCTTGTAGCTCAAGGCGTCGCCCAGGTTGACCGGCTCGCCGTCGACGATGATATCCACCCCATCCATGATTCGCATGCGCATGCCGGTGGCGGTGACGATGATATCGGCAGGCAGGACCTCACCCGATCGCAATTGTACGCCCTCTTCAACGAAGCGCTCGATGCGATCGGTCGCCATTGACACGGCGCCCGTCTTGATCGCGTTGAAAAGATCGTTGTCTGGCGCGACGCAAAGCCGCTCATCCCAGGGATTGTAGCGGGGACTGAAATGCTGCCCGACATCATAGTCGGGTCCCAGCGCAGCTCTGACGCCATCGAGAATCATGTCGCGCGCCTTTTGCGGTTTGCTGCGCGCCAGGTGATAAAAGTACATCTGCCGCATGATTTGCAGCCAGCGCATGAGCCAAGACGCCAGGCTGAAGGGCAAGCGCACCCGCAAACGGACCGCCGTCGGGTCCTTCGCGGGTATGCTGGCGATATAACTCGGCGAACGCTGCAGCATGGTCACATGCTTTGCCTTCTGCGCCAATGCCGGGACGATGGTGACGGCGGTTGCGCCGCTGCCGATGACGATGACGCGCTTGCCGCTGAGTTCGACATTGTCGCGCCATTTCTGCGGATGCACAATCTCGCCAGAGAAACGCGACAAACCCTTCCAGGCCGGCAGGTATCCCTCGTCATAGCGGTAGTAGCCGCTGCACATGAAGAGAAATCGACAGCGCATCTCCACATACTCGTCGCCCGCGCCGCGCTTGATGCTCACGCTCCATTCCGCCCTATCGGATGACCAGGCGACTCGTGAGACGCGGTGATTGAAGCGAATCTTCCGGTCGATGCCGTATTCGCGGGCGGTATCCTTGATATATTGCAGAATCGCGGGACCATCGGCGATCGCCTTCTCGCCGGTCCAGGGCCGGAAGCGATAACCCAGGGTGTACATGTCCGAATCCGAGCGGACGCCCGGGTAGCGAAAGAAATCCCAGGTGCCGCCGATGGCAGCGCGTCCTTCGACGATGGTCCAGTTGAGCGACGGGCAGCGCCGCCCCAAATAATAGCCGGCTGCGATGCCCGAGATGCCGGCGCCGACGATCAGCACATCGACCGTTTCTGCCTTCATCAATGGCACCCCTCGTCTCTGATGTCACAGAGGCATCTTACCACAGCCATTGGGCAGCTGCGCCAGCGCCGACCCAAGGGCAGTGACCGATGTTATGGGCGGACAACTAATCCCGATCCACCCAATACTATTAGCGGTGCGGCTACAGACTGGCAGTATACGCCAGAGGAGCTGCTGAAACGATACATTTATGCATTATCTAAATCGCTTCGTGGAGTTATGTTGACATAGGGCGCTGCATCAGGTTACATGTAACTGGGCGAACCGGCCAAAGTTACTATGGTTCGCGCTTACGGCGATAGCAAAAGTATGTGCGAAAAGGAGCTAAAATGAACAAGGGAATTTCAAGACGAGAGTTTCTCAGGTCGTCGACGGCATTGGCGGCGGGGGCGGCTGGCGCCAATCTCATGCCATTGACGGCGCTGGCACAAGACGGGCTGCCATTTGAAGTCGCGCCCGAAGCGATGAACCCGCTGGGCTTGGAATCGGGCGCAAACGTGGAGGGCGTTTTCTTTGAAGGCGGTTTCGGGCGCAGCTATATCGACAACGCGGCCGATATTTTCCGGGCGCTTCACCCGGAAAACGAAATGAGCGTCGAAGGCATCCAGCAGGTTTCGGAGATACTGCGGCCGCGCTTCATCGCTGGCAATCCGCCCGATGTGATCGACAACAGCGGCGCTTTCAATATCCCGATGGATTCCCTGGTCGCCGATGATCAACTGGCGGATCTAGGACTATTGATGGCGGCGCCGTCGCTGGATACAGCGGGCAAGACCTTCGGCGAGACGCTCTTCCCCAGTTCACAGCTTGATGGCGTGTTTGACGGCAGGCAGCTCTATCTCAATGTCGCCTATACCGTGAGCGGCATCTGGCACAGTCAGAGCTTGTTTGAAGAAATGGGCTGGGAATATCCTCGCACCTGGGCTGGCATGCTGGACCTCTGCGAGACCATCAAGACGGCTGGCATCGCCCCCTGGACCTACCAGGGCAAATTCCCGCAATACATGGTCTTCGGCTGTTTGATGCATCTGGTTCACAAGACCGGCGGCATGGACAGCATCAAAGCCATTGACAACCTAGTGGAGGATATTTGGAAGAGCGACGAAGTGCTGCAAGCCGTTAGCATGATGCACCAGCTTGCCGCCAACGAATATATTCTGCCGGGTACCGAGGGCTTGACCCACACCGAATCGCAGGCCGAATGGCTTCAAGGCAATGCGGCCTTCATCCCCTGCGGCACCTGGCTCGAGAACGAGATGCGTGAGCTGACGCCCGAGGGTTTCAAGATGGTCATCAAGCCGGTGCCGGGACCGGATGAAAGCTCTTATGAGTCCTTGGTCGCCTGGCCCGGGGAGCCATACATTGTGCCCAAGAACGCGGCGAATGTGGTGGGTGGCATGGAGTTCATGCGCTGCATGCTGTCCAAAGCCAATGCGCAGTTTTTCGCCAAAGAGATCAGCGCCATCATGCCCGTCTTCGGCGGCAGCGAGGGCGTTGAGCTCAGCTCGGCGCTGACCTCAGCGCTGCAAGCGGCGGAAGCGGCCAAGGGCGGTTTCAATTACTTGTCGCGCGGCTGGTACAGCGACTTATGGACAGCGGTGAAGAACGCCACCGGCGAGCTGTTGACCAACCGGATAAGGCCGGAGCAATTTGCCGAGACGGTTCAGGCGGCTGCCGACGAAGTGAAAGCGGACGGCGACATTCCCAAGTACACGCACGAGTAAGCCGCCCGCGCTTCACAGAAAGCGGGAAATAATGAAGGGGTCTCGCTCCCAAGCGAGTCCCTTTCATCATTTTATTGAGCCGGGCCCCAAACGAACGGAGCATGAGCATCAACATAAACCGCGCCCTCGCTGCGTTTACGAAGAAGAAGTACCACATCATCATCCCATTCACCATGCCCTCGCTGGCGCTGTTTCTGGTATTTGTCGTTTATCCTTATGCGCAGGCGATGTACTTCAGCCTGACCAAGTGGCGCGGGCTCACCCCCAAGCCAACTTATATCGGGCTGGCGAATTTTGAAAAATTGCTGGGCGACGCGTTCTTCTGGAACGCGCTTAAGCACAACCTCATCTACCTGGTCAGCATCCCCCTCATCACCATTGTTATCGCGCTCTACCTGGCGTTTTTGCTGACGCACGGCCGGGCGCGTTTCCGCAAGTTTTATCGCATCACATTCTTTTTCCCCCAGGTGATGTCGCTGGTGGCGATCGGCGTTTTATGGAGTTTCATCTATCATCCCACGATTGGCATCCTCAGCAGCATCGCCGGATTTTTTGGCGCGCCCGAGCCTATCGCCTGGTTGGGCAACCCTGATTTAGCGCTTGGGGCGGTCGGGGCGGTCGTCATTTGGCAAGCAGTCGGGTTTTTCGTCGTGCTCTTCATCGCGGGCATGGATTCCATCCCGGCAAGTTATTATGAAGCGGCCACCATCGACGGCGCCACCCGCTGGGATCTGTTTTGGAAGATTACCCTGCCGCTGCTATGGGATACGATACGCACGGCGCTGGTCTTCCTGGCGATCAGCGCGACCAATATGTTCGCCATCACGCAGACGATGACCCAGGGCGGGCCCAACCGTTCGACCGATGTGCTCTCCACTTACGTCTATGAGCGCGCGTTCCTCAGCGGCAAATTCGGTTATGCCACCGCCGTCGCCGTCGCGATGTTTTTGCTGGCATTCACGCTCTCGCTGCTCACGATGTTGGCGACCCGCCGCGAGAGCGTGGAGTACTGAGCATGACAAAGCGCGCTTTCCCGAATGCATCTTCAAGCGCCCCATTCTCCAGGCGACTTCGTCAATTGGCATCGCATACAGTCCTGAACTTCAGCCTGGTTGTCTGGGCGCTCTTGGTCATTCTGCCGCTGATCTGGCTGGTTTACAGTTCATTCAAGACCGATCAGGAGATCTTCTTCGAGCCTTGGGCTTTGCCGGGGGCGCTGCAATGGAATAATTTTGCGCGCGCCTGGGTATCCGCCTACATCGGACAGTATTTTCTCAACAGCTTGAAGGTGGTGATCCCGAGCCTGGCGCTGACGCTTGCGCTTTCGTCAATGACGGCTTATATCCTGGCGCGTTTTCGCTTCCCGGGGAATCGGGCGCTGTTCTACCTGTTCATGGCGGGCATGCTCTTCCCGATATTTTTGGCGCTGGTGCCGCTGTTTTTCTTGGCGAAGGAGCTGCATCTACTGAACAGCTTCCTCGGCTTGACCCTGGTCTATACCGCCTATTCGCTGCCATTCACCATCTTCTTTCTGACCGGCTTCTTCAAGACGCTGCCTTCGGAGCTGCATGAAGCGGCGCTGATTGACGGCGCGAACGAATACCAGGTCTTCTTCCGCGTGATGCTCCCATTGGCGCAGCCCGGTTTGGTGGCGATGGCCATCTTCAATTTCCTTGGGATGTGGAATCAATATATTCTGCCGCTTGTGCTGATGTCGGAGCGGGACAACTATGTCTTGCCACAAGGACTGTCTTTCCTGCTGCACCAGCAGTATTACAAGAGTGACTGGTCGGCATTATTCGCGGCGCTCACCATCATCATGACGCCCACGCTGGCGGTTTATGCGGTCTTCCAGAGCCAAATTCAGAAAGGCGTCACCGTCGGCGCCCTGAAAGGCTGAACTTTCCCGCGCGTTAGAGCCAATACCTCATGCTGAATTAAGCGCCACAAGTTCCTCCAACCGCTGATACTGGCTCATGTAGAGTTGGTGATAGAAGCCGCCGGCGGCCAGCAGCTCGTCGTGGGCGCCGCGCTCGATGATGCGATGGTCGTTGACCACGAGGACCTGGTCGGCATTGCGGATCGTGCTCAAGCGGTGGGCGATGACGAAAGCCGTCCGCCCTTCGAGCAGACGCAGTAGCGCTTCCTGTATATGGATCTCGGTGCGCGTGTCGACGCTGCTGGTCGCCTCATCGAGGATCAGGATGCGCGGATCAGCTAGAATCGCCCGCGCAATCGCCAGCAGTTGCCGCTGACCCTGGCTGAAGTTATGCCCTTTTTCCGAAACTTGCGTCTGGTAGCCACGCGGCAGCAGGTGGATGAAGTCATCGGCATTCGCCAACTGTGCCGCTTCAATCACTTCCTCGTCGCTCGCGTCCAGCCGACCGTAGCGGATGTTTTCCATCACCGTGCCGCTGAAGAGGAAGGTATCTTGCAGGACAATGCCGAGTTGTTCGCGGATTGAGTTCTGCGTCACCGCGCGGATGTCGACGCCGTCGATGCGGATGGCGCCGCGGCTGACATCATAGAAGCGGCTGAGCAGGCTGATGATGGTGGTTTTGCCAGCGCCGGTGGGACCGACCAAGGCGATCGTCGCCCCGGGCGCCACATCCAGGCTGATATCTTCCAGGACCATCGCACCGGGCTCATAGGCGAAGCTGACGCGGTCGAAGCTGACGGCGCCGCGGATATCCCTCAGCGGTTGCGCGCCCGGCTCATCCGTGACCGTTGGCGCCGCATCCAGGACGGCGAAGATCCGCTCGGCGCCGGCCAAAGCCGATTGCAATTGGTTATAGACCATGGCGATGCCGCGCATCGGGCGGAAGAAGTTCATGATATAGACTACGAAGGTCGCCAGTACGCCGACCGAGACGACATCGCGCAGCGCCAGCCAGCCGCCCAAGAGCGCAGTCGCCGCCACCGTGAGAATCATCATCGTCGTGAACATTGGTCCCAGGGCGGCGGTGATGAAATCGGCGCGGATGCCAACCTTGCGATAGGCGTGGCTGGCATCCTGAAATTGGGCGATGGCGGCCTGCTCCTGCGCGTAAGCTTGTACCGCCCGAATTCCGGTGATATTTTCCTCCATGACCGCGTTCAGCACGCCCAGGTTCTTTTGCATGCCGCGGAAGGCGACCCGCGTCCGTTCGGTCACTTGGCGGGTTATCCAGAGCATGATCGGCAAGATGATCAGCGTGCCGATCGCCAGTGGCAGATTGAGCAGCAGCATCGCGACCATGATGCCGCCGAGTGACAAGACATTGGTGGTGAATTGGATCAAGCCGTTGGAGAGAATCTGATTGATCGTTTCGCTGTCGTTGCTGATGCGGCTCATGAGATCGCCGGTGCGGTGGCGGTCGTGATAATCCATCGAGAGCGCCTGAAAATGGCGGAAGAGCGCGGCGCGGATATCGGCGACGAAGTGCTGGCCCACGCGGGTCATGATGATGCCGTGAATCGCGGTGAAGAGTCCCTGCGCCACATACACGCCGGCCATCACCAGAGCAATGGTCAGCAAGCCGTCGATGTCATGGTGGACCACGTATTGATCGATGGCTCGCCCCAGCAGCGCTGGACCCACCAAGCCCAGAATCGTAGACAGAACTACCAGCAGCGAGACGAGCAGCAAACGGCCATGATAAGGCTTCAAATAATCAGAGAGGCGCCTTAGTGTGCCGCGGCGATCCTTGGCTTTTTCGCCCGTGGGTCGGCTGCCTCCGGGCCCGCCGATGAAGCGGGGACGGGCGTTTGAAGAGGATTGGTTAGTCATCGATCATGGTCCAGGTAACGGTCTCCACAAACTTTTTTACCACCGAGGACACCGAGTTTTTTCGAGGGCACAGAGAGATGTTTTCTTTTTCTTTACCACCGAGGACACCGAGTTTTTTCGAGGGCACAGAGAGATGTTTTCCTTTTGTTTACCAGCGAGTGCGCCGAGTTTTTTTAGGGCAGAGAGGGTCTTCAGACACTGATTCGTCTGATGCCCGACTTGAGTGAAACCACGTTAAAATTAATCAGTAGACCTCTTTTCAGCCGTGCTGCTCTTAGATAGGCGATTACCTGAGCTTCATGTATAGGCAGCAAGTCCTTTACCGACTTCAATTCGACAATCACCTAAGCTTCAACAACCAGGTCGGCAATCAATTCGCCTACATGTTCACCGTCGTAATGCACTGGAAACCGCTTTTGCCGCTCATAACTAATTTCACGACGATCTAATTCAATGCAGAGGGAATTCTCATAGATACTTTCGAACAGTCCTGGGCCCATCTTGCTATGCACGGCCATGGCCGCGCCAATTATGCGAAATGTGAGACCGTCCGGTTTGTAGTGGCGAAAGTCCGTCCGTTCTGAGTGCAAAATCTATTCCTCGTTCTCAATACCAACTACACCGGGTATTTTTTACCACCGAGTTCACAGAGTTAATATGAGGGCGCAGAGATATTCTTCAGCGTCATATTTAAACCTCTCGGTGTACTCTTTCAAACTCGGTGTACTCGGTGGTAAGAGCTTGTCATTCACGTCCATTCGCGCGGGCCGCCTCGCCCAACTGCGATTCATAAATCTCGCGGTAAATCTCGCTGTTTTCGAGCAATTCCTGATGCCGGCCCTGCGCGGCGATGCGTCCATGATCGAGGACGAGGATTTGATCGGCATGGACGACGCTGGTGATACGCTGCGCGATGATGAAAGTGGTCGCCCGCGCGGCAAGCTGCTCCAGCGCCGCCTGTATTCGGTATTCGGTTTCCATGTCGACTGCGCTGGTGCTGTCGTCGAAAATCAAAATGCCCGGCTTTATCAGCAGGGCGCGGGCGATGGCGATACGCTGCTTCTGCCCGCCGGAGAGATTGGCGCCACGCGCTTCGACGACGCTATCGTAGCCGCGCGGCATCTGCGTGATGAATTGGTGCGCCTGCGCCGCTTCTGCCGCGGCCACGACGTCATCCAGCGTCGCGGAAGGCGCGCCGTATGCGATGTTGTCGCGCACGCTGCCGCTGAACAGGATCGACTCCTGCATCACCATGCCGATATTGCCGCGCAGGACGGCCGGATCCCAATCGCGCACGTCGACGCCGTCTACGCTCACCGACCCGCCGTTGACGTCATAGAAGCGCGATATGAGGTTGACCAAGGTGCTCTTGCCGGAGCCGGTCGCGCCCAGCAGCGCAATCTGGCGGCCGGGTTCGGCGCTGAAGCTGATCCCGTGCAGGACGTCATCGCCGCTGACGCCATTGGCGCCGTTCGACTTGCTCCCATTGTGGCGGCTGTAGTGGAAAGACACATCCTCAAAGCTAACGCGCAGCGGGCGACGCTCGCCCCGACTAGCGGCTCGGTGCGGAACGTCGGCGATCTTCAGCGTCGGCGTCGTATCGAGAACTTCCATGACGCGTTCGGCAGAAGCCTCGGCGCGGGCGGACATCATCAACAGATTGCCGAGGAAGAGCAGCGGACCCATGCCAGTCATCAGGTAATTGTTGAAGGCGATCAGTTCTCCAATGGTGAGCCGATCGCCAATGACCGAAGCGCCGCCAAACCAGAGAACCGCGACCGTGCCCACGTTCGTAAGCACCTGCAATATCGGCATCGCGATCGCCATCAGCTGGCCGACTTCGATATTCCGCTCGCGATATTCCAAATTGCCTACGCTGAATTGATCGATTTCGAAGCGGCCGCGGACGAAGGCTTTGACCACTTGAATGCCGGCCAGATTCTCCTGCACCAAGGTATTCAGCGCGCCCAGCTTCTGCTGCACCACCGCGAACAGACGCGTCGCTTTCCACATCAGGTAACGTATGAAAATGCCGGAGACGCCGGCTACGGCAAACATGATCAGCGAGAGCTGCCAATCGGTCAGCAGCAGCATGATCATGCTGCCGACAATCATCAGCAGCACGCGAAGCAGCAGAGCCAAGCCGGCGCTGGAAAACATGCGCACGACATCGACATCGCTGGAGACGCGCGTCATCAGCTGGCCCGTTTGCATCTGGTCGAGATTGGCGAATGACAGCGACTGAATATGGCGGAACAGGGCGTGGCGGATATCCAGCGCCAGCCCTTGCGAGACGACCGCCCGGCAAAAGCCTTGCCCGAGAGTGCTCAAGGCGCCAATCATTGCCGCTACGAACATCCAAAAGGCGCCGAGCAAGATCACATCCATCTCGCGCGGGCGGATGCCCTCGTCAATCATGAACTGGAGCAGACGCGGCACGCTCAGCTCCATCGCGACCGGCAAGACGGTTGCCCAGAATCCGAAGAAAAGATACCAGGCATAAGGTCGCATGAATTGAAAAATGCGCCGCAGGGACTTCATCCATTAAGTTTAGCTTTCCTGGGGTGGAGGTTCAAGTGAGGCGAGGGGGGTGGCGCATTGACTTTACCACCGAGGGCGTCGAGTTGAATTGAGGAATCCGAAGGTAATCTGAACGCAGACGGGCGCGTGAATCGCGAAGACATAGACCGCCGTTCGCCATTACGATTCCCCAATTAAATGCTACCTGTAGGGGTCAGCCGGTGGCTGACCCGTCCCCCCAAAATCACTACACTTCACTTTGTGGGCGAGCCGCCGGCTCGCCCGTACAGGACGCTGGCGAAACGGAAATGGGATAGAGAAGCGCGGGCGACCCAATGGCTCGCCCCTACAGATCGATGGTTGGCGCGGGAATGGGCGCGGGCGGCATGGCGGCGCCCCTGGATGGTTTATAATTGTCGAGACATGCGCTGGGCAAGGAGGAGAAACAATGGAATATCGTGTTCTAGGTCGCAGCGGCGTCAGAGTCGCCCCGCTTGGATTGGGAACCGCCAATTTCGGCGATCCGACGCCGGAGGATGAATCAATCCGCATGCTAAGTCGGGCGGTCGATGCCGGCATCAATCTGATCGATACCGCGAACTCCTACAAGAATGGCGAAAGCGAGCGCTTCATCGGTCGCGCCTTTGCCAAGGGGCTTGGCCGGCACGAAGTCATCCTGGCAACCAAAGCATTTCAACGCGTCGGATCAGGACCAAATGACGAAGATCTCTCGCGCCTCCATCTCATTCGCGCTTGCGAAGATTCTTTGTGCCGGCTGCAAACGGACTATATCGACCTTTATCAAGTGCATCGACCGTCGGCGACGATTCCCGTTGATGAGACATTGGGCGCGCTAACGGACTTAGTTCGGCAGGGCAAAGTGCGCTACATCGGCAGCTCCACCCATCCCGCCTGGAAGATCATGGAAGCGATCATGGTGAGCGAGTTAAAGGGCTACGCTCGCTTTGTCTGCGAGCAGCCACCATATAATCTGCTGGACCGGCGGATTGAAAACGAGCTTGTCCCCCTGTGCCAGGCATACGGACTGGGTCTCATCACCTGGTCGCCATTGGCGCAGGGCGTCTTGGCCGGGCGCTATCCGAGCGCCACTGACCTACCAGCTGATTCGCGCGGCGCGCTCCGCGGCGGCATCTACACCGAACGCATCAACCAGGCCGGCGTCGAAGTCGGCGAGCAGGTCGTTCGCCTTGCGCGGGAGCACGGCATCTCCGCAGCCCAGCTGGCGACCCTGTGGGTCAAAGACCAGCCGGGCATCACCGCGCCGCTTATTGGTCCCCGCAGCGTTGAGCAGCTGGAGCACCTGCTGCCCGTCCTCGAGCTGAAGCTGAGTGATGAACTGCGGGCGCAATGTGATCGTTTGGTTCCGCCGGGGAGCGCGGTGGCGAGTTTCTTCAACACCGCCGATTGGATGAAGCAGCGGTTCATCTAAACTGAGGCCGCGCCGTTTGATGCGGCAAGCGCTTGCACTATAATGATTTTGACCGCGTTATTAAACCGAAAGCGTTAAGATGGCGATCACATTGAAGGACGTCGCCTCGGTTGCCGGCGTCTCAACAGCCACCGTCTCGCGGGCCTTGGCCGGCAGCGAAAGGGTGGCGCCGCAGACTGCCAATCATATCAGAATGATTGCCGACGATCTCGGTTATCGATTTGACAATGTCGCGCGGGCGCTGCGGCAGAAGCGGAGCAATCTTGTCGGCATGGTCGTGCCGGATTACGCCTTCCCCGGCGCGCCAGACTTTCTGCTTGCGCTCAATCGGGAACTATTCCAATCTGAATTCGTGCTGGCTGCCGTCGCCTCATTTGGCTCGGTTGAGAACGAATTTGTGCAGGTTGAGCGACTCTTGGGTCAACGCGTTGATGCGCTGCTGATCGTGCCCACGGACCCAATCAAGAGCGCGAACGCTATCCGTATTGCGCTCGACGAAGAGATTCCGGTTATCCAATTGCATCGACCGGTACAGCATCCTCGAACATCGTCGTTCTCCCTGGATTACGTAGCCGGAATCGATTTCGCCTTGCGCTTCTGTGGATTTCGCCCGGCGATGACGATCCTGTATTGCGATGACAAGTCAAGCATCGCGGCCGATTCCAAGCGCGAAGCCTTCCTGTCGGTGATGGCGCGGCGCGCACATGACAATTTTCAACTTCTCCGCCTCGATACCGCCCCCCATGTGTCAAGCCTGGGCGAGCCTCCGAACTTGATCATCTGTGACAGCTATCGAATCGCCGAGATCGTAGTACAGCATTATGGCCTAGGCAGCGAGGCGGACAAGCGCCCGAGCATCGTTTGTCTGGATTCGATGCCGGCTAAGGAGCATGCGGCTTTTGGCAATGTGATGGCGGTTGAATACCCCGCTTACGAAATGGCAAGCTTGCTGGTCGGCTGGATCAACCGCGCTCTTACTGAGGGAGCCACTCCGCCAGAGAATGTTCTCTTGCAGCCCTTCATCAACCTGTCGCGATTTGGCGCCGAAATTCTACGCCATCCCCCGGCCCGGTTCCCCCCTCGGTCCCCCCGCTCAACGGGGGGCGGAATTCCCAGCGAGCTAAGGAAGGGGAGCTAATTTCGTGCGAACACGCAGATCAGATCGGAGAAATGCTACGTTGTCAGGATTTGGCAGGAGCGACTAGTCACCAGTTACGCGCCAACTTGTCAATGCTATTCAAGCCCAAAGGTCTGATCGAGATAGTGACCGATCTGGCTTATCGCCGCGTCCGCTTCCGGTATCGTGCCGGCGAAGAACTGAAAGCTGTGGGGCATGAGCGGAAACAGGTCATAGCGGAGGGGCGCTTCTTGGGAGCGCGCCTTCTGTT
This sequence comes from Chloroflexota bacterium, assembly GCA_026707665.1. Classification (GTDB taxonomy): domain Bacteria; phylum Chloroflexota; class Anaerolineae; order Aggregatilineales; family Phototrophicaceae; genus UBA6055. The sequence goes on from JAPOWK010000118.1 coordinate 53,408, forward strand.
GCAGGCGCGCCGAATCGCCAAGCAGCATGTCATATTCCGCCCCTTGAAGATAGATGGGCGGCAGCTTGCTCAAGCTCCCGTAAAGTGGCGATACATAGGGAAGTGTCAACTGGTCGGCTTCGCTGACGTAGAGATTAGCGAAGGCTTGCAGGTTGCGCCGGCTCAGAAAGAGAGCGCGATCTCGATTTGTCTCGATCGACTGACTCCGCAAGGTCAAATCCAGCCAGGGGCAGAGCAGCACGAGGCAGGCCGGCAGCCTGATACCATCGTCGCGCATTTTCATCGCCGCGCTCAGCGCCAAGCCGCCGCCGGCCGAATCCCCGGCGAGCACAATCGACAAGCCGGCGAAGTGCCGCGACTCGGTAAAATGTTGCGCAAAGCGAACACATTCATCCAGCGCATTGGGAAAGGGGAATTCGGGCGCCAGGCTGTATTCGGGCAGGTAGACCTCGGCGCGACAAGCTATCGCCAGATGCCCGGCCAATCGGCTGTGCGTCTCGGGCGACATCAGGGAAAAGGCGCCCCCGTGCAGGAAGATCAGCTGGCGGCGCGGGCTGCGGATGTGGGGCTTCGCAATGACCGTGCGCAAGCCGGCGATGGCGCTTTCTTCAAATTCGACGCCAATGGGATCGCCCGTAAGGATGCCGGCTTGACCCGAATTAAGTCGTTCTTCTTCCAGGTTGAACGAGCCATCGCCGCCGCTGTTGGCGCGCCGGATTTCGTCGAAGAGTTGCCGCGCTTGTTCGCTAAGCATAAGGCGTGCCTGGCCAGTCAGGCTATACGTAATTGGTAATTTATAGCAAGAGTGGGCGAGCCACCGGCTCGCCCGTACAGTGATTCGATTATTTTGGCAATCTCATTCATACTGCAGTCATTCTCATTACTCGCTCGAACTTGCTTCTGCGTATGATTTGCAATGGTGGGCAAGCGTTTCAACATGGCTGATATCATGCGTCATGCGATAGCCTGCGTTGGGATAAAAGGCCGCGCAGGGTGACAAAGATCATCGTCGCGATGAAGGGGATCATCAAGATGAATTGGCGCGGTATGTTGCTTTCGCCGGCGTAAATCTGGCTGTTGATGCCGACCGCGTTTGCCAAGCCAAAGAACAAGCCAGCCAGCGTCGTGCGTATTGGCTCCAGCGAACCAAACAGAATAGCGGCGAGGGCGATGAAGCCACGTCCATTGGTCATATTCTCGCTGAAAGCGGCCAGACCGCCCACGGAAAGCTCAGCGCCCGCCAGAGCGCAGCAAAGACCGGTACCCAGCATGGCGATCAGTTTCGTCCGGCTGATGTCGACGCCGGCCGCCTCCGCTGCATAGGGGTATTCGCCCACCGCGGCAATGTGCAAGCCCAGCCGCGAACGCCGCAAAATCAACCACACGATGAAGACGAATATAGGCAGCAGCCAGGCGAGAATTGACAGTTCGGATACAAAGGCGAGGACACCCTCTTGGGGACCGACAACCGGCTGCGGCAGCCGCACTGCCGATGTCATCGAGCCGCGTCTTTTGAAAAGCGCGTTCATCAAGAAGGCGCTGCCGCCGACGCAGAGGGTAGTCAGCCCCAAGCCCGTGATGATCATGTCGGCTTTGAAGCGGTCGATCAGCAGCCAGTAAACGAATGACAGCAGCAGATTCACCACAATTGCGCCGGCGATACCCAGCCAGACCGAGCCAATTGCGCTGCCAAAAGCCACTGTGACAAAGGCGCCAGCCAGCATCAATCCCTCGATGCCGATATGAAATATTCCGGCGCGTACCGAGAACAAGCCGCCCAAGCCAGCGAATATCAGCGGGGCCGACAAGCGTATGGTGGTCACGACGAATTGTTCCATATCGGGTGTTTTCTACCCCTGTTTACGATGCGGGTTTCTCACCCCATCCCCCCAACCCCTGGTCTCCCCTCGGTCCCCCCGCTCAACGGGGGGCGGACTTCCAGCAGCTAGGGAAGGGGGAGCGCCTTCGCAGCGAACGAGGTAGCGCGGTTTCCTCGCTGATACTGCACTCGTATTCCTCAATTGCGCCATCAAGTCACCCTTCCCTAGTTCACTGGGTCACGTAGACATAGACCTACGGGAAGGGCCGGGGATGGGGTGGAATTTCAGTGCGTACATTTTAATTCCAATCAAGCCCTACGACTGTCGGCGGCGATTGTGCTGGCGCCGCAGCCAGATGAACTGCGCGGTAATCAGCAAGGCGACCAAGCCTTCAATAATGCGCAGGCCCGAGCTCGGCAGACGGCTCACGATGGGCAGGAATAGAATCGCCGCCTGCAAGCCGCCGAAGAACAGAGCGGCCGCGAGCGCGCCGGGCACGCGCAGCATCCCGACAATGGCGACGACGATCGCGGTGAAACCCAGGGTCGGCGTCGCCCCGGTGACCAGCCGCGCGCTCGGTCCCAGCACTTCCAGCGCGCCCGCCAGCCCGGCAAACGCGCCCGTCAGCAAGTAAGTGGTGATATGAATCCGCTTGATTTGCAGTCCTTGCCAGGCGGCCACGCGCGGGCTGCTGCCGACCAGCTTGCTCTTCAAGCCGAAGGGACTGCGCTCGATGATGATCCAGGCGAGGGCCGCGGCAACGACGACTATCGCGATCAATTCCAGCGAGACGCCCGTTCCGTCGGACAAGCGAAACATGTTGTCCACCCGGGGCGTGGAGGCAGTTTCGCCGCGCGTGGCGTCATCTTTCAGCGGTCCCGTCGTCACCCACTGAATCAGCAAAATCGCGATAAAGTTGAGCATCAAAGTGTTGATGACTTCATCCGCATTGAACCAGACCTTTAAGACGCCGGCGATCGCCGACCAGAGCGCACCGAAGATGATGCCAGCCAGCAATGCCAGCGGTATGACCAACAAAGGAGACCAATTGGGCAGCAGCAGCGCAACCGAGGCCGCGCCGAGGCCGCCGAGCAGAATCTGCCCCTGCGCGCCGATGTTGAATTCGCCCGTTCGCAGTGTGATGACGATGCCGAAGCTGATGATGGCCAAGGGAATCGCCCAGCGGACGGATTGCTCGAGTGAACCGGGAGCGGCGATCGCGCCCTGCCACAAGCCATGGATGACCTCGGCAATGTCATAGCCGGTGGCGGCGAAAAGGAGGAAACCGAGCGCGAATGCGATGACGATAGGCGAAGCGATGCGGATTCCCGTTGCGACCCAGCGGCTCATCTGGTCACCCCGATCATGCTATCGCCGATGCCTTGCATTTCGTAGGGCGGCGCGAATTCGGCGACGAGCCGCCCGCCGCGTATCACGCTGATGCGGTCGGACAGGCTGAATAGCTCATCCAAATCGGAGGAAACGAGGATGATGCTGGCGCCTGCGCGCTTGAGGCGGCGAAGGACGCGCCAAACGTAGTGCGTCGCGCGGAAGTCCAGACCGCGGGTCGGCTGCGCGGCAATGATAACGCGGGGCTCATCAGCCAGCTCGCGCGCCAGAATCAGCCGCTGCATATTGCCGCCGGAAAGCGATCCTGCGAGTTGATCCAGCGAATCGTACTGCACATCGAATTGATCCAGCGCCTTTCGCGCCGCTATTCTCATGGCGCCAATCCGCAGCGGGCCGAAACGCGAGCGGCGATACTTCTCAGCCTTCCATATCGTGACGTTCTCCCAAAGGGGCAGCCCCAGACTGGCGCCTTCGGCCACGCGATCAAAGGGGACAACCCGCAGACCGATGGACCGCCTCTGGTGGTGCTTCAACTTAGTAGCATCCCGCCCCATAAGCCGCAGAGCGCCGCTCTTCGCGGGCATCAAGCCGGTGAGCACATCAACCAGGCTCCGTTGTCCGTTGCCTTCTACGCCGGCGATGCCCAGGATTTCGCCCGCTTTCACGGACAAGGAAACAGCGGCCAGCGCCGGCTCCGTCTCCGAATGTGGCGTGCTGACATCGCCCAACGACAAGTTGACCGCCCGCTCGACAGTCGAAGCGCCCGAAGCGAAGGCGTCCGTTTCGCTATCGACCGTCGCTCGCTCGCCAATGATGAGATCGCTGAGCGCCTGTTCGCTCACACCAGCAGAAGCGGTCGGTGGCAAAACGAGGCGTCCCGCACGCAAAACGGAAATCGTATCGGCTATCTCCATCACTTCGCGCAGTTTGTGCAGGATTAGCAGCAGAGTCACGCCCGTCTCGCGCAAATGCTTCAAGCGAGCGAAGAGACGATCAACGCCGCTGGGGGACAGCAGGGCGGTTGGTTCATCCAGGATAAGGAATTGAGCTGCCCCGGCGAGGGCGCGCACGATCTCCAGCGACTGGATCGTTTCAATCGGCAGGTCGCGAATTCGCGCCTTTGACGAGACGCCCAGATCGGCAAGTTCCAGTTCGCGCCGCCATGACGCCGCCAGCTGCCGGCCTGAATAGAATGCGCCCGCATGTTTTCGCGCGGAAACCAACTCCAGCGCCTCGGCCACGGTGAAATTGGGTGGCAGGGTAAAGCGCTGATGGACGATATCCAGCCCGAGCTCGCGTACTAGCGGGACGGTTGCCGCGCGCACTGGCCGGCCGCGAATCCAGAAGCGGCCGCTCTGAGGCGGAATGATGCCAGCCAAAACGCGGGCAAGGGAGGTCTTGCCCGCGCCGTTTTGACCGACCAGAACATGGATTCTGGCTTTATGGAAAGACAGCGATGTCGGATGCAGCGCTTGCACATCGCCATAGGCGACGGCGATATCTTCGCAGCGCAGGACGACTTCCTCGCTAAGCGTCGCTGTCATCCTGCGCCATTCGTTCCTGGTTGTCTTCTTCGACTACGAAGTCGCCGTTGGTGATGTCTTCCACCAGGGCCGCGATCGTCTCCATGGACGATTCCGCCCGTTCGCGGCGTTCATCGGTGGTCGCTTCCAGAAATTCTTCCGGGATATGGAAGCTGATCTCGCCCGACTGCACATTGCCATAGCGGAAGCCGCCGCGCGTCTCCGGGTCCATCGCCATTTCGATTTCCTGCATGATGGTCTTTTCCCATTCGATCAGGACCAGAATGGCGACATTTGCCGGCGCCTGCTCCACCAGTGGCGCGGAGGCGACCATGACCAGCGTGTCGTTGTCGGAAGCGGCTTCAACTACGCCGATGTCGCTGGCGGCGGCGCCGGTGAAGATGAAATCGACGCCACTGCTGTAAAGCCCGGCGGCCAACTCGCGGCCTTTGACCGGGTCTTCAAAAGACTCGATGAAAACGGCCGTCGTTTCGATATCAGGGTTGATCGAATGGGCGCCATCGGTGAAGGCGTTGAAATCAGCCCAGGCGAAGGGCAGCGGTACGCCGCCGGTATAGCCAAGCTGGTTGGATTCGGTCAAGTGCGCGGCGTAAACGCCACCGACGTAAGCGCCTTCAAAGAACTGATACTCCATGAGCTGGACGTTGTCCGGCTGTTCGTCGCCGCTTGGCAGCCCGACGATGGTCACAAAGGTTGTATCGGGGAAGTCCGGCGCGATAATCCAGGATGTCGCGCCCATGGCGTAGAAGGTGGAAACGATGATGTCGACGCCGCTGCGCGCCAGGTTGCGCAGCGTCAATTCAAAGGTCGCGGGGTCGAGCGCTTCGAGGAATTGCGTTTCGACGCCGAATTCCTCAGCCGCCATATCGAGCCCGGCGATGAGGCCGTCGATGGGTCCGTTGTCCCCGGCCGCTTGCGTGGCGACGAGCGCCACCCGAATGGGATCGTCTTGCGCGTTCACAAGACCAATGGCAATGGCAAATATGCCTAAGAACAGCAACAATCGTGGTACTCGGGTCAGAAAGATTTTCATTTCGAATCTCCATTTCATCAACAATGCAATCGATTACATTGTAACAGTTTGCATGTGCAGTGGCAAACTTTGGCGGTCGTCCCAATGGCTCGCCCCAACAGATTGGGATTTGACGGGTGGGCGAGGCAAGTCTCTACCCTACAAGGATTGTCCGGTACGGCAGAACACCTGTTTACCGTAAATTTTACCCCATCCCCGGCCCTTCCCCAGTAAACTAGGTGTATAGTATCGGTTTATCATGGTGTCGTAACGAATTGCGAAAAGGAAGCATTAT
>JAPOWK010000042.1 GCA_026707665.1 Chloroflexota bacterium
CATATCGCCACCTGGAGCACGCCGAGCATGCGCGCGCTGGCGAATTTCGAATGGGATGTCGCGCCGACGCCAATGGGCGCGGACGGCTCGCGCTATACCGGCGCCTTCGGCAGTGGCTACGGCATCACGCCCACCAGCGACAAGCCGGATGTGGCTTGGCGTTACCTGCGTGAATACCTATCGCTTGAAGGCATGATCTTCATGTGGAGCCTCTCGGGCCGCGGTTCACCGGCGCGTCCGGAGGGCTTGGAAGCCTGGTTGACCTCCGACCCGGCGCCGCCGAGCGGTCACTACTTCCTGGAAGCCATGTTCGACTATGCGGTGACAGGTCCTCCCTTCCAGTCGCTAGCGGCCGCGCAGGTCAGCCAGATTCTGAGCCGCGAAGCCGACTTGCTGCGTCTGGGCGAGACCTCGGTCGACGAAGCGATCGCCACCATTCAGCAAGAAGGGCAGGCTGCGCTCGACGAAGTCGCCGACATGTAGTTCGGCAATGTAGATTGCAACATTTGAGGGAGATCCTTCGACGGTCTCCCTCAATTCTGTTGGCATAAAGACGAGCGCCATATAGATGCTTAAACGGAAATCGCGTCCAATTTCAGCGAGCGCCAAGCGCGAAGAGCGCATCTTTTATTTGTTCATCTTGCCCTGGCTGATTGGCTTAGTCGTATTCAGCGCCGGTCCGGTCTTCGGGATGCTCGGATTGAGCTTCACCGATTGGCGCATTTCGCTGGACGATCTGCAATTCATCGGTCTGGAAAATTATACCAAGCTATTTGACGATCCGATTTTCTGGACCTCAGTCGGCAATACCCTTTATATTGTCGTCGGGAGAGTGGTATTTGGCGTGTCATTCGCCTTGCTGCTGGCGGTACTGTTGAATCAAAAGGTGCCGGGCATCGCCTTCTTTCGCGCCGTCTATTATCTGCCGACGGTGACCGCGGGTGTGGCGGTGGCGCTGGTCTGGATCTGGATTTTCAACCCGCGCCTTGGCATCCTCAATCACACCTTGAAGCAGATCGGCATCCAAGGTCCGCCTTGGATATTCAGCAAGACCTGGGTAAAACCGTCGCTCATCTTGATGAGCATGTTCTCTGTCGGTCCTATCATGATCATCCTGCTGGCCGGCTTGCAAGGCGTCCCCAAGGAACTTTACGAATCAGCTGAAATTGATGGCGCCGGCAATTGGGCGAAATTCCGAAATGTAACGCTGCCTATGCTGTCGCCGGTGCTTTTCTTCGTGATCATTATTTCTGTCGTGAGTTCATTCCAGAACTTCACTGAGATTCGCGTGATGACGGAGGGAGGACCGGGCGAATCCAGCAACGTCCTGATCTGGTACTTATGGGAGAACGCCTTTATCTTCTTGCAATTGGGCATCGCCGCCGCCGTCGCCTGGATTATGTTTGTCATTCTCATGGCGCTGACGGGCGTTCAGTTCTGGGTCGGCAGGCGCTGGGTTTACTACGAGGCTGACACCGGATGACGACGAGAAAACGCAAAGAAGACGTCGCCTGGCACAAATCGACTCAGGGGCGGCGCACCATCGGCTATTTGCTCACCTTCGCCTTGCTGGTGCCGCTCGGCATCGCTTTTATACTGCCCTTCATCGTCATGGTGTCGACCGCGCTCAAACCGCTCAAGCAGGTTTTCGCATTTCCGCCGACGCTAATCCCGGAGACTGTCCAATGGCAGAATTTCCCCGACGGCTGGTACGGTCACGGTTATGTTGATTTCACCACCTGCACCTGGAATTCGCTGAAGATCACCATCAACAACATCATCGGGAATGTGGTTTCTTGCACCTTGGCCGCTTATGCCTTCGCCCGTTTGAAGGCGCGCGGCAAGAATTTTTTCTTCGCCTTGGTGCTGGCGACCATGCTCCTGCCCAATGAAGCGCTGGTCGTGCCGCAGTATGTGCTCTTCAACCGCTTCGGCTGGTTGGATACCCATCTGCCGCTGATGGTGCCGCCCTGGTTCGGCTGGCCTTTCTTCATCTTCCTGCTGCGCCAATTCTTCCTGACGATTCCGGAAGAATTGGTCGACGCCGCCAAAATCGACGGCGCCGGCCACGCGCGCATCCTGATGCAAATATTCATCCCGCTCTCCAAACCAGCGCTGGCAACGCTGGCGATCTTCGCCTTCATCGGAAACTGGAATAACTTCTTCGGACCCTTGCTGTACCTGCGTACACCGAATATTCAGACTCTGCCGGTTTGTCTGGTGCAGTATCAAGGCGCTTACGGCAACACCGAGTGGCACCTGATGATGGCGGTGGCGACAATCGCGGTCATCCCCGTTCTGCTGATCTTCATCTTCGGGCAACGTTACTTCGTCGAAGGCATCGCCACCACCGGCGTCAAGGGCTAGGCTTCACCACAGAGTCGCAGAAGTAAATCCAAGCACGTAATGAGAATTCAGATTCGTCGTTTTTCTACCCCATCCCCCGGCCCCTTCCCCAGCCAGCTAAGGAAGGGGAGCTTTCCTGCCGGATTGTCTCTTGCATGACTGACTCGGTAATACCGCTTCGGAGAGCTACTCATTTCTGTTTCATGAAGTCCGCTGTCCGCCTCGCAGGACTGAGCCTCTCGATCATACTTCTAACAGGCATCGGCAAGCTCGAACCATTCGTCGATGTCAGCGAAGCGGCTGGCATCAGCGCCACACACAGCGGCGACTGGCAGCTCTTCGACGACGACTTCCTCACCGGCTATCTCGGCATCGGTCAAGCCTGGGGCGATTACGACCGCGATGGCTGGCTCGATCTCTTCGTCACCGGCAACCGCGATCCCAGCGTGCTCTACCGAAATCAAGGCGACGGCAGCTTTGACGTCTCGCCGTTGTCGCCGCAAGTCGCTCTGGTTGATGTCGATACCGGCGGCGCGGTCTGGGCTGATTACGATAATGATGGCTGGCTGGATCTCTATGTGCTGAACCACGGCGCCAACACGCTATTTCACAATGAGGGCGGGCTTGGATTCACCGATGTAACCGAGCAGGCCGGGGTAGGGGACGCCGGCAAGGGTACCACCGCGACCTGGGGCGATTTCGATGGCGACAGCTTTCTCGATCTCTATGTCGTCAATTGGTCTTGCTTCCCCGAATGTGGCGATCCCAACATCACGCGCGAGCACGACGAAGCCCGCGATACGCTTTATCGCAACCGTGGCGACGGCAGCTTCGAGGATGTCACCCACCTGCTGGATTACGACCTGCTGCTGGGCGCCGGTTTCAGCGCCAGCTTCACCGATTACGACAACGATGGCGACCCCGATATCTATGTCGTCAACGACCAATTCAAAAATATGCTTGGCAATATCCTCTGGCGCAACGAGGGACCCGGTTGCGGCCTATGGTGTTGGCGCGATGTCTCGATTGAAGCGGGCGCGCGCACCTTCATCCATGGCATGGGTTTGGCGGTCGGCGATTATGACAACGATCTCGATCTCGATTTCTATTTCTCGGACATGGTGAATGGAATGGTGCTGCTGCAGAACCAGGGCGATGGCAGTTTCGACGATGTCGCCGAGGAGGCCGGCGTCATGGTCGGACCGAGCAGCGCGGTCGGCTGGGGCACCGTGTTTTTTGATTACAACAACGACAGTTGGCTTGATCTCTTCCTCACCGCCACCGAGTTCATCCAGTTTGATATCGAGACCGGTCCCGAAGGCATGATGTTTGAATATCGCGATTTTCTGTTTAAGAATCGCGGCGACGGCAGCTTCGCCGATGTCACACCCTCGGACTGGCTGGTTGATCTGACGCCGAGCATGGGCTTGGCTTATGCCGATTATGACCGCGATGGCTACCTCGATTTTGTGCTTGGCAACTGGAATGAAGGCTACGCGCTCTACCGCAACACTGGCGCGGAAGGCGCCGCCAATAACTGGATCAACATTCGGCTCGTTGGTGGCGGCGATATCAATCGCGATGCTATCGGCGCGCGCGTCTATATCAAAACCGATGATGGACGGACGCTGCTGCAAGAGGTCAAGTGCGGCTCCAGCCTGGGCGCCGGCAACGATACCGCCCTCCATTTCGGCTTGGGCAAGGTGGGCATCAGCGAGATACGAGTCCGCTGGCCCAACGGCGCCGAAGAGACGCTGCCGGACGTCGCCGTCAATCAGTTTCTGGAAGTCACTTACGCCACTTAGTCTCTTGAGAAAACTGTAAGGCCTGTCCGGTACCGCAAAAAGCCCGTTATCCGTGAGTCATACCCCATCCCCGGCCCTTCCCCAGTGAACTAGGGAAGGGTGACTTGGCGGCAGACTTGGGAGATTCGGGTACCAAAGCAGTGGGAAACCTGTGTTGCCGAGCGCTCCGCTAGAGTGCTCCCCCTTCCTTAGCTTGCTGGGGAAGGGGGTTGGGGGGATGGGGTGTAACCGGCGCAAAAGCATGGACCAGTATCGGACAAGCTTTGTAGGGGCGTCCTATCAGGTCGCCCGCGACTACTAATTCCTGTCGATCGACCCAGTGGGTAGCCCCTACAACTGGCCTTTGGATCAGGACTTTAGATACAACTTAACCACCGGCACCTCGCTGCGCGGTTGCACTACCGGCAGTTGCAAGCTCGCCGTCCCCGCTTCATCGACCTCGAACTGAATCTCGCTGCCATCGTGCAGGAACTCGGCGTATTCAATCCGGTCGCCGATCTCGTCGATATGCAAATGTCGGAAGGGGTAGGCGAAAACATGCACGTAGAGCAGGTCGCCATTCTGCGTCAGGCGGCAATCCTGCGGCGCTGTGAAGGCGCTGGCGCTGCAGCCGTAGATCGACTCGCTGTGCTGCGCCATCCAGTCGCGGTAGACGCGCAGCGCGTCTTCCGCCCGGCTGTCCAATTCTCCCAGCGCCGTCGGACCCACATTCATCAGCAGGTTGCCGCCGGTCGACACCGTGTTGACCAACATGCGAATGAGCTGCCCAGGGCTCTTCCAGGTGGCTTCATCGCGATGATAGCCCCAGGATCCGCTGAAGGTCTGGCAAGTCTCCCAGACCACTGGCTGGCCATCGACCTGCACCCACTCGCGCGGCTGGAACTGTTCCGGCGTGTAGATATCGGCCGAGGAGGGCAGGTCCAGCCTGTTGTTGATGATGATCTCCGGCTGCAGCGTCCGGCTGAGCGTCTCCAACCCTTCACTGTCCCAGTCGTCGCGCCCCTTGCCATCGGGACCGGGGTAGGAGAAGTCGTACCAGATCACATCAATTTTGCCGAAATCGGTCAGCAACTCGCGCACCTGATTTTTCATATAGGCGCGGTATTTGCTCATATCGCGGCCCTGATTCAGCGCCGCGCGCTCGGGGTGATTGCGCTGCGAATGGCGCATATCAACGGTGAAATCGGGATGATGCCAGTCGATCAGCGAATAATAGAAGCCGACCTTGAGGCCCCGGCTGCGAAAGGCACGCACGACCTCGCCCAGCAAATCCTTGCCCCAGGGCGTGTTGGTCGCCTTGTAATCGGTGAATTGCGAATCCCAGAGGCAGAAACCCTCGTGATGCTTGGAGGTGATCACCATGTATTTCATGCCGGCCGCCTGCGCCAGATCAGCCCAGTGGTCGGGATTGAAGCGTTTCGGATTGAAGTATTTGAAGTAAGGCGCGTATTGTTCGTCGGTCAATTCCTCGCGGTTTTTCACCCATTCATGGCGCGCTGGCAGGGCGTAGAGCCCCCAGTGAATGAACATGCCGAAGCGGTCATGCGTGAACCAGTCGGTGTTGCCCTTCGTCGGTTTTGGTTGGTACATCGTGTTTTGCTCCTTTTCATCTAGCGTTTGGACGCGGCAATTCCTACGTATTTGTCGGGGCGATCCACCGGCTCGCCCGTACACATACATGACAGGATACCCGCAGAAAGCGTCCGTCGCCGCAACCCGGCGTAAGGTAGGGGCGACCTACCAGGTCGCCCGCTTCAACTTGTCTCCCGTTCATTTACCAGCGGCTTGCCAGTCTTCTCCAAACTCATTCGCCAGCGCGCATAGATCCGCCCACACTTGATCCGGCAATGGGATGCCCTCGTTCACGCGTTCGCTGTAAGAGCGCGTTTCCGGCTCTCCAGGGACCAGGACCTCGTCAAAGCCACAGGCCGGCTTTACCGCCTTAACGCGCGCCTTTAGGGCATCGACCTGGATGGCGAAGTCGGTCGCTTCGTCGAAGGCTTCCGGCAGCAGCGCCATGAACAGCGCCGGATTGCCGTAATGAAACTCGGGCGAGCTCATCGGCCGGTCGCCCGCCAGCAGATTGGGGATGATCTCCATCATCATCGACAAGCCCGAACCTTTGTGCAGCCCCATCGGCAGCAGGACGCCGCCCGCGTCCAGATCGGCGGCCGCCGTTGCCGGGCGCCCCGCTTTGTCCAGCATCATGCCCTGAGGCAAGGGCGCCCCTTTGGACTGCGCCAGCATGACTTTCCCATGCGCGACGCCCGATGTGGCAAAGTCCAGCAGCAGCGTCCCTTCCTCGCCACAGGGCACGGCGAAGGACAACGGATTGGTGCTGAACAGGCGCTCGCGCCCGCCATAGGGAGCGACAAAACTGTGAGAGAATCCGCCGCCAGCGAAGCCAATAGCGATCAGCCCTTGCGCCGCGATCATGCCCGTCCACTCGCCCAGCCGCCCGACGTGGGTGGTCTGCCCCAGCGATACCGCCGCGATGCCGTGCTCGCGAGCCATCTCGATCGCCAGCTCGGCAGCGAAGCGCGCCCCAATCTGCCCGAAGCCATAGCCGAGCGTCACCATTGCCGTGGCGCCAAAACGCTTCCGAATGCGCGGGCGCGCGGCCGGCTTAATCATGCCCTTGCGGATCATGCTGATGTATTGCTTCACCCGCAAGACGCCGTGCGAGTCGTGCCCCAGCAGGTTGGTCATCACCAGCGATTGAGCGACGGCCTCCGCGATATCGTCGGGCGCGCCGGCGGCGGCGAAGATGTCGCGCGCGAGGACTTCGAGCGGCTCAGCTTTTATCGTGAAAGGCAAGGGCGCTTCCCGGCTCGTCAGCGAATAATCGGAAAGAGTTTAGCGGCAGACAATTCGGCTGGCAACCTGTGAATGCGCCGTTTGCCCTTGCCCCGGGCAATATGCTAACATCCTTTCCCGTGCAAAAGCCCAATCGCGAAGGACACGCCATGAAACCGGCAAACCTGCTCTTCATCATCTCCGACCAGCATCAGGGCGCGGCGATGGGCTGCGCCGGGCATCCGATCGTGCAGACGCCCAATCTCGACCGGCTGGCGGCAGGGGGTACGCGCTTCAGCAATGCCTACACCAACTGCGCCATCTGCGTGCCCGTCCGCGCCGCCCTCGCCACCGGGCAGTATGTGCACCAAATCGGCAATTGGGACAACGGCTATCCCTACGATGGCAGCGTGCCCAGCTGGGGGCATCGCCTCAGGGAGCAGGGCATTATCGTCGATTCTATCGGCAAGCTGCACTTCCGCAGCGCCGCGGACGACAACGGCTTCCGGCAGGAAATCGAGCCGCTGCATGTGGTGGATGGCATCGGCGACCCGGCCAGCGGCATCCGCGATGGGTCGATCCGGCGCGACTGGCGCCCCGGCATTGAAGAAGCAGGTCCGGCCGATTCCACCTATCAGCAATATGACATCCGCAACCGCGAAAATGCCATCCGCTGGCTGCGCGATCACGCAGGTGAAGAACAGCCCTGGGCGCTCTTCCTCTCCTTCGTGACGCCGCATCCGCCCTGGTTCGCGCCGCCGGAGACTTTCGACCTCTACCAGCAGGATCAGCTTCCGATGCCGCGGCAATGGCAGGCGAACGACTGGCCCCGTCACCCGGCTTACGATTATATGCGCCGCTTTTTCAGCAGCGAGCAGCCCTTCCCGGAAGCGACCATCCGCCGCCTGAACGCCGTCTATTATGGCATCTGCACCTTCCTCGATCAGCAGATCGGGCAGGTGCTGGCGGCGCTTAATGATTTGAATCTGTGCGATTCGACCCGCGTCATCTTTACCTCCGATCACGGCGAGCATCTCGGCGCGCGCGGCATCTATGGCAAATTCACGATGTATGAAGAAGCCTCGTGCATTCCCTTCATCATGTCCGGTCCTGATGTGCCAGCCGGGAAGGTCGTTCATACGCCGGTCTCGCTGATCGATTGCTATCCGACAATTCTGGACGCCGTCGGCTGCGCCCCGCCCGCTGATGGCATTGACCGACCGGGCCGCTCACTCTGGAGCATCGCCGCCGGCGACGAGCAAGAGCGCGCCATTTTCGCCGAATATCACGCGATCGGCTCGCGCAATGCTTACTATATGCTGCGCGACCGGCGCTACAAATACATCTATCACGTTGATGCGCCCGCTCAGCTATTCGATTTGACGTCAGACCCCGACGAATTGAACGACTTAGCGATCTCGCCGGATGAGGAGACCCTTCAAATGCTAGCTGACTATGAAGCGCAATTCAGAGCGATCGTAGATCCGGAAGCGGTGGACCGGCGCGCCAAAGCCGATCAAGCGCGGCGTATCGAGTCACTCGGCGGGCGCGAGGCGGTGGTGGCCCGCGGCGTCTTTACCAATTCGCCAGTGCCGGGCGAAACACCCAGATTTAGCCGTTTGCTCGACGCGGGCAATTGACAACATCGGTTCCAAAGAGACCTATAAGGCTTGTCCGCTACTGGCTGGCATTGCTGCCTTATACATGCAACAGATTTCTAAAGCTTCACCACAGAGGAAATGAGGAAACACAGAGGTCACAGAGGGACATATAATCGTTTTCAAAACGACGCTGTAGGGGCGTTTCGCTGAAACGCCCGTGCTTGTGACAGTGCGCGCTTTAGAGCGAGACAAGGGTCGCGCAGGTCGCGTAGACACTGACCGCCGACACTGACAGTCACTCGCCCCTACAGCACGTTAATTTGACAGCTCTAAGTTACTGTGACTTAAAACCGGACAAGCCTTGTTGGGGCGACCCACGGGGCTAAGTTAGTCGCGTAGACATTGATCGCCGACATTGACCTTCTGGGATGGCGTAGAATCAAGCGCCCACCGGCGGCGTCTCAAGTTTCTCGTGGAAGGTCAAGCGCTTGCGCCGCTCCATGACCACCCGCTCGTGATACATGTCGGGGTCGTGATCCAGCCCGGTTTCGCGATCGAGGAAAAGCGGAAAATCCTCCCGTGGCGGCTTGGCATAGTCATAGCCGTATGCATAGTTGCGCATAATGATGCGCTGTTCGCGATTCAAGGTCTTCAGCCACTCGGGATCGGAATGGATGCGGTCGGCCGCGGTCACCCAAGCCGGACAATAGGCGATGAAGAAATTCTTGCGCGTGACCTTGCTGAGATTTGGCTCCACCTTGTGCCAGATGCTGCTGTGCATCACGGTCATGGTGCCGGCTGGGACCTGCAGGATCAACTCGCCCGGCAGCGTGTCATAGGTGTCGTAGGCTTCCTGATACTGCGTGAGGTGGCTGCCGGGCAAGACAACCAGGTTGCCCATGTCGGCTGTCGGCAAATCAGTCAGCCAATAGGCGACCTTGATCTGCAAGGGCAGCACGGGCGAAAAGACGCCATAAGGCACGACGCGCGCGCCATCCGGGTGCCATTTGTTGCGCTGAATCTGCATGGGTTCCCGCAGAAACAACTGCGTCTCGTGCAGTTTGAGCAACTCGCCATAAATGTCGTAGGCGTAGCCGACATGGCGCGGATGATCAATCAGCCCCGTGAGCGTTGGGTCTAATTCGACGAAATTCTGGCGATAGAAGCGGTCGCCTTCTTTATAGTCAGGGTCCGCCTCCGTGAGGCGATCAATCGCCGCCAGATATTCGTCGATTTCGTCCTGAGAGAGCGCGTCCTCGATGATGATGATGCCATCGCGCAAGAATGTTTCCCATTGCTCTTTGGTAAAGCCCTTTGGCGCGACTCGATAGCCATTTTCGGCCATTTCTATTGCCCCGAAATCTCTCTATTCTTCAACTCCAAGTATAGCCGACACATGACAGGCATTCGACTGATTCGCCGAGACATACAGGGCAATCGCTTCAAATTTTTTCTAAACTACAGAGAGCGCGGAGGACACAGAGTTTAAGTTCTTTCGACGATCTTCTTCCAAATCTGCTGTTCAAAGAGAATATCTACGCTCTATTCTGTCGATACGATCGCTTGCAGTTCAAAGAAATATGTCACAAAGGCTTGCGCTTTTCAGTTATATGCTTTTTCTCAGCGCTCTCTGCGTCCGCTGTGGTTAATTTTCAGTTTGATTAGCTTCATTGTAGTTGATGCCTATTTTGAAGCGATTGCCCTGCCGAGACATCGAGTGTGAGGCTAAGGCAAAGAACAAAGCCAGCGCGCGGGCTGGCTTCTCATTCGTGCCTGGAGAGATTCGAACTCCCGACACCTGGTTCCGTAGACCAGTGCTCTATCCACTGAGCTACAGGCACTTATCTGCGGCAAGAATACTCGGCTTGCCTCAGGAAGTCAAGAGGGATATGCGCCTGCTTGCCGCGCAACAGCTTTGCGCGCTTGCGGGAATCGCCCCTATAATGGTTGATGATTGAGAATGCCTCAAGCTGGCGCCGGACTGCATTTTCGCCCGGGCATTCATTCATGAGGAGAGCCCCACCCTTGCCCGCCGCGCGACTGAAGACTTGTCGTTGTGCCGCCGCGCAAATGATGCGGCTATTGATCGTTGCGCTGGCCATGGCTTTGGCGCTCAGCGGTTGCAGCCTTGACGCGCTGCTGCCGGCTACCGCGACCGCCACGCCGACCATCACACCAACCTTTACGCCTTCCGATACCGCTACGCCGACGCATTCGCCAACCGCCACCGTGACCGCTACCGCAAGCAGCACCGCCACCGCTACCGCAACCGCCACCGCCACCAGCACGCCGAGCCCGACGCCGACGGTCTTTGGCTTTGTCCGCGCGAGTGGGCGCATCAATGTGCGCCGCGGACCAGGCACGCAGTTCGCCGCCATTGGATCGCTGGCGCCCGACGCCGGGGTGCAGGTCATCGGCGAGAACGACGTGGGTGACTGGTATCAAGTTCGGCTGGAAGATGGCGACGATGGCTGGGTTAGCGCGTCCTTGCTCCGGATTGAAGAGCCGCCCACCGCGGAGCCAGTGGCGGGCGCGGCGCAGCGAATCAGCGAAGAAACGCGCATCATCGTCGAAGTGGGCGAGGCCGCGGCGGTGGTCAGCGATGACGCGGATGACAGCGTCCTGGTCGTCAATGTGCCAATCGCCGATGTCGACGCCATGAGGATGACGGCGACGGTACTGGTCGGCGCCGACATGACCGCCACAGCCGCTGCCGCGCCAACGCGGCCCGCCGAGCAGACGCGCCCAACGACAATCCAGGCGCCTGCGGCTGAGCGCCCCCAGGCGACGCCGCTCTACAATGTCAAGGTTTTCGCCTTCTGCAATGACCCCGCCTTTGGCATCCCCGCGCCGTCGAATTTGACCGCCGGCTCGACGATCAAGATCTTTTGGGCTTGGTTCGCCACCACGGAGAATTATCTGCGGCAGCACATGACCAACGCGACGCACGAACTGCGCGTGAATGGCGCGTTGATTGACAATGTGAACCTGTATCGCCTCAATCCGACCCGCAGCGGAGCGCAGCACGTCGTCTACTGGTATGTTCCTTTCGGTCCGCTGGAAACAGGTCCTCATCTCATCACCTACCGCGTCACCTGGCGCAATCCCATCAGCGATGGCTACGCCTCCTACGGACCCGGCACCAATACCGTATTCGAAGAGGAAAGCTGCAACTTCGTTGTGAGTTGAGCCCGCATGGGTCCTTCCAGTCCATGGCGCCTGACCGAGCTCGGCGGCGGTCTCGTTAAACAGGAGACCGATGAGATCAGCCTGACGCTGCCGACCGGCGCCGCAAACGCCTACCACGATGCGCAAATTAGCGACTACAGCGCCGCCGCTCGCGACTTCGTCAATGAGCCGCCTCTGCGCCTGGAGCTGCGCGCCCGCGCCCGCGGCGAGATCAGTGGCACGGCTGGCTTCGGCTTTTGGAATCATGCCTTTGTGCCCGGCGAGCGCCGATTTCGCCTGCCGCAAGCCCTCTGGTTTTTCTATGGCGGGCGAGCGACTGATATCGCGCTGGCGCAAGGCGTGGCGGGCAGGGGCTGGAAAGCGGCTACTTTCGATGCGAAAAACTGGCGCTTTGGCGCGCTGTTGCCGCTGGCGCCGCTCGGTTTTCTGCTCATGCGCAGCAGTCCGCTCTATGACAGGTTTTGGCCCCTTGGGCAAGCGGCTATCGGCGTGAGCGAGGCGGCGCTTGACTCGTCCCTGCTAGAAGAGTTCCATACTTACCGCATTGAGTGGCGGCGGGATGGCGCCAGCTTTGCCGTCGATGGCGCGGTTGTTCTGCGCGCGCCCGAGGTTCCCCAAAGCCGCCTGGGCTTCATCGCCTGGATCGACAATCAATACGCGATCGTCACGCCCCAGGGCCGCTTCGGCCACGGCCTGCTCGCTATTCCGCATCAGCAATCTCTTCACCTGCGGGATATCTCTATCACGCGTCAGTAGTGAGCCAGAGCTTTGAGGCGACCGCCGCAGTTTATCGTCTCGACACCCGCCCGGCACCCACAGATTAAGGCATTTCCTCTGTGCTCTCTGTGTATCCTCTGTGTCCTCTGTGGTGAATTATGTGCATATTCTTTTGAAGCTATGGAGTTCTATTTGGAGGGGATCGCCCTGCCTGCGCCGATTTCATTTGGCTCGCTTTGACGAGATGATACAATGAGCGTGAGACCGACTGACGGGACCGAGTCGCGGTATGGCTGAATCGACCGGCGAGCTAGCTTACGCCGCGCTGCTGGAGGCGGTGGAGAGCCGCAAGCAAGTGCTGCTGGATTATCTGATGCAGGAGCGCTTCATCGCGCGCTTCCGCCCGGCGCATATTCGCGAGGCCGTCTACAGCTACCTGACGCGCGGCGGCAAGTCGCTGCGCCCGGCGGTGACCATGCTCGCTTGCGGCGCGCTCGGCGGCGACGAATCGCGCGCCTTGCCGGTCGCCGCCGCCATCGAAATCTATCACACCTGGACCCTTGTTCACGATGATGTGATCGACCGCGACAGCACGCGCCGCGGGCGCTCCACCGTGCACCATGAATTCGCGCGGCGGGCGCGGGAGGAGTTTGGCTTGGCGGCTGAAGACGCCGAACACTACGGCCGGACGATCGCCCTGCTCACCGGCGATGTGCAGCAATCCTGGGCGTGGTCGCTCTTCTTTGAAGCGCACCTCGAGCGCGGCGTCCCGGCCGAGGTCGTACTGCGGCTGGCGCAAGAGCTGGCAATCAAGGTTACGCCCCTGCTGGTCGAGGGTGAAGCGCTTGATGTACAGTACTCCGGTCGCGCCCCTCAACTCAGCGAGGAGCAGGTCCTCGATATGCTCTGGAAGAAAACGGGCGCCCTCTATGAATTCGCGGGCCGGGCGGGCGCCGCCATCGCGCTGAACGACGCCGCGCCAGACCGGCCCGAAGTTCGGGCGATCGCCCGCTTTGGCAGCCTCTGTGGCGCCGCCTTTCAGATTCAGGACGACATCCTCGGCATCGTTGGCGATGAGGCCCAGTTGGGCAAACCGGTCGGCTCCGACATCCGTGAGGGAAAATCCACCCTGCTGACGCTCAAGGCGCTGGAACGGGCTGATGAAAGCCAGCGGGAGCGGATCCAGCGCAGCCTGGGCGACGCTGACGCGAACGCCGCTGACATTGCCGCCTTGGCCGCGCTCATTCGCGATCTGGGCGTCATCGACTACGCGCAAGACTTGTCGCATCGCTACGTGCGCGAGGCGCTGGCGCAACTGGCGCCGCTGCCGGAAAATGAACACCGCCGTCTGCTCGCGCTTTGGGCACAATATCTCATCGAGCGCGAGTTTTAGTGGCTCGGCGGATTAACGTGCTCGCGCCCGGAACAGCATCGAGTTTCTACCAGCTGACGGCAATACCGACAGCGGGCGACGATTCGCTGTCGGGCGCGTATTGACCGGTAGAATTGCCGTCCCCTGGGAGGCGAGAGCCGCATATTGATGAGTCGAATTGCCCTTTTCATCGCCCTTGCGCTATTGGCTGTCGCGGGGCTTTCGCTGGCGCAAAAGGCGGAGCTCTCAGCGCCTCAGTTGTTACTCAATGACGCGATCGCGCAGTTGCAATCGGCCGAGAGCTTCCGGCTGGCGATTGAGCAGCGGGGCCAGCCCTACCCGCTGTCGTTGAGTTTCGATGGCGTCAACACAATGGAAGCCACGCTCGAAAGCGCCGACGCGCAGGTCATCAGCCCGGACGAGTTGTATATCAGCGCGCGTTTGCGCCTCATCATTCCCCTTACGATGGACATCTATGCGCGCGCAGACCGTCAATGGCTCAGCTTCCCCGGCGGCGCCCCCTGGATTCCCTTGCCCGCATTTGAGGGTTTCGATGTCAGCCGCCTGCTGGCGCCGGGCGACGGCATCGAAAAGATGATGACCGAATTGCGGGAGCCGCAAATCACCGCCGCCGCGCTGGTTGACCAGCAGCCCGCCTGGCATATCCAAGCGACTGCCGCCGGCGACGCGGTCGAGGGTCTGCTCTTCGGCTTCATCAATCCCGTTGACGATGTTGAAATTGATGCCTATCTGACCGTGGAGGATGGCCACCTTGCGCTGATTGAGATCCTCATGCTGGAGACGGCCAGCGACGCCGATGTAGCGCCATCAGTCTGGCGTATCCGATTCTATGACTATGACGCCCCGCGCGCGTTCGAACCTCCGAGGTAGCTGCGCTGACGAGGGACAGGGGCCGTTTATCTCGATTGCGTGTGAACAAGTCTGAAGAACACGTGTAGTGAGCGCTTGTGCTAGTCGCGCGCCTCCTTGATGCTTCGGGTAGCGTAGACACTAACCTTCGGGATGGGCCGAGGATGCGGTTGGTAATTCCCGCTCCTGCTCGGCGACTTCGTCATGCCTTTCGCTTCGCCGCCGCTCGCGGATGAAGTAAATCGGCTTGTGCTGGGATTCGTGATAAGTGCGCATGATCATATCAGCCACGATGCCGGTGCTGATGAGCTGCACGCCCAGCACCATCAGCAGCGCCGCCAACTGCAGGAGCGGCCGATCGCCGATTTTGTTCTCGGTCAGCAGCTTGAAGACGGTCAGATAGGCGCCCAGCAGCGCCCCGATGCCGCCGACCAGGAAGCCGGCCGCGCCGAAAACGTAGAGCGGGCGATTGAAGTAACTGAGAACGAAGACGACAACGATCAGATCGAGGATGACCTTGAAGGTGCGGCCGAAACCGTATTTGCTGCTGCCCCAGCGCCGCGCCCGATCTTTCACCGGCACCTCGGCGACGCGCACGCCCATCTGGCTGGCTAGCGCCGGGATGAAACGATGCAGCTCGCCATAAAGCCGGACGCCCTTGACCACATCATAGTGATAAGCTTTCAGCGTACAGCCATAGTCGTGCAGCTTGATGCCGGTGCTGCGCGAGATGAGGCGGTTCGCCAGCGCTGAGGGGATACGGCGCAGGAATAGCGATTCTTTGCGATTCTGCCGCCAGCCGCTGACGATGTCGTAGCCCTCGGCGAATTTGTCGAGAATCGACCCGATATCGCGCGGGTCATTCTGCAGATCGGCGTCGATGGTCACGACGACCTGGCCGCGCGCCGCGTCAAAGCCGGCCGCCAGCGCCGCCGTCTGCCCGAAATTGCGACGAAAATGAATGATATGCCAGCGCTCGTCCCGCGCTTGAAGGGCATTCAGCAATTGGTAACTGCGATCCTGGCTGCCGTCATTGATGGCGATGACCTCGTAATCGCTTCCGATCGTGGCCAGCGCTTCCGTTAGCTCGGCGTAAAGGCGCTCGATATTGCCCTCCTCGTTGTAGACGGGGATGACGATGGACAGCGCCAATTCAGGACCACTTGTCGCATGCGGCGCGTCGCTCATGCTTGTTCTCCGCGAAATTGATGCGTGCATTCTAGCATTCCGGCAGAGGCATAACCAGATTACGCTCTTCCGACAGCGTAGGTCACCCGGTGGCGAGACGGCGAGCGCATCTGCTTCGGATGTTTTATTCTGATAGAATAGGCGCGAGGAAAGCACAGGAAAGGCGATGGACTTAGACGGCAAGCCGCGTGGCGCGGACAGCGAGGATCCCGAGAGAACCGAGCAAGCCCCGAAGTTCCCGCCGGCGGAAGACGATACCATGACCACCGAGATGGTCAAAGTGGAGCGCGGAGAGGATGCGCCCTTTGCGCTGCCGCATGTCTCGGAATTGGAGGAGACGACCCCGCGCGACGCCCGCAGCGAGCTGGTCACCTTGCCCGCTTATGGACAGGTTGCCGCGCCGCTGCCGCGCCAAAACAACTTGAACCAGACCCCGCCTACGGAAATCGGCGCCGTCGCTGTTCCCGCGACCACCCCGGCCCCAGCGCGTATTTCCAGAAACCAGGCGCCCACGCTCCCCAATATCGCCAAGGTCAGCGGTCCCGAGCTCGCGCTGGCGCAATCGCCGGGTCCACCGGCCGGCGAGTCGACCAATCTGGCGCGCAAACGGCGGCGCAAGCGGCGCTTCCTCGGCGCCCCCATCGGCTGCCTTTGGCTCTTGATCGGCATGATGTTGACCTTCTGTGGCGGCTTGACCCTGCTGACAACTGGCGCGGCGCTGGTCATTCTGCCGCAGGTCGAGGCCGAGTGGACTGCCCGCATCGCTGAAGTCGATAACTATCGCGGCTTCGAGAGCAGCTTCATCTATGACCGCTACGGCAATGAACTCTACGAGGCTTTTGGAGAGGGCCGGCGGACGCGGGTCAGTTACGACCGCATCCCCGACGCGCTTGTCTTGGCGACCATCGCCATAGAAGACGATTCCTTCTTCAAAAACATCGGCATTGATGTCGGTCATACGGTGCTGGCCGCTTTGAACTATGTAGGCGCCGCCGACCGCGACAGCACGCCCGGGGGCAGCACCATCACGCAGCAGCTGGTGCGCAATATCTTCTTTGACTTCGAGAAGCGCGCCGAACGCAGCATCGCCCGCAAAGCGGAAGAAATCCTGCTGGCGATTGTGCTGACGCAATCCCGCAGCAAAGAAGAAATCCTCGAGATGTACTTCAACGAGATCTACTACGGCAACCTGGCTTACGGTGTGCAGACCGCCTCCCAGACTTTCTTCGGCAAAGATGTCGATCAACTGAGCGTCGGGGAAGCGGCTATGCTGGCCGGCTTGCCACAGGCGCCCGCCTGGCTTGATCCGCTGAATCCGGACCCGGCGGTGCAAGCCGCGGTCGATGAGCGCTGGCGGCAAGTGCTGGGCGAAATGGTCGAAGAGGGCTTCATCTCGCGCGAGCAGGCGCGGCTGGCGCTGCAGGAAGGGTTGTCCTTCGCGCCGGCAAACACATCCTTGGTCGCGCCGCATTTTACCGTCTATGCGCAGGCGCAATTAGAGCGGCTGATGCGCCGGCTGGGCTATAGCCCCGAAGATGTCACCGGCGGCGGATTGCGCGTCTACACCACGCTCGATCAGGATGTGAACCGCCTGGCGCAGCGTGCGGCCGGGGAGCAAGTGGCGCGGCTTCAATCGAAAAACGTCAGTAACGCGGCGGTCGTCGTTACCAAACCGGCCAGCGGCGAGATCATCGCCATGATCGGCAGCATTGATTACAACAACGAGGCGATTGATGGCAGCGTAAACGTCACTACCGCTTTCCGGCAGCCTGGCAGCACCATCAAGCCATTCACCTATTCGGCGGCGCTGGAGCGGGGCCTGTCTACTGTCGATGTGCTCTGGGATACGCGCACGCAAATCGCGCTGCCCGGCGGCCCCGACTATACACCGCGCAATTACGATGAGGCTTTCCACGGACCGATGACGATGCGCGCGGCGCTCGCCAACAGCTATAACATCCCGGCGGTGCAGACGCTGCGTCGTGTTGGCGTGGATTATCTGTTGAGCCTGCTGCGGCGGCTCGGCATCAGCACACTCGACGAGGATGCCTCCAATTACGGCTTGTCCCTGACTTTGGGCGGTGGCGAAGTCACCCTGATCGAATTGACTAACGCCTTTGCCGTCTTCGCCAATCAAGGTGACTATGTGCCGTTAACCGCCATTCTCTGCGTGATCGACAGCGATGATCAGATTCTTTATCAGTATGACGACGGCTGTCCTGACGGGCAGCTCAACGAGCGCACGGTTCTGCAGGGCGCCTTTGCCGCTCGTGTGCTTGATCCGCGAGTCGCCTTCGTGGTCAGCGATATGCTGGGCGACAATCAGGCGCGTACGCCGGCGATGGGCGCTTACAGTTCGCTGCGAACGGAGGGAATCTACGCTGCGGTCAAGACCGGCACCACCGACGATGTCAAGGACAATTGGACCATCGGTTATACGCGCAATGTCGCCGTCGGCGTTTGGGTGGGCAATAATGATGGTGAGCCGATGATCGATTCTTCCGGCTTGACCGGCGCCGCGCCAATCTGGAATACCGTGCTCAGCGGGATCTACGCGGACAATCAACTGCTCGCCGCCTTCGCCAGCGACGGGCAGCTATTGAACGATCAGCTGATTCCGCCCAGCGGCATGACGCTGCGCCAAGTCTGCGATGTGCGTTTGTTGACTGAGCTCTCACCGCGCTGCCCGGCCACAATCAACGAGTGGACGCTGAATGCTCCCGCCGGCGTCCCCGATGGGCAGGGCGGTCTCGTCTATCCCCCACCGGCGCAGCAATACTCGACGCCGGTCCCCACGCAGGGTTCGGTCTTGCAGGAGGTCTCGCCCGGTGTCTATCAGACGCTCGTCTATCCCTTGCCTCCTGATGTCGCCGCCGGCATTCAATTTCAGCTCCGCCCGGGAGAGAAGCCGCCGGTCCCGCCAAAATACTGCCGCGTCCCGGTGCAGGAAGCGGGTGAAGCGCTCGCGGCCGGC
Source organism: Chloroflexota bacterium (assembly GCA_026707665.1). Classification (GTDB taxonomy): domain Bacteria; phylum Chloroflexota; class Anaerolineae; order Aggregatilineales; family Phototrophicaceae; genus UBA6055. The sequence continues at coordinate 18,859 of JAPOWK010000042.1, forward strand.
GCGCAAAATCTCCTCTTCACAGGCGGGCCGACCACATCGCATGATGACGCCGTCGAAGCCGAACGTTACGCGCGCGAAAATGGCTTGGCTTACCTGCCGACTGTCGATTGCTGGCCCGGCGTTTACACGATGCAGCCGATCGGCAACGTTGGCGCGGCTTTGCAGATCCAGCAACCCGCCCCGGGCCAAACCGTCAGCGGCGCCATCCCGATCATTGGCACCGCCCAGTTCAACCCGAGTCAAGCTGAGAATTATCATTTCTATATCCGCGGCGGTCAGTTCGCCGATTGGACGCCCCTCGGCAACCCACATCACTATTCGGTGGTTCAAGGTCGCTTGGAAACGCTGCATGCCGACGCGTTGCGGCCAGGCAATTATGTTCTGCGGCTGGCGCTGGTCCAGGGCGGAAACATCGCGCAGGCGACCGATGTCATTTTCACGGTACCCTGATTATGGTGTAATACTGGCGCGATGCGGTGAAGGTGTAGGGGCGACCTACCAGGTCGCCTGACTTGAAATCTGTGTATCATTGCATAATGGAACCGACGCTCCGCAAACCATGACCGATAGGGCAAATCAGTCAGATGACCTCCCGGAGGCGCTGCTTTCGGCTGACTCGCTTCGGCAAGCGAGCGCCATGCCTTGGAAAGCGGGCAATGAGCTTCGCCGCTGGTTGATCCTGCCCCTCGCTTGGTGGGCGCTGCGCGGCATCGAGATCGGCGCTGGCTGGCGTTTCTATGGGCTTCCCATCATCCAGCGCCACCGCCGCAGCCAGATCCGTATCGGACGCGCTATGAATTTGCGCTCAACGGCGCGCAGCAACCCGCTGGGACCAAATCATCCGGTCATCATCAGCACCAGGCGGGCGGGCGCCATCCTGACGATCGGCGATGACTTCGGCATGACCGGCGGCTCGCTCGTCTGTGATCAGCGCATCCGCATTGGCGATCGCGTCTGGGTGGGCGCCAACGCCGTCATCTGCGATACTGATTTTCATCCGCTCGATCCGGAGACGAGGCGGGCGAGACCACTGGAGGGCAACACGGCGCCGGTGGAGATCGCCGACGATGTCTTCATCGGCATGCACGCGCTGATTCTGAAAGGCGTTCGCATTGGCGAGCGGGCTGTAATCGGCGCCGGCAGCGTGGTCAGCAGGGACGTCCCGGCGGGCGCGATCGTCGCCGGCAATCCCGCGCGCGTCATCGCCGAGTTGCCGACTACTCCAGATAAACCAGGTCGTAGGTCAGCAGAATCGAATCGCCCAAAGCGATGATGTCGCCATCATTCAGGCGCGTCCGCTGCGAGACTTGCAGGCCGTTTACGCGGGTGCCGTTGGTGCTGCCCAAGTCTTGCAGGTGATAGTCTTGACCCTGCAGGTTGAGCCGCAAATGATAGCGGCTGACCTGTCCGTCGCGGATGGCGATATCGTTGGCGAGGTCGCGCCCGATGTTGACCAACTCCCGCTCCAGTTGATAGATCTGATTCCGCAGCGGTCCGCGCCGCATGACGAGCCAGTATCCCGGTTCCGTCGGCATCACGCTCTTGTCGATATCAAGCGACTCTTCGGCTGCATTCGTTGCCGGCCGGCGATCGGCAGCGGCGCGCGCCAACTGTCCGTTGAAATCCCCCAGGAAATGATCCCAGAAGTGGTTTTCATCGCTGAAGCTGCGCGCGTCGTAGCGCTTGACCGTACTCAATCGCGGATGCTCCGGCGCTTCTTCATAGACGAGCGCGAAAACGGGCAAGCCCACGCCCACAGCCAGCGCCCACTCATAGGTGACGTAACTTGAGTGAGCAGCCGCCACGGTCACGATTACGATCAGCGCGTCTGCCGCTTGAATCGCCGTGTCCATCTCATAATGCCAGTTGGCCCCTGCAAGCGGCTGGGGGTCAATCCAGGGGCGGTGTCCTTGCGCCATCAGAATCCGCCGCAATTCCTCCGCTCGTTCGGCGTCTTCCGGCGCAAATGACAAATAGACCTTTTTCATGAGCGGATCCACCTAGCGCAGAATCCTTTCGTACACCGCGATGGTGCCGTCAACCATGCCATCGACGCTGAAGCGCTCTTCCAGGCGGGCGGCGCCCAGCAGCCCCATGTACTTGCGCAGCGCGCGATCCTTGAGCAGGCGCGTCATCGCCTTCGCCAGTTGGTCGACCTGGCGCGGCTCAACCAGGATGCCCGTCTCTCCGTCCACTACGATCTCCGGTATGGCGCCGACGCGGCTGGCGACGATCGGCACGCGCCGCGACATCGCCTCCAGCAACACGAGACCGAAACCCTCGCGCAAGCTCGGCAGCAAAAAGACATCAAAGGCGGCCATCAGGTCAGCCGCATCCGCCCGCCAGCCCAGCCAGAAGACGCGGTCGGCAATGCCCAGCATGCTCGCCAGGCGCCGCAGCTCTTCGGCTTTCTCGCCATCGCCGGCAATTGCCAGATAGGCGCGCGGGAAATCTGTGCGAATACGACGCAGCGCCTCCAACGCGTAAGGGATGCCTTTCTGCTCCACCAGACGGCAGGCCATGCCCAGCAATTGCGCATCGGTCCCCAATTTCAACTCGGCGCGCAGCCGCTGTCGGGCGCTGTTGATGTCTTCGTCGCTGAGCCAACGGTATTCCATGCCATAGCGAACGACGGTGATTTTATCGGCGGGCGCCTCTTCAATCTCCAGGGCGAATTGCTGCATCGCGGCTGAGATGGCGATGCCGGCGTCGATCATTCGCCAGAGCCGCCGATGGATCCGGCGCCAGCGCGTTCGATAGCGAAAGGCATCATCGAGATGCCGGCTACTGACGATGGCGGGGACGCCGGCGAGCTTGGCGGCAAAACAGCCGAAGAGATCGGCATGAATCAGGTGCGTATGGACGATATCTGGCTTGATTCTGCGCAGCGCGCGCCGCAGCCGCCAAAGCAGCGGCAAATCATAATCGCGCCCGATCGGCAAGCGCTGGATCGGGATATCCCGCTGTTCGGCCGCGGCCACCATCTCATCCATCGGCCTTTCGCGCTCGACGAGGATGATCAAGCGGGCATCGACGCCGCGCCCCCGCAAGCCTTCCAGCAGGAAGAGCAGGTGCCGTTCGGCGCCGCTTATGCGAGTCACTTTGATGATATGAACGATGCGCATCTTTCCTCGTTCGATCCACCGCCTCCACACGCGTTGAGGTATGTAGGGGCGAAACGGTGGCTCGCCCAACAATTTACATCATTTGCCGGTGGGCGACTCACGGTTCGCGTAGGTCGCGTAGGTCGCGTAGACACAGACCGCCGACACAGACCGCTGGCACTGACCGTCAGTCGCCCCTACAACGATTAGGGTCTATGACTGAAATTCCGGCCGCCATTCCCGGACTACAATTGCTCCTAGCGCGGGACGATCTCCCGAGACAGTGGACCGATCAACCCACGGGCGTCGCGGGCGGCGATGGCGATCCCGGCGTAGTCAGAAAAGCCGGCCCAGACAACCTTGGTCTCGTCAATGGGCAGCTGATCGGCGTAGATCAGCGAGCCGGCCGGGCGCAGCGCAATGATGTAACTGGCGGCCTCTTCCACTGGTTCCCAGACCAGCTCTTTCTTCCCTCCGTCCCGCTCGCGCAAGGCGATATTGGCCGGAGGTCTTGGTCCTTCGGCCAAGGCGGCGACCAGCGCCAGAGCCGCTTGCGTCGAACGGCGCAAGTAATCCGGCTCGATAAATTCAATCGTATCGGTCGGATCGGCATTGCGCTTCTCTTCGAAGGCGTTGATAAATCGAATCGCCGGATAGCCCAAATCGCTAAAAGACTGATGATCGCCATAGCGATTCTCGCGATCGACCGCGTCCATCACATGCAGGTCGATATCGAGCTCATAATTGTGCCCGAGGAAGTTGGCTTCCCGCGCCAGCCGCCGCGAGACCGAGCTGTCGTTGGGTCCTTCGGAAAAGACGCGCAGGTATCGATCTTCGCGATTGCCATTGAAGTCGTGGATGTTGCCGATGGTGTCGAGGTTAATCATGCCAATCACATTGACATTGTCATCGGCTATCCAGCGGGCGAAGGCGATGCTGCCCTGCCGCTGGATTTCTTCCGCCGAAAACAAGACGAACATGATGGTCGCTTTGTATTGCGAGGCGCTCATGATGCGCGCCATCTCCAGCACCGCCGCCACGCCCGAGCCGTTGTCATTGGCGCCAGGCGCGTAAGCCGTGCCGGAATCGCGCGGCGTGCCAATGCTGTCATAATGCGCGCCAACGATGATGGTGCCGGCATTCAAATCCGTGCCGCTGATCGCGCCGACCACATTATATTGCGACGTTCTCTCGTCGGGGCTGGTGTAGGCATAGAAGCCGACTTCAAAGGTATAGAACTTCCCGCCCGAGGCCGCCCGGAAAATCTCGAACTGGTCGTTAATGTAGCGCCGCGCCGCGCCGATGCCTTCCCTCGCTGAAGTTTGCGTCGAATTAATGTGCCGCGTCCGCAGGTCCTGCAGGCTGCGAATGTGCGACATCATTCGGTCGGACTCGACCTGGTCCAGCAGCTGGCGCATGGCGTCGTCGCTCGGCGGCAGCGGCGTCGCGCCGATAGCGGGCAGGGCGACCGGCCGCGCCTCCGCGTAGCCGAGAGTAGCTTGCGGTGTTGGGGTCGGCAGAGGCGCCAGTGTCGGCGGGGCGTTGTCGCTTGTACCCAGGTTGCACGAAAGCAGCAGGAGCATGAATCCAGTTAAGATGAGGGCGGATTGGCGATGGCTGGCTGTCCTGTCCATACTGGCGATTCTAGCATAGTTCGGCGAAGCCATATCGTCTGTAGACGGCGCGTCCATAAGCCGTACAATAGTCGTAACGTATCGTATGCATGAGTCATAAAGCGCCAATGCCAGGTCCTTGTTTTCGCGATTCGCTAGCCGATTTCCATCACCTTATCAGGCGGAATACTGGAGCCAAGACATGCGAATTCTGATCATCGGCGGGACGGTCTTTCTGGGACGCGCGCTTGTGGATGCGGCGCTGCAGCGGGATCACCAAGTCACGCTCTTCAACCGGGGCCGTAGCAGCCCCGATGCTTACCCTGACATCGAAACGATTCAGGGTGACCGGGACCGCAATCTCGATCGCTTGGGCGGAAGACGCTGGGATGCGGTTGTCGATACTTGCGGTTATCGGCCCGGGCAGCTCCGGCTTTCCACAGCGGCGTTGCGGCCGGCGGTGGAACATTATTGCTTCATCTCGACGCTGTCGGTATACCCGGTCGCTGGTGAGCCGAATCGTGATGAGACGGCGCCTCTATTGACCTTGAAAGACGACTCTTGCGAAGAAGTCTCTGCCGAGTCTTACGGTCCGCTCAAAGTTGGCTGTGAAGCACAGGTCATGGAAGCGTTTCCGCAAAGCGCTCTGATCATCCGCGCCGGCCTAATCGTCGGTCCCTATGACCAGACCAATCGATTCACCTATTGGGTGACGCGCGCCGCCAGGGGAGGCGATGCCATCGCGCCGCCGGCACAGCAGCCGCTCCAGTTCATAGACGCGCGCGACCTGGCCGACTTTGTTTTGCGCGGGATCGAGAGGCGGACTTCGGGCGTATACAACGTGACCGGACCAGCAAAGCGCTTGACATTCGGCGAATTTCTGCCGCAAGCGAAAGGGGCGCTAGCCAGTGATGTCCGCTTCCATCACGTCAGCGATGAATTCTTGCAGCGGCAGGGCGTTGATGAGTTCATGGGATTGCCGCTCTGGCTCAATCAAGAAGCGGCGGAAAGTTTCATGACCTTCAGTATAGAGCGGGCGCTCGCCGCCGGGCTGCGGTTTCGAGCGCTGTCCCAGACGATTCGCGCCACTAATGACTGGGCGCGCGCCAACCCGGACGCGCCAAAGCAAGCCGACTTGCCAACTGAACTTGAAGCAACCCTGCTGGAGGCTTGGTATCCGTCGCGGCGGCGGGCGCGCTCGCGGAAGCGCTAATCCAGATAGTCGCGCAGTTTGCGGCTGCGTCTCGGATGACGCAAGCGCCGCAGCGCCCGTCCCTCAATTTGCCGGATCCGCTCGCGCGTCAAGCCAAACTTCTGCCCAACCTCTTCCAAGGTATAGCAATGGCCGTTTTGCAGGCCGAAGCGCAGGCGCAGGATGCGGGCTTCGCGCGGCGTCAAGGTATTCAGGAGTTCTTCAATCTTTTCTTTCAGCAGCTTGTTGTAGGCGCTGTCCGATGGATTCGGCTCGCGATCGTTCTCAATGAAGCTGCCCAGTTCGCTGTCGTCATCTTTGCCAACCGGATGCTCCAGGCTCAGGGGCCGCCAGGAGACTTTTAGCATCCACTGCACCTTGCGCGGTTCGCACTCCATCACCTCGGCGATTTCTTCCACCGACGGTTTGCAGCCGGTCTCCTGCTCCAGGTCGCGCGCCACGCGATACAACTGCCGGATGCGGTCGGTCATGTGGACCGGCACGCGAATGGTGCGGCCCTGATCAGCGATCGCGCGCGTGATCGTCTGTCGGATCCACCAGGTCGCGTAGGTGCTGAAGCGATAACCGCGGTGGTAGTCGAACTTTTCCACCGCCTTCATCAGCCCAAGGTTGCCTTCCTGAATCAAATCGAGGAAGGGCACGCCGCGCGACATGTATTTCTTGGCGATGGAAACTACCAGCCGCGTATTCGCCTTGATGAGGTGGTCGCGCGCGTTCAAGCCATCTTGAATCAGGAATTGCCATTCTGCCCGGCGCTCATGATTGGGCGCCTGCTTCAACTGCCCTTCGGCTTTTTGGCCCGCTTCCTGGCGCATGGCCAACTGCACTTCTTCCTCTGTGGTCAACAGAGGAACGCGCGCCATTTCCTTGAGATACAAGCCGACTGTATCGCTTGACGCTATTTCGCCGAGGTCGTGATCGTCTTCATCCTCGTCGAGTTCGAGGTCCTCTTCAAAAGCCTCTTCAAACAGCTCAATGTCGGCTTCGTCGAAGAAGAGCTCCATGGAGTTCTTCTCACCCTTGTTTTCGTCCAGGTAGGTCATTAAGTCGATATCAGACTCGTACCTGCCATCCAACTCGTCCACAGTTTCACCCCTAGCTTGCCGGATACGGGCGCGGCCAAATGCCGGGCGCATCCGCTTGATCGTCTTGGCTTACTTCAACAATTGCTGCAATATTGCCAAACGTGGATCTATCGCTCCGCCGCCCTCCCCAGGCCGACCCGCTTCAACAAGCGCTCCTTCTTCTTCGTGGTTCAGGTTGATGCCGGTTTCGGCGCTCAATCCGCGGCAGTCAGCGCGGCAAACAGTTCGATAGCTTTCCTCAATGAGCACCTCTTCCCGCAGCAGGGGAGCGAGATCAATCTCACCATTGCTGTCTACACTAAAAACACTAATATTCGCGTCTGGCGGCGAGGCGAACAACTCGGCAACGCTCAATTCATACGCATGGTCGAATGCTTCAAGGCAGCGGTCGCATTCCCGCCCATGGCTGACGTGCAATATGCCCTGAACCAGGATTCCCTCTTTTGTGCGGGTCAAGACCAGATTGCCTGTAAGTGATTCCAAATAGAGATCGCTGGCGACTTCTAGCCGCTGCGGCAAACATATCGGCACGTCTTTCGAATTGCCCGGGCCTTCCGAAAGCAAGAAACCGACTTGTAACCTGAGGAGCCGCCTTTTCAAATAGCTGCTGCGCGCTCCACCCAACTTAAACTCTCCTCGATGAACATTTATTTGCCATGATGAATGATGCTGCAATAACTTATGTCTACAGCATTATATGTTTCTATTAGCGCTAATGTCAAGCGATTCCAAGCCTTTGGCGGCGACGGGCGACCGCTTCTCATATGGGCTGCGCTTTAAGAAAGACACGAGTTACGTTATGCTAGAGTTAACGAATCAAGGTTACCACCATTTAGTTCATTTGGCAATAAGACCGTAGGAAACTGGTTTGAATCCCGCAACGCTCGTCTATCTAAGCCAAGACCAAGCGTTTACTGCCTATGTTAGGGAACTTCCCGACTACCATAACATAGAGTTGTGCCAGTCGCAAACAATTGCCGATGTCTTAATCGATAAGAATGTCGCGCTTGTATTCGTTGACGGGGCGCACAATCTTTGGCGACCGCATTTGCTCACGATCAAGAATAACGCCGCTACCCGCCGCGTACCCGTCTGTTTCGCGAGCGACGATGGGGCGCTGCGGGCGGAAGCAGTGACCTGTGGCGCCGATCTCGCCTTGAGCTGGCTCGAACTTCGAAGGCGGATTAGAGGGATCATCAGCGACATCGCGCGAATCCCAGACCCTGCCATACTGAAACAGTTGGCTTGCGAATGCCGGCAGCCGCTCCCCGACCTGGCAATGCAGGGCTTGCGCGCATTCAATCGGGGCGAATTTTACCAACAGCACGACCTGTTTGAAGAGCAGTGGGTCCAAACCGAGGGACCCGTCCGCGACCTCTATCGGGGCATCCTGCAGGTGGGCGTCGCCTATTATCAGATTGAAGGCGGCAATTATCGCGGCGCCCTGAAGATGCTGCAGCGCAGCGTGCAGTGGCTGTCGCTGCTGCCCGATCGCTGCCAGGGCTTTGATGTCGAGCGTTTGCGGCGGGATTCCAACGCCGTGCGCGCCGAATTGCAGCGCTTGGGTCCGGCCCGGCTGGACGATCTGGATCGGCGTATGCTCAAGAAACTGCAATGGAAGCCGAATCAATCTGACAAGACGTAGCGCGCGAACCATGCAAGCATGGCGTCATTATGCGCGCGCCGCAGGTTCACCGCCCCGCTGGTTGAGCCGCCATGATAGCCGCCTGGCTGCCGCAGCATCTCGACCACACAGCCATTCGCTTTGAGCACGGTGTAGAATTGCTCCGACTGTTCGGCCGGGCAGCGCCAGTCAATCTCGCATTGCACCATCAGCGTAGGCGTCCGGCAGCGATGAGCGTAGGTGATCGGCGAGCAGCGTTCGTAGACCTCGGGGATTTCATGCGGATGCCCGCCTAGTTGCTCGACGCTGAACCAGATGCCGATATCGCTGGTGCCGTAAAAGCTGCGCCAGTTGGCCACCGGATTGTGCGGAATCGCGGCTTTGAAGCGGTCGGTCTGTCCGATGATCCAGCAGGAAAGATTGCCGCCGCCCGACGTCCCGCAGACGCCGAGGCGATCGGCATCGGCCAAACCGCGCTCGATGGCGTAATCGACGCCGCTCATCAAATCCTGGTAATCCAGGTTGCCCCAATCGCCCTTGATCGCCGTGGAGAAGCTGTCGCCATAGCCGGTCGACGCGCGATGATTGAGGAAGAGCACGCCATAGCCCGCCCCCGCCAGCATCTGAAAGTCGAATTGGAAGCCGTATCCGTAGGCGGCGTTGGGTCCACCATGAATATACAAGATCGTCGGGTAGGGAGCTTCGCCAACCGCCGGCTTCATATACCAGCCCTCGACTTCCACGCCATCCACGCTATCCCAGAGCAGGCGCTCGGATTCCGGCAAAGCGATCGCGCCCAGACATTTGGCGTTGAGCGCTGTCAGCTGACGGGTGGATCCGTCTGAAAGATCGGCGACATGAATGTCCGGCGGCGAATTCAATTCGGTGCGGGCGTAAAGCAAATGCGAGCCGCGCAGGCTCATGGGAAAGACCGCGCAATCGCCTTCGGTCACCTGCTGGCAAGCTTCGGGACCATTCAAGGCAATCCGATAGATGTGGTCGGTTCCGCCGCGCTGCACCGTCGCGAAAGCCGATTCGCCATCTTCAGACATCAGCATATTCCATTGCTTCAGATTACCGAGCGGCATATCCATGATCAGATAACCGCCGACGCCGACATCCAGCGCGGCGCTGCGGCATTCAATGTCTCCGGTAGCGATATCCAGCACATAGACATCGGACTTGGTTCCGATCGGCTTGCCATCATCGGGGCGGCCGACAAAGACGATCCGCGCGCCGTCAACTGTGAAATTGGCGTTTTCGACGCTCGCCCAATCTTCCAGAAGCAAGGTCTGGCGCCCGTCCAGATCGACCAGTTTCAAGTCTGGCGACATCGCGCGCGTATTGTCAAAGCGCATATTGGCGTCGTACAGGATCCTGCGTCCATCCGGCGACCAGCGCGGGTTGCTGTTGTTGCCCCGATCATCGGTCAACTGCGCGACCGCGCCTTTCGCCAGGTCAATCACGTAGATGTCCTGAACCGTATCATCGAGATAACCGATCCCATCAAAGCGGTAAACCGTGCGGTCGAGGCGATACGGCTCTTTACTAAGGTCGGGCGCCGCGGCATCGGAGGCGGCGCTGAAGGCGATTTTACCGCCGTCCGGCGACCAGGCGATGCCATCGCCGACTCCGCGCTGGAATTGCGTCAACTCGCGCGCTTCTCCACCATCGACGGGCAATATATAGAGTTGCGCCTTTCCCCCGCGGTCGGAGATGAAGGCCAACGATTTGCCGTCCGGCGACCACTGCACCCCGCGGTCCATCGCTTTGCCATTGGTCATTTGACGGGTCTCGCCCGCGGCGATGTCGAGCAGAAACAGTGTGCTGAGTTCTTTGTCGGCATGCTCGTCGATTTTGTTGACGCAATAAGCGACGCTCCCGCCATCTGGCGACAGGGCGCCGCCGTTGAGGAAACAAAGCTCGAACAAGTTTTCCTTTTGCATAGTGCGTTTGTCTGACATCATGGCCTCTGGCGAATATCAATGCTTGACTGAAATTAGTGGTTGATATTGTAACAGCTTATCGCCCCGAACCGAGAAATAGTGGCAAAGAGAGGCGCCGTCAGGCATCATGGCGTAATCGCGAGCGCAGGCTGTTGCAGCGGTCAATGTCTTGTAAGATAGACTTGATGCGACTGCATGGCGCGGACAATTCAGTGGAGAGACGGTAGCCGCGAGCGAGGTCGATTTCCGCGCGTCCATCGGGATATCCGGAGGTTGCTGCATGACCAAATCAGCCGATGCAAAAGCCTTGTCCAAAGAACGCTACACGCGCTTCGCCGACGGTTACGTCACCAGCGAGACCCACGCTCACGGCTCTGACTTGGATCGTCTGCTGGCGATCGTCCAGCCGCAATCTCATTGGCAAGCGCTCGATATCGCCACCGGCGGCGGACATACGGCATTGAAATTCGCGCCGCATGTCGCCCATGTCATCGCCAGCGATCTCACGCCGCGCATGCTGGAGAGAGCGAGGCGCTTCATCGTCGAGGAGCGGGGCGTCGACAACGTCAACTTTGAGCAGGCGGACGCGGAAAACCTGCCCTTTGAAGACGACCGCTTTGACTTGGTCACTTGTCGCATCGCGCCCCATCACTTCCCCGATGCGCCGCGTTTCGTGATGGAATGCGCGCGCGTTCTGAAGCCGGCAGGCATTTTCATGCTGCAAGATCAAGTGCTGCCGCGCGATCCCGAGGCCGCTCGCCTGGTCGATGCCTTTGAACGACTGCGCGATCCCAGCCATCATCGCGCCTTTGACGACCGCCAGTGGCTGGAGATCTTCGAGCAGGCCGGCTTTAATGTCAAGCACAGCGAGCAGTACCGCAAGCGGCACGACTTTATCCCCTGGGCACGACGGCAAGGCAACGACGAAGCCACCATTGCCAAGCTGATCCAAATGCTGCGGGACGCGCCACCGATCGCCCGCGAATGGATGGATCCGCAAGCTTGGGGAAGCGACGGCGCCACCTTCCTCAACCGGCATATCCTGATTCGTGGTCGGCGCAAATAGCGGGAGGATGCTTTGCCAAAGCTATTCGTGGCCAGCGGAATTTTCCATCCCGAACCCGGCGGACCCTCTACCTATCTCAAGACCATCTTGCCGGCGCTGCAAGAGCGGGGCTGGCAACCGCGCGTGCTGACCTTTGGCGAGCCCGCTAGCGCGGAGGTTGCCTACCCGGTGGCGCGCGTGTCCCGTAAATCATACCCGATTCGCCATGCGCGATACGCTTTCGCGTCTAGGGGGCATCTGGCTTGGGCGGATTTAGTCTACGCCCACACGATCGATCTGCCACTCTGGGGCGGTCGAGACAAGCCTCGGGTGATCAAAGTCGTCGGCGATCAAGCTTGGGAGCGCTGCATCCGCCGCGGCTGGATTCCGCCTGATTCGCATATTGATGATTTTCAGGCATTTGCGGGCGATTGGCGCGTGCGCTGGCAGAAGGCATCACGCTCGCGGCAGATTGCGGCGATGGATGCGGTGATTGTGCCGAGCCGGTATCTCATGCGCATGGTGATTGCCTGGGGCGTCGATCAAAGGAAGGTGCATGTCATTTACAATGCGCTGCCGCCAGCAGAGCCGCCCGCGGAGACGCGCGCCGAGATCCGCTCCCACTTGAACTGGGACGATCGCCCGACCTTGCTCACCGTCGCTCGCCTGCAACGCTGGAAGGGCATAGATCGCTTGATTGAGGCTCAGCGCCAGCTGCCGGATTGGCGTCTTGTTGTTGTCGGTGATGGACCCGATCGTCCGCGCCTCGTTCAACTGGCCGCGCCGCTTGGCGATCGGGTCATATTCAAAGGGCAAATGGACAGGCAACATGTGCGTCAACTGATACGGGCCGCCGACGGACTGGCGCTTTACAGCGGTTATGAAGGCTTGTCCCATACGCTCTTGGAGAGTCTTCACTTGGGCACGCCGGTGCTTGCAAGTGATATCGGCGGCAACCCAGAAATCGTAGAGCATGGCGTCAATGGAGTGCTTGTACCACTCGGCAACAGCGAGGCGCTGCAGCGCGGCATCATGGAACTGCTTGATCGGCGAGATGATCTGGCATCCAACGCACAGGCGGGGCTGGAGCGATTCCGCCTCGATACGATGGCGAAGCATACGGATGCGTTATTGCGCTCGCTGCTGTAGGAGCCTGCTTCAGCGCTGAATAAAGCGATAGCCAACGCCGCGCGAAGTCAGAATGTACTCCGGTTGTTGCGGGTTGGTTTCCAGCTTTTGCCGCAAATAATGAACATAGAGTTTGAGGCTGTCGATGGCATCGCCATATTCGTCGCCCCAGGCTTCGGTGACCAACTCGGTACGCGATACGACGCGTCCGGCGTTCCGCACGAGCACAGCGAGCAAGTTAAATTCTTTGGGCGTCAAGTGCTTGAGCTTGTTGCGAATCCAAACCTCACGATTCATGAAATTGATTCGAAAGTCTCCGTTGTTGAATACATATTCTTCGTGGAGAGTGGTCTTGGGCAATTGCCGCAATCGCGCCTTGATCCGCGCCACTAATTCGTCATCGTCGAAGGGCTTGGCGATATAATCATCGGCGCCAATCTCCAAGCCCCTTATCACATCCTCCTTGCCGGTTCGATTGCTGACGAAGATGATCGGCATATCGGACAGGTCTCGCAGTTGTCGGCAGATGTCCCAACCGTCCCGATCAGGCAAGACGACTTCAAGCATTACCAGATCTGGCTGATGCTTGTATGCCATGCGCAACCCGGTCTGGGCGTCCGGCGCGTCGTACACTTCAAAGCCGCGTTCCTTCAGTCGCAAGGAAATCAGTTCCACGGCCTGCTTGTCGTCGTCAATAATGAGTACTTTTTCCGCCATCAGGATCCGCTCCTGGCTTTCTTCATCGGTCTTGCAAACTCGTTCCTTGGGTCTAGGTCTAGCCAGCCCACGACTTTACAGACCGAACTTGCGCATGATTGAGATCTGGCCTCAAGTTAGTTTATATCAAGTATTACAAATTGTGCAATAACCCGGCGCTCACGGATTCAGAGCGGGCGAGACAACCAGCGCATGACACATGGCAGTGGTGCGCTGGCTGACTGTGAGTATACAATTATATGCCAAAGATAGAACACGAGATTCTTGGCGGCGGTGGATTGAAATCCGCTGGCATTAGCGCAAAGCTAGCGAAATCAAGCAACTCGACCAATGGTCGTCCTGCGGACGAGGCTGATGAAACGCAAATGCTTGCCAGCGACGGCCAAGACATTGGCAGTCCACGATGGATCGTCTCGAAATGCGACAGAGTGGCGTATGATGTCGCATAAAGTCACAGAAGGCTCAACACGTCTCATAAATCGTTCGCAGTAAGGTTGTAGTCCGGTAGGAAATCAGTTAGAAGTTTAAGCCACAAGCGCTGGAAAGCCCGGCCATCACCGATTCGTCAAGTCACAAGCCGAGGATGCTTCAGTCAGTTGCGGATCGTCGAGATTAGCTGCCGCGCCTTTTCGGAAAAGCCGGCGGATGAATCGGCACCGGCTTCCACTGACACCTTGAGGATGACGCCATTGGAGAGGATCTTGTGCTCAGCGCTTGATGAGTCGATCGCGTCAACTTGTTGGATGAAGACCGTACCGCCATCGGGCGCCACGAAATTCACGTGTATGCGGCCATAGTAGGCTTGGCTTGTTATGACGACGGACCAAGCTCGTGGAAACTCCAGGCGGAAGTCGCCAGCGTCAAATAGCTGGTCAGTGACGATAACGAAGGCGCCCGGCGTGTTCTTGATATGCGGCGGCACGGTGGCGGGGACAAGCGGGGCGCAGGCGGCGAGCGCGCTAAAGATAATCAGCCAATAGACCTGTAGCACAGCGGGACGAAGGGATCGAATCAAGCGATTACATTTCCGCTATGGACCGCGTATCGGTCTTCCCAACACCGTTGACGCTGCGGATTGCGCGAATCGTATTCATCAGCTGCGTAATATCTTCGGACTCGACGAAGGCGATACAGTCGTCGGGGCCGACAACCAGGTCGGCGCGCAGCACCCCATCAACGGCGCGAATATCACGCAGCGAATCGGCAAAGTCAACCGACATATTGAGATGGATCAAGACATAGGCTGCTGGCATGACTTTTCCTTCCGGGCAATGGACCTGCCTTATTTTATAGACGGTTTCGCCCTGGAGAGCAACCATCCCGCTCTCATTCCCATTCGATGGTGCCGGGCGGCTTGCTTGTGATGTCGTAGGCGACGCGGTTGATGCCGGGCACTTCATTGACGATGCGGGCGCTGACGCGCGCCAGCAGATCGTAGGGCAGGCGCGCCCAGTCGGCGGTCATGAAATCATCCGTGGTGACCGAGCGCAATATGAGAACTTCTTCGTAACTGCGTTTGTCGCCCATCACGCCAACGCTCTTGACCGGCAGCAGCACGGCGAAACTCTGCGCGGTGCCCTCGCGCAGCAAGCCGGCCGCCGCCAACTCGCCGGTAAAAATGGCGTCGGCGGCGCGCAGCTTCTCCAGCCGTTCCCAGTTGAGCTTGCCCAGGCAGCGAATCGCCAAACCGGGACCGGGAAAAGGCTGCCGCCAAACAATCGACGCCGGCAAGCCGAGCGCTTCGCCGATCTTGCGCACCTCGTCTTTAAACAGATCGCGCAGGGGCTCGAGCAATTCGAACTTCAAGTCAGCCGGCAGGCCGCCAACATTGTGATGAGATTTGATCGTCTTTGCGGCTACGCTGCCGGCCGCGCTCTCGATGACATCGGGATAGATCGTGCCCTGCGCGAGGAAGCGAATCCCCTGCAGCTTGCGCGCTTCTTCATTGAAACGCTCGACGAAGAGCCGGCCGATCAACTTGCGCTTGGCTTCCGGTTCGGTGACGCCAGACAGCGCCGTCAAAAACTCTTCGACCGCATTCACAGCGATGAGCCTCATGCCTTGTTCTTGCCGAAACACCCGAACGACCTGTTCCGCCTCGCCCAGGCGCAGCATCCCGTGATCGACAAATATGCCGGTCAAGCGGTCGCCAATTGCGCGATGAATCAGCGCGCCCGCCACTGCCGAATCGACGCCGCCGCTTAAAGCCAGCAAGACGCGCTCGCCGCCGACTCGCTTCCGAATCCCTTCCACCGCTTCGTCAATGAAGGCGGCCGCGCTCCATTTCGGCTGGCAGCGACAGATCTTGAATAGAAAGTTGCTGAATATGGCTCGTCCGCTCGGGCTGTGCTGCACCTCCGGGTGGAATTGCAGGCCGTAGCGATGCCGCTCCAATTGGCCGATGGCAGCCAGTGGCGAATTATCCGATTGCGCCAGCATGCGAAAACCGGGCGGGAGCGATTCGATGCGATCGCCATGCGACATCCAGACCGGAAGCTCCGGCGCCAGACCGTCAAAGAGCGGGCTGAGCGGCTGGTGAGAAATGCTTGCCGGTCCATATTCTCGTTCGCGCGCCGCCGCGACCTCGCCGCCCAAAGCTGCCGTCAATAGCTGCATGCCATAGCAGATCCCGAGGACAGGGCGATCACCCTCCAGCAGAAATGGCGGAAGCTGGGGCGCGCCCGCTTCATAGACGCTGCTGGGTCCGCCGGAGAGCACATAGCCGGCCGGCTCGTGCCGATTGATATGTGCAGCCCCGCTATCATGCGCGTACACTTCGGAGTAAACGCCCAACTCGCGGATGCGCCGAGCGATCAACTGGGTGTATTGTGAGCCAAAATCGATGACGGCAATGCCGCCCTTTTTCAAGTCATCCATTCCCGGTTTGTTTGGCGCTGTCGCCTCGATTCAAAGCCTGAACGGCCGGCGCCTAGAAGAACTGCTTGGCCAGCCGGAGGATACCCTGGCTCCATGGCACGCGATGCGACACGCCAGATGCCCTTCGAATGGCAATCTGATTGTCCAGATACCATTGATAATTGCGAAGCAAGGCATCTATGTTGGAGAACTTGGGCTGGAAGCCGAGCTTCGCTTGCGCCCTTTCGATAGACACGTAAGAATCCTTCGCGGCCGTCTCATAGACCCATTTGTACAAGGGCGAGAGGTTCAACGCTTCCAGGGCGCGCAGCAGCCAGATCGCCGGTTCAGCCGGTAGCGGCGCGACTTTCTTGCCGTGGCCCGCGTAGTCCAGCACCGCCTGATAATCCTCGCCCATGGTGGTGAATTCCGCGGCGCCGATATTGAAAGTGTCGTTGACGGCATCGTCGTTGAGCGTACAGCAGAGGTAAATGGCGTCGCAAAGATCATCCACATCCAGCAGTTGATAGCGGTTGCTGCCGTCGCCCAACATCGGGAAGCCGCGCCCGTCCTGCGCCCAGTCATAGAGCAGGGCGAAAACGCCCAGTCTCTCCGGACCGACAAATGATTTCGGCCGAATCACAGGGACGATCATGCCTTGTTCGCGGTAGGCGAAGCAAATGTCTTCCGCCGCCACCTTCGCCTCGCCATAGGCGCCGACGCCGATGCGCGGGTCGTCTTCCCGCGACGGCTGCCGCTCGGGGAGGCCATACACGGCCGTCGACGAAACATGAATGAAACGCTTCACTTCAGCCTGCCTGGCGGAGTCGATGACGTTTCGCGTGCCATCGATATCAGTTGTGCGGATATCTTCCGGCGAATAGAGCGGCAAGGCGGCGGCCGCGTGCACCACAATATCGACATCCCTCATCGCGCCATCGACGTCGGCGCGCTCGCGGATATCGCCGCGGATCTCGTTTATCTGTTCACGCTCGGGATAATCAAAATCGGCGATATCGAGCGAGATGACGTCCTGCCCGCGTGCGAGCAGATAACGGCAGAGGTTGATGCCAAGGAATCCCGCGCCGCCGGTGACGAGAACGCGCGCCATCTATGCCTTGCCTTCTCTGAGGAAAGCTGCTGGCCGCGCCCAGCTGCCAGTGAAGACGATTTCGCTTAATGCCTTTCGCTGCCGAGGCGCCGCTTCGCGCTCGCGCTGGCCCTCGCCAAGGTGGTCCAACTCCTCGCTGCGGTACCCCAGGGCGATTGCGGTTAGGGGTTCAAATTCGCTTGGTATTTGATAAATCTCGCGCGCTTTTTCCGGGTAGATGCCAGCCATCTGATGGGCGTAAACGCCATGTTCCAGCGCCTGCATGACCATCTGACCAACTGCCAGCCCCAGATCGTGAACGGCATGCCGGTTCGGCGTGTCGGTCTCTCGATTGGTCTGCGTGACCGCGATCATCAAGACTGCGGCATGCTGCGCCCAAGACTGATTGCCCTCTCGCAGTACCGACAAGACTTTTTGAAACTCATCATGATTCTGTCGCCGGGCGACGATGAAGCGCCAAGGCTGCAAGTTGAATGACGAGGCCGCCCAGCGCGCCGCCTCCAGAATGCTCAGCAGCGTTTCCCGATCGATGTCGCGCTCGCGATCGAAACCTACCGGGCTCCAGCGATGTTTGATGAGTTCGTGCACGGGCTGCGCGGTCGCCGGCAGCTTCTGCTCCGGGGTGGCGAGCGATACGCCGTCTTTGGCTGCCGTCGCTTTCATTCCGTCTTGCAGGGCGTCAAACACTTTGGGCGCGATCAGCCAAACCAGCTCGCCTTCGTCCACCGCTCGGCCGATGACATCGACCCGCGCCAAGCCGCCTTTCTTCATTGACACATCAACGCCGGTCATCTCGCTGACGAGCAGGCTCATATCGGGATTGTGCCCGACAAACATGACCTCATCGTCGGCGCTCAAGTTCTTGGTCAGCCGGCGGACAGCGGCGCGGTCAAAGCCGAAATTGACGGCTTCGCTGAGCGTCACGCCACAGCCGAGCGCCTCGGCGATAATCTCCGCCGTTTGGCGCGCTCGCAATCGGGGGCTGCTGAATATCTCACGAGGCGCAAGGCCCAGGCGCTGGATCACTTTCGCGGAAGTCGCGACGCGGCGGCGGCCCCGCTTGGTCAACTCGCGGGCAAAGTCGCTAGTCGCCAAATCTTCCGCGATGCCATGTCGAACGAAATATAGTCTCATTTCAAAAGTCCAATCAAGTGATTCAACAAGAGCGCCGCGCTGCCACGCTCACTTGGAGGCGGGCGCCTTTTCTTTCTTGGAGGCTGGGCTATCGCTCTTGCTTTCCGCTTTGGGCGCCTGCTTCTCGCCGTCTTTGGCGGCTTTACCATTGCCGTTTTCGCCCGCTGGCTTGGCCGGATTCTTCGCCTTATTGTTGTCGTTGACATAAAAGCCGCTGCCCTTGAAGATGATCCCGGCCGGCTGGATGACGCGGCTGACCGCCTGGCCGGTGCTCGGGCAGGCCTCCAGCGGACTATCGAGGAAACGCTGCCGAATATCGAAGGTCGAACCGTCCTCACGGCGATAGGTATAAACGGGCATAAGCCTGAACCACCACAATGAACTCGGAAATCTGCATCAAAGGCAATATCTTAGCCGATAATCGCGCATATTTGCACAGCTAATTTCGCGCATTGACTTCTTTGGGCATACCGGCGCGGATTCTTGCATCGTCCGGACTTAGGGCTTCACCGCCTCGAAGACCATCGTCTCGTAGCGCATGGCCGCATCGCTGCCCACGTATTCGCCATGCTGTTCAATGCCGCGCAGGTTCTCATCGCCGCTCTGCCCGGGCTCGACGCGCGTCACCGCCGTGAAGCCGGCCCCTTCCAGCGCCTTAACCAGCGTCGGCTCATCATAAATGAATTTGTGCCGCCAGCCATGAAAGGACTGATTGATGACATGCGCCGGATTGTACTCGCCCACGAGGGGACGAAACCGGTCCATAATCCAGCGAATGTAATCACGCTGCGCCGCCCCGTCCGGCTGCGTGTAGATAGCGATGATCTGCGCCAGGTCGGGCGTCGCCAGGCGAATCCGGCCGCCGCTCTTGAGGATCCGCGCGCTTTCGCTGAGCATAGTCGCCGCTTCTTCAAATTCGATATGCTCGATGACGTGCTCGCTGAAGACGTAGTCAAAGGAGGCGGACGGAAGCGGGAAGGGCTGGCTCGCGTCCAGGAATATGGCGCCGGGCGCAAAGGGATAAAGCGTCGTATTCAGCCAACCGCTCAGCAAATTGTAGCCCGTGCCGATCTGTATTCTCGGCATGGAAGCTTCGCGCAGATAGGCGTTTATCTTGCCAGGCGCCGTCCAGCGCCAGTGTTGCTGCCGCAAGCGAAAACGCAAGCTCGCCATGTGCCGTCCTCGTCGCGCTCATCTCGCAGACCATTGTACAGGCTCGGCTGAAACTGTACCATCATGACAGCGCCGCGCTGCCTCGTGCGCGCTGGAGCGGATAGCGGTACGGAAGATGCGAAGGAAAAGATGATACGCTGTGGCGTTGACATGATTGAATGCGAGCGAATCGCCGCCGGCATAGAGCGCAGCGGCGAACGCTTCCTGAATCGCTTCTTTACCTCGGGCGAACGACAGGACTGCTCTGACAAGCCTTATCGTCTGGCTGCGCGCTTCGCGGCCAAAGAGGCGGTCGCCAAAGCCTTGGGCACCGGTATCGGTGACATTCGCTGGGTGGATGTCGAAGTCCGCACGGCTGAGGAACGAAGACCTCGACTCGCGCTCTATGGCCGGGCGAAAGAGCTCGCGGACGAGATGGGATTGACCGATTGGGATATCAGCTTGAGCCATAGCGATTCGCTGGCGATCGCGATTGCAGTCGCCAAATCAGAGGGCTAGTTATCCGCAAGATCGTCGAAGAGCCTCATCAGCTTCAGCGCGATCTGCAGGTTCAGCCGCGTACTCGCCGACGACAGATCCACATCGCAGACATCTCTGATCCGCGCCAGCCGATAATTCAGCGTACTGCGATGGATATGCAGCGTTTCCGCCGTTTGCACGCTGTTTCCGCCGGCGTCCAGATAAGTCTCCAGCGTATTGAATAAGTCCGCTTGCCGCTCATTGAGCAACTGACGCAGGACGGGCACCTGTGGATTCTGTGACAGGCTTGCCGGTCCGGCGTGATAGAGCGTGTGAATATATCCCAGATCGTCAAAGTGATGCACGCGCCGCGCGCTGTTCACCCGTTGGGCAATATCCAGCGCCTCGTTGCATTGTTGATGAGCGCCGCCCACTTTGTCAGCGCCGGTCAGCGCGCTGCTGATGCCGATCGCGACGCCGCTCTCCAAACCTGCGATCAACGCGCGAGCCAGCGCCCTCGTGTCTTGATCAGCCTGCGCCAAAATCGCCACTTGACCGGCGAATTGCGCCGCGACCGCCTGCGCTTCCCATTGCGCCAGGACCTGATTGATGATGCGGTAGGCACGGGTGGAGGTCGGCGGCTGGCCATTTTCGATGCTGACCAGGAGCATGCGGTAGGGCAGGCGCAGATCAACGCCGTATCGCAGCGACTGATCGCTGAGGATCGTCTGACGCCCGCCATCGCCTTCGATCAACTGCGCCATGAAGCTGCCCTTCAGCGAGGCTTCCGCTGTCTGCAGCGACTCTTGATAAAGCATCAGCAGGGCGGCCACGGTCGCGCCGATCTCAATCGCCATCATATCGATTGGCGACAGCGCGTGCACATCGGCGATGATCCAGATATAGCCGTAAATTTCCCCGTGCACCACAATCGGCGCCAGCAGCCGCTCCATCTCCAAACCGAGCTCGGGCATGACTGGCAGCTGCACGGGCCGCAAGCTCTCGCGAATCTTCGGCAGGTATTCCACCTCAAGCGCCGCGATCAACAGTGGATTGGTGCGGCCATGCTCAATCGTATAGCGCCGAGCGGAATCGACCTCGGCGATATTCTTGTTGGCGATCGCTTCAAAACGGTCGTTCTCAATACTGATAGAATGCCCAACTTGATCGGCCAGCATCTCGGCCAACTCCGGGAAGCCGCCGCCTTCCAGCACCAGGCGAGACAGCCGTTGCTGAATCGAAAGCGCCCGGCTGATCGTGTCCAGATTCTCTTCCGAGATCCGTTCGTTGATGACTTTGGCGATATCGACAAAGCGCGTCTGATAGGGCAATTCAATCAGCGGCAGACTGAGCTCGTCTCCAATCACGCGCAGGTAATCGGGGATCTCGTCGACCAGCATGCCAATGGTGATGATCAGCGCGACGATGCCCTTGTCCGCTAATTGACGCAGGTAATCGCCCTGCTCGGCGGCCGCTTCCGGCATGTTGTAAACGGTGGTCAGCACCAGCTCGCCGCCGTGCAGCCAGTCGGCCGCATTCGGCGCGCCGGCATTGTAGACCCAGCGAATCGGCCGATCGAGCGCGTCCGCGCCGGCGACGACTTTCGCGTTATCCAGTATCGGTAGTTGTAGCGCGTCCCGTAAGGTCAGCATGAGTCGTAGCGCAGATAGCGGGGTAGCCAATTGGAGAAGATTATAGTTTTGGAAGGAGAATCGCGCAAAGAACAGGCATTGCAATCGCCTGGCTTATGCCATCGGCATATGGTGGCTCGCGGCGTAGCGCCCGCTGACATGGTGCGCGAGCTGCCGCTCGATGTCGGTGAGCAAGCCTGAGGCGCCGAAGCGGAAAAGCTGACTGCGCAGCCAGTCATCGCCCAGCTCTTCTTTGATAAGAATCAGCCAATTGAGCGCGTCTTTGGCGCTGCGGATGCCACCGGCGGGCTTGAAGCCCACCTTGTAGCCGGTCATCCGCTGGTAGGCGCGGATCTCCCGCACCATAGTCAGTCCGACTTCCAGGGTAGCGTTGACCGATTCTTTGCCGGTGCTGGTCTTAATGAAATCGGCGCCCGCCATCATGCAGACTTTGCTCGCCCGCGCCACCTGCCAAAGCGGTCCGAGCTCGCCGGTCGCCAGGATCGCCTTCATGTGGGCGTCTCCGCAAGCGCGCCGCATCTCGCAGACTTCGTCATACAGCGCTGCCCAATTAGCCCGCAGCACATGCTCGCGCGAGATGACGATGTCGATCTCGTCAGCGCCCGCCTCGACCGACTGATGGATTTCTTCAATCCGTTGTGCATAAGGGTTGAGCCCGGCGGGGAAGCCGGTAGAAACAGCCGCCACTGGAATGCCGCTGCCGCGAAGAGCGGCGATCGCGTCTTTGACCCGCTGGTGATAGACGCAGACAGCGCCTACGGTAATATTCAGCGATTCGACTTCCAGCGCGTCGATGAGATCTTGACGCAGTGGCATTCGCGCCTTGGCGCAGAGCCGCGTCACCTTGCCGGGCGTATCATCGCCGGCCAGGGTCGTCAGATCGATCATGGTGATCGCGCGCAGCAGCCAAGCCGCCTGCCAATCTTTTTTGACGCTGCGCCGCGTAACCATGGTGGCGGCCCGTCGCTGCGTCGCGCTGCGGTTTACCGTGGTCGCGCGTACCCAGCCCAAGTCCAGCGGGATGCCCGGATTGCGTTTCAAAGTATTGCTGGCCATGTCCCCATCCCCCGGCCCCTTCCTCGACGGGTCAGTGTCTACGCGACCCCAAAACAAGGGAAGGGGAAACTAGATCGGTGTGCGCTCGACGAAGGCGATCACTTCTGCCGCGATTTCGGCGCCCTTCTCCTCTTGCAAGAAGTGCCCGGCGTTGCGAATCGTGATCTCCGGTTGATCAGCCGCCGTCGGGATGAGCCGGCGGAAGAAGCCGGCCGCGCCACCGAGGATGGGATCGCCATCGCTGAATATGACCTGGGCCGGCTTGCGCCAGCGGGACAAGACATCCCGCGCTGCCTTCATCTCCTTCGCGCCCGGCATATCCGGTGATATCGGCACCAGCGAGGGGAAGACGGCCGCGCCCGCTTTGTAGCGGTCCTCCGGGAAGGGCGCGTCGTAGGCGGCGATAATCTCTGGCGGCAACTGGTACTGGGTAATCGTCTGCGCGATGAGCCGCCCGACTTGCATGCGCGTTCCCACCTTTTGACTGAAGGCGCGCCTTGCCATGAAAGCCTCGCTGATCTTCTCGTCGCCCGTCGGCAGAAATGTGTTGAGAAGCACGAGGCGAGCGAAGCGCTCTTGGTAATTGGCCGCGATGCACAGCCCGAGCAAACCGCCCCAATCCTGGCAGACCAGGGTGATGTTCCGCAGATCCAGCGCTTCAATCAAGCCGACCAGCTTGTCGTAATGCATAGGGAAGCTGTAATCCTCCAGCCGGGCGTACTTGTCCGACTTGCCGAATCCGACCATATCGGGCGCCAGCACGCGGTATCGTTCCGCCAGCGGCGGCATCATGTGCCGGTATAGGTAGGACCAGGTCGGCTCGCCATGCAGGCACAGAACCAACTCATCGCCGCTTCCTTCAGCGACATAGTGCATGCGCGTGTCCCCGATAACCACATAGTGTGGCGCGAAGTCGAACTCGGGCAGATCGCGGAAGCGCTCGTCTGGAGTACGCAATATGGTCATCGTTCGCTCCTGGCGGGCTGACGAACGCAGAGTATAACACAGCCAGTGACGCGCCCGCCCCACCAAGGTGCTGAAGGGGCGAGACTTGTCTCGCCCGCGCCCGCACTACTAGCCTACTGTAGGGGCGAGACTTGTCTCGCCCGCCCGCGTAGTCGGTTTGTCAGTTTTGGGCCACCCAAGGATCGCCCCACAGTCGCGCGCCGGCCGGAATGTTGCCGCGGCCCGGCGGAATCCAGATTCCGGTCAAGACATCCGCGACCTTCGCTGTATAATGCCTAATGTTTCGCCCGCACTTGAATCTATCACCGAGTCTGGAATATGTTGGATAAATTAGCGGAAGTCGAAAGCCGTTACCTTGAGTTGGAAGGC
The DNA here is from genome assembly GCA_026707665.1 of Chloroflexota bacterium. GTDB lineage: Bacteria > Chloroflexota > Anaerolineae > Aggregatilineales > Phototrophicaceae > UBA6055. The sequence continues at coordinate 43,110 of JAPOWK010000042.1, forward strand.
TTGATGGGCGATCCCGCCACTGCGGCCGATTACGAAAAGGTCGCCGAGCTGGCCAAGGAGCGCGCGAGCTTGCAGGATATTGTGGATGCCTATCGCCAGTATCAGCGGGGCGCGGCTGAGCTGGAAGACGCCCGCGAGCTGCTGCTTGCGGACCAGGACGCCGAGCTGCGCGAGCTGGCGGGCGAAGAAGTCGCCGAGCTGGAAGCGAGCAACGCCGACCTGCTGGAAAGGCTGCGGCTAATGCTGCTGCCGAAAGACCCGCGCGATAGCAAGAACGTCATCGTCGAGATTCGCGCAGGCGCCGGTGGCGATGAAGCGGGCATCTTCGCCGGCGATCTGATGCGCCTGTACACGCGCTATGCCGAAGCCAAGAAGTGGAAGGTCGCGATGCTCGATGTCAATGAGCAGGGCAACGGCGTCTTCAAAAATGCCACCTTCGAGATAAAAGGCGAGGGCGCTTTCAGCCGCCTCAAATACGAAAGCGGCGTGCATCGCGTGCAGCGCGTGCCCACGACGGAAAGCCAGGGGCGCATCCATACCAGCACAGCCACTGTCGCTGTGCTCGCCGAGATGGATGACGTCGATGTGCAGCTCGATATGAGCGATGTCGAGACGCAGGTATTTCGCGCGCGCGGCGCTGGCGGGCAGTCTGTCAACACCACCGATTCCGCCGTCCGCCTGATCCACAAGCCGACGGGCGTCGTTGTGGAAATGCAGGACGAGCGCAGCCAACTGCAGAACAAACTGCGCGCCAAGCAGGTCTTGATCGCCCGCCTTTACGAAGCGGAAGCGGAGCGCCAGCGTGCCGAACGCGAAGCTGAGCGCCGCGGCCAAGTCGGCAGTGGCGACCGCAGCGAAAAAATACGCACCTACAATTATCCGCAGGGACGTGTGACCGACCATCGCATCAACATCAGCAGCTACAATCTGCCCGCGGTCATGGATGGCGCGCTGGATGCCTTCATTGACCAACTGGCGACGAAAGAGCAGGCGGAACTGCTGGCAGCCGGCGCTTCCCAGTAGCGCCACCTGCACCGGGCCGGAATAGCAAACCTCCTCAGCCCAAGGTAAGGCATGTCTTTCATATCAACTGAGTTCATCGTCTTTGCCACCATTGTCGTTGTGGTATTTTTCTGCACGACACAGCGTCTTCGCTGGCTGCTGCTGCTGCTATCCAGCTACTACTTTTACGCCTTCTGGAATCCGAGTTATCTGCTGCTGATCATCTTTTCTACCTTGGTGGATTATTTTGTGGCGCTGGGATTGAGCCGCAGCGACGTCGAAAGACGCCCGCGCCGGCGCCTTCTGCTTGCGCTTAGCGTTCTGGCGAACATCGGTGTTTTGTTTGTCTTCAAGTACGCCAATTTATTTGCGCAAACGACGGCGGAGATCAGCGCCGCCTTGGGCGCGCCAATCCAGTTTCAGGCGCTGGACGTGCTCTTGCCGGTTGGGATATCCTTTTACACCTTTCAATCCATGTCCTATACCTTTGATGTTTACCGGGGGCGCTTGCGGGCCGAGCGCAATCTGGGCATATTCGCCACGTATGTCGCCTTCTTTCCTCAGTTGGTTGCCGGACCGATTGAGCGCGCCGCCAATATGCTGCCGCAATTCCGGCTCGAGCGCCGCTTTTGCCATGACCGCGTCGTCAGCGGCTTGCGCCTGGTCTTATGGGGAGCCTTCAAAAAAATAGTCGTTGCCGACCGCCTGGCGATTTACGTGAATGAGGTTTATGGAGACCTTGAGCGCCATACCGGGCTAAGTCTCATTTTCGCGACAGTTTTCTTCGCTTTCCAAATCTATTGCGATTTCAGCGGCTATTCGGATATCGCGATTGGCGTGGCGCGCGTCCTGGGATTCAAGCTGATGGAAAACTTCCGCCGTCCCTATCTGGCGCGCTCGCTTGGCGACTTTTGGCGCCGCTGGCATATCTCGCTTTCGACCTGGTTCCGCGATTATGTCTACATCAGCCTGGGCGGCAACCGCCGCGGTTTGCGCCGGCAGATTCTAAATTCGCTCGTCGTCTTCGCGATCAGCGGGCTGTGGCACGGCGCCAATTGGACTTTTGTCATTTGGGGACTCTATCATGGCCTGTTGGTGGCGCTCCAAACGATGCTTGGCGCAGCTTGGCCGAAGGCTGGTCCAAATGGGCTTGTCTCCGCTGTTAGCCGGGTGCTGGTCACATTCATGCTGGTAACCTTCGGCTGGATCTTCTTCCGCGCTTCCAGCCTTTGGGAAATCGAATATGTGCTGCGCCACCTCTTTGATTTCTCCCAGGGAGTTGCTGGTCTCACCTTGCCCTTCGCGGCCGGCCTACTGCTGCCGCGCGCTGAGTTCGCCCTGTCCATTCTCTTGATCGCCTTCATCGTCGCGACGGATGTCCTTGATGAGCGGGTCGGCTTGATGGCATTCTTGTCCCGCCTCTCGCTTGCGCCGCGTTGGACGATTTATTATGTTCTGACCGCTGGCATTTATGGTTCGCTATTCTATAGCGCAGCGATTCAGGAATTCTTCTACTTCCAGTTTTAGAGCATCATGCGACGCGTATTCTTCAAGCTTTGCCTGTTCTTCCTGCCCATATCCGCGCTCCACCTGGCGCTGGCCGGTATAGCCTGGCATTCGGGGGAAGCGATGCCCGTAAGCCGAATTGTCAAACTGCAGCACAGTGAAGCGGGCAGCTTCTTCGGATCGGTAACGGAGATGCGGTACGGGGATTACAAGCTGGCTGCCTATCGCAGTCGGCAGCCCAAGATATTGATCTTGGGTAATTCCCTGACGCTAAACGTACGCAGCGAATTCTTTACCAAGAGTCCCGGCGCCGTATACAATGGCAGCGTTGGCGGCTGGCATTTGCCGAATATGCGAACCTTCTATCAGCGGTTGGAGAACCAGCCGGAGATTCTCATCACGCTCATTGACCTGGGCTGGTTCCTTGACGATATCAAATCCGCGGCTGATGAGAATCCCTATAATCCAAATACTGAATTCGAATTCAAACGCATTCAACAAGCGACCGTAGAGATGGTTCATCGGCTTTTGAACGGTCGCTTGAACTTCACTCAAATACTGCAGCGGCGTGATCCGCTAACCGGACGGACGAGCCTGGGCTTGCGGGCGCTTGAACTCAGCCATGGCTACCGGCTGGATGGAAGCAGGCAGCTTGGTCGCCTCGCCATCCGGCCGGATCATTGGTCCCGGCTAGTGCAGGAAGAGCTCGACCGCGTGGTGGTGGCGGGTGAAGTCTCAATGGCGAGCCCGCCCATTCATGAGCCAGCGTTTGCATTGCTGCAAAGATTCTTGCAGGAGGCCAAGGACGACGGCATGGCGGTATTCGGCATAACCACGCCGCGACACTTCGCTATTCTAGAGCGTATGAAGGAGTTGGGCAGGGATCGCCATATTGCCCCCATACGCGCGCGTGTGGAGGAGTTGTTTGCCACCTTTGGCTTTCATTATCATTATTTTGGCGATATGAGAGCTTATGGCGCAAGTGCGAATGAATGGTATGACGGACGCCACATGTCCGAATCCAATTCCTTGCGTATGATGTTGGCTCTCTTTGACCGCCATCCGGATATCTTCGATCCGTACACCGACCGAGAAGAGCTTCGCCATTTTCTTGAGAGTTTCACCAATCCCATGGACATATTCCACGAATTGCCGCCATTATGACCCTGCGCGCCGAGTTGAATAGAGCCAGGCGCGCACTCTGTTCTTCGGAAAGCGCCGATCTCGATGCGCAAATGCTGCTTGCGCATGTCCTCGGCGTCGATCGCAGTTTCCTTTTCGCGCGCCCGGAAATGCTCCTGACGGATGACGAATCGGCCCGTTGTCAGGTGACTGTAGATCGCCGCGCCGCTGGCGAACCAATTGCCTACATCACCGGCGCCAAAGGCTTCTACGATATCGAGCTGCGGGTCTCGCCCGCGGTGTTGATCCCGCGGCCCGAGACCGAGTTGCTGCTGGAAGAAGCGCTTCGTCTCACCGAACGCGGGGCTTGCATCCATATTGCCGACATCGGGACGGGCAGTGGAGCGCTCGCCATTGCATTCGCGCGCCAGCGGCCGGCGGCCAAGGTCTATGCCAGCGAAATCAGTGGCGCGGCCCTGGCGATCGCGCGCCAAAACGCTGAGCGCAACCGCGCCCACGTCTGCTTTTGCGAAGGCGATCTGGCAGCGCCATTGATCGAGAGCGGCCTCCAGGTCAACCTGCTCATGGCGAATCTGCCCTATATCCCCACTGCTGATCTGGCGGCGCTGGAGGTGAGCCGTTATGAGCCGAGGCTGGCTTTAGACGGCGGCGTGGACGGACTGAATCTATTCCGTCGCCTGCTGACGCAAATTCCGTCCCTCTGCTCCGAAGGCGCCTGGGTGCTGCTCGAGATTGGCGCCGATCAAGGCGAAGCGGTAGTAAAGCTGGTACGCGACCGCGTCGGCGCTCGCTGCGACATTCTGCAAGATTACGCCGGTTTGGACCGTATCGCGCGATTTCAGTTATGACCGAACACAGGCTAACGCGCGACGATTTCCTCATTCGCGACGATGTGATCTTCTTCAATCACGGCGCGTTCGGCGCTTGCCCAAAGTCCGTCTTTGAATGCTATCAAGCCTGGCAGTTGGAGCTAGAACGCCAACCGGTCGATTTTCTCCTGCGACGGGGCGCTCCACTCATGGCTGACGCGCGCGCCCGCATCGCCGACTATTTCAACGTGCCGTCCGACGAAATTGTCTTCGTCACCAATGCCACCACCGGGCTGAGCCGCGCCGTCCGCTCACTGAGCTTGCAGCCGGGCGACGAGATCCTCACGACGGACCACGAATATGGCGCCGTCAATCGCCTGCTGGATTTCGTCGCTGACCGAACGGGCGCGCAAATCGTTCGCAGCTACGTTCGCCTGCCTTACCGGGATGACGCCCGCTTCGTCGATGACCTCTTCGCCGATGCCACAGCCAAAACGCGCGCAATCGTCATCAGCCACATAACGTCGCCAACTTCGCTGATCTTTCCCGTGCAGCGCATTTGTGAGCGCGCCCGGGCAGAAGGCATCTTGACGATCATTGACGGCGCCCATGCGCCCGGGCAGCTGCCCGTCGACCTAAAGGCCATCGGCGCTGACATGTACAGCGGCAATTTTCACAAGTGGCTCTGCGCGCCGAAGGGGTCGGGATTTCTTCACGTCCGGCCTGAGCATCACGCCTCTATCGATCCCCTGGAGATTTCGCATGGCGTTTACGATGGCAGCGGTTTCGTCGAGCGGAACGAGTGGCAGGGCACGCGCGATATCGCTGCCTTCTTGACGGCGCCGGCGGCGATCGACTATCAGCGCGAGCGCAATTGGCGCGCCGTCAGAGCCGAATGCCACCGCCTGGCTTTACAGGCGCAGACGCGTCTCTGCAATCGCTATCAGCAGACGCCCTTCTCGGAGAATCAGTTCGCGCAAAAGGTTACGGTTCCACTGCCTCAGTGCGATGTTGATTTGCTGCGGAGGCGACTCTATGACGACTACCGCATCGAGGCGCCAGTCGGCAAATTCGCCGATCAATGCGAGATCCGCATTTCGGTGCAAGCCTACAATACGTCTGCCGAGATTGACTTGCTAATTGCCGCGCTAGATGACCTTCTTGATGAAAGCTCAAAGCAGGCGATCGCATCAATGTAGTAGGTCTGCGGCGCCAGATCGATCGGCTGGATTTCGCGCAGGCGATATCCCGAATGGATGAGCCGCCGACAGTCTCGCGCCAGCGCGGCCGCATTGCCGCTGACGTAGACGATACGCCCGATACCCAATTCACCGAGCCGCGCCGTGACTTCCTCGCTCAAGCCCGATCTCGGCGGATCTACCAGCGCGATGTCATAGCGGGCTTCTTCCTGGATCATGTCGGCGAGCACGTTCTCGACCGAGCCCTCTATGACATCGACATTGTCGAAATCAGCCAGGTTGTGATCGGCATCGCCGGCGGCCGGCGGATAACTCTCGACCAGGGTGACCCGAGCGACGGCGCCCGCCACGAAAGCGCTGAAGATGCCCACACCGGCGTAGAGATCGAGAATCGCTTCGCCACCCTGCATGCGCGCCATCCGCTGCACGGCAGCCACCAGACCGGCCAGCGCGCCGATATTCGTCCGCATATAGGCGCCGGCGGTGGCGCGGAAGTGGCGATCGCCGATCGAATACATGCTGTGGGTATCGCCAATGACGTTTACGGGCTCGCGGTCCGGCAGAATCAGATTCACACTCAGGGGCAGGTCGGTTTGCAGTTGCGGCTCTTCTTCCGCGTCGATCTCGAAGATGAGCATCAGCCGCCCGTCTGACCCGCGCCGCAGCGTCATCCGTTGCGCCGGCTCATAATCCAGGTCCAGTTCGTGCAGCAGCTCCAACAGATCGGGATGCGCCAGGTGACATTCCTGAATCGGCTCGACGCCGCGTTCCTGGCGTTTTAGCCCCCACGCGCCCGACTCAGCGCGCAGCAGGCTGAGGCTGTGATTGTATGCCCAAGGTTGCGGCGCTGGCATAATCGGCTTCAGCGCCGACTCGATCACCGTATCAGGAAGTTTCCCGATGCGCGAAAGCTGGTCCGCGAGGACATCCTGTTTCAGCGGTAGTTGCGCGCTGTAATCAATATGCTGCCATTGACAGCCCCAACAGCGTCCCGGACCGAAATGCGGGCAGCGCGGTTCGGCACGATCCTGCGACGCCGCGATCAACTGCTGGCCGCGCGCGAAAAGGACCTTGCCGCGCTCGCCGCTGATTTCCGCCGTGATCGACTCGCCCGGCAAGGTGTATGGCACGAAGACCGGCTTCCCCCGATACAGGCTCAAACCGCTCCCGCCATGCGCCATGTCGCTGATATCAAGGCTGACCGTCTTGCCCTTCAGCGAGCGCTGCCCCTGCCGTCGCGGTCTTCGAGCGCGTCTTCGCTTGGCCATTTCGTTTGTGACTTTGCTCACATCGTTTGCTTTGCGTAGCAGCCACATAAACAGAATCCCGCGATTGAGCGGGACTCTGATTCGGTATTCCGAAGATTGGCTAGTCGCCGGGACCGGTTTCGATGCCGGCTTTGGCTAACTCGCGCTGGATCATGCGCTCGAAAATGCTGTAGGGCTGCGCGCCGCTGAGTATTTGCCCGTTGATGAAGAAGCCGGGCGTGCCGCGTACGCCGGCGATCTGGCCATCAAAGCCATCTACTTCGACCTCGCCCAAATAGCGGCCTTCGTCCAGGCAGGCGGTGAATTCCTCGATATCGAGTTCGTATTCCTCAGCCATCTTGAGATAAAAGTCATAGCCGAGCTTGTCCTGGTTCTCAAAGAAGGCGCCATGGAATTCCCAGAATTTGCCCTGGGCGAAGGCGCATTGGGCGGCGGCGGCGGCCGGCGTTGACTCCGGCGTCAAGCGGGCGAAGTCGCGGTAGACGTAGCGAATGTGTTGCCCGTAATTCTCCAGAATCGGCCTAAAGGTCTGGTCGAAGTGACGCTTGCAGTAAGTGCAGAAGAAGTCGCTGAATTCGACAATGACGATCGGCGCGTTTTCGTCGCCCAGATAGGGGTCGTCGTCGACCAGCGCGAAGCGGTCGGATTCTTGCTCGGCCGTGGCGCTGGCCTCGCGTCCGTCCAGCACCGATTCGATGATCGCGCGCAATTGTGCCTCATCGACGGAGACCATTTGGTCGGCGGGCGCTTCAAAGGCGGCTTTGCCAATCAATATGCCGAAGACGCAGAAAGCGGCGGCGATCAGCAAATCGCGCAGCCCTATGCCCGCGGCGCTCGCGGTTGAATGGCGCTTTTCCTGTTGAACTGTTTCATTGGCTTCTGGCACGGTGGTCCCCTTGCTTGGGTTTGCATCAGTATTTCATGTAGTGTACTAAACTTCCAGGCGATTGCCCATTCGCTTGTCTCGCCAGCTTCGGCAGCGCTGATAGTCGCTTCGCAATTGCTGGACTGGACATAGCCCGGTCGCCAAGACAAGTTATAATCTTCCCATGCGCACTGGAAACTACAAGCCAAGGAAGACTGATGGAGGCTCATAATTGGGAGACCAGCTGGCCGGTCTGATCGTCAAGGAACAGAGCGGTTTCTACTGGGTGGAAGCGGCTGACGGCAACACTTACATGTGTGAGTTGCGCGGCCGGCTGAAGGAAGAGGCAAAGACTTCCGATATCGCCGCCATTGGCGACCGCGCCAAGATCAGCACGCGGCGGGAAGAAGGGACTGATGTCTTAACGGGCGCGATCGAATCGCTGTCGCCGCGCCATAGCGTGCTTTCCCGCGCGCAGCGCACCACTGGAAAACGCGGCGTCGGCCAGGCTGAGCGCGAACAGGTGGTCATCGCCAATGCGGATCGCGCGCTCTTCGTCTTCGCCGCCGCCCAGCCCGGTCCTGACCTGGATATTCTGGACCGCCTGCTGGTCGCCGGTGAAAAGTCAGGCATCGCCGAATTGCTGATCGTGCTCAACAAGATTGACCTTGTCTACCCGGCGGCTGTCGACGAGCTCATGGCTGGTTACGAAGGCATCGGCTATCGCGTCCTGCGCACCAGCGCCTTGCGGGCTGAGGGCTTGGCGGAACTGCAAGCGGCGCTCGCCGGTGGCATCTCGGTCATGACCGGTCCTTCCGGCGTTGGCAAGACCAGCCTGCTCAATCGTATCCAGCCGGGCTTGGGGCGCCAGGTCAAGGCGGTCGGGCGCCAGTCCGAAGAGGGGGTGCATACCACCCGCGACAGCGCGCTGGTGCGGCTTGATGGCGGCGGCTATATTGCCGATACGCCCGGCATCCGTTCCATCAACGTCTGGGATATCGAACCCGATGAGCTGGACGCCTACTTCGTCGATATCGCGGGCCAGGTCTTGGACTGCAAGTTCAGCAATTGCACCCACACAAACGAGCCGGATTGCGCCGTGCGGGCAGCCGTCGAATCAGGCGCCATCGCCGCCCGTCGCTATCGCAGTTACCTGGAATTGCGCGAAGAACTGCGCGACACCTATATCATCTACAATCGCTAGTGGCGAGACGCCCGTCTCATTCCTCGAAGAGATTCTCCCCGTGCGAGAGGCGCCGCGCGATGGTGAAGGTCTGCAACTGCGAGCGCATGGTCGGGGCGTGGGCAGCCAGGTAGCGCGCCGCCGCGATGAGAACGTGATTGGCGCGCTCTATTGATTGCTCCCTGATAATGCTGTACTGATTGAAAGCCGCTTCCACACATTGAATCGTGTGAAAATCGCGATCTTCACGCAGCAGCAAATGCCCCATCTTCGCCATGAGTTTTTCCGGCGATCCACCGCTGACGAGATACTGCGCCGCCAGCGCCCCCGCCTGATTGACTTGCTGCTGCAAATTGAGCAGCGGCGCAAAGTCAGCGAGCAGGACATCGGGATCGGCAACTGGATTGGGTGCTGGCAGCCGCACCGAAGGCAGGTTCAAAAAGCGATCGAGATAAATGCTCATCGCCGCGTCGAATATGCCGCGCGTCAAGCCAATGGAGTTGACCCGCTGCAAGCCCTGATGCACCGCGTTGGCGAAGGTGAAGGTATGGAGCGCGGTATCCCAATCGCCGAATTCATTGCTGGTGTGGAAATGGGCGATGCGGCGGGCGGCGGCGTAGGCAATGATGCCGGCCAATTCAACCGGCGAAATGCCCTCTCTCAGGCAATTGAGCAGCAAGCCGATAATAGGCTGTGGCTCGTCGCCGAGCAGGGTCGGCATCATCGCTTCGACTTCATAGCTGGCGTCGCGCCCCGCTCCCTGTTCCAATGCCGCTGGCAGTTCAGCGAAGGCATCTTCCAGCAGCGGGATGAGATCGATCGGCTTGCGCCAGGCGTTTGACTCTTCCATGCGGCGTGCGTCGGTCAAGTTGGGCACGACGCTGGTGAATGCCAGCTCGGCCTGCTGCCAGCCGGCGAGATCAACAGAGGTCAGTGCCTTGTTGATGAAGTCCAGCGTATGCCCGGCGTCAAGATAACGATGGTCGGTCGCCGCGGTGAAGAGCATATCGGCGATCTGCACATCATCAGCGCCCGCCCTGAGCGCGGAAACGATGGCGCGCTCGCCCGCTTGCGCGTCGCGCACCTCGACGAACTGGCGGAACCATTCCTTCAAGGTGGGGATATCCGTTTCGTCATTGGGCAGGGGACGCGGATTGAAGCGGGGCGACATGCCGGCCGTGTCACTCGCCACATCGGCCAGACCATGGAAGAGCGCCAGCGGGCGGTCCTCCTCGTCCAGGTAAGGGACCAGATTGATCGCGCAGCCAAGGGTGGTCAAGCCGCGCCCCCAATCCATGCCGCGATAGAAGGTGCCGAATTCCAGCCCAATACGGAAGGGTTCGGCCGGCAACACCGCCTGACCAAGCAGATTGATCACCGCCTTGGCGACCACCAGACTGAGATTGTGCTGCAAGCCGTCTCTTAGGCGATTGCGCTGATGCTCAATTGTATTGCCGTTCGCGCTTAGGTCGACGTAAATCTCGCCATCGCGCAGTTCGACTGGGAAGCTATCAATATCGTCGGCCCAGAGGTCAAAGGCGCCGCCGCTGGCCAGGTCGAAACGGGCATGATGCCAGTGGCAACTCAAGATGCCGTCTTCGACCGAGCCCTTGTCCAGGGGAAAGCCCATGTGCGGGCAGCGATTGTCGAGTGCGTAAACGCGGTCGCCATAGAGGAAGAGCGCCAGCGTTTTGCCATTGGGATGAACTGTGATGCAGCCTTTGCCCTTAAGATCCTCGAAGCGCGCGACCGATACAAAATTGTTTCCTTCCATGATCAGGCCTCCACGAATCTAGCCTAAACGTATTTCCTAAGTCCCTCACTCGGTGCCACCGAGGCAAGGAATGCGGGTATTATTATGGATGAGGCGGGCTGCTAGGCTCTTACATAATTGGCGGCTGGCGGTGGGGGCGGGCGCTTGTCCGCTATCTCCACATTTGCTAGACTCACAGCGTTGAACGAGAGGATCATCCTTGCCCGAACAAGCCCTCTATCTCAAATGGCGCCCGCTCTCATACGATGATGTTGTCGGCCAGGAGCATATCACGCGCACACTGCGGAATGCCTTGATTCGTGGCCGCGTTCGCCATGCCTATCTCTTCAGCGGGCCGCGCGGCACGGGCAAGACGACAACGGCGCGCTTGCTGGCAAAAGCGGTGAATTGCACGCACGCGGACGCCGGCCAGCGCCCCTGCAATGCCTGCGCCAATTGCATGGCGATAAACGAGGCGCGCTTTCTTGATCTCATCGAGATTGACGCGGCCTCGCATACCGGGGTTGATGATGTGCGCGAGCTGCGCGACAAAATCGCCTTCGCGCCGGGGGAGGGCAGCTACAAGGTCTACATCATCGACGAGGTCCATCGCTTCAGCGGCAACGCCTTCGACGCGCTATTGAAGACGCTGGAAGAGCCGCCAGCGCACGCGATCTTCGTCTTGGCGACGACCGAAATCGACAAGGTGCCGGCTACCATCAAGAGCCGCTGCCTGCAATTTGAATTCCGCCGTGTCTCGCTGAAGGAATTGCTAGCGCGCCTGACATACATCACCGAACAAGAGTCGCTGTCCATCGAGCCGGCGGCGCTGGAATTGATCGCGCGGCAAGGTACGGGAAGCGTCCGCGACAGCATCAGCCTGCTCGATCAGATCGTGGTCGATCCCGACGAAACAATCACGCTGGAAGTGACGCAGAAGCTGCTCGGCACGGCGCATTCGCTGCAGGTGGGTCAGTTGGTGGAAGCGCTCGCCGAAGAAGATGTCGCGCGCGGCATCCACCTGATCAATATGGCGATTGACGGCGGAAGTGATCCGCGGCAGTTTGGTCAGCAGATTGTCACCTACCTGCGCAATGTCATGCTGACGCAGACGGCCAGCGTCGATTTGGTCGAAGCAGCGCCGGAAGAGGGAGCGACCTACCAGCAAATGGCTGCGCGATTCAGTCGCTCGCGTTTGTTGAAAGCGATTCGCGCCTTCAATGCGGCGGTCAACAATTACACCGGTGGCTGGCAGCCGCAGCTTTCGCTGGAACTGGCGCTGATTGAAATCTTGCAGGAGGAGCAGCCGCCTGTGGCGCAGGTTCCGCCGGGGCGGCCGCCAGCGGCTGCGAGCGACCCGCCTGAAGCGTCGCCAGCGCGCCCGGCCACCGGCCAGGATTACCAGCGGGCGCCGGCAAGCGCGCCGGGCGAACCGCCCGTGTACTCTGCCGCGAAGATTCAAGCGGGCTGGTCGGAGCTTTTGTCGCAGGTGTATCGATACAACAGAAACCTGCCAGCTTTGCTGGAGCACGCTCACGCGCGCCTTATAGAAGGCAACCGGCTTGTCCTCGGCGTCACGACCGAGTTCTTCCGCGATAAGATCACGTCCGCTGACCGGGCGAAGTTCATTGAACAGGCGATTTACGACTTACACAAGGTCAAGCTGCGAATTGAAGTTCGCGTCGTCGATACGGTGATGGCGCCGGAAGAGGCGAGCGAAAGCGCGGAAGTGCCGGTCGACGATCCACTGATCGCGGCCGGCAAGGAATTGGGCGGCGTCGTTGATGATTAATCGCCAAGTTGATCTGTTATGGCGGATTCTGGTCGTTGCCACGGTCGATGTACTGAGTCCACTTCTGCTGATCTCACTGGCTCTTTTTGCCAGTCTGGGTTATATCCTCACGCTGCTGATGCCGGTCTCAATTCATCATTGGCAGACGGTTCTTTTGCTGTCTTTGATCATTTCGCTGCTGTGCCTGAGTCTCCGTGCATATCAAGGCTGGCGGGCTAGCGATTGTTCAGAAGTACAATTTTCGTGGCGGTCACTGCTGCCATTTTTGCCTCTGCTAATCTTCCTGCCAGTTTTTCGGTTGGAGCTAACCGAGCCGTACGCGCAGATCATTTGGCATGGCGACTTACATGTCGGTTATATTCATCAAATATTGTACGGCGCAACGCCGGTCGACAGTATCTTCCTGCCGGGCTATCCGGGGAATCTCTACTGGCTCTATCACGCTTATTTGGCTGCAGTTGTGCGAGTGATTTTGCTTGCTCCGCCATTAGCCGCCTCCATTCTCAACATGGCAGCCATCCTTAGCAGCCTGCTATGGATCGCGCTGATGTTGATGCGCTTGAGGATGGCATCGGGCCGAACGATTCATCTAGGACTGCTGGCTGTGCTCGTCTATTGCGCTGTGAATCTCACTGGTCCCTTGACCGTATCCGAACAGCTATTGGCAGCTTCTAATGAACACTTGGCCGCACAAGACATGGTCCCGAAGATTGGCTTCAGTCGATTGCACAGCGTTCTGGGCAAAGTTATGAATTTCACAAGTTTTCCACTGGCGCTGCTGTCATTTGTGGCGGCATTGAATGTCTGCATTCGCATTGTGCGGGAAGACCTTGATCTGTTCGGGTTAGCAATTCTAACGGCTTGTGTCATGGTGGGTCTTGCCACGCAGCCAATCGTCGTTCTTTACATTGTGATCTCTTTAATTGGCGGGCTGACTGTTACCGGTTGCGGTTTCTGGCTGGGCAGTCCCGATCGACGGTCGGCTTTGAGGTCATATTGGCGACGGTTGACGAGGAGAATCGGCGCCAGATATCTTCTGGTATGGCTCTTGCTGTCAGTCGGTCTTACATTGCCGCTGGCGAAGTATGCTCTTGAGTTTACAACAGTAAATGGTGTGCCCATACAGATTGGCTTGGCGGTCACGGGAAATCTGGGGATGATTGTTGCCGCCTTGGCGCTTCTTTTGCCCCTGTTCTTTGTGCAGACCATGGCAAATGTGAGGCGCCCAAGGCGCGCTGAAATATTCATACAGATCAGTGCGTTTATCGGATTTCTCATGACCGTCGGCCTTGTTCTCCCGGATAGAAATCAGTATAAGGGCGTCTTTTTCATATCTATTCTTTTCGCCTTGTCCGCGCTCTTTGTACAGCGGGCGCTGCAGAAATCTGGCCGGAGCATCAGCCGCGTAATCGCACAAGCCATATTGGCCGCGTTGTTGGCGCTTGTAGCCGCCAAAGTAGTCATCGTTACACGGTATTACGAAAGTAAGGCAGGCGCACGCTCCTTCGCGTATGACGACATTCACATCAACTACGGGAACCGGATTGAGGCCACCGGATTCGAAGAAGCCCTGAGTTGGATTCGCAGCCACACATCTGGTGATGCGCTCGTTGTGCTGCCTATTAGAGTTAACAAATACACCCATATGATTCATGAGCGTCAGTTGTATGTGAGACGAGCCCAATACTTTTTTGTGGATGGCTTGGCGGCGGAATACGAGCGGCGGGCGAAGCAGATTTCGCGCCTGTATACTGCTGAAACCGGAGAGAACAACTATCGGGACCTGTTGGAAGAAATGACATCGGAACTTCCTGGTCGCGCGTTTTACGCTGTGGTAGAAGTCGACGATATCAGCCCTGAAACCATGCGGTCGCGAGGCGCGGCTTTGGTCTTCAGCCACCCTGAGGATGGCGCAAATGTGTATTTGCTTAATCCCGAAAACCGTTCCTAAGAACGAAGTTGTGGTCTCAGCTTTTATTGAATATATTTACAGGAACAAGGGACGGATTCAAATTAGGAGAGCTTAGATGGCGAAGCGACGCGGCGGCAGACGCAGTTCCTCGGGAATGCCCGGTGGCGCCAACCCGATGGCGATGCTGCAAAAGATGCAGCAAGACATGGCGGAGGCGCAGGAGAGCCTTGAACATGAAACAACCGAAGTATCCGTCGGCGGCGGCGCGATCAAAGTGGTCATCACGGGCCATCAACGGGTGCAATCGGTTGAGATCAATCCCGATGTCATTGATATGGACGATGAAGAATGGCTGACGGATCTACAGGATCTGCTGGTCGCCGCGGTCAATCAAGCGATTGAGCAAAGCCAGGCGATGGCGGCCGAACGCATGGAAGCGATCACGGGCGGCTTGGGCGATATCCCCGGCTTGGGCGGGTTGCTAGGCTAAACCTATCCGCTCCGCGGCGCCCTTGAGCAGTTGTTCGACAGCTCTCGGCATAATCTTGGTGAATGGCATGAGCAGCGCGATTCCGGAACCGGTGACCAAGTTGACGGAAGCGTTTTCGCGCTTGCCCGGCGTCGGCCCCAAAACCGCGTCGCGCCTGACATTCTATCTCTTGCGCGCGCCCGATGATTATTCGCTCAGCTTGGCGGCCGCTTTGACCAACCTAAAAGCCCAGACGCGCTTTTGCAGCAATTGCTATAACATCACCGTCGACGATCCTTGCGCCATTTGCGCTTCTCGCGATCGCGAAACCGATACGATCGCAGTTGTCGAGGAGCCGCTGGATCTGATGGCGCTGGAGCGGACCGGCATCTATCGGGGAAAATATCACGTGCTGCATGGCGCGATATCCCCCGTGAGCGGCATCGGACCCGACGACCTCAAGATTCGCGAGCTGGTCGCTCGAGTTGAGAAGGGCGAAGCGCGCGAAGTGATTATCGCGACCAATCCGGGCATGGAAGGCGACGCCACCGCCATGTATTTGCAGCGCGAATTGGCAGGCACGGGCGTTACATTGACGAGGTTGGCGCGCGGCCTGCCTACTGGTGGCGATTTGGAGTATGTGGATTCGGTGACCTTGATGCGGGCGCTGGAAGGGCGCAGCGAGCTCAGTTAACATCCGCCTGCCGGCGCGTTTCGCTGGAACATACAGCAACTGCGTCCGCGCGAACCCCGTTTTGCATTCGTCTGTAGGGCTTGTCCGGTACTGGGCCACGCTTTCTCGCCGGTTACACCCCATCCCCCCAACCCCCTTCCTCAGCAAGCTAAGGAAGGGGGAGCACTTCTGCCTTGCGCTCGGTACTACGGGTTTCTGACTGTCACCCCACCAATTGACCCAACTCTGCCGTCGAGTCACCCTTTCCTAGTTCACTTGGGAAGGGCCGGGGATGGGGTAAGTCGTGGGGAAAACAGGCTTTCTGCAGTACCGGACAAGCCCTGTAGGGGCGTTTCGCTGAAACGCCCGCCAACAGCGCCGCCGCGAAAGGGGACAGCCATCAGGAGCAATTCCAAGCCATTGGATCGCCGAGCGCGGCGCTGGTATACAACGAAACGCATGCGGTCAAGAAGAGCAAAGGCTCGCGCGGTATTTGGCGCCAAAGACGGCGCCAGTCTGCCATTAACGATGGAACAGAGTTTCCTATCTGTTGCGCGAAGTAGTCTTGCAGCCAGAATCTGCCCCTTCTTTGCAGATTCTGTCTTGACAGGCTTCATCCACGCTGATAACCTGTGAACACTGAAGCTGAGGGTAAATCTCTCGCTTTTTTGTCCCCGAGTTGGGGGCGTGCGGATTAACAGCAGAATAGCA
>JAPOWK010000127.1 GCA_026707665.1 Chloroflexota bacterium
GCTCCACCAAGCGCGCAGGCCGCGGTCTTCAACGATTGATGCGCTGCTCACGACTTAGGTCCTCATCCCGCCATAACCACTGTAGGGGCGACCGGCGGGCGGTGTCGGCGGTCAGTGTCTACGCGACCTACGCGCCCTATCAGTCGCCCGAAGCATCAGAACCATGACAGTCGGGCGACATAATATGTCGCCCCTACGTCTTCACATTTGTGATATGCGTTTGGCTCTAACCGAAATCAATCGCGCGCCGCAATTCTTCAGCCGCGTCTTTCAAGGCTTGCTCGGCCGTCTTCTCGCCTTGGGCGGCTTGGAATATGGCGTTCCCGACCAAGGTACTGGCTTCATCGAACCAGGGACCGCGAACTTGATGCGGCACTTCCGGCGCCAGCTCAAGGAAGAGCTCGCCCAGCGACTGGTTGTCAAAGTAAGGGTCGGGACCCAGCAGCGCTTCGTTGTCCAGATGGGAGAGCACCGGCGGCAGCAGATTGTTCACTTCAAATTCGAAGATTTTGTTGTCTTCGTCGAACATGGCGAATTCAATGAATGCCCAAGCCTCGTCTTTGTGCTCGCTTTGCGCTGTGATCGAATAGGCGGTGCCGCCGTGTGTGCTGGTGCGGGCGCCGCCCTCTTCAAAAGCGGGCAGGGGCGCCGCGCGCCAGAGACCTTCAGTATCGGCGACATTGTTCTTGATGAAGCCGCCGTACCAATCGGCGCCAGCCCTCGCCGCTATCTTACCCTCCGCCATCAAGCCGTATGTGCTTTGCGAATCGCCCGGGGCAATCGCAACGCCGCTCTCGAGTAAGCCCAGATACCATTCCAGGAGAGCGATAGTCTCAGGGCTGTCCACGATGACATTGCCCTCGGCGTCAAAGAAGCCAGGGCTGCCCGATTGCAGCAGCAGGATGTAGAAGTCGCCCCAGCTGCGGTCGGACAAAGTAAGCGCCGCGATGCCCTGTTCGGTCAGTGCTGCCGTCGCCTCGACATATTCATCCCAGGTGGCGATGGGCATTTCAATGCCGGCATCAGCGAAGATGTCGTGCCGATAGTACAAGACGACCGGGCACAGACAGTGGTCAATGCCGTAAATCGTACCCTGATGCGCGTACAAGCCGGTCTTGGCCATGATGTAGTCGTCCTCGTAAGGCGCGATCAGGTCATTCAGCGCTATCAGACCGGGCTCGCCCTTGAGGAAGCGGCTGATGACGCCTTGCTCCACATCAACGATATCGGGCGCGCCGACGCCGGCGACGAAAGCGCCCGTCAAGTTGTCGTAGAGTTGGACATAGGGGATCTCTTCGACCTCAATGGTGACGTGGGGCGCGATTTCCTTGTAGTCGGCTTCAATGCCTTCGTAGAAATCGGTGAAGAAGGAGCCGAAGGTCCAGATCGTCAGGGTGACTTCGTCTTGCGCCGAGGCCGTCCCGGCGCCAAGAAACATGCTGATGAGCAGAAGCAGAATACAAATGCGGCGAATGCTATTCATGTGATTACCTTTCACAGGAGAGTTTATTCGTAGCTTGGCATTCCGGTCAATCAGTGACCGGCAGTGAAGCTATCTATCAGTAGGCGCTATAAGGATCTCCTTCCCACTGGCGTTCCCAGCTC
Organism: Chloroflexota bacterium; assembly: GCA_026707665.1. Lineage (GTDB taxonomy): Bacteria > Chloroflexota > Anaerolineae > Aggregatilineales > Phototrophicaceae > UBA6055. Next base: position 1,606 of record JAPOWK010000127.1, read on the forward strand.
TCCCAGGTGGCGGCAGACGCCGGATCGGCTTCGCTGCGGGCGATGAAGCCTTTGTCACGGCCGCCGATTTCGACATTGTATTCATGCACAAAGGCATCGGCGATGCTTTGATAGCGCAAATCGATCGACCAGCGCACGGCATCGGACTTGTTGGGCAGGGCGGCGTGCGGCGTCAACTGCGTGAAGCAGAGCGCGTCGCCCGCCTCCATCTCGATGGGGATGCCCGGAATCGACGCACGTTCTTCTTTGGAAATGCCGAGGAAGCCGGTCTCTTCGTCTTCGGTGATGGCGTACATATCGCCGCGATGATAACCCTCGGCCACTTGCAGGCAACTGTTCTCAGTCGTGACGCGCATCAGCGGCATCCAGATCGACGCGGTATGCACCTGGGCGATGGAGGGATAATATTGCGAATCCTGATGCCAGGGCGTACGCGTCCAGCGTTGATCGGGCAGCTTGGGCCGCAGATTGAAGACGCCGTGCATGAAGACCTCGGGACTGCCCAGCAAGTCTTCGGCGATGTCGATCACATTGGGTTCGCTCATAAATTCGAAGAGTTCAGGGCTGACGATCTGGCGGCGCGGACTGCGTTGATACCTCGGCTTGCCCGCCTCGTTCCAGGCGACCGTCAGGCGATGCTCCAGGTCGAGGTGCGCGAGATTGTCTTCGAGCAAGCCCTCATCGACCCAGGCCTGCACGGTGCGGTCGACCCAGTCGGCGCAGACTTTGCGTCCCAGCGCGATGCTGCGCGGCGGCACCACATTTTCGACTTTCAGCCAGCCTTTGTTGTGGTAGAAAGCGATCTGTTCGTCGGTCAATATTTTGGGAATAAGGATGTCCCTAAAGATTCAGAATCGTAACACCGCTAAAGGGTAACACGTGCCATTCAGTCAGTCAAACGCTACCAACGATTTGCCAACGAATCAGGGGGCGCTGGCGCCTTTCTCTGTATCCTCGTAGTCCCCGGCGACCTCGGTGGTGGAAGTGCTTTCGAAATCCCGCCCTAGAAGTACCCGCGCCGCTGGAAGTGCTCTGTTCCCCCTTCAGTCCTCCCGCTCCAGAAATCCCCAAAGTCGGGTATGTCAGTTTGGGCGGGCGAGCCACCGGCTCGCCCCTACAGCTCTCCCTATTCTCAGTGCCTCGGTGTTCTCGGTGTTGCCTCTTTTCCTCTGTGGTAAAGCCCTAGAAGAACCCCCGCCGCTGGAAGCGCTCTTCCTTCCAGAAATCGCCGTCGTTGTGGTAGCCGCCTTGCTCCCAGAAGCCGGGTTTGTCGACCGGGCTGAACTCCAGGGCGCGCAGGAACTTGGCGCTCTTCCAGAAGTAGCGCTTGGGCACCACCGTCCGCAGCGGACCGCCGTGCTCCATCAATTCGGGCTCGTGCAGGAAGCGGCCTTCGTATTTATAAGCGAGCATGACGTCTTCATCGTCCATCACATCCAGCGGCAGGTTGGTGGTGTAGCCGTAGTCGCAGTGAGCGATGACGAAGCGCGCCTCCTCAGTTAGCTCAAGCTGGCTCAGAAAATCGCGGAACATGACGCCTTCCCAAGCCGTGTCGAACTTGCTCCAGCGGGTGACGCAGTGGATGTCGACGGTCATGCGCCCGGTCGGCAGCTGAAGAAACGTGTCCCAAGTCCAGCGCCTCTCGCGCTTGACGGCGCCGAAAACGCGCAGGTCCCAGGTGGCGGGATTGAACTTAGGCGTCGGTCCATAAGTGAGCACGGGGAATTTCTCGGTCAGCGATTGGCCGTTGGGCAGGCGGCCCGCGGCGCGCATTTCGCGTTCTTTTTGGCGGCGGCTGAGGTGGGACATGGGGATTTCCTGAACTTTTATTGATCTTTGGTGGGCGAGCCACCGGCTCGCCCGTACATACTGTCCGCTAAAGGCGGGCGACTTGATAAGTCGCACCTACATCACTATTGTACCAGCGGGCGACTTGATAGCTCGCTCCTACATTCTCTCTGTGCCCTCTGTGCCTCTGTGGTGAATCGGCTGTTTCGACCTAGCGACACGCATTTATCCCGGTCAGATCACAGCGTCAACTGCAATATCGTCCGCAGCAGCACGTTGGCGCCCAGCTCGACATGCCGCCACTCGGTGAATTCCCTGGGATTATGGCTGATGCCATCGACCGATGGCAAGAAGATCATGCCGGCCGGCACCATCTGGTTCATGATTTGGGCGTTGTGGCCCGAATAGCTGGCGATGGGCGCGCAATGGACGTTTTGGGCGCGGCAGGCGCTTTCGATCTGCTTGATGAGATAACCCGACATCCGCTCCGCGGCGCGATGCAGGGCGCGTTCGGTCGATACGCGCAGGCGATGGTCGACGGCGCAATCGCGCGCCAGCCGCACGATGCGCGATTCCATCTCCTTCAGCGTATCGGTATCAGGATGGCGAAATTCGACGCGCAACGAGGCTTCGGCCGGCACGACATTGAAGCTGTCGGGCACCACGCTGACGTGGCCGCAATTGACCACGCCTTCGCGATATTCAGCGCGTACCAGTTTGTGGGCGGCAATAATAAAGGCCGCCGCCCCTTGCAGCGCATCGCGTCGTTCATCGGCGGTGGTGGTGCCGGCGTGCGCCGCTTCGCCATAAAAGACCACGTTGTAGGTGGTGCGCCCGACGATCCGGTCGACGATGCCGAGGTCGATGTCTCTTTCATGCAGGGTCTTGCCCTGCTCAATATGAACCTCAAGAAAGCCGAGGATGGCGTCGGGGTCGCGACGGGCTTTCTGCGCTTCTTCCATCATGATGCCGGCGCGGTATAAGGCGGCGCGGAAGGGCATGTTTTCCTGCAGCGCGTCATCGATATCTTCGGCCGAGATTTTGCCGATGAGGCCGTTGCTGCCGAAGAGCGATTTCCAGGTGCCTTCTTCGTCCGTGAAGTTGATCGCCTCCAAATGGCTGCGCGGCTTCAAGCCCGTTTCCTTAACGCGGCGCAGGCATTCCAGCGCGATCAGCACGCCGATGGCGCCGTCGTAGCGGCCGCCATTGGGCACGGTATCGAGATGCGAGCCAATCATCAGCGTCTTGGCTTTCGGATCATCGGCGCAGAGCAAGCCGCTCAAATTGCCGACCTCGTCATCGCGCACCAGCAAGCCGGCTTCTTCAATGCGATCGGCGAACCAGGAGCGCGCCGCCAGGTCTTCATTCGAAAGCGCCAGACGGGATACGCCGCCGCCGACGGTGGCGCCAATCTCGGAAAGCTGCTCGAAATCCTTCAGCAGCCGCTCGCTGTTGATGCGCAGATCCGGACGTATTGAAGGCAAGTCGTCTGTACTTCGTAATTTGAGTAATTGAGAACTGATTATAGTTACAAATTTCAATTGGACAACTTATCGCAGATCAGGGTTCATATCTACGTGAGAACAAATCACTTATGCAAAATGGGGGGACAAGCCGCCGTTGCGCGTAGACACTGCAGGTCCCTCGCGCGTACACACGGTCGCGTTCATGCACCATCCGCGACTGCACAGGCCTCACTGGGCGCGGCATCGGCTCTTGCCTAGTATTAGACCTGTATTCAGCTAGGATACAGCGATTGTTCGCCAGCGTCTGAATGTGGAATCCAACGATGCCCCCCATAGTCGACCCGAATGACCGGCACACTTCCTCCTATCGCTGGGTGATCCTGGCGATGGTGACGCTGTCCGGTTTCCTTGTTATGGGTTTCCCGACGACCGGCCTGTCGGCGCTATTCAGTGAGATCGCCGATTCGCTCAACCTGGACCTGGTCCAGATCGGTGTGATTTGGGGCTCTGGCTCAGTCATGGGCATCTTCACCGCCTTGGTTGGCGGCACATTAATTGACCAGTTCGGCACCCGGCGGACGCTGGTCATGCTTTGTTTGGCTACCGGCATTTTCGGCGCGACGCGCGCATTCGCCTTCGATTTTTGGTCGCTGTTTTTCTCTTCGTTTCTCTTCGGCATGGTGCAGCCGATACTGCCGATGAATTTCGTCAAGCTCAATCGCGAGTGGTTTCGCTCCGGTCAATTGGGCTTCGCTTCCGGCGTGATGTCGGCTGGATTCGCCACCGGCTTGATGTTGGGCTCGCGCTTGAGCGCCACCGTGTTATCGCCGCTGCTGGGTGGCTGGCGGCCCGTGCTGGTTTTCCTGGGCTGCTGCGCCATTGGGCTTGCGATCCTCTGGGCGATTGTGCATCCGCCGGTGGAGCGGCGGCGCGGGAAGCGCCCGAACATCGGCAAGATCATCGGCAATTATCGCTATGTCGCCCGCTTCCGCGAGTTGTGGGTGATCGCCTTGGCCGTTTTCGGCGTGCTCGGCTTGATGCGCGGGCTGGGCGGCTATGTACCGACCTATCTGCGAGAAATCGGCTGGGATGCCGCCAGCGCCGATACCGCCATGACCGTCTTCTTTTTCTGCAGCTTGATCGGTGTGGTGCCGATCTCGCATTTTTCGGATCGCCTGGGCAATCGACGGCTGGTCATGGCTTTCGGCACGTCGATGATGACGATCGGCTGCGCGCTGATGTATTTCGTCGGCGGCAGTTTTTTGGGTGTGATGCTGGCGATGGCGGTCGGCGGCTTTTGCTTTGATAGCTTTATGGCTTTGAAGGGCGCGGCGACCACCGAAGTGGAAGGGCTGGAAATGGCGCTGGTAGGGGGCGCGCTGGGTTTCGTGGGCATGCTGCAAAACATCGGCTCGTCCTTTATTCCGCCGTTGGGAAACACTTTGAGCGCCCTGGGCCTGAGCGCGCCGTTTTTGCTCTGGGCGGCGTCTGGGCTCTTCGCCACTGCCGTGCTGCTCAGCTTTGGCCGGCGCAAGCAACACCCGCAGGATTGAGGGGTAGAGCAATGTCCTCATTTTGCTGTCCGTCTGCGAAACCGAATCGACGATCGCGCTCGCGCATATCCGGTTGAGCCTCGCCTATGCTCCCCTTTGCAGATCGAAATGACCGTCAGCATTCGCCCTATCGCTGGGTGATTCTGGCGATGGTGAGCCTGTCGGGCTTCATTACTATGGGCTTCCCCACCGCCGGTTTGTCGGCCATGTTCAGTGAGATCGCCGCGTCGCTTGATCTCGACTTGATCGAGATCGGCGTCATTTGGGGAGTGGGCATGGTGATGGGCATCTTCACGTCGTTTTTGGGCGGCGCGTTCATCGATGTTTTCGGCACCAGGCGTACGCTGGTAGTGCTGTGCCTGGCGGCCGGCGCTACTGGCGCGATGCGTGGTCTGGCGGTCGACTTTTGGTCCCTGTTTCTGTTCTCGTTCCTGTTCGGCATGGTGCAGCCGATATTGCCGATGAATTTCATCAAGTTGAATCGCGAGTGGTTTTCGTCGCGGCAGCTGGGATTCGCCGCCGGCGTCATGTCATTGGGCTTCGCCACCGGCGCGATGTTAGGCTCTCGGCTCAGCGCGACTGTTCTTTCGCCTCTTCTGGGTGGCTGGCGGGCGGTGCTCATCTTCCTCGGTCTTTGCTCGGTTGTTTTAGCAATCGTATGGGCGATTGTGCATCCGCCGGCAGAAGGACAGCGAACGAAGGGTCTGGATTTACGGCAGGTGTTGTCAAACGCGCGTTACGTTGCGCGCTTCCGCGAACTGCGGGTGATCGCGCTGGCGGTATTCGGCGTGGTTGGGCTGATGCAAGGCTTGGTGGGCTACGTCCCGACCTATCTGCGCGCGATCGGTTGGCAGGCTGTCGATGCCGATACGGCTATCCCGGTTTTCTTCCTGGCCAGTTTAATCGGCGTGGTGCCCCTGGCTCATCTGTCAGATCGTTTGGGCAACCGGCGACTGGTCATGGTATTCGCCACAGCCATGATGGCGCTGGGCGCGCTACTGATGTTCTTCGCCGGCGACAGCTTCTGGAGCGTCATGCTGGCGATGGCGATCGGCGGCTGTTGCTTTGACAGCTTCATGGCTTTAATGGGCGCCTCGATCACTGAGGTGGAGGGCTTGGAGGTCGCGATGGTGGGCAGCGCCCTGGGCTTCGGCGGCATGCTGCAGAATATGGGCGGGTCACTCCTGCCGCCGCTAGGCAACACCTTGAGCGCCTTTGGCTTGAACGCGCCATTCTTGCTCTGGGCGGGGGCGGGGCTGTCGGCTACTGTCGTGCTGCTCAGCTATCGCCGGCGCAAGGCATACCCCATCCCCCGGCCCCTTCCCCAGCAAGCTAAGGAAGGGGAGGCCAAATAGCTAACGCCGAATTAGGAAGTCTCCCTCAGTTTACTGGGGGAGATTTAGAGGGGGTATCACTAGCCTTTGATGCCGATGGCAGCCAGGCCACCGATGAGATGGCGCTGGGCGAAGAAGTAGACCACCAGAATCGGGATGATGGAAACAAGCGTCGCGCCCATGAACAGATGCCACTCGATGCTGTAGCGCCCCTGGAAGAAGGCCAGCCCAACCGAAATGGGAAACGAGTCGTAATCGCGCAAAAAGATGATCGGCTCGAGGAAGTCGTTCCAGGTCCACAAGAAGGTGAATACAACCACGACGGTCAGGGCGGGGCGGCAGAGCGGGATGATGATGCGATAGAGGATGCCCCAGGGGCCGGCGCCATCAATGCGCGCGGCATCGTCCAGTTCGCGGGGAATTGTGCGCATGAATTGGGTCATTAAAAAGATGAAGAAGGGACTGCCAAAATAGGAGGGCAAAATCAGGGGCCAATAGGTGTCGATCAAACCCAGGCGCAGATAGAGTACGTACAAGGGAATCAGTTTGATATGCCCGGGCACCATCATCATGCTCAACATCAAGATGAAGAGGACGTTTTTGAAGGGAAAGTCAAAGCGGGCGAAGCCATAGGCGATCACCGGCACCGACAGGAGCGCTCCGACGATGTTGGCGATGACGAGAATGGCGCTGTTTAACATGTAGCGCGCGAGCGGGTATTTGCCGAAGGCCTCGGCGTAGTTTCCCCACTGCGGATTAGAGGGAATCCATTCCGGCGGCCAAGCCATGAGTTCGCGCGGCAACTTGAGTGATGTAGATGCCATCCAAAATATCGGCAGCATAAAGACGCAAGCCAGCGCGATCATGACGGCATAAATGATGGCATGACCCAGGAGCTTCCTGGCGCGGCGCTGCCGGGTACTCCTGCGCAGCTGTTCAGACGCGCTCAGCCGCGCTGGATCAATTCTCATAGTAGACCCATCCCTTCGAGGTACGAACCACGAAAACAGTCGCCGACAAGATGACTACCAGCAAGAAAAGCGCCAGCGCCGAGGCGTAACCCATATTCGCGTTGCGAAAGGCTTCCTCGTAGAAGTAGTAGAGAAAGAAATAGGTTGATTTTAGGGGGCCTCCGTGCGTGATGACGTAGGCTTCGGTGAAGATCTTGAAGGCGTCGATGAGTTCTATGATCAATTGGAAAAAGAGAGTCGGCGTCAAGAGGGGCAGGGTGATGCGCCAGAAGCGGCTCCATTTGCTGGCGCCGTCGATTTCGGCGGCTTCATAAAGATGCGCTGGGATATTCTGCAAGCCCGCCAGATAAATGATCGCCGCGCCGCCAACCTTCCAGATGCTCATAATGGCGACCGAAGGCAGCGCCCAGTGCAAGTCCCAGAACCAGAGCGGACCCCGAATGCCGAAGTAGCTTAGCAAGGTATTGACGACACCGGTATCCGGATTCAAGAACCAAATCCACATCAACGAGACGGCGACGCCGGATATGACGGCGGGAATAAAGAATATCGTGCGAAATGCGTTCATACCCGGTATCTTGAGATTGAGCAGCAGCGCCAACATCAGACCGAGGACGAGCTTCGTGGGCAGCGAAATAATGACGAATAGCGTTGTCGCCCTTAGCGAGCTGACGAACAGCGGATCGCGGGTGAACATGCGCACGTAGTTGTCCAGGCCGACCCAGGTCGGCGGTTCAGCCAATGTCCACTCGTTAAAGCTGAAGTAGATGGTGGCGATAATAGGGAAGGCATAGAAGACGACGAAACCCACCATCCAGGGGGATAGCGCCAGGTAGCCAGTCTTGGCGTCCCGGCGCTCCTGTGTGGTCATATTTCGCCAATGCTTCAGCATCGGTCTATCAACCCCATCCCTCGGCCCCGTCCCCAGTGAGCTAGGGAAGGGGAGCTAAGGATATCGCACCAGCTACACAATAGCCCCTCCCTCATGTTGGGGTCGCGTAGGTCGCGTAGACAGAGACCGCCGACACTGACGCGCCGGGGAGGGGTTGGGGTGGGGGAAATATCAGCCGCCCAAACGCGGCACGCACTCGTCGAGCGCGGCTTGGCCCGGTTCGACCATGGCATCCAGAGTAGCTTGCACTTCGTCACGCTCAATTTCGCCGAGCATGATCAGATCCCAGGCATCGCGGACACCGCGAATGACCGCGCCGCGCCAGCAAGGATGGTCTTTGCGCCAGGAGGCGGTTTGCGTTGCGTCGAGCACGGTCAAGAAGCCCTGGTACCACTCGGTATCGGCGTGCTCGTATTCCGCCAGCAAAGACGGTATCGGCGGGAAGTGACCAAGACCTTGTTCCATCAGGATGCGCTGGCCCGGGGGGCCGTTCCAGAATTTCAGGAATTCCCAGGCTTCATCCGGGTGCTCGCTGTTTTTCCAGATGCCGGCGCGCAGCGCCCAGCCGTGAACCCAGTTCTCATTGCCCGGGACGCGCGGTTCGGGCACGACGCCGAAATTCACGCCCGCTTCCAGCGTTGAGACCATGCTGCCGGGGTTGAGCGTAGCCATGCCCAGGCGACCGGCAATGAACAGATCTACCGGACCGGTACCTTCGGTGCCCAGCACTTCGAGATCGGCCGGCGTTGGGGTTGCGCCGCTATCCACCAGATCCCAGAGCCAGGTATAGGCGGCCACCGATTCCGGCCCGTTGATGTAGCCTTCTACAGTTGTGCTGTCGTCACTGTAGGGGTTGGTGGCGCCCATGTTACGCCAGAGGGCGCGGAAGGGTCCGCGAGGGCGGTCGCCACCCCAGCGGCGCTTGTCTTCGTTTCTCAAGGCTTTGGCGATTTCGATGTAATCTTCCGGCGTCCAGTCTGCGGTCGGGTAAGGTACGCCTTCATCATCAAAGACGTCCTTGTTGTACATGACGAAATTTGCGCCAATATCGTAGGGTAGGGCAATGACCATGTCATTCCAGACGACCCAATTGTTGAAGTATTCGGTGTGGAAGATGTCGCGGCTGATATCGGGATCGTTATCCAGGCGGTCCGTGATATCGAGCGCCTGCGGCAGCCAGTTGTTCGACCAATACCAAGCGAGATCAGGCACACCTTCGCCCGCGGCTATGGCTGTGCTCATGAGGTCGTTGTAAGCGCCCTCGGCCATGATGCTGACATCGACCTTGATATGGGGGTGCTCAGCTTCAAATGCTGCGATCACGTTGCGGATGGCGGGCTCCGGCGAATCGCGTCCGCTCGTCGTCCACCATGTAAGGGTGACAGTGTCTTGCGCGCCTGCACTGCCGATGCTCAACATCAGCATCAGGAGCAGGCTAACGAGGACAAGAATTCTCGTGCCATTAAGCAGTTTCATCGTCAGTCTCCTAAAGAAAACAGGTTCGTTTATGACCGCAGGCATTAGCGCTGGCGGCCGAAACGGAGTATAGCGTATTGACGCGGCGCGGGGCAAATCTTGAAGGCATGACGCGCCGAGCGGTCGGCCGGAAAAAGAAAAGCGGGCGACCCAATGGGTCGCCCCTACAGTTTTCCCCGATGTGTGATTGGTGCGGTGGCTTAGTCGCGCCCGCTGCCGAAGAGGCGCAGCAGGAAGAGGAAGAGATTGATGAAGTCCAGGTAGAGCGTCAGCGCGGCCATGATGCTGAACTTCAAGGTGCTCTCGGCATCGACTTTCATCTTCGGGTTGGCTGCCATGTTGGCGATGCGCTGGGTGTCGTAGGCGGTCAAGCCGGTGAAGAGCAGGACGCCAAAGATGCTGATGAGAAAGTCCAAACCGCCGCTGCCGATGAAGATATTGACCACGCTGGCGATGATGAGCCCAATCAAGCCCATCATGAAATAGCTGCTGTACTTGGTCAAGTCAGTCTTGGTGGTCATGCCGACGATGGTCATCGCCGCGAAGACGCCAGCGGTGCTGAAGAAGGCGGCCGCGATTGAGCCGAGCGAGAAGACCAGAAAAATTATCGAGAAGGTGAAGCCGGTCACAGCGGAGTAGAGAAAAAAGAGCATGCCCGCCGCTGTCGCCGAGATGCGATTAATGGCGAAGCTCAAGCCCAGGACAATTCCGAATTGCAGAATGATCGCGATCCAGAGCAGCCCCTGCGAGGGGATAATGCCCATGTTGCTGATGCCCAGCGCGACCGCTGTCGTGACCAAGAGACCCATCGTCATCCAGCCATAGACATTGCGCATCACGGCGTTGAGCTGCAAGCCCTCGAGCGGCTTGATCTTGCCGGGCGCGTCAATGACGAAGCTGTCGTTTCTAAAGTTCATGGTTATGCCTCCTGCAAGCGCCTCAATGCTGGCGCCGATTTATCAACCTGATACGTCCATTATAACGAATAAAGCGACCTATGGATGTGGTGGTTTCTGCGATTTTACAAGGTTCTAACCATCGTCAAGGCGCGTGTTCACTGCGGTCCGCTCGGCACCACAGTCCTCGCATACGCGGGTCAGTCGCCGCCATCGCCGCCAAAATCACCAAAGAGTCCGCCATCGTCGCCGCCGTCATCGCCGAAGAGGCTGAATCCGCCATCCCCGTGGTAGCCATGATTGTGGGATAGACGAATGAGAATCCATTGGAGGATGGCAAGTGGAACGACAACGGAATAGTAAGAAACGCTCAGGTACAGTTTGAGCGCGGCCACGGCGCTGTAGCGGGCGGTATCGTCTGCGCTAACGCCCAAATGGCGATCGGTCGCCATCTGCGCGATAGGCTGGGTCATGTAAGCCGTCAGGCCGGTGATAAGCGGCAGGCTGATAAGGCTTACGGCGAAACCGTGCCCGTCGCTGCCGAAGACGATATTGACGCCGGTCGCGACAATCAAGCCGAGGAAGCCCATGAGAAAACAGCCACCGTGCTCGCTGAAATCGTATTTGCTCATCCAACCGACCAGCTTCATCGCGGCGAACAAGCTGGCCATGCTGAGGCAAAGCGTGTTTGCAATGCTGGAAGGATTTGGATAAGCCGCAATCGAGAAGAAGAGCGAAATGCTGGCGCCGAAGACGACGGAATAGATGAGGAAAACGACAATCGCCCGTTTTGGCGAGAAACCGTGCAGTTCATCGCGCAGCGCGAATGCCATACCAAGTTGCAAGATAGTAAGGATCAGGAGCCCGGAAAAAATGGTGAAGGGGTCCAATCCGGCGCCGCTGAGTACGCCAGCAGTACAAGCCGAGATGCCCGAGCCCACCGTCATCCAGGCGTAGACATTGCGCATCACCGCATTCAGTTGCGCGCTATCCAGTGGCTGCCGTTCTTCCGCCTCAGCAACCCTGCCTCGACTCGCTTGCCTATTTCGGGAGGTGTACATCCGCCTGCCCTCAGATTGCCGCGATTTTCATACTTATTGTATCGCAGATTGTCGGGATTAAATCGCTGGCGCAGATTTGAAGGAGATGGGAATCTGCCAAGACTTGGGCCGATGATGCTCGGCACATGCTGCGTCATCTGCGGGGGATGGGTCGATCTGGCTGCCTGCCTGCGGCGCTTAGGGAGTGAAGGATTCGCCTCCGCCGGCGCCGCCGCCCACACCACCACCGCCACCGATGTTGCCCCCATCCCCGCCGCTTATTATAGTGCCCCCGGAAATGCCGCTGTAATGGCTCTGATGATAGTGAGGCATCCGGCCGTCATAATGGAGGCCCCGCGAACCCGGAAGATTGGAGGACAGCGCGACGGCAATCATGTTGCCGGCCGTGACGTATAGCTGCAAAGCCGCCAGGATGCTGAATCGCAGGCTGTCCGCCGGCTTCGTCTTCAGGTCTGGGTCTGCGGCCAGAGCGGCGAAAGGCGCCCGATGACAAGCGACCAGGGCGCTGAAGAGGAAGACGGAGAAGAAGCTGAAGCTGGTTTCGAACCAGCCGCCAATCAGCAGTTTATTGGCCAGATACGCGATGAGAATCCCAAGCAGCGCCATCAGGACGTAACTGCGCGATCGGCTGAAATCGAGCCGCGTCCCCCAGCCGATTAAAGTCATCAAGCCGAAGAGGCAACCGGTGCTGGTAGAGGCGGTGACCAGCGCGCCGCTGACGGTTGGATAAAACAGCATGGCGAAAAGGGTGGATATAGTGAAGCCGGTCAGCGCCGCATAGAAGAGGAAAAACGCGCCGGCTTGGGTCGGCGAAAAACGACGCAGCTTCCGATCCAGCGTGAAGGCTATCGTGAGATGGGCGATAATGATGATGACAAGACCAGCGAGATCCGGGGTGATTGGGCTGACGAGCAAGGCGCTAGCTACCGTCGCCGTAATTCCCAAGCCCACCGTCATCCAGGCGAAGACGCTGCGCATCACCGCATTCAACTGCGTATTATCCAGCGGCTCCAGCGGTGGCGCGTTCCTCGCCAGCCCATCATATCTCTTGCTTTTTCGGTACGTGCGCATGCGCTGGCTCCATACTGTAATGCAAATCAATTCTAACGAATATTACCCAGAGTTTCCATAGTAGCGCGGCAGTCCCTTCGCTATATTATGCGCTGGCTATTGGAAAGGGAGCAGCAGCCATGCGCCTGATACTTGCCTCATCTTCTCCGCGCCGTCAAGAATTGCTCCGCCAGCTTGTGGGCAGCTTTGAGGTGATCAAGCCGGACATCGACGAATCGCGTCGGCTTGATGAAGCGCTGGTTGATTTTGCCGAGCGCCTCAGCCGGGAGAAGGCGGCGGCGGTGGCGAAGGTGCTTAACGGCTCCCCCGCAATCATCATCGCGGCGGACACGATTGTGATCGACCACGAGGGCGAGCTGCTGGGCAAGCCGGCTGATGCCGTCAATGCCCGCCGGATGCTGCGTCGTCTGCGCAATCGAGCTCATGAAGTGGTCACGGCTTTTACGGTTTGCCAAGATGTGAGGCGGCCGCGGCTCATCACCCGGCACGCGCGAACCTTGGTGCGCATGCGCGATTTCAGCGACGCCGAGATCGAAGCGTATATCGCCAGTGGCGATCCTTTCGACAAAGCCGGCGGCTACGCGATTCAGAACGAAGTCTTTCAGCCGGTCGCCTCGATCGAGGGCAGTTACAGCAATGTCGTTGGCTTGCCCCTTGATGAACTGCGAGACGTCTTGAAAGAATTCAGCGCCTGGTCCTGACTTCACGCCTGAGCCGGCAAAGGACAAAGGAATCACTTGCGCGAGGAATGTAGCGTATAATGCAACTAGAATGTACGCTTTGGAGCTTGATCGACCGAGGACGGAAGGAGACAAATGCAATGATTCGCCGACTATGGATTGGGACGCGATCGGCAGCCGCTATAGGCTTGCTGTTTGGGCGCAGGGCTTACAATCAGCGCGCGCTATGGCTCATGCTTGTCAGCTTGTGCTTGCTCATTCCGACAAAGAGTCTTGCGGCTGATGAGGATGTGCCGACCTTGGCTTTTTTGCGCTTTGGGCAGTCGCCATCGTTCGCCTTGACCGATATGGCGGTGCTGGACATGCTGGAAGTCTATAGCTTTATCAGCGCCGAGGAGCGGGCCACTCTGGAGGCGGGGCGGGACCTGCAGGGCGCGAATCTCAATGTGCTCTACCGCGATGCTGGATTCGATTTCCCGACAGCCAACCTCATGGTGGAAGACGCGCTGGATGAAGGCGCCGATATCTTCCTGACGGTATCGACCCAGGTGGGCATGATCGCCCTGGGCGCCATGAGCGATATGGATGAACCGCCGGCGCTGATCTTCGCCATCGTGACCGACCCTCACGATACGGGCTTGGCGACGGCGACTTGCATCAAGCCATCCAACGTGACCGGCACCTTGATGCATTTTGATCTACAAGAATACGCCAGGATCGCCTACTTGCAGGACCCGGATTTCGAAAGCATTGGCTTCATCGGCGACGCCAATGACCCGGCAACGCCCGGCTTCATTGCGACGGTGCAGCGAAATGGCGAGCGCTTGGGATTCGGCGTTGAAATTGCGACGATCGTAACCGCGGCCGATTACGCCATCGCCACCGAATCGCTCCTGGATAAAGGCGTTGACGCGATCGGCATACTGCCACACACTGGTTCCGACAGTGGCATTTCGTCGATAGTGGACGCGGCCTATGGGGTTCCGGTGTTCTCCTCTCTCGTCTCCGATGTCATCCATGGCGTGACGGTAGCCGCTGGCTTTGAAGGCTGGTATCGCGAAGGCTTGCAGGCGGCACGGATGGTCATCGCTTATCTGGAAGGGGAGCTTGATATCGCGACCACCGCTATCGCTTCGACGCCGGGCTTTGCGGTCGCGGTCAGTCTGGATTCGGCTGAGGCGCAAGACGTGGTGATAACGGAGGCGCTGTTGGCCGAAGCCGATTTCATCCTGGAAGGCGGGGTGGGCGCTGGCGCGATGATCGAAATCCCTGGGGAAATCGGCTTGGCGGAGATGACCCTGGAAGAGCGGCGGGCTGAAGATCAGGCCTTTCTGGAGAACTTGCATTGCAGCCCCGAGATGATTGCCGAGCAGCTTAGTACGCTGACGGCCAGTGGTGGCTAAAGCGACACTCTGTGTCATTCAACTTTGAAAGCGGGCGATCCGTAGCGAGCGCCCGTTTTGCTGTCGGCCGCTGGCTCAGGCTTGCGCGGCTTAGGACGCGCTGACAGAATAGCGGCAAGGACGGCGCATGATATGAGAGGTACGAATTAAGAAAATGTGCATGAACGACATCGCCAATCAACTGGTGGCGGCCGGAAAGGGCATCATGGCGGCTGATCGCCCCTCGCCGGCTTTCTACGACTTGTTGCGGTCGGAGGGCATCCCTACCGATGAAGAGGCTTATCGCAATTGGTCGGAGTTGCTCTTCCTGGCGCCCGGGCTGAGTGAAAGCGTCAGCGGCATCATCATGACGGATGAGCAGGTTCGGCTGACCGACAGCACGGGGCAGTCCCTTATCGAGCAGGTAATCGAGCGCGGCATGATCCCGGGCATATCGCCCGCCAAGGGTCTGGTCGCGCTGGCGGGCAGCGCTGGCGAGACTGTCGGCAGCGGGCTGGATGGCTTGCGCGAGCGGCTGCATGAATATGCCGCATTGGGCGTCGGCTTCAGCAAGTGGCGCGCCGCCTTCCAGATTGGTCCCGGCACACCGAGCTATTACGCCATTGAAGCCAATGCCTATGTAATGGCGCAGATGGCCGCGCTCTCGCAGGAGGCCGGCATCGTGCCGATCGTGGAGCCCGAGGTGATGCTTTGGGGCGACCACCATATTGACCGGTGCTTTGCCATTACCGAATGGGTGCTCAGCCGCACATTCGAGGCGCTCTATCTGCACCGCGTGGATCTGGAAGGCACATTGGTCAAAGCGAGCATGGTGCTTTCGGGGAATGAATGCGCCGAGCAAGCGGATGTCGAGACGGTTGCCGCGCAAACGGTCAAGGTCTTCCAGCGGCAGATTCCGGCGGCTATCCCGGGCATCGTATTCCTCTCCGGCGGGCAAAGCGATTATCAAGCCACTGCTCGCCTGAACGCGATGAACGCCAATTATGAATTGCCCTGGAAGCTGAGCTTCTCGTATGCGCGGGCGCTGCAACGCGAGCCGATGGCGATCTGGGGCAATCGTCCCGATCGGGCGCCGGCGGCGCAAGCGGCGCTCTGCCACCGGGCCAAGATGAATGGGCTGGCGTCGCTGGGGCTGTGGAAGGCAGAGCTGGAGGGCGAGGCGGTCGCGCCTTAGCGCAAGGTCCCTTTTGCCTGGTCGCCCAAGACGTCTTGACATGCCGCGGATCTGGCATCGGCGCCGGTTGGAGTAAATGGCAGATGGAGAGCGGAGAATCCTTGGTCTCGGCCGCGGCTTTGATTCGCCTGTTGATTTTCTTGCTTTATGCCACGGCCGGTCTATTCGCTTATTTGCGGGTGGTCCCGCATTTGGCGTCTACACCGCGGCGCCTGGCAAGCCTGATGCTGGGCGCGCAGGCGCTTATCATTGCCGTGGCTCTTCTTATCCAGCCGTCTTCGAGTTTTGAAGACTGGCTGTGGCGCCTGGACTGGAAATACAATATCCCCAGCACCTTCGCCTCGACGCAACTGGCGCTGGTCGGGGCGGTTGCGCTGGCGACTGCTTGGCAAGCCAAGACGCGCTCGCTCCGCTATCGGCTCTATCTGATTGGGATCGGCGCGTTTTTTTTGGTATTAGCTCGGGATGAATACTTCGATATTCACGATACCAACCCGATAATTGACATTGCTTATATCGCGGTCGGCGCGGCGATCGCCATCGCCTCGGTCGCTTCTGTGTGGCGCTCGCCCTGGCGCCAGTGGTTGTGGCAAGCCTGCCTGTTGATTGGCATGGCCATGTATGTCTTCGCCGCCCTGCTGATGGATGAGCTGATACCGCTCGGTGTCCGCCCGGATGCGCTTCGGCTGGATGGCTGCTTGCGCTTCGCCTTTCTGGAAGAATCCCTGGAAATCTTTGGTGTGTGGCTGATATTGCTTGCCGTGCTGGGTCACTTTTCCAGGCTGGCGCCTTCTCCGGCTCTGCGCGTTGGACGCGCCTTCTATTTGACGCCTGTCATCTGGATTCTTGCGCTTGTGCTCATGGGAGGAATCCACCCGATTACAGTGCAGGTGCGAGCGGCGCCCGCCTCCGTCGAGTTCAACTCAGGCGAATACCTGCATGCCCATCGCATCGGCGGCGGAAGCAACGCCATCCATGTGCATCTCTACCTGACGCCCCGCTCCTGGAATCACGACGGGCTGGGATATTCCGTTCATTTGGTCGACCAGGCAACGGGAGACTCGGTCGCTGGCAGCGACGCGGTCGCCAATCTTCGCCTCGATTTCTTGCTGTCACCCCGTTATCAGCCGGTATTTCGCGAGTGGACGTCGGTGATCGTGCCGCCGGACGCGCCGCGCAATCGCGCGCTCTGGGTTGTGCTGTCGCTTTGGCGCGAAGAGAAGGGCGAATTCGTCAGCCACAAGGTTATCGACAGCGGATTGAAGGCGCTAAACGAGACGCAGGTTGTCTTGGGCGAATTGGTATTGCCGGTCGAGCCCTCCGCACCCCCGCGCAGGGCTTTGGCGACATTCTCCAATGGATTCGCGTTAGTCGATTTCATGATGCCGGAGCGCGCCCGCCCCGGCGAAACGCTGGATATCACCTTCGCCTGGCAAAGCGCGCGCGACGCGGGGAAGGATTTCGCACAGTTTCTGCATCTTGGTCACCAAGAGACGGGCAGCTGGTGGGTATACGACCAGGCGCCGCTGGGCACACGCTTGCCGACGCGCCTGTGGTACAGCGGGCTCGCCGACAGCGAGGTCTGGGAGGTTCCGCTGCCGGCGGATCTGGCGGTTGGGCGCTACGAAGTCTATACCGGGCTGTATCGCACGCGTGATCAGGAGCGATTATCCGTAAGCGACACAGAAGGCTTGCCCGCTGTGGATGATCGGGTGAGGATTGGCTCGCTGACGATCGCGAGCGCGCGGAATGGAGCGGAGGGATGAGGGCGGGGGACGAAGCCCGCTGCCATCGCGCGCTGACTAAGAGTTCGCATCATGTTTGCGGACTGCCGCCAACTCGTGTTCCCGATCTTGAGTCCGGTCAGTTCTCCTCGCATTCGGGAAGCAAAGGCCGCTCGTCGCGCTCGAGGGCTTCACACAATTCTTCCAAGGTAGGCGGCCGGACGATGATTTGTGAACCATCCTCGTATTCGAAAACGGTTGTGCGCGTATAAGGATCGTATGTTCTTTTCACCGGGTTCGGGTTAACTGACGACTTCTGCCGCTGATTGTCGTTTTGCCGTTTACGCACCTGCTCTTCCCAATGCGACTGAATTGCGCAGTGATCGTGTTGGAATGCCCAATAGCCACTGGTCCATTCTTCGTCTGTATCGCATTGCCAACCGCTGAAACAACAGTTGTTGACTTGTGAGGGGGATTGCTGAACCTGCCATCTCCCTAGCTATCGGGATATGCATGAAAGACCTTATCTGCACTCCGGCAAATCCCATATTTCCTGGGGATAGGTTCTGCAAACAGCACGCCAGTAAGCTTCCCAACTTGTCAAGGTTATGACGCAAACAAGCGTACCGTCGTCAAGCGTGGTACATTGCCTGCTGCTTTCATATTCATAATCAGTCTCATCCGTCCCCTGAGTCGAACCAAGTTGCTGGCGCTGATCGTCGTCTTGTGGCTGTGGCTGCCCCGGATGATGCCCACGAGGATGCGTATGATGATGACCTTGAGCCTGCGCACTGCATTGATCATTTCGGAAGGCCCAATAGCCGCTTATCCACTCCGCGTTTGTACTACACTGCCAGCCGCTGAAACAGCAGTTGTTGCTTTGCGTTCCGGTTTGATCTGACCGCGCCTGATGTGCCTGCTGCTGTGAATTTGCGCCGCATTGACTGTTTCGAAAGGCATAATAGCCGCTGATCCATTCCGAATCGGTCGTGCATTGGCGATCGACCGAACAGCAGTTGTTTACTTGCGCCGACATGGGAGCCGACAGAAGCAAAAGCGCCATAAATATGAAAAGCGACTGGGCTCCTTTGAAGACTCGCTGTTTGAACATAAGGTTCTCCTTGTAAGATTCTGAAGATTCCGCACTGTTGCCTAAAGGCGAAACTGTTAGCAATGCACCCTTCATGCTGGCAATGTGGCCCAAACATCTACAATCCAGACGCGCCGCCCCTCATCATGCTGCGGGAGACGCGCCCGCGAACAATGCTACGCCAATGCCGTGAGATCGAAGAAACACTTCACCAGCACATCGGCACATACCAGGCGACCTCGCAGAAGTCTTCTTTGCTGAGGCGAATGATGGTGACTGGGGTGCCGTCTTCAGTCTCCGTGTGTATCTCGCTACCGATTTCTTGGCTTGGATCAAGCGATACTGAAAGCCCCCCTCTTGCGCGTTTCTGCTGCCGAGGCTGCTGATCGTCGTCTTGTGGCTGTGGCTGCCCCGGATGATGCCCACGATGATGCGTATGATGACGACCTTGCGCCTGCGCATCGCATTGATCATTTCGGAATGCCCAATAGCCGCGTATCCACTCCGCGTTTGTACTGCAATGCCAGCCGCTGAAACAGCAGTTGTTGCTTTGCGAAGGGGTTTGATCTTGCCGCGCTTGATGTGCTTGCTGCTGTGCCTCGGCAGGCGCGGCGCATTGACTGTTTCGAAAGGCGTAATAACCCTGCACCCATTCCTAGTCGGTCGCGCATTGCCGATCGATCGAACAGCAGTTGTTTATTTGCGCTAATACTTGAATGGATAGAACAAAGAGCGCCATCAGCATCAACAGCGTTTTCGTCTTGATGGGTACGCTGCGTTTCAATATAAGGTTCACCTTTAGTCTGGCAACTCGGGATGAACGACCACAGGCGTGCCATCGTCAGCCTCTTCCCTTCTTTTGTCAGGATTGGTAAGATCAATTTCGATGGTAATCGTACGCGGCGGGCCCGGGTTGGGTGGCGGACAAGGGACACCACATGCATACCAAGGTCTGGTCTCATATTGCACATTCGGAGGCGGCGGCAGTTGCCATCGAGTCCTGATCGCGCGCCCCGCCTGGCGCGCATGGCTACCTTGGCTAACTTGCTGGTGCTGATCGTTGTCTGGGGCGGCTGCCGCGACTGACTTACGTTTTTGCCATTGCGCTTCCCAATGCCGCTGAATTGCGCAGTGATCATGTTGGAACGCGAAATAGCCACTTATCCAGTCCTCGTCAGCGCCGCACTGCCAGCCGCCAAAACAGCAGTTGTCGATTTGCGCCGGCGTGCTACGGCGAAAGGCCGGTTGCGAAGGCGCGACGCACTGGCCACTTTGAAATGCGTAATAGCCAGCGTTCCATTCTTCGTCCGTGGCGCATTGCCGATCGACGAAGCAGCAATTGTCAATTTGCGCTGATGTCGGAAAGGGCAGAAGCAAGAGCCCCAACAATATGCAGAACTTCCAGGCTCGTGCGGGTACACCACTCTTAAACATAAGATTCTCCTTGTGATAGATTTACGGATCTGCTCTGTTTCCTTTCAGCGTAACTGTTAGCGACGACAGCCGCATGAATGCAATCTGGCCTAGCAATTGGCGATCCAGGCGTTCCGCCTCGTAATATGTAACCAGCGATGCTTCGTTCACGATTAGCAAGCTGGCTCGGTATACGTGGAGGCGCTCGACGCGCAGGCAAGGCTCGGGATGCGTTCATCACTCTAGTCTGATTTGTCTGGATCAATGATGACCGGCGTACCGTCGTCGGTCTCGTCCTGCCGTCTGTTTGGATCAGATAGATCGATTGTGATCGAAACGATTTCTTTGTCTTTAGTTCGTCTTTCCCAACATTTCCTTGCTCCCTCACCTGTGAAGCACCGCCAGGGACTTCCTTCGTTCGACGGCGTCCGCACCTGCGCCGTCGCCGGTTGCCGCTGCCGACTGTAGCTTGTTCGTTGCGCCGCATTATGCTGATCGCCGTTCTGCCGGCGCTGCCATTGCTCCTCCCAATGGGATTGCGAAAAACAGTGATCATGTTGGAACGCAAAATAGCCGCTCGTCCATTCATCGTCGGCGCCGCATTGCCAGCCGCCAAAACAGCAGTTGTCGATTTGCGCGGGCGTGCTACGGCGAAAGGCCGGTTGCGAAGGCGCGACGCACTGTCCATTTTGAAAGGCGTAATAGCCAGCGTTCCATTCTTCGTAGGTCGCGCATTGCCGATCGACGAAGCAGCAATTATTGACTTGCGCGGATGTGGCGCTGGACAGCAACAGTGCCGCCAGCAAAATCAAGAGCGGCTTGGCACAAATGGAGACGTTGAACCTGTACATAGCGTCAGTCCTATCTCCGTACAGTGATCATTCGAGTTCGCCCGCTAATGTAAACAATATTAACAAATATATACGCAGAGTGCAATATTGTGCAACATATACTTCAACCGCTATTCTGTTGCTCTTTCGTCATTACGGGGACGCCGCTGGGTGCAGTCAGCGCCGATATGGGATAGAGTTGTTGGGAATTTGATTCAAGCGATGAGGACACTATGAATCAGCAGGCGATACTCGATATCCTGCCGGACCATATCGACGGCCGGCGAGACCCTATGATTTTTGGGCACTTTCTGGAGCACTTTCACCGGCAGGTCTACGGCGGCGTCTACGACCCGGGCAGTCATCTGAGTGACGATAGTGGCTTTCGGCGCGACGTCATTGAGGCGCTGCGGAAGATCAGAACGCCGGTGATTCGCTGGCCCGGCGGCTGCTTCGTCTCGGCTTATCCCTGGAAGAAGGGCGTCGGGCGGCGTGTGCCCTATTACGACAAAGCCTGGCGCGTTGAGGAGCCCAACAGCTTCGGCACCGATGAATTTGTCGCGCTTTGTCGCGAAGTGGGCGCCGAGCCATTCATCTGCACCAACGCTGGCACTGGTACGCCGGAAGACATGGCCGACTGGGTCGAGTATTGCAATTTGGATATCGGCGAATGGGCGGCGCAGCGGCGGTCGAATGGGCATGACCAGCCCTTCAACGTGCGCTACTGGAGCATCGGCAACGAGAATTACGGCGCGTGGGAGATGGGCGCGAAGACGGCCGACGAGTGGGCGCGCCTGGTGCTGGAATCGGCAAAGATGATGAAGCGCGTCGATCACCGGATCGAGCTCGCCATCGCCTCAATCCCCGATCTGGATTGGAACGCGGCAGTGCTGCGCGAAGCCGGCGATCTATTGGACTGGATCTCGATCCACGGTTACTGGTCGCGCGCCAGCGATGAAGGCGTCTTCGAAAAGGGCTATGATAATCTCATTGCGCGCGCCTTCGAGCCGGAAGAACGCATCGTGGCGGTCAAGCATATCCTGGGTTCGCTGGGTTATCTGGGCAAGCTGCGCATCGCCTTTGACGAGTGGAATCTGCGCGGCTGGTGCCACCCGAATTTTATGGGTTTCGGTCCCGCCGACCATGCGCTGATGGACGCCAACGACATCAACAGCAATTACAATATGGCCGACGCCGTCTTTACCGCCTGCTTCCTCAATAGCTGCCTGCGCCACTGCGATGTGGTGGGCATGGCGAACTTCTCGCCGGTGGTGAACACCGTCGGCGCCATTTACACCCATGCGGATGGCATTGTCCTGCGCCCGACTTATCACGTCTTTGATCTATTCGCCAATCATACACACGAAGAGATACTGCATTCGGCGCTGCGGACGCCGTCCTTTGACGTCGCGGTCAAGGAGGGCACAGCGACTTCGGTACCATACCTGGACGCCGTTGCCACTCGCGATTCTGAGACCGGCCGAGTGGGTATTACGCTGGTCAACCTGCACGGCGGCGACGCCATTACCTGTCGCATTCGCGGATTGGGCGCGGGCGGCTTGCGCGAGGCGACGCTGCGGACGCTGAATGGCGCGGCGGTCGACACCTACAATGATGTCGATCAGCCCGATGCGGTGTCGATCAGCGTAAGTCCGCTAGCCGTCGGCGACGCGACGGACTTTGATGTCGAGTGCTCACCGCATTCGGTGACGGTGCTGAGTTTGTGAGGCAGCCAGTTAAGCTTTGGCTAGCAGCTTCTCAAACGAGCGCCTCCAGCCGGGCGAGAGCGCTGTGATCCGCAAGGCGCGTTCGGCGGCGGATCGTTGTTTATCGAGGTAGAGCGCGGCGTTGACCTCGGCGACGGACATGCCGATGGGGTCTTTGCTGACTAGCGCAATCGAAGCGCCCGCCTCGACCACGCCTTCTTCCAGCACGCGCAGGTAGAATCCCGAGCGATTGGCATGCAGGAATGTTTTGTCGAAGCCGGGGATGCCCAGCTTGTTGGCCAGCTTATAACAGGGGACGCGCGGCTGCGTCACCTGGACGATGGCCTCGCCAATCCGAAAGGTATCGCCGATGCAGACTTCGCTCTCGAGCAAGCCCTGCGTGGTGAAATTCTCGCCGAACTGACCGTAGGCGAAATCGTCGCGCGCGAGCGCGGTCGCCCAGTAGGCATAGTGTTCATGCGGGTAGCAGTAAACAGCTTGATATTCACCGCCGTGATTCTTGAGGTCGCCTTGGCCATCCCCGGCGAGGTTGAGCCGCTTCAGCGAGAGCGGACCGGCGACGGCTTTCTTGTCAATGCCGGTCGCGTAGCTTCGGTCGCCGATGGTCACTGTCTTGGGCTGGGATACATTGACCGAGAGCAGTTTCACGCTTCGTCTTTTCCCGTTAAACGCCGCTTGCGCGTTTGGATCTGATCGAGGATTTCTTCGGCAGGCGTCGCCGCATCGAAGAACTCGCTCTGCGCCCGTTCGACCGCGCTGAGCCGTTGGCGCGCCTCTGAGTCGTCGCCGTCGTCCGCGTCAGCTTGTTCTTCATCGGCCGCCTCTTCGATAGCGACGCCAGCGCTCTCGGCGACTTCATCTTCCATGACATCGTTTGAATCGCGCCCTTCGAGCACGATCTTGTAAAAGGCGAAGCCGCCGATGGCGACAAGAGCCAGCGGGACGAGCAAACTGAAGGCGGTGGAGATGATATTGAGCAAACCTAATACGAGCACGACGACCAGGGCGGCGATAAGCAGCGCGCGTATGCGCTTGTCTTCCATGAGTTGTCTCATGGGTTTCGAACCTCTCGCTTCAATACGATTATACCGCAGGAAGGTGCTCAGACGGTTTCGCTGATTGGCGCCGATTTGTGTCTGGCAAGCGGTGGCCGCGCGCGCCGCACAATCCAGCTTTCGCGCAAGCTCCAAGCGCAGACCGTAGCCAGGGAGAGCGCGTAGATCAACAGGTAGGGGCAGAGCTCACGCTGAAGCTCCCAAGCGAGCGCCGCCGCCCAGAGCGCGTATAACATCAGCGCCAGCTCGAGCCAGAGCGTGAGACCAGTGGAGATGGCGTAGCGGCTCTGTTTCCAGTCGCGCTCGAATTTGGGCGTCCGGCGAAAGGGTGTCTCGATGCCCAGCAGCGCTCTGGCCACCGCCAGGCTGTTGCTCAGCGATATGCCGGTGCCGATGAATAGCAGGGCAGGGAAGGCGGTCAGGGCCCGCAGCGCAGCGCGGCTTGGGTGTAGCTGCGTCTGGCTGGCGACATACATCAGCGGCGGCGCCAGCCCGATGATGCCCAGCGGCGCGAGCGACAGGTCCGCCAGACCCTGCGCCAGCAGCAGCGGCGGGGTCAGCAGCAGCATCAGGAGCATGAGCGGTTGCGGAAGGTATTGGCAGAGGTGCTGAATCGCCATCATTTTCTGCGGGGCGCGTAGGTCTGACGAGAGGATTGGGCGTGCCAGCTTGAGCAGGCATTGGGTGTTGCCGGTCGCCCAGCGCGCTTGCTGCTGTTTGTAGGCGGCTAACTGCGGCGGGATCTCCCCGGGCACTTCGACATCGGGCAGGAACTGAGAGCGCCAGCCAGCCAGTTGCGCGCGGTAGCTGAGGTCGAGGTCTTCGGTCAGCGTATCGGCAGACCAGCCGCCGGCCGCTTCGAGGCAACTGCGCCGCCAGACGCCGCCGGTGCCATTGAATGGGATCAGCCAGCCGCTGCGATTGCGCGCCGCCTGCTCGACCACGAAGTGCGTATCAATCGAGAGGCGCTGGGCGCGAGTCAGGCTGTTTTCGCCGGCGTTGAGGTGGCTCCAGCGGCTTTGCACGATGCCGATTTCCGGGTCGGCGAGCAGGTAGGGCAGGGTGCGCTGGAGGAAATCGGGCGGCGGCAAGAAGTCGGCATCAAATATGGCGACATATTCGCTTTCGCAGTGGCGCAAGCCTTCAGCGAGGGCGCCCGCTTTGAAGCCGTCCCGATTGGACCGGCGGATATGTTGCGCCTGGAATCCGCGCGCTTCCAATTCCGCCAGCTTCCGCGCTACCAGCTGCATGGTCAGGTCGTTGGAATCGTCCAGCACTTGTATCAGCAGTTTGTCGCGCGGGTAGTCAAAGCCGGCGACCGCATCGATCAAGCGGGCGGCGACGGCGGCTTCGTTGTATAGCGGCAGCTGAATGGTGACCTGGGGAAAATCGACCGGCGGCGGCGCGGCGGAATCTGCGCGGCGGGTCCGCCAATAGCGCCATAGCAGAAGAGCCTGCCCCGCTGTATAGAGACCGAGCGAGAGCGCGCAGAGAGCGTAAATGGTCTGCATTAGCGTCAACATCGCTGCGATTCTAAATTGCCATCATGCCGCTGACAAGATGCATATGCGCGACGGGCGTAGAGCGGGCGTCGGTTAGGCGTCGGTTTGGCGTAAGGGACGAGAGCGATTCCGTCTGTAAGATATGGCAGGAATTGAACCATGCGAGCGGCCGCGGCCACGGTCGCGCTTAGCCGGTGCAAGCCGCCGCTTACTTATTGAGCCATGACAAAGGATGCGAAATCTGATGCAGCTTTATTATGTTCGCTTTGTGCTCTTGTTGTGTGGCTGCGCCTTCGTGCTGTATTTGCTTTCGTCTTGAACAAGGAACGGATCTGTTTCACGACGCCCGGCGGATGAGCAATTCTTGACCGGGGACGATGAACCCGCCCGCCATCAGAATTTCCTCCAGTTGATTCAGCGAGATGATCCGGTAAGGATGCACATCGTAGGCGACGCCTATTGCCCAGAGGGTGTCGCCCGGCTGAACGACATGCACGATGGACCCGTCCTCGCGCGCCGGTTGCGCCGTGACGGGAGCGGCGACAGGTATCGGCGTTGGCTGGGGCGGCGGCGCGGGCGCGGTCCGGAGGCTGCTGGCTCGCCCTGCGGCGGACTGGAGGCTGGCGGCGTCTGCGCCCTCACATGGCGGCCCATCCGGGCGGGTGTCGACGGCGCCCATCACCGTTCCATCCAGGGCGTGGTCGATCACCAGATGATGCACTTTCTGCTCAAAGGTCGGACCCACGGAGATGAGGATATCACGCGCGCCCCCGCCCCGCTCGCTGGGCGCTTTGTAGGTTTTGCTGTACGCCATGATCTGGCGGACCGGCTCGGTCATGCCTACGCGCACGGCCGCTCGCCCGTTGGCGGAACAGGCGACCAAACCCTCCGACGCCGCTTCAATTTGCGACTGGCTTACTGCAAGGGCGAATTGCCCCTGGCTGTTGGGCAGGATCTCCCAGATTTCAACCGTAAGCGGGCACTTCTCGACGTAGAGGATGACGCCAATGGCGCCCAGCGACCGCTTGGCGGGCTGCTCCACCTGACCGGGCAAACAGACCACTTTGACCGGCGCGGGCGTGGGACTTGGGCCGGGGCCCGGGCAGCCAAAGATGCCGCCGCCGGCCACAGCCTTGAAAAACGGCGCTGCCGCCGTCGGGATAGCGCCGTCTAAAATGTTATCCCCGCACAAGTAAATCGCCGTGCTGCTGCCAGAAGTATAGGCTTCAATCTCGTCATTGCGAGGAACGTTGTTGCGGAATATAAGGTCGCGGAAGAGCGCTCGTCCCGAGCGAAAGTATCCGTGAGCATAATATGATTTACCTTCTCCATCGCCATAGCCTTGATTATCTTCGAAGATCGAATTGGACAAATAAGCCCAGCCAAAGTTAATGATCGGAGTACGATACGCATCTTTGACGGTCGAGTCTCGCAAGGTATATATGCCGCCAAAATTGCGCAATCGGACGCCTTCAATGATTGCATTGTCAATGGTCAGGTGAGCATTGCCAATGTGAATTATCACCCCGTTCGAGCAGCCCACGATGCGAAAGCCATTGGCATTGATGGTGACGCGAGCCCCAGCCGTAATAGTCAATGCGGCGACGCAGACGCAGTCTCTGGTGAGCGTATAGACAACGGTTCCCTCGATGTAACCTCTGACGGGCATGCCGCAATCCGGATCCAAGAATTGCGGGGAATAGGAGACCACAGCTTGGCCCCCGTTGCCGATTTTGCCCTGGCAAGCGCCGCTGCTCTTATCGCTCCAGGTTCCCATGCCGCTGTAGAGCCCGCCGTGGTGCACCTTGTGTGACCATACGCGGATAAAACTGAGACAGCCGGTGGTTGTCAATTTACCGCCATTTTCAATCGAGATGACCGTACGCCCGATGTCGCGCAAAACGGCATTGTGTAGCGTGGCTTTGCCGGTATTCGTCACATGCAGCGCGGCGCCCGTGCTTCCTAGCGAAAATCCCCGGCTATTTGTATAGCTGTCCTTGAAGAGCACATTCTTCAGGGTCGCCGTCCCTCTGGCTCTCACCCAGACGCCGTTGCCCTGGGTAAAAGTGACGTTCTCCATTGTAAGCGGGCCATCGGTCAGGATCCCGGAGCCGTATCCGCCCAAATAGGAGTGACCATCTTCATGAAGGCGCGGGTGCCTTCTGAATTTCTGACTTTTGCCATCGAAAGTGACATCCTTGATGATGACCTTGACATTTGGGCTGGGCGAATTGTCGAGATTGTAATCACCGTCCACGCCATCGTCGCTAACGACTAAGAAATTGTAGAGATATGTTTCGCCGTGTTCGTTTACGTATGTGGAGTTGTATATGGTGTGACCCTTGCCGTTGATGGTCAGCCTGACGTTGGGCGTGGCGTCGGTCTTGATTTCCAGCGCGCCCGTCTGTGTGCAGTTGGCTTTGAGCGTATAGATTACGTTTGCGACGATTGTACCCTCTTTCGGCAAGCCACAAGTCTTATCTTCCGGCGGGTTGGTCGGGGTGGGGGTGGCGGAAGGGGTGGGCTGCTGTGCGAACGAGGGCGCGGCAAACAATAGCGGGATCAGAATGAACAGTAAGCGACGCATGGGGCGAGCACCTTCATGATGTAAGAAGAACCGTACTGTTGGCGTGCGTTGAATTATGAAAAATGAAGATAACGCACAATTTCAGGCTATCATATTTCACTGGAATTTTTCGTTATAAAATGAAACTAATTCGGGTAGAATTCGGTAGGAGGAAACGCGGATCGACCTCTGTTTTCGTTATGGCGGGCTTGCCGATATAATCAGTTGCACTAGCGAGTGGCGAGGATGATCGGGCGATGGCAGAGCAGGGCCTGGCGGTATTTGAGATCAAGAATTACATGGTCATCTGGCGTCAACTGGAGGAGCGGGAATTTGCCGGCGTAACGGCGCTGATTCGTGGGCTGGTGCGCTGCAACGGCGTCGGCATGGACGACCAGGGGAGTTATCGCCTTGATGTGTATTTCCTATCGCCGGAAAGCGATGTGCCGGCGCCGCAGGTGGATATCGGCAACCGGCGGGGCGCCATCTTCATGTCGATTGGGGATATCCACGCCTTTGTCGATATCCTGCGCAATGAGAAGCCAATCTTCGGGCACTTGCGCGGCGATTTTCCGCAGTGGACCAGCGTCACCACCAGCAACGAACCGGTCGGCACCGGCGATGAAGACCACCGATTCGCCGACTGATCGGTTTAGCGAACGATAGAGCGACCCAGCCAATGAGCGAGCCGATCCGCGTTTTGCACTTCGCCGATGCGCATATTGGCCTGGAGAACTACGGAGCGATCGACAGCGAGACCGGCCTCAGCAGCCGCGCGCTCGATTTTCTGGCGCGCCTGGACGACATAATCGAGTACGCGCGGGAGAGCGATGTCGATCTCGTCATCTTCGCTGGCGATGCCTTCCGCAGCCGCAGCCCCAACCCGACCTTCCAGCGCGAATTCGCCGGGCGCATTCGCCA
This sequence comes from Chloroflexota bacterium, assembly GCA_026707665.1. GTDB lineage: Bacteria > Chloroflexota > Anaerolineae > Aggregatilineales > Phototrophicaceae > UBA6055. The sequence continues at coordinate 30,199 of JAPOWK010000127.1, forward strand.
ACTTTCTCAGTTGGCGCCGACTGTGCTGCTGGCCGGCAATCACGATCTGCCGCTGAATGCGGCGAAGGCGAGCACGGTCGATATTTTTCAGACGCTGGATGTGCCCGGGGTTTGGGTGGCGGCGGATTATGAGGCGCGGCGTATCGAAACGACGCGGGGCGCGGTCGTGGTTGCCGCGGCGCCTTTTCCGATCCGCTCGCGCTTATTGGCGGATGCAGACCTACGCGGCAAGACGATCGCCGAGCGGGATGATGCGCTCAAGGGCGCGCTTCACAAGCGATTGCGGGCGCTACGCTGCCGCGCGGACGAGTTGGCGGCTGACTCTACGCCACGTCTGCTGACCGGGCATTTTAGCGTCGCAGGGGCCATCTGGGGCAGCGAGCGGCGCGTGATGCTGGGCCGCGATGTCGTCGTCGAATTGGAGGCGCTGGCTGACTCGCGCTGGGATTATGTCGCCCTGGGGCATATTCACCGCCATCAGAATCTAACGGCGGACCGTGAAGACGCGCCGCCGGTGGTCTACAGCGGCAGCCCCGAGCGGATCGACTTCGGCGAGGAGAAGGAAGTCAAAGGATTCTGCTGGGTGGAATTGGCGCGGGGCGGCACGACCTGGAGATTCGTCGAGCTCGCCGCGCGCAAACTGCTGACGCTGACGGTCGACTGCCGCGCAATTGAGAACCCGACCGGCGCGGCGCTGGCGGAAATGAAGCGGCATGACCTCAAGGACGCGGTCGTGCGCCTGGTGATCAAGCTGAGCTCGGAGAGCGAGACACTGCTGAACGATGGCACGATCGTGAACGAGTTGAAGCGGGCGGGCGTCTTCCATATCGCCGGCATCAGCAAGGATATCGATCGGCGGGCGCGTTCGCGGCTGGGTGTGAGCCCCGAGGGAATGACGCCGATGCAGCTGCTGGCGCGCTATTTTGAGGGACGCGGGGTGGAGGCGGAGCGGCGGGAGGAGTTGCTGCAGTTGGCGCGTGAGATTGTGGAGGGGGAGTAGGAGATTTTCGCCGACGAAGTGAATTTCCCGCGGCATGACCAGACCAAGTTAACGTGTGGTAACATCCATGATTACATGTAGATCCGTTAATAGACTCGTCCGAATATATCAGAGCGAACAAATGATGACCCCACCCAACCCCCAAGACTTCCACCGACCGACCTACCACTTTCTGCCGGCCGCCAACTGGATGAACGACCCCAACGGCGTGATTCAGTGGAATGGGCGCTATCATCTGTTTTTTCAGTACAATCCCGATGGCGCTTATCACGCCAATATGCACTGGGGGCATGCGGTCAGCGACGATCTGGTGCATTGGGAAGAGTTGCCGATCGCCATCGCGCCGACGCCGAACTCGCCCGATCAGGCTGGCATCTGGAGCGGCTGCATGGTGAATGATGACGGTATTCCCACCGCAATCTACACAGGTGTCAACGATGATTACTCGCGGCAGGTCCAGTGCCTTGCGTTTGGCAATGACGATCTAACGCGCTGGACTAAGCACAGCGGCAATCCGGCGCTGTCCGAGATTCCGACGCATTGCTACCAGGCGCGCGATTTCCGCGATCCCTTCGTCTGGCGCGAAGATGACCGGTGGTATATGACGGTCAGCGGCCACATCAAGGGCGTTGGCGGGGCGGCGCTGCTCTATCGCTCGGAGGATCTGCGCGACTGGCAGTACCTGCATCCCCTCTTCGTCGGCGACCGCGCGCGCCATGGCTACAACTTCGAGTGCGTGAACTTCTTCCCGCTCGGCGAGAAGTGGGTGATGATTATATCCAGCATGTTCGATGGCGGCGGCGCCACCGTCCTGGCGCTTGTCGGGCGCTATGAAAACCATCGCTTCACCCCCGAAAGCGAGACGGTGTACGACGCCGGCTATGGATACGCGCCCTTGACGCATGTGGATGATCAGGGCCGGCGGCTGATTTGGGCTTGGCTGCGCGAGGGGAGGAGCGTCGATAAGCAAGTGGCGGCGGGCTGGAGCGGTGTCCAGGCGATTCCACGCGTGCTCGGTCTGGACAGCCGGCAGCGGCTCGTCAGCCATCCCGTGCCGGAGATCAAGGCGCTGCGCGGCGCACATCATCGCTTCAGCGCGAGTGACCTCCATGAGGGCGCGCTGCCGATCAGCGGGCTAGCGCTGGATATCGAAGCCGAGTTCGACGCCCAGATGGCTGCAACTTGCGGGATTGAGCTGGCGCGCTCGCCCGACGGGGGAGAGAAGGTCGCCATCACCTATGACGCGAGCACGGAAGCGCTGCGCGTCACCCGACAATTCGGGGGCGAAGAGGCGGAGCTCGAGGGGGAGGCGCAGGGATTGGCGCATCGGCTGGATCCGGGCGAGAATCTGCAACTGCGCATCTTGCTGGATGGCTCGGTGATAGATGTGATCGCCAACGGACGGGCGCGGGTCACGAGCCGGTTTTATGCCAGTGACGCGACGAGCCAGGGGCTTCGCGTGATCAACCCGGCGGCGGTGCTCTCGCTGGATGTTTGGGAGATGGCGTCTATCGGGTGATGGCGCCCGCCCGATTAGAATGGCACTCCTAGTTTGTTTGCCAAATCTTCCAGGTGACCGTATTCATGCAGAGATAAGCCGCGCGCCCAATGATAAACCGATTCAGTCCGTTTGACGCCTTCCCGCCTGACAGACCGGTCCCACTGCGGGCGCTTCAAGCCGTGCAGAATATGGAGCAAAGCCGCTCGGCGGAAACTGAAATAGGCCATTAATTCGGGGATTTCGAATGCCTCGTATTTCATCAGAGCGCCCCAGTCGCGCTCGGCGTGGATACGTGGAACGAAAGGCTCCTTTAGTATGAGGGCGTGAAAGATCGGGTCGGTTCCGCGCTCGGCGCAATAGATCAAGTGCGTCAAATCGCGCTTGAAGCTGCGCTCGCCTGCGCCGAGGGGCGTCATCAGTTCCGCTGCCGACCTTCCCGCGCTCAGCTTTTGCAGGCGCACTGGCGAAGCCGCCAAGACTTGCAGTATCAATTCGATGCGCTCGTCTGACGGCCGGGTGGTCAGGCGCTTGTGCAGGGCTGCCTTGCTCCTGGTTTTGACAGGCATCGGCTTCACCTCCCCAAGTCAACCAGCCGGACCATATTGGTTTTCCCGTCGTCGCCTTCGACCGGCGTGTACAGCTCGTCTGGATCTTGCAGGCGATCGAGGAAGAGGATGCCGTCCAGGTGGTCAATCTCGTGGTGCAAGACGCGCGCGTCCATGCCCTCGAGGCGCCGGATGATATCGCTGCCGTCTTCGCCAGTGGCGCGGAAGCGAAGCCAACTTGGCCTGGGTGTGTCCCAAGTGTATATGTCGGGGATGCTCAGGCAGCCGTCGAATCCGGTTTCGGGCGCGCCCGCTTCGATAATTTCTGGATTGATGAGCGTCAGCATCGGTTCTTCCGCGGCATCATCATTCTGACCAAACTTGGCGATGGCGACGCGTTTGTGCACGCCGATTTGGGGGGCGGCGATGGCGGCGCCGCGCTGGGAATCGAGGGTGTCTTTCAGATCTTGTATGAGCCGTTTGAGCCGCTTGTTCTTGAGATTGGAGACGCGCCGGCTCTTCTGACGGAGCAGCGCCTCGTCTTGTGGAAAATAGATCAGTCGCTTGACCGCCATCGCCTCAATGTGTCTCTCGCAGGGTATTCCCTTTGGCCTCAACTTTAACGCGTCAATAGCTGAAGGTGTAGGGGCGGTTCATCGCGTCGCGTGGACACAGACCTTCAGTCGCCCGCATTGAAGAACGCTAGCGCGTGGTAGTGCCATCATCGAAGATGCCAGTGGGGTGGCAGCCGCGGCCGGCCGCCGCCGCCTCCTGTTCAAGTCGCTTGAATTCTTCATAGTAGGTGTCGTTGGACGGATAGAGCACGACTTCGGCAAAGCCCTGCTCGACCAGGACGCGCTCGACCATGATATCGCCGACATAGACGAAGCGCAGGAGCCGCCCGAAAGGATCCTCATCCCTTTCGCTCGGCAGGAGCCGCACTGTCTTGTTCGCGACCAAGTCCGCGTTCGCCTGGGTCGATTCGCGGAAGCAGGGTTCATCGCGCTCGGGCGTATTTGTTTGTACGTAACGGATGCGCACGGTCTTGTCGCCCAGGCGCACATCAATGGTGTCGCCATCAATGACGCGGGTGACCCGGCCGATGTCTTCGCTGCCGGCAGGCGAAGTCGGTATGGGCGTTGGCGAAATACTGGCGAAACTTGTGGCGATAGACGGGACATCCGCGCCTTTGCAAAGAGATTCGCACGGGACGCCATCATTGTTGGCATCTCGATTGCGATGGTCGCAAACGTAAAGTTTGTAGACAGCTTCTTCGCAAGAATCCATTCTTCCGCATGTCTTCGCTGAGCAATCGTATGGCGGATCGAGCACTTCTCCTGGACGATCAACGGACGCCGTTTCCAGCGTCGTTTGTTCACCAATTGCCGTGCCAACCTGAATGAATACTTCAGTCCCTACCTGGACAGCAACCTCGGTGCTGATCTGTGGCGCCATGTCTTCGCTGATTTGAGAAGACAGCGCCGCGCAACCCATGAAAATAGAGCCAACGACAAACCAGAAGCATATTCGAATGATCATACTATTCCTCCACAAGACAGGACGCGATTCGGCGCATAGCCCAAAGTGATTCAAGTCTAGCACAAATGTGCTAAGTTGTCAAGCACTAGATTTGTAGGTCGCTTCAACTGCTATAATGCGGCGAGGCTAGGCCTGTTGAATTGAGGAGCACCTCTGTGGGAACGCGCGCGCTAAAGTTTTTTTCGTTTTATCGTCCGTATCTGGGCTTGCTGTCGATTGATCTTTTCTGCGCCTTTGTCGTGTCGGCGATTACGCTGATCCTGCCGCTTTGCGTGCGTCATATCACGCAGAACATTTTGGGCGCCGGCGTCGCCGACCCGATCGGGGACATCGCTGTCATGGCGGGGATCATGCTGGCGCTGGTCGCCGCCCAGACGCTCTGCGGCCTCTTTGTCGATTATCAGGGGCACATGATGGGCGCGATGATGGAGAGCGATATGCGGCGCGAGCTTTTCGCTCATTATCAAAAGCTGTCTTTCAGTTTCTACGATGAGCAGAAGACCGGGCAGTTAATGTCGCGCATCACCAACGACCTCTTCGCCATTTCGGAGCTGGCGCATCATGGTCCGGAAGATCTGTTCCTCGGCATCGTCAAGTTCATCGGTGTCTTCCTGATCACGCTCAGCATCAACCCGGCGATGAGCCTGATTGTGATCGCCTTTCTGCCCTTTATGTTTCTCTTTTCGCTGCACTTCAATCGCAAGATGAACCGCGCCATGCGCTTGAGCAAGCAGCGAGTGGCGGAGGTCAACGCCCAGGTGGAAGACAGCCTCGCCGGCATTCGCGTGGTGCAGTCCTTCGCCAACGAAGATTGGGAGGGGGCGAAGTTCGATCGGGCAAACGCGCGCTTCGTCGAGAGCCGCCGCCTGGAATACAAGAGCGAGGGCTTCTTCTACGGCGGTATGGAAGCCTTCACGCAACTGATGACGGTGGTGGTGGTGGTCTTCGGCGCGGCCGCCATCACCGGGGCGGCGCTTGACTTGTCGGATTTGATCACCTTCTTGCTCTATGTAGGCATTTTGATCGAGCCGATAAGGCGGCTGGTGAATTTCGCCCGCTGGTATCAGGAAGGCATCACCGGTTTCAATCGCTTCATGGATATCATTGAAACCCCGCCGGCGATACAAGATCCGGCGCCCGCCTATGAGCCGGAACGGGTCCGGGGCGAGCTGGAACTGGACCGCGTGAGTTTCGGCTATCTGGCCGACTACGGGTCCGTCTTGCGGGATCTCTCGCTGAAGATCGCGGTCGGCGAATATGTGGCGCTGGTCGGCGCGTCAGGTGTGGGCAAGACGACGCTGAGCAACCTGATTGCGCGCTTCTATGAAGTGGATGCCGGGCGAATCTGCCTGGACGGCGTCGATATCCGCGAATACAGCTTGCGCGCGCTGCGGCGCAATATCGGCACGGTGGATCAGGATGTTTATCTCTTCGGCGCGACCGTGGCTGATAATATCCGCTATGGCAAGCCGGAGGCGACGGCGGAAGAAATTGTGGAAGCGGCGACGCAAGCCCACGCGCATGACTTCATTATGGAGCTGCCCCAAGGCTACGAGACCGAAATCGGGCAGCGCGGCATCAAGCTGTCGGCTGGTCAGCGGCAGCGGTTGAGCATCGCCCGGCTATTCTTGAAGGATCCGCCGCTGATCATTCTGGATGAGGCGACCAGCGCGCTCGACAACGAAAGCGAACGCGCCGTGCAGCAATCGCTGGAGCGGCTGATCGAGAAACGCAGCACGCTGGTCATCGCCCACCGGCTGTCGACGATTCGCAACGCCGATCGCATCGTAGTGCTGACGCCGGCGGGGATCTGCGAGCAGGGCAGCCATGAGGAGTTGCTGGAGCGTGATGGCGTGTATGCGGGACTGTATGATTTGCAACTGGCGCGGTGATGCAGGCAGAGGAACCTTGCTAGATAAGACGCGCGCCTCTTGACATTGGGAAGTCTAAGGTCCGTATTAGGCTTCAGACAGACAGCTTTCTAGGGTCGAATCCTGCATCAATCAGATTTTGAAGGGTAACTGTGACCTCGCCCTCCATGATTTTGCGATAGAGTTCCGGATTAGATTCTTCAGATACATAGACTTCATAGTTATTTGCATCACAATGAAGATGTTCCAATCTGCGGAAAAGTTCTTTGCGATCCAAGTTATCACTTGTCTTGTGAGTCATAGGTAGCGCCTTTATCTTCCAGTTCCGTACCTTGCCGCTCTGTACCTTACGATGATGTTCTTGAAAATTCCTTTGTCGGTCTCATTCCAATCGTGGTTACAGTCTCTCCGATATATGTCGACCAATAGTACAGTATCGTAACTCCGAGAATAGTACGAAATAACGCAATACCCAAAATATAATTCTTGCTTTGCGCCCCCAGCGCCTGGAATAAGACGACCACTATCAGGGTGACGAATATAATGGCCTACTATTGCATTGTATTCAAATTCATGTACACCGATCCCTTGTACAACTTCCTTGAAGAGCGGTGATAGCGCTGTGGTTGCCACTCATACTCCTACCATACGTAAAGAATAATTTGAATTACATTACACTAACTCGGATACATCGTAATGTCAATTCGACCTTAACATATCGGGAGTAGTGAAACCTTGATTGAGGAAGTCACAATTAAATAGCGTAAACGACATTTGCCACTTATGAAACATTAATGATTCCTGTTAAGGTAGGGAGTTTAGCGAGGATGCTTCTGCGCTGCAGTCAAAAGGTCTCAAGAAAAGAGTAGCGGGAGAGGGGCTCGAACCCTCACGCCCTTGCGGGCAGGTGCTTTTAAGGCACCCGTGTCTGCCATTCCACCATCCCGCCGCTGGAATCAGTATAGCCCGCGCGGGATGAAAGTCAATAAGTCTGCTGTTGGCGGGCGCTAGACGTGGTGGATATCATCGTCGTTTTTGCGTTTGCCGCTGACGTCCGGGCGGTATTTGCCGCCGAAGAGCATGAACAGCCCGATGCCGATCAGAATCAGCGGGAAGAGCTGCCAAAAGGCGCCGGCGATATCGCCAATCAAACCGGGGACGCCGAAGACGACGCCGATGCCGATCAACCAGAGGGCGCCCGTTGCTGAACGCCAGCGCTCGCCCGCCGCCATCGTCTGCGCCAGCATGGAAGCGGCGATCACAAACATAATGCCGGGCCACCACCAGCCGGTGAAGAATAACAGACCGAGGCCGATAAAGAAGACGCCGGTCCCGACCTGCGAGGCTTTTTCTTCAATGTGCATTTTATGCCGTCCCTTATTGATAAACGCGCGCTATTGATATTACGCGCTTGGGCGGCGAGAGTTGCGGGAGAACGCTATTTCAACCCCATCCCCGACCGCCAGTGTCTACGCGGCGCGGCCCCTTCCCGAAGGTCTGTGTCTACGTGACCCAGCCAGCTAGGGAAGGGGAGCTATACATGGCGGGTGATGGTGGCTATCGCAAGTGTCGCTCCATCCATTGCAATGAATCGGGCCGGTTCCAGGTCTTAGCGATAGATCTGGAGAGGCGCACAAGCCACATTTCGATTCTTGGATTGAGCGAGGATAGTCAAATCTCGACGAAGGTGACGCGCCAGGATTTCAGCGTGCGGCGATTGTTGGTGTAGCAGGCGCCGGTGGATAAGCTCGCGCCCAGGGGATCGGCGGCGCCCGGCATATCGATGCTGTATTCAATGCCTTCCTCCATCTGGAAATCGGCGTAGGCGTCCCCGCGGCCGACCTTGAGGCCGCTGACGAAGATGTCCTCCTGATCCGCCCAGCGGACGCGGATTCGTTGCCCCGGGATGCCGCGCCCCAGATAATCGACGACCCGCGCTTCGATCAGGGCGGGGGAGGCGGCATCGCAGTAGGAGCGGGCGCTGCGCGCCTCGAATGAGCGCTTTGGCGCGGGCGTGGGCGCGAGGCGGCGGAAGGCGACGTCGGCGGCGCTATCCGGCAGCGGTGGTTTGGTCGGCAAGGGCGTCGCGAAACCGGCATCTGGGGCAACCTCAGTGGCGAGGGCGGGGGCGGATATGGTGGCTTTTTGCGGAAGCAGTTGTTCGGCGCAGCCGGCACGCCCCTGTGAGGAATAGAGAGCCACAGCGCTGCGTATTGCCCGGACGCCGCTTTCGCTGCGCAGATATCCGCTGCTGCCGAGCGCGCAGGCCGCATCCGCGAGGGCGTCGAGCGGATCCTGCGCTGGGCGCATGGCGATCAATTTTTTCATCGCGCCCGGCAAATCGCCCTTATGCGCATATTCCAGGGCGATGGCGATCTGGTAGTGCTGGCGATCCTCGGCGCGCAATTGCCAGGGTTCGGCGTTGCTGCGCTGCAGGGGACCTTGGATTCGCGTCATTGCCAAGCCCAAGGCGATGCCGGCGATCAGGCTGAACGCGAAGACAGCGTAGGAAAAATAGCCGGGCGCGCCTTCGCCACTGGCGCCGGTCGGCTGGTCGCGCGCGATCATGAATCGGCGCTTTGCATTACGAGGAAGGGCTGCATTGCCGGCGTCAGCAAGCCCAGTTCATGCGCCAGGCGGACGAGCAGACGGATATCGTCGAGGTCGCGCGCTGATGTGCTGATAATGCGTTCGGTGCTTCGCTGCAGGTAAGCTGGAAAATCTTCGAGTTCGAACAGGCGTAGACGTTCGAGCGCGCCGGCCGCATCACGGTCGGCCGCATAGCCGGCCGCAATCATGACGGTGTAATCGTCGCGATAACGCTGCGCGAGGTCGCTGATTTTGCTGCTGCGGGAATCGGGCGGGAAGGGAAACCAGCCGAAGTAGAGCCCGGCCAAGGCGCCGAAGAGCAGCCCCAGTATCAGCGATCTTGTGAAGCGCAGCATTACGTGTTATTCCGCACGGTCTTCGCTTAATCATATAATGGAATGGCAGACTGGAAAAAAAACGGGCGACCTATTAGGCCGCCCCTACATTTGCTGACCGGTTGGGCAATAACTAACGCTGCAATGCGGCGATGGATTCGCAGGCGGGGCAGCTGCCATCGGGTCGGATGATTGCGTAGCCGGCTTGTGGATCAGCGCCCCAGTGGTCGAAGTCGATATTCCAGACGACAGCCAGCTCGACTGGCATATCTTCAAACTTGGACATGATCGTCAGGGCTTGTGCGAGCCAGGCGGCTTGCTCGGCGACGGATGTATTGGCCGCCCAGCCGAAATGCCCGGGCAGGCGACCGTAGCCTTCCGGCGAGAGATAACCGACCTCGGTCAGGCACATCGGGATGCCGGCGTTGCGGAAGGGCCAGGCGACGCGCCGGAGCATCAGGAGTAGATAATAGGTTTGATACTCGCCGCGCGGGTCCCCGCCTTGCGAGCTTGGCGGAAGAATGCCTTCGTTGTAGTGTACGCCGATGCAATCCGCGTAGTTGGCGGCGCCGGCGTTCGCCATCTGGTGCATGAAGACATTGTCGTCGCAGCCTTGTGCCGCGCAGCCAGCAAAGAAGCCGGTGGGCGCGGGCGCGCCGCTGATGACCATGGTGTCGGGATTGGCCGCTTTGATCGCCTCGTAAGCCGCTTTGAGCAGGCGCGTGTAATTGGAGCCGTGCACGCGGCCGATGGGCCATTCGCGATCGATATTGGGCTCGTTCCAGACTTCGATGGCATCGGCGCCCAGTTCCGCCAAATAAGCGACGTATTCGGCGAAGTCGGCCACATAGCCGTCGAAGTCTTGCGCCAGCCGGTTCTTGTCGCCTAAGGCGCCAAGCATCACCTTGTAGCCTTGGGCCTGCGCCGCTTCGATGAGATCTTTGCCATCGGAAATGCCGTAAGTGACTTGCTTCTTCACCCAAGTCATGCCAGCCGCGCGCAAAGCCGCTTGCGTGTCGTCGTCGAAACTCTTGATATGCCCGCCGACCTGCAAAGGCAGGCGATTCTCCAATAGAGGCGCGTCGCTTTGAGGCGCGACTCGCGCTGCTTCCATGCCCGGCAGCGAGACGACCTCGACCGGCTCGAGGTTGACGAGATCGCCATCGTTGTTGATCAAGATGGGCGCCAGCACATAGTAGAAGCTCTCGTTCGCGCTATTCAGCGCATGCAGCCGGAGCTGATAAAAGCCATCGGCGAATCGCGCTGTGTTCCAGCTTCCCAGCACATCATCCACAACGGGAGACATTATAAAACTCGTGACCGGCTGCCAGGCTGGCGCATCATCGGCCGGGTCCCAGGCCGCCGCTTCCAGGTAGAAATAGAACTGGTCCGGGATATTGGCGGTGCCGACGACATTGACTGTGTCGGTGATCGTATTCCACACCGGGCTCCAGATCAGTTTCAAATCGCTTTCCTGTGCGCTGCTCATACTCGCCAAGGAGAGCGCGATCAGTAGCATCAAAATCTTGCGTACCATTTGAACTCCGTCGCTGATTGGTTTGCTTCGTCGATTATAGAATAGAGTGCTTTGCCTGACTATCAATATCATGACCAGCTGGCAAAGGCGAAAATCAAGGGGATGACGCGCTGGCTTCTGTCTTTTGAGCGCGGATGCGGATAGAATCAGGAAATCGAGTGGCGGCGATTCTTGGGAGCGGACGGCAAGATGGAAGTAACAGCCTGGGCGACGGAAGTTGAGCAAGACATCGTGACGCGCTATCGGGACCGCAGCGCCGGCTCACGGGCGCGACACCTGGAGGCGCAGCGTTATCTCCCGGGCGGCGAGACGCGCAGCTCGACCTGGTATGCGCCGTACCCAACTTATATGGCCGCTGGCGAGGGCGCCTGGCTGACGGACTGCGATGGCAACCGCTATGTCGATTTTCTGAACAACTACACCTCGCTGATCCACGGTCACGCGCAGCCTGAGATCGTGGAGGAGGCGGCCGACCAGCTGACGCGGGGCACGGTTTTCGGCTCAGCCTCAGAGCCGCAGGTGGCGCTGGCCAAGCTGCTGATAGAGCGCGTCCCGAGCATTGATTTGCTGCGATTCACCAATTCCGGCACCGAGGCGACGATGATGATGATGCGGGCGGCGCGCGCCTTCATGAGACGCGACATCATCGTCAAGATGGATGGTGGTTATCACGGCTCGCATGACTTCGTCGAAGTCAATGTCAGCGCCGACATGAGATCGGCGGCGGAACCGGCGGCGCGGATCGAAGAGCGTGGCGTACCCGAGGCGGTGCTCAACGCGGTCATGGTGGCGCCCTTCAACGATCTGGCGGCGATGGAAGCGCTGCTGCGGGAACATCATCAGCGCATCGCCGCCATCATCGTCGAGCCGATGCCGAATGCGGGCGGGATGGCGCCCCCGGCGCCCGGCTACCTGCGCGGGCTGCGCGAATTGGCCGATCGCTTTGGCTTGCTGCTGCTATTTGATGAGATCGTGACCTTGCGGCTCAGCAGCGGCGGCTTGCAAGAAGCCGAGGGCGTGATTCCCGATATGACCGCCCTGGCCAAGATCATTGGCGGCGGCTTCCCGGTCGGCGCATTTGGCGGGCGCGCCGACATCATGAGCCAATTCGATCCGGCGGGATCGGGCATGCTCAGCCACAGCGGCACCTTTAACGGCAATAACATCACGATGACGGCTGGGCTGGCGGCGATGCAGCGGCTGGATCAGGGGACGATTGATCGCGTCAATGCATTGGGCGATCGCCTGGCTGCTGACATCAACGCGCTGTTCGCATCGCTGGGCATCCGCGCCCAATGCCTGGGTTATGGCTCGCTGCAGCAGATACAGTGGACGGATGAGCCGATGGTCACGCTGAGAGACGCCGCGCGCGCCGGGGGTGGCATCGGCCGGCTGCGCGAACTGCTGCATTTGGAACTGCTGAACCGCGGCGTTTACACCAGCAATCGCGGCATGTTCTGCATCTCGACGCCGATGACCGAAGCCGAGATCAAATTCGCGCTGGCGGCGCTGGAGGGGGCGCTGCGTACGCTGAAGCCGTATCTGAAAGAGGTCGCGCCGCGGTTGGTTGGGTGAGAACCCCCACCCCAAACCCCTCCCCGACGGGTCAGTGTCTACGCGACTCCATAAAGAGGGAGGGGCTTCATTGCGAATACTTCGATAATCTAACTCCCCTTCCCTCCTTGTGGGCTGACGACAGGTCAGTTTTCCAGGGAGCAAATTGTCGCCGCAAACTCTGTATTTTCTTGGGCTTTTTCGGGCGACTCACAGAGTCGCCCCTACAGTTTTCGCCACGATAGATGCTATTGACGCTGAATTGGCGGTCTTGTGTGCGATTGCCTCAAACCTGTCCTGTCCTCAGTCCTTGTGGGGGAAGGGGCCGGGGGTGAGGGGTACCAATCCGACACCTACCCGCAAACCCCGTGCGTCGTCACATGATGAGCGCTGACCCAGCCGCGCGTCCCGTAATAATCCACCTTGAACCAGTCAGGCGTTCGCTCCAGCGCCGTCAGCGTGACGTACCCGGGCAGCCAGCCATTCTCTTGTCTGCCCCAGGGATCGGTATAGAGGAGGGGCGCGCCGCCGGGCGCGTCGCGGAATCGGATCAAGCCCGGCGTCGTGACCATGCAAGAATGGAGTTGCTGATAGCCGGACCCCACAGCCTCCGCCACTGGCGCCGGCGCCGCGAATGTGACGCTCGTCGTGAGAATCGGCAAACCGGCTGGCGGATTGTCCACCAGCACCAGCGTGCCGGGGCGATCAATCGCGGCGCAGGTCCGGCCTTCCCGCGTGTAGCCGGGCACGGAAGCCGGGGCACGCGGGCTGGTGGTCGCGTCGAGCAAAATCAGCGAGCCCGCCGCCGGGAAACAAACCTCGACCCCCTGCTCGGCATAACCGTAGACATCGACCGCGTCCCGGAAGCCGGCGTCAAGCGCCGACTGGACGCCGATGCCGTCGCGGTCCACTCGCCGGAATTGCACGCCGCTCTCCAAGCCATAGCGCGCTCGCAAGCGGTAGCCCTTAGCCAGCAAATCGGCGCAGAAACCGCAGCGCGGACCGGGCATGGGCGTGGGCGCCGGCTCGCCGTCATCGTCATCATCATCGTCTCCGGAGTCGGGCGGTCTTGGCGGGGGCGGATACCACTCAAAAGCGCCGATATCGCAGAGCAAGCCGTAAGGCCGTGCCCGACTGCGCTGGTCAACCGCTTCGTTGAGCGCGCTGCAGGCGGCGGCATTAGCCGCGTCGATGGCCGGGCTATTGGCTCTAAGCGTGTAGTAGGCGGGGGAGCCGGCGCGCCCGCCCAGCAAGGGATTCACGCTATATGTGCTGCTCGTGCTGCAACTGCCGTCCTCGATGATGTTATTGGTATTGGTATCCAAGCCCGCGCAATCCGTCCCTCCCGCGCCCGATTTTTCTTTGATGATGCTGTTGTACATATTGGCGCTGATGTTTGTATCCATGAATACCGAGTTGCCGTTCTTGCCGGTCCCGGTGGCCTCGTTGTTCACAAATGTCACGTGCCTGATATTGACAGTCTGAGCCCAGAAATCGTCACTGCCCAGGGCTCCGCCTTCATTGAGCGCCTCGTTATCGTAAAAGGTGCTGTTTTCCAGGCGCAGGTTCCGTGTACTGAAGATGGCGCCGCCTTTATCGTTCGATTCATTGTCGTAGAAGACGCTGCGGACTATCGTCGCCGGCGCGCCTTGGCTGATGGCGCCGCCGACGTTGGTAGCTGAGTTCTCGGTGAAAACGCTGTTTGTGATGCTCAAGTTAGTGTTGCCAAGATTTGCACCAATCGCGCCGCCAGAAGTTCCGGCCTCGTTGCCGCTGAAACTGCTGTCGCTGATATTCAAAGTCACTCCGGACCGGACAAAAATTGCGCCGCCGTCGGTTTCTGACTCGTTGTCGCTGAAAGTGCTGTTGCTGATTGTTATCGTGCTACCTGATTGAGATGAGAATATCGCGCCGCCCCTCTCCTTGGCCACGTTGCCGCTGAAGATGCTGTTGTTGATTGTGACGTTTCTGCCAGCGCTCCTGACTTCTATGGCTGCCCCGCTGTCATCGTTAGCCGAATTGTCTATGAATTTGCTGTTGTTGACGACTAACGTTACGCCGTCCCACATTTCCAGCGCCCCGTTATTTGCGGTGGTGCTATTGTTATTGGTCAATGTCAATCTGTTTATCGTCAACGTCAGGGTGTCGGTAACTGAGACGCCGTTTGCTTGCAACAGGTCCCCGGGTCCGCTGAGGGTGTGACCGTTGCCATTGATTGTGAGCGTGTCTGATATGCGAAGCCGGTTGCCGTCGGGCAGTGTCACGTTGCCCGTCAGGTTGATGGTGTCGTCGCCGCTGCCGGCGGCGCAGTCGTCATGGGTCTGGGCGTCGTTGTTGGCGTTTATGAGCGCTTCGGCGAGGCTGCACGCGTCATCGTCGGCGATGTCCGCCGACGTACGATTGACGGTGATGGTCGCGGCGGAGACCGGCGTTGCCGAAAGAGAGAAGATAAGCAGCGAGAATAAACTTAGAACAAATATTCGGGGGGGGGGGGGGCGAGATATGATTTCTGATCGGCGGACATGGTTCTTCTCCATTGTTGTCAACGTGCCTCCGACGCAGGCAATACTATTAGTGCTGCGACACACTGGCGTCATGCCGGAATGCGAACTGACCCTATATTCTAGCGCGAACTGGTGGACTGTAAAGTCAAGTTCATTGTAAAGCCAGATGTGGGATATAAGATGCTATTGTGTATCAGTACAGAGGGGTATATGGTCTTAGCTAAAAGACTTACGACTGATACAACGAACGTAGAAGAATCACATACGAGATATAATCGCCGCGGATGTTCCAGAACATGGAAATGGCTGTCGGCAGAAGCCGCTCTATGTCAACTGGCCCGCCATTACCGTCTGTAGACACAGGCGCGACAATGCTGCCGCCCGCGCAGAATACCTTGCGTCTGCCTGCGCGTTACTCCCCCTCTCGAAGTGCTGTGTCTACGCGCACCCCTTGTGGGAGAGGGGGCGCGCCGCGTAGACACTGGCGGTCGGGAATGCGGGGTACCGAGCCGCTCCTACCCGCAAACCCCGTGCGTCGTCACATGATGAGCGCTGACCCAGCCGCGCGTCCCGTAATAATCCACCTTGAACCAGTCAGGCGTTCGCTCCAGCGCCGTCAGCGTGACGTACCCGGGCAGCCAGCCATTCTCTTGTCTGCCCCAGGGATCGGTATAGAGGAGGGGCGCGCCGCCGGGCGCGTCGCGGAATCGGATCAAGCCCGGCGTCGTGACCATGCAAGAATGGAGTTGCTGATAGCCGGACCCCACAGCCTCCGCCACTGGCGCCGGCGCCGCGAATGTGACGCTCGTCGTGAGAATCGGCAAACCGGCTGGCGGATTGTCCACCAGCACCAGCGTGCCGGGGCGATCAATCGCGGCGCAGGTCCGGCCTTCCCGCGTGTAGCCGGGCACGGAAGCCGGGGCACGCGGGCTGGTGGTCGCGTCGAGCAAAATCAGCGAGCCCGCCGCCGGGAAACAAACCTCGACGCCTTGCTCAGCATAGCCATAGACATCGACCGCGTCCCTGAAGCCGGCGTCAAGCGCCGACTGAACGCCGATGCCGCCGCGGTCCACTTGCCGGAATTGCACGCCGCTCTCCAAGCCATAGCGGGCGCGCAAGCGGTAGCCCTTAGCCAGCAAATCGGCGCAGAAACCGCAGCGCGGACCGGGCATGGGCGTGGGCGCCGGCTCGCCGTCATCGTCATCATCATCGTCTCCGGAGTCGGGCGGTCTTGGTGGGGGCGGATACCACTCAAAAGCGCCGATATCGCAGCCGCCGCCGACGGGATAAGGTCGGCGCCGGCCGCGCTGGTCGACATCGATTCCACCGACGTCGGCGAGGTTGCCGCATTGGGTGGCATTGGCGGCGTCGATCGCCGGGCTGCCGGCTTGCAGGGTGTAATAGGCCGGAGAGCCGGCGCGCCCGCCTAGCAAAGGATTTTTGTTGAGCGAGCTGCTCGAACTGCAACTGCTGTCGTCGCTTATATTGCCGATATTGGCGTCCAAACCAACGCAATCCGCGCCCGTCGGGGACGCCTTTTCCTTGATGATGCTGTTGTACAGGTTAAGGGTACTGGCGGCGTGCACATAGATCGTTTTGCCCTCATTGGTGGCGCTGTTGTTGACGAATGTGACGTGTCTGAATGTCGCCGTAATGCCGGTGATGTTGCCGTGGACAGCGCCGCCCTTGTCCGAAGAGCTGTTCTCGTACACGGTGCTGTTTTCAACAGTCACTCTGGCGACTGCGCTAAGACTAAACGCGCCGCCCGAGTTCGTCGCTGTATTCTTGGACAGCACACTGTTTCGAATCGTTTTGCTAGGAGAATCACTGAAAGCGATAGCGCCGCCAAGAGTGCCCGCGCTATTGCTATCGAATATGCTGTTGGTAATGTCGCACGTACCAGCACACCTCAGAGCGCCGCCCGCAAATGTGCTGCTATTGCTGCTGAAGCTGCTGTCGCTGATCGTCAGAGTTTTATTCGACGGTCCATAGTATATGGCGCCGCCAGCGACCGAGGAATCGCTTGTGTGTGTTGCTTTGTTATTGCTGAAACTGCTCTTCGTTATCGTCAGATTTCCGCCGCTATTCGTAACGTCGATCGCGCCCCCGCTATATTCTGCTGAATTGTCTTTGAATGTACCGTTGTTGACCGTTAGATTTGCGCCATCAAAAGCTACTAACACGCCTCCAGAATCGGCTTGGCTGTTGTTCTTCATCGTCACATCATTGATCGTCACAGAAATGTCGCCTGTAAGCTCAAATAGCGTGTCAACGTTGCTGCCGGTGATCGTTCGATGATTGCCGTTGATGGTCAGCGAACTGGTAATTTGGATCGCATTGGCGGTATTTGGGTCGGTGGCGCTCGCGAGGGTGACGTTGCCCGAAAGGTTGATCTCGTCGGTTACGGCGCTGCTGCCCGCCTCGCAGTTGCTGCCGGTTGGGGTGGCGTTGCTGTTGGCGCTTTCGATCGCTTGCGCCAAGGTGCAGCTGCTATCCACATGGATGGTCGCGGCGGAGACCGGCCTTGCCGAAAGGGAGAAGAAAAGCAGCGAGAATAAGCTGAGAAGAAAGATTCGGGGACCGGGGATAAATGAATGCGTGGCGGGCTTCATTGCGCTTCTCCATCACTTTCAGCGAGTCAGTAGAGTGATCATAAGTACTAGGAGCACTCATTACGGCTTGACGTCTTCGATGACGAATCTAAAGTTCATTGTAGCGCAAAGCATCCGCCTGTAAACTCATGCCGCCTGAGAAGCCAGATGCGGTATAGAAGATGATATTATGTATCAGTTTACGCGAGAGGGGAGTCTTAAGAGAACGGTTACAAAGCGTATAAAAGTCAAAATATGAAGCAAACGATACAGAACTACTGAATCTATTTCATACTGCTGGGCAGGCTGCCGGCGCGAAGCCCAAGTTGATCTGGCTGCGAATCTAGCTCCCTCTCTCGTAGCGCCGTGTCGGCCGTCTGTGACCACGCGACCTACCTGCGCCCCTTATGGGAGCGGGGGCGCGCCGCGTAGACACTGGCGGTCGGGGGTGAGGGGTACCGATCCAACAGCTACCCGCAAACCCCGTGCGTCGTCACATGATGAGCGCTGACCCAGCCGCGCGTCCCGTAATAATCCACCTTGAACCAGTCAGGCGTTCGCTCCAGCGCCGTCAGCGTGACGTACCCGGGCAGCCAGCCATTCTCTTGTCTGCCCCAGGGATCGGTATAGAGGAGGGGCGCGCCGCCGGGCGCGTCGCGGAATCGGATCAAGCCCGGCGTCGTGACCATGCAAGAATGGAGTTGCTGATAGCCGGACCCCACAGCCTCCGCCACTGGCGCCGGCGCCGCGAATGTGACGCTCGTCGTGAGAATCGGCAAACCGGCTGGCGGATTGTCCACCAGCACCAGCGTGCCGGGGCGATCAATCGCGGCGCAGGTCCGGCCTTCCCGCGTGTAGCCGGGCACGGAAGCCGGGGCACGCGGGCTGGTGGTCGCGTCGAGCAAAATCAGCGAGCCCGCCGCCGGGAAACAAACCTCGACCCCCTGCTCGGCATAACCGTAGACATCGACCGCGTCCCGGAAGCCGGCGTCAAGCGCCGACTGGACGCCGATGCCGTCGCGGTCCACTCGCCGGAATTGCACGCCGCTCTCCAAGCCATAGCGCGCTCGCAAGCGGTAGCCCTTAGCCAGCAAATCGGCGCAGAAACCGCAGCGCGGACCGGGCATGGGCGTGGGCGCCGGCTCGCCGTCATCGTCATCATCATCGTCTCCGGAGTCGGGCGGTCTTGGTGGGGGCGGATACCACTCAAAAGCGCCGATATCGCAGCCGCCGCCGACGGGATAAGGTCGGCGCCGGCCGCGCTGGTCGACATCGATTCCACCGACGTCGGCGAGGTTGCCGCATTGGGTGGCATTGGCGGCGTCGATCGCCGGGCTGCCGGCTTGCAGGGTGTAATAGGCCGGAGAGCCGGCGCGCCCGCCTAGCAAAGGATTTTTGTTGAGCGAGCTGCTCGAACTGCAACTGCTGTCGTCGCTTATATTGCCGATATTGGCGTCCAAACCAACGCAATCCGCGCCCGTCGGGGACGCCTTTTCCTTGATGATGCTGTTGTACAGGTTAAGGGTACTGGCGGCGTGCACATAGATCGTTTTGCCCTCATTGGTGGCGCTGTTGTTGACGAATGTGACGTGTCTGAATGTCGCCGTAATGCCGGTGATGTTGCCGTGGACAGCGCCGCCCTTGTCCGAAGAGCTGTTCTCGTACACGGTGCTGTTTTCAACAGTCACTCTGGCGACTGCGCTAAGACTAAACGCGCCGCCCGAGTTCGTCGCTGTATTCTTGGACAGCACACTGTTTCGAATCGTTTTGCTAGGAGAATCACTGAAAGCGATAGCGCCGCCAAGAGTGCCCGCGCTATTGCTATCGAATATGCTGTTGGTAATGTCGCACGTACCAGCACAGCGCATAGCGCCGCCCACAAATGTGCTGCTATTGCTGCTGAAGCTGCTGTCGCTGATCGTCAGAGTTTTAGAACTTGGTACAAAGTATATGGCGCCACCGGCAACCGAGCTATCGGTGGTGTTTGTTACTTGATTATTGCTGAAACTGCTCTTCGTTATCGTCAGATTTCCCCCAGAATTGGAAACACTGATTGCGCCCCCGACATATTCTGCTGAATTGTCTTTGAAAGTACCGTTGTTGACCGTTAGATTTGCGCCACTATACGCTTGTATCACGCCTCCAGAATCGGCTTGGCTGTTGTTCTTCATCGTCACATCATTGATCGTCACAGAAATGTCGCCTGTAAGCTCAAATAGCGTGTCAACGTTGCTGCCGGTGATCGTTCGATGATTGCCGTTGATGGTCAGCGAACTGGTAATTTGGATCGCATTGGCGGTATTTGGGTCGGTGGCGCTCGCGAGGGTGACGTTGCCCGAAAGGTTGATCTCGTCGGTTACGGCGCTGCTGCCCGCCTCGCAGTTGCTGCCGGTTGGGGTGGCGTTGCTGTTGGCGCTTTCGATCGCTTGCGCCAAGGTGCAGCTGCTGTCCACATGGATGGTCGCGGCGGAGACCGGCCTTGCCGAAAGAGAGAAGATAAGCAGCGAGAATAAGCTGAGAAAAAAGATTCGGGGGGCGGGGATACATGAATGCGTGGCTGGCTTCATTGCGCTTCTCCATCACTTTCAGCGAGTCAGTAGAGTGATCATAAGTACTAGGAGCACTCATTACGGCTTGACGTCTTCGATGACGAATCTAAAGTTCATTGTAGCGCAAAGCATCCGCCTGTAAACTCATGCCGATGAATATGCGAGATGCGGTATAGAAGACGCTGCTGTGTATCAGTTCACGAGGGAATGAGGTCTTACTGGTGGTAATTACAAGTGGTATAAAGAGCAAAGAAGTGACCCAAAGGTCACAGAATGACTGAGGAGGTTTCAGAACGTGGTAGAGGCTGTCGGCGGGCGCTGTACGGTCGGAGCAATCGGACGTGCGTGGTCAAGACTTGCCAGCCGCTTTCATGTGCGCCTGGATAAGGTCGAAGAAGCGATCTTCCGAGTTGTCTTGCGGCGCGTAGCCGATGACGCGGCGGGCATTGGCGATGCTCCAAATGGCGTGGGAGTTGGCGCTGATGCCGTAGAAGATCTGGAAGGGCAGGCCCAGGTCATCGCCGATGTCCTCGGATTCGATGCTTTTGATGAAGAGCTGCGACATATCGCGCTGGCTGATGTAGACGGCGAGGGCGCGGCGCATTTTGCGCAGGTCGCCCAATGGAGCGTCGGCGAGGTCGGTCTCGCGCGGTCCACCGATGCGAATCTGCACGTTTTCCAGGGGCCGCCCGCCGTGCGTGACGCCACTGGCGTAAACTTGCCCGATCTGCTCGAAGGCGATCTTCGCCCAACCATACCAATTGTCAGAGGCGTTTTGATCGGGTGTCACCATCGGTACGCGCCCATCGAGCGCATAATTCTCCAATAGGTCGGCGGCGTGGTTGGTGCTGGCGGCGACCAGGCGGCGAACGCCTTCCTCCCAGGCGACCTGGTAAACATTGTAGGTCAGCTGCAAGTTTTCCAGCTCAGACGAAAAATAGGCGTCATCGCCCTGATCCTGTACGCGGAAATAGGCGCAATGCACGACCGCGTCGGCGCCGGCGAAATGATGTCGATAGCGGTCGCGGTCTTTGTCCAGCAGGTCGGCGATTTGAACCCCGTCGACTTCGACGCCGTGTCTATCGCTGGCGCGCGAGTCGAGCAAGGTGAGGTCGTAGCGTTCGCGCAGGGCGGGCAGCAAGACGCCGGCAATCGTGCCGCTGGCGCCGGTGAGGACGACTCTTCGTTTGGGCATTTTCTTTCTTCTCCGCAATCATTCTTTGGCAAATTGATAAATGCGGGCTTTGCCTTGCTCAAACACCAGTTTCAGCGGCATGTTCGCTGGCGGCTCCGCATCCCCGGGCACATAGACATAGTCTACCTCTGACCAGTCAAGATCTACGTTGCGAATCACATCCCACTCAAAATAGCGGACGGCGCGGAAGTCGGGCGCGCGCCGTTCTGCGAAAAGCGGCAGCCAGGCATCGCCATCGGCCGCCATCACGACGGCATCGGCTGGCTTGTTGTCGCGCAGCCAGGTCATCGCCGCTACATCGTCCTGGTTCAGGCTGGCTGGTGGGAAACCGAGCCAGTGCAGCAGCGGATTGAAGGCGGCCGCGACCCCAATCAACAGCGCGGCGGCGATCGCGATTATGGGATACGTCGCTTGTGAAAGGCGCGCTCTGAATTGACGCGACAGTCGCCTGTCCCAGATGTCTAGCAGGGCGAGCCCGCCGAACCAAGCGAAAGGCAAAATAGGACCGTGCCGCGCCAGGTTTGGCGCGTTGGTCAATGCGCCGAGCGGGGGCAGTAGCTTGCCGCTGACGCCGATGGTGGAAAACTCGATGACGAGCAGCAGCCAGATCAGCATCAGCAGGGAGACGAAACGCAGGTGGGCGAATCCGCGAAACGCGACAATCATCCCCCAGAGCGCCAAGATCGTAATCCCGATGCCCTGGACGGGGATGATCAGAAGGATGTTGCCGAGGTCGGCGGGCAAGGGCGACGGGCTGATGGGCAGTATCCGCGCCAGATTGTTGGCCAGCCAGGGAGCGATTCCCAGCAGGGCGACGGTGGGCAGGCCGATGGTCAGCGCCAGGCGTGATTCCGCAGTGATCGCGTGGCGCTTTTGTGACCAGGTCACGACGAGCAGTGCGATCCAGCCCAGCAGCGTGACGAGGCTCAAGCTCAGGCTGGTGTAGGCGACGGCGCCCATCATCAGACCGGCAGCGACTAGATCGGCCGGGTTGTACTTGCGCAAAAGACGGAGGGCGTAGAGCATGGACGCCGCCATGAATAGCAGCGCCAGTAATTCGGCGAAGTGTCCGTCCAGGTAGCTGCGATAGAGGCCGAGGCCGATCAAGGTCGACGCCGCCAGCGCGCGCCCGAGCCGCTTGTCGCTTAATTCGGCGCCAAAGTCGTACGCCAACCAGACAATTAGCAAGGCGACCACAGCCGCGGCGCTAAATTGAATCAATGGAATCGGCTGATCCAACTGCGCGCTAAGATATGCGGCGAGGGCATGGAAACCGGGCGAGACAAAGACTGCTTCATCCAACTGTAAGGGCGCCAGCGAATGGAAAGAACCGCCGTCGCGGGTGGCCAGGCTGTGAAAGCCGATGATCTGTCCCGCTTCGCCCAGCGGCGCCTGTAGGTGTAAGAGCGGTATGAGCAGGAGCAGGACCGCGAATGCGAAGAATGTCAAGTCGCCGGGACCGGGCCAGCCCTGATCGCGGTCATCGAGTCGCTCGCCGCGGGCTTCGGCGCGGGCTTGGGCGGTGGAGAGTGTGCCGCCGAGCACGACGCCTGATAATAGGGCGAAGAGGAGGTAATCGACCACCAGCGTATCCCAGCTGAAGGCTTCGGCGTAGAAGACGGCGCCGCCCACGACGAGCCCCAGGCAAAGCGTTGCCGCAAGAGCGACGCGCGGTTGGGCGCTGCGCCAGGCGGGCGAAAGCATCGCGCCTGCGCCGAGCAATACGGCGGCTAGAATGAAGGAGACGAAGAGGCTCATTGCGGGCGGGCTGGGCTACCAGACGCGTTGGATTTCGTATTGGTCGAATGTCGAGTCGCTGGTGATGACGGGAATGTTCTCGACTTGCGATTGCGCGATGAGAAGCCGGTCAAATGGGTCTCGATGGAGGTAGGGGAGGTCTGCGACACGCTTGAGGTGGGCAACGCTGATCTCGAGCAACTCGAATCGATTGGCGCTCAAGTGATCATCAATAAACTCTGGAAACGGCCGACGCAACTCCAATCCGCGTCGCAGATTCACCTTAATCGCGATTTCCCAAATGCTGACCAAGCTGAGGTGAATATCGTGGTCGGAACTTTCAATTATATCCTCAGCGTTTACGCTCATTCGTCGATCGCCATGGACGAACCACAGGAATGCAGATGTATCGAGCAGGTAATTCATTCCATGTAGGGTTTGAACTCGGGAAGCGGCTCGTAGAATTCGTCAGTAATGATGATTTGACCTTTAGCGCTTCCCGCCTTACGCGGTCCCGGCTTGGTATAGATCGTGGCGACGAGTTTATATGCCTGGTCGTCTTCGCCAATGATGATCACTGTACCGCCCTCTTTGGCGTGCTCCAGCACCTCATCCAGGTTTTCTTTTGCTTCGTCAACGGTGACTTTCTTCATTGCGTTACCCCTAAGAAACTTTCTTCCCGATTATACATCAATGAATCGCGAACTCAACGCTCGGCGCCGATACCAGAGGCGCTGGATTTCGTATGAGTCGAAGGTGGCGTCGCTGGTGATGACGGGGATGGCTTCCACTTGGGATTGGGCGATGAGAAGTCCATCAAATGGGTCGCGGTGGACAAGAGGCAGGCTTGCGTACTGTAAGAGGTGCGAAACTTTGATTTCAAGCAGGCGGAAACTGTTTGTCGCCAGATGCGTATCCAGCCAGTCGGACAATGAATCCGACGCAAGTTCCAGTTTGCCAACGCGATTCTTTATCGAGAGTTCCCAAATGCTGACGAAACTGAGGTAAACGTTGTTTCGCGAATCGCCGATAATTGACCTGGCTTGAGGACTCAGTTCAGTTTGTGCGGATACGTACCACAGGAAAGTTGATGTATCGAGCAGATAGTTCATTCCATGTAGGGTTCAAATTCGGGCAAAGGCGCGTCAAAGTCATCGGACATCTTTATTGATCCAATGGCGCTCCCAGGCCTGCGCGGTTTGTTGACCGGCATGCGCTTGAGGATCAACTCATATTCGCGACCATCGCTGCCGATGATGTACGTGGTCAGACCTTCCTGCGCCTCCTTCATCAGCTCGTCGAAGTTTGCGACCGCCGATTCCATGGTGTATGTCTTCATGGGTAGACTCCTGCCAGCTCATTCTTCCGGATTATACATCAAGGCGAGCCTGTATCTACATTCCCAGCCCGGCGAGCCTACCACCACTGATGTGCCGGGTCGTGGACATTGTCGATTAAGGTCTGAAAGAAATCGTTGTAGTAATTGGTCGGATCGATGATATCGGCTGCGATGAGCTGTACCTCGGTACAGGCTTTTTCTTGCTCCGCGCGGCTGCCCAAGGCCGTGAGGACTCTGGCTTCGTACATATGCACATGGCAGGCTTCGTGGACAAGCACACTCGCGACCCAGACTATCGGCCCCTCGCCGGGCGAATCGACGAACACCTCGCTGGCTACTTCATCGAAGCGTCTATATTCGACGTACGCGCCGGCGGGCATAAAGTCTGAGACTTCGCGAATCCGGTCCAGCCCGTTGATGGTGTAGGCGTACCAGGCAGGCGCGCGATCCTTCAACATGGCAATGGCCCGGTACATCCGGAGTGTGAATTCATCCGACGCGTCGATTTGGATGCCGCGCAGTTCGCAATCGGCATCTTGGAAGCTGGCGTAGCCATCGCGCCAATGTTGGTCTCGGGGGCAGCTTTCGCCGAGAAAACAGCAGTTATTTGTGGAGTAGTCCTTTGTCAGATAGGTATCTGTGCGCGTGCATCGTCCAAAGCGGTAAGCCCAGTAGCCGCTCGTTCGCGCTCTCTGATCGGGACACTGCCATTCCAGGGCACAGCAATTCTCCGTCTGCGATAACGGCGTCGTGGCCTCGGGGTCGGCGCCGGATTGCAGCAGAGAGTAATTCACCCAATCCGCCATCCAGGCGCGCTCGCTACCATGCATGACTCTTAGCCAATGGTCCCGCCAGCCAATGATCCGCAGAATCGTTCCAGCCGGCACGGTTTCCAGGATGCTGCCCTCAAGGCTGTTGTCATCGCGCAAGTTGGTCTGGCTGTCCACGCGTACGTGAATGCTTTGACTACTGGCGACGCTACACAATAGACCCAAGAGAACGACCGCGATTATTCTGATAAACTTCATGCTCGTACTCCCAACTGTAGTGCGGTCGCGATCACTTAGTCAGGCGGCCGGACTCCCATAGAGCCACCAGAATGTCGCTCTCGGGTAGACCGGCTCAAGCATCGGCGACCAGATGAAATCGCCCGCGTGGAGGAGCCGCCGCAGCGCCTGATCGGCCGGACGGAGAGCCGCCGCCGCCTCGCGCATGTCGTAGTCGAATTCTGCCAGCGCCAGGAAGATTTCCTGCACGATGGTCCGCCTGAGCGCCTCAACGGGATAGGCGCCCCCGCAATCGCGCGGGTTTTCGCTGCATTCGCGGAAGAAGCCGGCCATCACCTTCAGGCGCATCGGGATTTCGCGCTGCAGCTTCATCTCGTAGTGCAGGGTCCATTGGCGCTGCAAGTCGTCGTGCTGTGCCAGCGCGTCATCAAGCCGAAGCCCGTCCGCGCGTTTCAGCTTGGCGCGGAGATGCGCCAGCCGCCGCCGCCTGAGCAGCAGTGCGCCGACTGTCAACTGGGGCGTGCCGGAGCCGCGGAAGAAGCCGCCGCTGACCGGCAGATACATCGTGTCGCCAAGCAGATAATCGCCGAGCCGCTCGACCATCTGCTCGAGTTCGTCCAGGTCGCGAGCGAGCGAGTATCTGGATGACATTGCGAGCCTAAGCCGTGTTGATCGCTTTCCAGATGCGATGCGGCGTCAAGGGCATATCAAGATGGCGCACGCCGTAGGGCTCCAGCGCGTCGACGACGGCGTTGACCACTGCCGGCGTTGAGCCGATCGTCGCCGCTTCGCCGATGCCCTTGGCGCCCAGCGGATTGAGCGTGGTCTCGGTGACGGTCTTGGCGATGGTGAAGGTCGGGAAGTTATCGGCGCGCGGCATGGTGTAATCCATCATGGTGCCGGTCAAAAGCTGGCCCTGCTCGTCGAAGATGATCTCTTCCAGCAGCGCCTGGCCGATGCCCTGCGCCAAGCCGCCGTGGATCTGCCCCTCGACCAGCAGTGGGCTGATGCGCGGACCGCAGTCATCGACCGAATAAAACTCGCGCAGGCTGATGAGGCCAGTGTCCTTTTCGATCTCGACTACGGCGACATGAGTGCCGAAGGGATAGATGAAATCCGCCGGGCGGAAGAAATCAGTCGCTTCCAAGCCGGTGTCAATGTCATCGGGCAGGTTGTCCGAATAGGCGCGCGCGGCGATTTCTCCTAGACCGAGGCTGCGGCTTGGCACGCCTTTGACGCGGTATTCGCCATCGGCGAATTCGATATCGCCGGGCGAGGCTTCCAGCATGTGGGCGGCGATTTCTATCGCCTTCTCGCGCACTTTCTCAGAGGCGCGCATAATGGCGGAACCGCCGATCGCCAGGCTGCGGCTGCCGAAGGTGCCAACGCCGACCGGCTGCGAGCCGGTATCGCCGTGGCGCACGACGATGTCGTCGTAGTCGGCGCCGATCTCGTCAGCCACCATTTGGGCGAAGGTCGTTTGCAGACCCTGCCCGTGAGGCGAGGTGCCCGTATAGACGGTGACGGTGCCGCTGGGCTCGACGCGCACCTGGCCGCTCTCATAGGGACCGAAGCCGCACATTTCGACGTAAGTCGCCAAGCCAATGCCGAGCAGCGTATCCGAACCCTTGGAGCGGCGCTCGGCTTGCTCGGCGCGGAGGGCGGCGTAATTCGAAGTTTCAAGCGCGGCATCCAGATTCGCCTCGTAATTGCCGGTGTCGTAGGTGGAGCCGGTCGGCGTCTTGTAGGGGAACTGCTCCGGCTTGACATAGTTGCGGCGGCGCACGTCTGCCGCGTCCAGGCCGAGTTCGTCGGCGATCATCTCGATGGCGCGCTCGATGTAGTAGGTCGCTTCCGGGCGGCCCGCGCCGCGATAGGCGGCCACCGACACTGTGTTGGTGAAGACGTTGCTGGCTTTGAAGTGCACCGATTGGATGTCGTAGTTGCCAGTCGCCATCAAGCCAGTCAGGTGGGCAATGTCGTAGAAGGGCGGGTAGGCGCCCAATTCGCCGATAACATGCAGGCGCAAGCCCAGGATCCGGCCATCATCATTGAAGGCGACCGCGATATCGGCGATCTGCGAGCGGCCGTGGGTGGTGGAGATGAAATGCTCGACGCGGGTGCCAGCCCACTTCAGCGGCATGTTGTGGATCTGCGCCAGCTTGGCGACGACGATTTCTTCCGGATAGAGCTGGTTCTTGACGCCGAAACCGCCGCCGACATTAGGCGCGATCACGCGTAGGGTGCTTTCCGGCAGGCGCAGGACACCAGCCAAGGCGGTGCGAACGCCGTGCGGGATCTGCGTGCTCGACCAGAGGGTCAGCCCCCCGGTGACGGCATCGGGCGCGGCCGCCACCGCTCGCACTTCCATCGGCACGCCGGCCACGCGCTGGCTCAGCATGCGCTGGCTGAGCGTGTGGGGCGCGCCAGCGAAAACGTCGTCGATATCGTCGGTTTTTTTCTCGCCCTCGTCGATGATGTTGCTTTCGAGATCGTCGAAGACCGGCGGCGCGTCGCCGCTGTAGGCGCTGAGCAGATCGGCGGCGGCCGGCAGCTCTTCCCAATCGACCTCGATATCGTCAAGCGCGTCTTCGGCGATTTCGGCGCTGGTCGCGATGACGGCCGCTACCACTTCGCCGACATGCCGAACGCCGTCGACGGACAGCGCGAGATGGCTGTAATGCTCCAGGGCGTGATCGCCGCCGGCGACCGGCACCGGTTCATATTTATCGCGCAGCTCAGCGCCGGTGACCACCGCCAAGACACCCGAGCGCGCCGCTGCGGCCTTGGAATCAATGCTCAAGATTTTGGCGTGGGCGTAGGGGCTGCGCAGGAAAGCCACGTGGCCCATGCCGGGAAGCTTGATATCGCCGACGTATTTGCCGGCGCCGGTGATGAGGCCGGGATCCTCTTTGCGTTTGACGCTGGCGCCTACCAGTGAACGTAAAACCATTGGGAAGAACTCCTTCGCAAATTATGAGTCAGTAATCCGTTGCCGAACGGAGAGCAGCCAACCCCACCCCCCGGCCCCTGTTCCCCCCACAAATCCCCCCCGTTCGTCGGGGGGCGTCCAGCGAGCTAGGTGTATAGTCCTGTAGTGAGATGGTGCGGTTCAGTATGAAAGTTTTCCGGGTTTTC
>JAPOWK010000149.1 GCA_026707665.1 Chloroflexota bacterium
CCTGCGCCTGGGGCGGCAAGGTGTTCAAACTGGATGAACATGTGGATCGGCTATTCGAATCTGCTCACGCCCTGAAGATTGAGGTCCCCCTCGTCAAAGAAGGCGTGAAGGAGGTCGTTCTTGAGGTCATGCGGCGCAACAAGCTGGACGATGCCTATATCAAAATCATTGTAACGCGCGGTGTGGGACGCATGCCCCTGATGAGCCCCTACCACTGCAAGCCGAATCTGATCGTCTTTGCCATCCCTTACCTCAGCCTCATAGACAGTGGCGTACAACAGAAAGGCCTTAGGGCTGGCATATCATCAATGCGCCGGATTCCTTCCGAGTGCCTGGATTCCAAGATCAAGTGCTGCAATTACTTGAATCACATCCTGATGCGCATGGAGGCAAATGAGGCCGGGCTCGACGAGGCTATCGAGCTTGACATCGGCGGCTACGTTGCCGAGGCGCCCGGCTACAATGTGTTTATGGCGAAGCAAGGCGTATTGTACACCCCGGGCGAGAATATCCTCGTCGGGGTGACAAGGCAGACGGTGATGGAGCTGGCGGCGGCCGCGGGCTTGGAAACCGTCGTGGGCAGATTGACCGCCTTCGACCTCTACAACGCTGACGAAGTCTTCTTGACCAGTACGGCCGGTGGCATCTTTGCCGTCAGGGAGGTGGATGGGCGAACGATCGGCCTTGGCAAGCCTGGTCCGATCACGCGGATGCTGAATCAGAAGTATTTGGAACTTCTCGAAAGCGGCGAACAGAGCACACCCGTTTACGCGGGCGCGGGCGCACAGGCATAAGCCAGGCGCGCAAGCGCGGTAGCGTCATTGATCGCGGTCAGAATTGAAAACCTTTTTATGGAACGGAGTTCATTATGGGTATGCAGAATTTTGCTCCGGAATTTGAAACGCCAGAGCAGTACATCATCGATATTACCTATATCATTTGGGAAGAAGCGAACGTGGGGCGCATTCGTGATTGGTATGCGCCTGTCTGCCCGATACGTTCCCCGCATGGCGTCATGAACACAGCCGAAGAAATACTCAACGAGACTCTGGAGCAAATGCACGTTTTTGCCGAACGAAAGCCGCTGGCTGATGATGTCATCATTGGCGACAAGCCCAGCGGCTTCTATTCATCGCATCGTGTTCGTTCCGTAGGCAGGCACATGGGAGACAGCGAGTTGGGACCCGTAACCGAACGGGCTTACCAGGGCTTGGGTATTGCCGACTGCCTTTGCCGTGACAACCAGGTCGTGGAGGAATGGAAACTGCGCGACCAGGCTTCGTTTCTATTGCAGCTCGGCATGGATCCGGTGGAACATGGCTTATCCCTGGGGGTGAACAATCCCGAAGCCTATGCCATCGGCAATGAAGCGATGCGCCAGCGCTGGATCGACGAAAACGGCTTGACCGTCCTGGGCGATAATGCCATCGCCAACCGCATTCTCGACACTTGTGACGCGCTTTGGAATGGGAAGCACCTCAACGTCGTTGCTGAACAATATGTGGCGGCGGCGCGCTTCGAGGGTCCAGGCGGTCATCTTAGCTATGGTCGAGAACCAGTGAGCAATATGATCGCCAGCATCACAGCCGCTCTGCCGGACGGACGTTTCGAGCCGCATCATCTCATCGTTCGCCAACAGAATGAGCGCGCCATCAGGGTGGCAATGCGCTGGACGATCTGCGGCACACACAGGGGGCACGGTCGCTATGGCGCGCCGACGAATGCCCCCGTAGCCATCCTGGGCATCTCCCATTTTGAATTGCATGACGGTTTAATCGCCAGCGAGTGGATGGTGGCCGATGAAACCGCCATTTACGCCCAAATTGCCGCGTTTCAAGAGACTTGAGACTAGAACGCGAAGATTGCATCCGACCGTTTGCGGCGACCTTACCGATCGATACCGAAAGACGCCTATGTCCTGCGACCAATATCCCAGCGCCAGCGCGCCGAAAGACGCCGAGCACATCACCGTCTATTACGACAGCGATTACTTCGCCGGCTGGCCCTTCAATCACGGCTTCAAAGCCTTCTCCCATGACGAGTTACTGATCAGCTTTTCGCGCGGACGCTGCGACTACTCTGCGCGTCATGATTTGGGGCATCATGTGGTGGACGCGCGCGGCGGCGAGTACGTCACGTTGCGCTCGACTGACGGCGGGCGAACCTGGCCCCGCGAAAACCTCCGTTCTTTGGGTTCACGGCAAGATATCGAGCGCCCGCTCTATCAGCAGCCGCCGGCCAGCCCGGCAGAGCCTTGCGATTGGACTTCGCCCGATTTCTTCCTGACAGCCGGCTTCGGCATTCCGCCCGACCGCGACCAGGACATGGGTTATATACAGTACTCGCGCGATCGCGGGCGGACTTGGGAAGGTCCCTATCGCATGCCGACCTTCGGTTTCGCCTGGGTGCAGGTCAAGCCGGACTACATCGTACGACCGGATGGCGTCGTACTGCTATTCGTCACCGCCGGCTTGGGAGACGGCGCCGCCAGCAACCGGATCGTAGCCGTCTGCGCCTCGCCCGATGCCGGCTTAAGCTGGCATTATCTGTCGGCGATTATGGCGACATCACCCGATGCCCGCTTCACCAAGCGCTATTACGCCAGCCCGGTCCTGCTGGACGATGGGCGGATTCTGGTCGCGCTGCGCTGCCAGATGGATGCGCGCAATGCCTGGCCCGAGATCTTCGAATCGGACGACGGCGGGCGCAGTTGGCGCTTCCGCTCGCGCGTGAGCGATTGGGGCGGTCCGACTGATTTGACCCTGCTCGACGACGGTCGATTGCTGGCGGTCTACGGTTATCGCGTACCGCCTTACGGCATCCGCGCGCGCCTGTCGGAAGATGATGGCGCGACTTGGGGACCGGAGCTCATCCTGCGCGATGACGGCGGTTCCTGGGACTTGGGTTATCCGCGAACGGCGCTGCTGGCTGGCGGCAAAGTCATCAGCGCCTATTATTTCAATCGGGCTGACGATGAGATTCAGCTTGACGGCGGCGTCCGCCATATCGCCGCTACCTTGTTTACCCCTTAGGAGACTCACACAGTGAAAATTACGGATGTCGAATTGCATCAATACCGCTGGGAGCGCGGCAAGCCTATCCGAAATGGCATGCACACCTATACGCACAGCGGCTTGAATCTGCTGCGAATCGATACCGACGCGGGCATCAGCGGCATCGGCTGGGCGCACAAGCCGCAGACGCTCGGCATGGCAAAGGTGGCGGAAGGCTTGCTGGAGCACTTCAAACCCCAGCTCATCGGCGAAGACCCCTTCCATTATCGCCGAATTTGGGAGGCGCTATGGGTGCCGAAGCTGGTCGGAAGGCGGGGCATCGCCACCCGTTTCATCAGCGCCATCGATATCGCGCTCTGGGATCTGATGGGCAAGGCGACCGGGCAATCGGTGCATATGCTGCTGGGCGCGGCGCACGACCGTGTCCCCGCCTACATCGCCGGCGGCTATTATGAAGAGGGCAAAGGGCTGGCCGGTCTAGCCGCCGAAATGGAAGCAAACCTGGCGCTGGGCGCCAAAGCGGTGAAGATGAAGATCGGTGGCGCGCCCATCGCCGAAGATGTCGAACGCGTCCGCGTCGCCCGCGAAACGGTCGGACCTGATGTCAAGCTGATGGTGGACGCCAACTGCGCCTACAGCTTGCGGGAAGCGATAGAAATCGCGCGCAAAATGGAGCCATACGACATTTTCTGGTTTGAGGAGCCGCTCCCGCCGGATGATTATCGCGGCCATACGCGGCTGGCGCAGGCGACCGCCATAGCGATCGCCACCGGCGAAAACGAATATACGCGCTACGGCTTCCGCGATCTCATCGCCCACGACGCCGCCGCCATCTACAATGCCGACGCGCAGATCCTCGGCGGCATCACCGAGTTCATGAATGTCGCCGCCCTGGCCGCCGCCCATGACCTGCACATCGCGCCCCACGGCGACCAAGAGATTCACCTGCATCTCGTCGGGGCGATTCCCAACGGACTCATCGTCGAATTCTATCGCGAGACGGTAGATATCAATCGCGGGCGCATCTTTGAAGAAAAGCTGCAACTGGATGAGGACGGCTGGCTGACGATTCCGCAGCGACCGGGCTTGGGCTTCACGCCCGATTATGAATTTCTGGAACGATTTCGAGTGAACTGAAATACCAGGTTCATTGCGAATATACCGTATGTCGGCATCCGTAGGCACTGAGCGCTCGCGCGATCTTAGGTCCCCGTTCCTTTACCGGCGAACGTCCTTCATCGCCTATGGCGCCGATCCTCGGTTCTCCTATTGCTTGTACGTGCCGGATGAGATTCGGCAGATCTGCGTTTACGTGCACGGGACCTACCGAGACGCCGCCTTCTATCGCGATCAACTCACGGACTTCGCCGACCGCAATCAAGTCTTGCTGCTTTGCCCCTTCTTCCCCGCCGGCCTCATTGACCCGCATGATGTCGAAAATTACAAGCTCTTGCGCTACCAGGAGATTCGCTTCGATTGCATTCTGCTGGGCATGGTGGACGAGATTGGCCAACGCTACGCCGTCCCTTGCGAGCGATTCATGTTGGGCGGTTTTTCCGGCGGCGCGCAATTCGCCCATCGTTTCGGTTACTTTTACGCGGAGCGTCTGACCGCGCTCTCGCTGGCGGCGCCGGGCCGGGTGACGCTGCTCGATGAAACGCTCAACTGGTGGCCAGGCATAAGCGATGCCGAGCGGCTCTTTGGCCGCGCCATGGATATCCCCGCCCTGCGCGCGCTGCCGATACAGCTTTTGGTCGGCGAGAATGATGATGCCGATATCACTCTTGCGGAAGACGACCCCTGGTGGGCGCCCGGCGCCAATCTCGCAGGCGCAACCCGCCGCGAACGTCTCGCTTCGCTTCACCGGCAATATCAGCGGATTGGATGTGACGCGAGTCTCGAAGTGGTCGCGAACTGCGGGCATGAATGGCCGCCGCTGCGAGACGCGACAATTCGCTTCTTTGAGGTATCATCTGCATCG
The DNA here is from genome assembly GCA_026707665.1 of Chloroflexota bacterium. Lineage (GTDB taxonomy): Bacteria > Chloroflexota > Anaerolineae > Aggregatilineales > Phototrophicaceae > UBA6055. Next base: position 4,996 of record JAPOWK010000149.1, read on the forward strand.
GCGGCGGGCGAAGGACCGGGAGTGAAATACGATGGCGGAACCTAGAGAAGTCAGCGACGATCCAGCGAGTGCCGGCGAGCCAAAACCGCCCGGCAGCGACGCCGCCGAGCCGCGGGCGATCGCGCATGGCGCCGCCATCATGCCGCGCGACTTCTCCATATCGCTGGCGGCCAAGGGCGGGACCGACACCCTCCTGCGCCACCCGGGCGGCGAACGCGCCCAGCCCATGCGCGGCTTTGAAGACCACTACGTCGACATCATCGACTACATTGTGCGCATCACCCATCGCATTTGGGAAGAGAAAGATATCGGCTATATCTACGACACCTATCGCCATAACTCGCGCGTCTATGATGACTTCGGTCTGCAATACGGCAACGAGAAAATCGTCGCTGATACCGCCCACACCATCAACGCTTTTCCCGATATCCGCCTCTACGCCGACGAGATCATCTGGGCGGGGGATGATGAAATTGGCTTCCACACTTCGCATCGCACGGTGATCAGCGGTCACAACACCGGCTACAGCAAATTTGGGCCGCCCACCGGCAATAATGTCACGCTTTGGTGCATCGCCAATTGCGTCTCGCTGGAGAATGAAATCTTTGCCGAATGGGTCAGCTATGACACCGCGGGATTGGTGCGCCAGCTTGGCTTTGATTTGCGCGAGACCGCGCGGCGCCTGGGCAACGCGATGGCGGAGGCGGAACTCGAAGATCCGCGCTTTGGCGAGGCGGAGCGCCTGCCGGGCCAGGGCAAGCCAGCGCGCCTGCTCCCGCGCGAAGAAAGCGGCTTTGACGTCGAGGAATTCACGCGCCGCAATTGGCACAATATCTGGAATCGCCGCAGCCTGCGGGACGTGACCCGCTCCTATGATCCGTCCCTCGTCTGCCGCGCGAGCACCGGACGCGTCATCTATGGGCGTGGCGAATACCAGTCCTTCATTCTGGGGATGCTGGCCATGTTCCCTGACGCCATGCTGCAGATCGACGACATCTACTGGATGGGCAACGACGATGATGGCTACCTGGTTTCCGTGCGCTGGAGCCTGGTCGGCACGCATCGCGGCTACGGCGTTTATGGCGCGCCGACGGGCCGCCGCGTCAATATGTGGGGCATCGCACAGCAGCAAATCAAGGATGGCGCGATTCAAAAGGAGTGGCTGCTCTTCAACGAATTTGGCGTCATGCAGCAGATTTATCGGGATTGAATTGGGTTTAGCCATGTTGGGGTGACGCTTGTCTCGCCCGCTTTTTGCGCCCCCGGCGACAAATCCCCACAAGACGAAACTGTAGAGGCGTTTCGCTGAAACGCCCGCCTGTATTTGAAAAATACCTCAACGGGCGTCTCGGCGAGACGCCCCTACAGCATCACACCATTTTCGCAGTCGTAATTCAGAGCGAGCCAAGACATGAATCGCGCTGGGCAGAGCGGTGACAAGAGTCCAAGCGTCAAGCCCCGCGCAGCCGCTCCGCTGCCAGCTCGACCAGGCGCTCGCCATCGACGCCGACGCAGACATTCACCAGCGGCCGCCCTTCCCAGGCTGGCAGGATGTGACCGCCGGTGGCGGGCCAGGTCTTGCCTCGTCCCAATCCCTGCGTGCCAACGCGGATGGGCCAGCGCCGCAAGGTAAATAGCCCGGGATCAATCAAATAGGCGATGGCGCTGGAGTCGTGCACGAAGATGCCTT
>JAPOWK010000025.1 GCA_026707665.1 Chloroflexota bacterium
GGTTACACCCCATCCCCCCAACCCCCTTCCCCAGCAAGCTAAGGAAGGGGGAGCACTCTTGCAGCGCACTCTGTATCAAGGGATTTTGACGATTTCGGCACCCGAATTTCCCGATTCTGCCGTTGAGTCACCCTTCCCTAGTTCACTGGGGAAGGGCCGGGGATGGGGTAAAATGTACTGTAAACAGGCGTTCTGCAGTACCAGACAAGCCCGACAATTTGGTAATGGTGCGGCAAAGACAGGCGGATGACAACACAAGCTGAACTGTACGCCCAATTGCAGCGCGCGACGGCGCCTGAAATTCGCCGTGACCGCGCTCTGATTCTTCTCGTCAAGACTTATCGCCGTCAATATCTTGATGAATGCCTGCGGATACTGCAATTGGAGCGCGTCCGCGCCACTTTGGACGAGAGTCATCGGTCGACCCTGCGCGAGAAATGCCTGGGTTATTTCGCCGATGGCAAGCGCGATAAAGGGGGCTTGCTGCGCGAGGGCTTGACGCGGCTGCTAGTCCACATAGAGCATAGCGACGACGCCGACATTTACCAACTTGGCGTCGAGACCTATTACCTGCAGCCGGTAGATGATGTGGCGCAGAATCTGCGGGCGGTCGCGCTGGCTGGGCTGGCGCCGATTGATCCGCCGCTGGCCTGCCTATACGCGACTAGGTTCCTGGGGGAGCCATATACCTCGGTCTTCAATTGCGAGCCGGCGATGACTGCGATTAAGGTCCTGGTCGCCTCCAATCAGCGGCTGCCGATCTATCAGTTCCTCTTGCGCGGCGGCGTTGAAATGGCGCAGTCTGGTCGCGGCGAGCTGACGGGCAAAGCCCTTGAGTCAGTCGGCGACGACTTTCCCCTTACCTTGTACGAAGACCTGATCGAGCAATACCAGGCGCTTGACCAGCCGACGGCGACGATGGGCATGTTCAACTGGATTATCGACGGGCGCGTCAAAGCGCTCTACCAGCGGCTGGCTGAACTGATCCTGGCGACGCGCGACGCGGATCTGCGGCGCTACGGGCTGGTGATGATGGCGGCGGCGCGCGATGAGGCCTTGGGCGAGCGGCTGCTGCAAATGGCGAAGACCGCGCGGGTGGATGACCTGCCCCTATTCATTGAAGCGGTAGAGATCTGCCATTTGCCGGCGCGGGACGAGGCGCTCGAAAATCTCAGGCGCCGAATGGGTTAACGCAGCTCGGGCAAGTAGATTAAAGCAAATGCCCCTTCTATTTGTAACGCGAGGTTTTGCAGCAAGGCGGCTGCCGGCGCTTGCCCAAGGACATCATTGGCGACCAGCACATCCAGCGTCGCCAGGAAACGCCCACGCGGGAAGAGCGCCAGCAGATGAGCGCCCTCGTCGCCGCCACAAGTTACAGCCGGCGCTCGATAGATCTTGGGTGCGGATTCATCGCGGGCATAGCCATAGCTGTCCAGCCATTGCAGCATGAAGGCATCGTCGGCGGCAGTGCGGGCTGAGGGGGCATCGGCATAGACATCCACCCAGTAACCCAGCGAAGAAAAGAAGATTGAGGGATCGCAATCGCCGTTGCCAATTTGCATTCGGTAACGAAACTGGTGTCCATGTTCGGCGGCGAATGTCGCGAAGGCATCCCGCAAATTCTCAACCACAGAAGCCGTCGCCAGTGCCTCAGTCGAGAAGTAGCCGGACAGCTCTTCGTCAAGCGGCAGCGAAGGCGGCAAGCCTTGGGCAAAGGCCTCAAAGGCTGCCATCACTTGTTCCTCTGTCGCTAGCTCATGATCGACCACATCGCTGTTGTCCACCGCCGACGGGTCGGTGATGATCAGCACGGTTTGCAGCGTCTCTCCCGGCGCGGACGCCGTGCTCGGATCGCGCTCGCGGATGGCTTCGACGACATCTTGCCCGATTAGCACATCGCCGAAGATCGTGTGCTTGTAGTTGAGATGCGGCGTGGGGGCGGTGGTGATGAAGAACTGACTGCCATTGGTGCCGGGTCCGGCGTTCGCCATCGCCAGCAACCCGGGCCGGTCAAAGGTCAGGAAACCGACCGGCTCGTCTTTAAACTGGTAGCCGGGTCCACCGCGTCCGCTTGCCGTGGGGTCGCCGGCTTGCGCCATGAAATTGGGAATGACTCGATGGAAGGTCGTGCTGTCGTAGTAGCCCTGCCCCACCAGGAAGACGAAGTTATTCACGGTTATCGGCGTCACTTCTTCGTAGAGGTCGACGTAGATTGCGCCGGCGCTGGTGCAGAATATGGCGCGATAATCAAGATCGGGGTCGAGCACGCGCTCCGCCTTTTCGAACTGCATGCGAGTTAGGGCGCCCGGCTCCGCCGCGTCGCAGAGTTCTTGCGCTGTCGGCGCGTCCTCGGCGATCACGAAGCTGGATATTGCCGCGAACGTCAAGAGCGCGATTAGGGATCGTAGCAGGCGCATGAATTCATCCTTTAGGGTTGGACAAGCGAGATCGAAACATGCGCGCATTGTGCCCCAAGGGCTGGCGATTGCATAGGCAAGGTTCGCTTGCGCTGCGCTCGTGCAGAAATAGTTCCAAGAAATTAATGAGAATCCAAAAATGCCGCTTTTCTACCCCATCCCCTTGCCCCTTCCCCAGCGAGCTAGGGAAGGGGAGTTGTTCTACCGAAGACGTTTATGGACGACTTCTTTGTTTCTACTGAGACAGCAACGAATTGACAAGGCAATGGCCGCTGCTACAATCGACCGGCTTTGTTCAGATCATCAAGGACTTGAGGATGAGCGACTTTCCTGGATTTCCCCCTGAAACGCAACAATTCCTGCGCGAATTGCGCGAGAACAACACGCGCGAGTGGTTCGCCGCCAACAAAGGGCGCTATGAAGAATTCGTCAAGGCGCCGGCGGTTCACTGGGTGACGGCAATGGGCGCGCGGCTCAAGTCGATCGAAGGCGAAATCGTTATCGATACGCGGACAAACGGCAGCGGCTCTTTGATGCGGGCGGCGCGCGATACCCGCTTCAGCAAAGACAAATCGCCCTACAAGGTCAATGTCGCCATGATGTGGTGGCGCGGGAGCGGCAAGAAGATGCAGCATCCGGGCTTCGGCATGCAGATCACGCCCGATGACGCCGGCCTGATGGTGGGCATGTTCCATTTCGCCAAACCGATGCTGGATGCCTATCGGCAGGCGGTGCTGGATGAGGCGCTGGGCGCGGACCTGGTGTCGATGGCGGATTCGATTCACGCGGCCGGCTATCAGCTCAGCGGATCGCACTACAAGACGGCGCCGCGCGGCTTCGACAAGAATCACCCGCGGGTTGAATGGCTGCGCTACAATAACTTGCACGCCGGTACGCACGATATCCCGCCGAACGTCATCACAACGCCGCGCCTGATTGATGTCTGTTTCGAGCATTTTTCCAAGCTGGCGCCGATTCTCCGCTGGCTCGTTCGTGTGCAGGAGCGTTTCGGCGGCGTCTGACCGCGCGGGCAGCTGTCAGCCTCTTCGCCACAAAGGGCCGCCCAGATGGATTTCTTTCAACTGGATTTGTCGTCATTCATTTTCTACAATCACGAGGCTTCATGGCAGCAGCCGCTCGGCAGCAGCGGAATGAATCAGGCGCGCTCAAAAAAGTGAACCAGCCCACTCCTTGTACGCGCAAGCAGGTTTATTGAAAAATGTGACAAAGCGAAGAGAATGCGTTACATTCTGCGCTTGATTTTGTCGATATCTATGCTGTCGGAGAACCTGAACTGATGCGACGCCGGTTGCGATTCTTCATCGCCTTATGTTTGCTCTTGCCCTTCCATGTCGCGTTCCTGCAGGATGAGGCCGGCATCAGCCTTGATATCATCGGCATCGATTCCACCGAGCTCTCAGAGATTGCCATTCACACCAGCATTTTGGATGCCAGCGGTCAGTTGGTGTCGGGCTTGGAAGTGGGCAACTTCTCGGTGGGCGGCGATCTGGCAAACCTGGCAACAGTCACGCGGGTTGAGAATATCACCGATGACGACCTGGCTTTCGCCAGCGTACTGGTGATTGATACCAGCAGTAGCATGGCCGACCAGCCGCTGTCGAACGCGCTGGCGGCGGCGCGCGATTATTTGAACGCTTTGGGTCCAAATGACCCGGTCGCCCTGATTACTTTCAACGATCAAGTGCGACTGGTGGTCAATTACACGACCGACCGCGCCTTGATTTTCGCGCAGTTCGAGAACCTGGCTTATGGCGGGCAAACAGCCCTCTATGACGCCACTTTGCGCGCCATCGAAATCGCCAATGAGGCGCCTCTGGAGCGCAAGGCGGTGGTGATCCTCAGCGATGGCGGCGAGTATGGCAACGTCAGTGAGCACAGCCGTCAAGATGCCATCCGCGCCGCGACCATTCACGGCGTGCCGGTATATTCCATCGGCTTGGGCTGGGATATCGACCGGCGCTTTCTGGAAGCGATCTCGGCCGAGTCGAATGGCGAATTTTACGAGGCGCCCGAGCCGGAGGAATTGGGGGAGATTTACAGCAACCTGGCCTTTCTCTTCCGCAGCCAGTATATCGTCACGATGAGCGCCGATGTGCCAGCCGATGGCACGCGCTACGATTTCACCTTGAATGTGACAACGCCGGATGGGCAGACATCCGCGGACGCGGCAACGCTGCGCGCTCCGATTCCAGTGCCTCTGCTCTTCTTGCCGGATGATCTCTTCACCGAGGCGCTGACCGAAGATACGCAGATCACGGTAGAGATTCACGCTGATCAAGAAATTGAAAGCATTGAAGTCGAGCTGGATGGGGAACTCGTATCTACCGAGGAGACCTTCACCATCGAGCCAGTTAAGGAAGAGCCGGGCGAGCACCAGTTGGATATCACCGTGAGCGATGTCGAAGGCGACATCGGTCGGCTGAGCACGGAGTTTGAGATCGCCGCCCTACCGCCAACCGTTTCCGATGACTTCGAGCCGGCGCCGCAAGCAGATGTCGCCGAAGCGGAAGTGATTTCGGTCGATGCCGGCGGACAAACCGAGATCACGCAGGTCGAGTTCATCGTCGATGGCGAGGTCGTGCATACCGATAGCGAGGCGCCTTTCGAATTCGACCTCGATCCCTTCGAGTTGTCGCCGACAGAACACACGCTGAGCATCCGCGCCACCAACGCCGGCGGCCGGACCACAACAGTCGATAAGGCTTTTGAGGTCGAAACGCTGCCCCCGCGCCTGGAGATTGAAGGGCTGACACCGGAAACGGTGGTGAGCGACGTCCTCACCGGCAGCATCACGGTGGAAGGTCAGTCGCCGATCGTCAGCCTAAGCGTGGATCCCGATGTGGGCACACTTGTCGCGAGCGACCGGATCGATTTTACCTTGGAGGCCGCCGACCTGCCGCCCGGTCCCAACTCGTTCGCCGTGCGCGCCGTCGATGCCGCGGGCGCGGAGACTGTGCAGACCGTTGAGTTCGAGGTCGCCCCGCTAGCGCCGACCGTTTCTATAAGCGGCGTCGCCGTCGACGCGCTGATCAGCGAAGCGCAAGAGGTCAATGTGCAGGCCGGCGGACAGACCGAGATCACACGAGTCGAAGTGTCCTACGACGGCGGACCAGCCGAAATCGTCGAGAACGAGGTGTTCACCATACCGGCGGAAGAACTGGGCGATGGCGAGCATGAGGCGCTGGTGTCGGTCACCAACGAAGGCGGCCAAACATCCACCATAAGCTTGCCCTTCAATGTACAGCTGCCGCCGACTCCAACTTTCACTCCGCTGCCGACCGACACAGCGACGACAACCTCGACGGCGACAGCCTCCAGTACGGCGGCGCCGACGGCAACGCTAACGGGTACCCCTGTTCTCACCAGTACGCCATCGGAAGAAGAGGTAACGGCGACGGAGGAGGCAATCGCGACGCTGACCGCGACGGCGCGGCCTTCCGCGACGGAAACGGATGTCGCGACGGATACGCCCATCCCGCCCGACACCAATACACCGCTGCCGACAAACACGCCCATCCCGCCCGACACCAGTACGCCGCTGCCGACAGACACGCCCATCCCGCCCGACACCAGTACGCCGCTGCCGACGAACACGCCCATCCCGCCCGACACCAATACACCGCTGCCGACGAACACGCCCATCCCGCCCGACACCAATACACCGCTGCCGACAAACACGTCCGTCCCAACGGAAACGAACACGCCGCCGCCGACGGACACCTCCGTCCCAACGGAAACCAACACGCCGCCGCCGACGGACACCTCCGTCCCAACGGAAACCAATACGCCGCCGCCCTCGGACACCTCCGTCCCAACGGAAACCAATACGCCGCCGCCGACGGACACGCCTGTCCCAACGGAGACCAATACGCCGCCGCCGACCGATACACCTGCCCCGACGGAGACCAATACACCGCCGCCGACGGACACACCTGTCCCGACGGAGACCAATACGCCGCCGCCGACCGATACGCCTGTCCCGACGGAGACCAATACACCGCCGCCGACGGACACACCTGTCCCGACGGAGACCAATACGCCGCCGCCGACCGATACGCCTGTCCCGACGGAGACCAATACACCGCCGCCGACGGACACACCTGTCCC
>JAPOWK010000010.1 GCA_026707665.1 Chloroflexota bacterium
TGAAACAGGCAAAGCATTTTGCGTGGGCGGCGGCTGTGCCGGGCGTGTGTCTACATAGTCTTATGAGATTCGATTGTCGTTCCATATGTGTTCTCTCTGTTCTCTCTGTGTTTTCTCACTTCCTCTGTGCTGAAACAATAATGATCGCACCTAACGCGTCGTGTAACCGCCATCGACAACGATGCCGGCGCCGGTGATATAACTCGCCTCATCGGATGCGAGAAAAGCGGCCACGCTGGCGACTTCCTCAGCTTGCCCCATTCGCCCCATCGGCACTTGGCTGACAAATTCCGCATGGGCGGCGGCCGGCACATCTTTCGTCGCCGGCGTTTCAATCGCGCCCGGGAGTAAGGCGACCACCCGTACTTTCGGCGCCAACTCCAGCGACATGGCGCGCGTCAACGATAATACGCCGCCTTTGGCCGCCTGATAAGCGGCGCTGCCAGCCAAGCCGACGATGCTATGCACCGAAGCGGTGTTCAAGATGACGCCGGACCGGCTCTCCAAGAGATGGGGGATCGCCAGCTTTGACCCCTGCCAGACGGCGGTCAAGGTCACAGCCAGCGTGGATTGCCAATCCGCTACCGAGATATCCTGCGCTGCCCCCGGAGCGTTCCAAAAGGCATTGTTGTGGAGTATGGCCAAACCCCCAAAAGTCTCCACAGCTGCTCCAACCATGCGGCGAAGATCACGCTCTTCACGGACATCCGTCTCGACGAATATGGCATTGCCACCGGCGGCGCTAATCTCTTCCGCGCAGGCAAGCCCACCATCTTGATTGATATCGGCGACCACAACGGCAGCACCCTCATGAGCGAAGCGAAGCGCAGTCGCCCGGCCGATGCCCGACGCCGCCCCCGTGACAATCGCCACCCTATCCGCAAGCCGCATTTCATCTTCGCCTATGAACAGACATACCTATCATTGAAGATTTGCCTGGTTTATCGACGAAAAAAGAATTCCCTTTGCCCCCAACAGAAACAAGTCTGTCCTCCAAAAGACAATCCCACTTTGTAAGCTCCCCTTCCATAGCTCGCTGGGGAAGGGGCCGGGGGATGGGGTGGTAGCGCGCCTGTCCGCAATCATGCCAGCGGCTCAAAGCGCCAGCCATCGCCAGCGGCGCGGACGTAGCCGAGGCCGGGAAAAGGAAAGTGGAAGGCGTGAATCAGCGCCTTCTCTTCAACTGCGCGCCGCAGCAGCATAATCCGAGATCGCATGGCCAGATCCGGCTGCTCATCCCAAGCCGGATGCCAGGTCGTCTGCTCGATATGGATTGGCAGATCCATCGTGTCGGCGACGCAGAGCAGACGCTCGTCGCCAGAGGTGACAGCTACCGATATATGATCTCGCGTGTGGCCGGGCGTCGGAATCGTGCGGATGCCGGGCGCGATCTCATCGCCGGGCTCGATCAGCTGCACTTGTGCCTGCATCGCCAGCAAGCACTCCTGAGCGAATCTCACATCTTCGACGAAGTGGTCGCCCATCGCCGTGGCATCGGTTTCCTCCGTCCAGTATTCCCATTCGCCCCGCGCCATCAATTGCGTCGCCCGCGGGAATACCAGCGCGCCATTCCCATCGACGCCGCCGCAAATGTGATCGAGGTGCCCATGCGTCAGCACGATGATTTCAATATCGCTCGGCTGATAACCGGCCGCCGCCAGCCCTGGAATCACCTTGCCCAGGTGCGAATGGAAAACGGAACCGCCGCCGCTATCAATCAATATACGCTGATAGCCCGTGTCAATCAGCAACGGGCTGCACTGCAAATCGAAATGATCCGGCGGCATGTTGTGTTTGCGCAGCGCCCCCGCCAAGTCGACAGCCGAGGCACCGGCGAAGAAGGTCGGCAAGGTCTCGGAGTCTATCGGCTGCGTGCCATCGCTGATGGAGACGCATTTGAAATCGCCAAGAGCAAATTCATAGATTTTGAAGTCCACGGTCTTCTCCAGCTTTGCCTACCATTCACTCGAGCGGAAGCCGCATAAGGCCCTTGCCTTGCACGCCCAGCAACAGGATATCGCCAAGCGGCAGCATCGCAGTCGCTACACCTTCGACGCGAATCAGATCGGACCAGCTCAGTCCACCATCGTCGGAGCGCATGACGGCGTCACTGGTCATCGCGTACAAGGTAACCCCGCCATTGGCATCCACATGCAACTGATTCACCGCCTCCGACAGGTTATCCGCCGCCAGCCGCTCCCAGGTCTCGCCCTGATCGCAGGAGGCCATAAGCCCGTTGCTTTCCGTGCCCACCAGCAAGCGAGCGGAGCGGGAGCGCTCGTCAACAAGACAGGCGATGCAAAGCGCCGGGGCGAGCTCCGCCGGAAAGCCGGTGTGGCGCCAGGCGCGCCCACCATTCGTGCTGCGGTAAAGCCCGGTCTCGGTTCCAGCGAAGGCGGTCTCGTCTTCCATCCAGGCGGGCGAAAGCGCCAGGCAGAGCACATTGAGGTCAAAGAGTCCGAAATTCCAGGGCTGCCAGCTCCTACCGCGATCCGAAGATGAAAACACCCCGTCTTCCAGCGTGCCAGCCAGCAGAAAGCCGTCACGCTCAAAATCCGGCGAAACGGCCAAGCTGGAAAACACGGGAGGCGGCGCCGGGAAGCCGGCGGTGAACCAGGTATCGCCGCCATCGGCCGAGCGCAAGACACCGCCCTTCACCGCCGCGAACAGCGACCGATCGTCGGAAAACGCGGGTGATAGCGCCACCGCGGTGGTCACCGGCTCGGGCGACGTCGGCAGCAAATCCCAAGCCGCGCCACCGTCAGCCGAGCGGTACAGCCCGGAACCACAAGCGGCGTAGCAGAGGCCATCCCGCGCGAAAGCCGGCGATGCCGCGAAAGCAAAGGGCGCGTCATCAGCGCTTGTTAGCCGGAGAGTATATGTCCCGTCCGATTCCATTGACTGCTAACCAAAATCACGCGCGATTTCCGGCGTCCGGTGATGCACCAGCACATCGATCGTCAGCGCCAAGCCCGCGGTCAGCACCGCGTTCTTCAGCGCCATCTTCTGTATAGAAGCGCCATCGAGCAAGCTTGTGTAATCGAGGAGACGACCATGAAGTACATCAAAACCATGCCCATCGCCGGCCTGCGCGATCCGCCCCAAGACCTCGCCCGGCTCGTAGCCGGCATTCTCATAGATCGCCCGCGCCGGTTCCGCCAGCGCCTCATAGAGTATGCGATTGGCGGCGCGTTCATCGGGGTCGGTAGCCCCATTCATCTTGGGCTGTAGACGCTCGCGAGCCGTCAGGTAGGACAGTCCGCCGCCAGGCAGCACACCGTCTCGTACAGCCGCGCGCATCGCGTCCGCCGTCGCTTCCGCCGAGGCTTTGCGCGCCTCAATCTCGCTCTCCGACAATCCGCCGATCCATAGCGTGGCGGACCCTCCCATCAATTTCCCGATTCGCGCTCGAATCCGGTCAAGGCGCTCGCTGTCGTCTTCGCGCGCATACTGCGCCTGCAAGTTGCTGACATGCCGCCGCAACTGTCGCGGATCACCCTTGCCGCCGATGATGCCGAAACTTTGTGTGCTCGCCCAGGCGCGCCGCGCGCCCCCAAAGTGCTCTCGCCGGATATCCTTCAGATTCTGGCCCATCACCTTTAACAAGGGGACGCCGCCAGTCATCACCGCCAGATCTTCCACCGCGGCCTGCCGATCATCCGGGTTCATGCCCGGTCCGCGAACGGCCATCACGGCGAAATTCTTCAGCTTGCCGTTGGCCATCATCAGCCCGGCGACGGCATCGCCGGAGAGCTCGCCGGCGATCAGCAGCAGCTTCTCCACCTTGTGATCCACGGCTAATTCGAGCATCGGCATGATGTGCCGTGGATCATTGATCTGAAAATCGGCAATGACAATCGTCGGCTCTTCGTAGACCGTCTGCAACTCTTTCTGATTGACGATCATGTCACGCGAGACGAGGCCACTGTTCCAGAACATGCCTTCAACATATTCGCGACGCAGCACGCGGCTGTGATCCTTGCGCACGTCAAGCTGGCCATAAGCGCCGATGATATCGAAGATCTCGCCCAAGAGCTTGGCCAATGGCGGATCGTGACAAATTGCCTCGGCGACGCGAGCGAGCTTGTCTTTGCCGGAGACGGGCGCTGTCAATTCGTCCAATCCCTCGAGGGCAGCCGCCAGGGCGCGCTCAAGAAAATGACGCAAGCGCATCGCATTGCCGCCGGCCGCCAGGTAGTGGACGCCGCCGCGGTAAATGGCGCCCAGCAGAACTGCGGCCGTGGCGCTGCCATCGCCCATCCGTTCATACTGCGTGCAGATTAATGCGCGCGCCAGCATTGCACCTATATCTTCGTCGCGCTGGCTCATTTCAATCACTTTGCGCGCGATGACGCCGCCGCTGTCGAGGACTTCCGGTGTCTTCCTCAGGTCGTCAAGCCGGGTTACGGCGACGGTCCGCGGCGTGGGACCCAGGGTCGGGCGGATGGCAGCAACCAGCTTGTTGATGCCAGCCGCGATATTCCGGTGCACGTCGGGCTGGAACACCAAGCCAGGTTGGTAAGATTTTTGAGTATGAAAAGGTCTGTCTTCGCTCATGTCATTATTGAGGCGGAAGCGCTCGCATCGTTACATCGTGAAAAGCGGCCCCGCCTTCCGAGACGAATAATCCCAACCGACCGCCACGGTGATTATACATTCGGCAAGATAAGGCGAGGGCGTCGTTGATATAGACGACCAGCACCGTTCCATCGGCGAATACTTTGAGCTGTATCGACTCGGCGCTGGCGCGAGGAATTGCGCGCTCCAGCATGAAGGGCTCATCGCCGGGCCGGGGCCAGCGGTCAATCACTAGCCGTTCCCGTACCGGCTCCCACCGAAGCTGATAATAGCGCTCCAACTTGGAATCGCAGCGCAGCAGCAAGCCACAGCCCCGGGTGCCGGCCTGCGCGCTGATACGCGCCTCAATCATGGCGACTTCCGGCATCGCTCCCAGGGTACAAGCGGCGAAGCCATCCACTGGCTCAGCAGCAAACACCGCTTGATCCACTCGCCAGTCGCCGATCTCGGCGTGGAAATCGAGTTCGCAGGCTTGCGAGAACAGCTCGTCCTGCGCTATCGGCGACGCGACCGTGAAGCCAGCCGCGGTCAACTCGCGAAGCTCATGCACGATCAGATGCCCCGCCCATTGCCATCGCCCTTCGTCCCGTTCCTCTTCACGGGTCGGGTTCCAGCCGAAGACATATCGCCGCTGGCCGTCGCCGGCGGTCTTGGCGGCATAAAAGGCGCGCCCGTCAAAGGTATCATTCTCCGGCGCCAGCCAGGGACCTGCCAGCGATTTGCTCAGGCGATAATGTGTGACGTTGCGCTCGCTGAAGGTCGAATAGACCAGTACCCAATAATCATCCCAGCGAAACAGATCCGGGCATTCATGTGTGAAATAGAGCCGCGGCGCCCAAAACGGCGGCTTCACTTCCCAGCTCTCCAAGTCGGGCGATGTCATCAGAGCGATGCAGCCGCGCCGATTTGCCGGTCCCGCTCTCGCGCGCGCAGCCAGCAGCATCCAGTATTCGCCGGCCTCCTCATTCCAGAAGGGGAAAGGATCGCGCCAGTCCACGGTTTCGTACCAGCGCGTATCGGCCTCGATAAGCGGATTGCGCGGATCTTTGACCCAGGTGACCAGGTCGTTGCTGGTTGCCAGGCAGACGGTCTGCGGTTCGCCTTCGCCACGGAAACCGGTGTAAAACAGGTAGAATTTTCCGTCCCGCTCGATGCAAGAACCGGTGAAGCAACTGACCGCGTCGGGCGCATCGGGGGGACCGGGCTCAATAGCGAGCGGCAACTCCTCCCAATGGATGAGATCCCGCGAAGCCAGGTGGGCATAGGGTGTATGATGGGCGCCGTCGCGCAATGGGGACAAAGGCGCTTTCAAATAAAAGGCGTGGTAGACACCATCCCAATAGAAGGGGATGACATCGCCAAGGAATCCGTCAGTTGGCTTGTAGAAGACACTCATGCGCGCGGACAATCCTGCGTTGACACAATTGCCTTAGCCCTTGATCGCGCCGCGCATGATGCCTTCAATCAGGTACCGCTGACCGAAAAGAAAGATGATGATGACTGGCACCAGGGAAACGACAACGCCCGCCAGCACGACGGAAATGCTGCCAGTCATCATATAACCCT
>JAPOWK010000096.1 GCA_026707665.1 Chloroflexota bacterium
AAGGCAAACATAAAGTTAGACTAAAATGTGCTTCTTGGCAAAGAAAACAGGGGCGAGCCATTGGGTCGCCCGTCGTAGCGATAAGATGCGTTGTCGGGCGACTTGATAAGTCGCCCCTACTCATGTCTTACTGGATGGGGATAGAAAGGACTGGGAGGTCTCATTGGCAAGCGCAAGCGGCACTGAATCATCCATTAGCTCCCACGCCCGTAACTACCAGCCGCCGCCCATCCAGGGCGACTTTTTGGGCAAGCACATCATTTCCGTCGACCAATTTCAACGGCGCGACCTCGATATCCTTTTCAACGCCGCGACCTCCATCCGCAAACGCATTCGCACAAACGATCGCGGCTTGACCGAACTCTGCGCCGGCAAGGTGATGGCATCGCTGTTTTTCGAAGCCAGCACCCGCACTGATATGTCCTTTCAGGCGGCGATGCGGCGCCTCGGGGGCGATGTGATCGCCGTCAGCAATGGCGTGCGCTTTTCCTCGATGTACAAAGGCGAGAACCTGTCCGACACCATCCGCGCCACCGGCTGCTACTCAGACGTGATTGTGCTGCGCCACCCGGAAATCGGCTCGTCTTATGAAGCCGGCTACTATCTCGACTTGCTAAACGGGCGCATCGACAACCCGACGGTCGCCATCAGCGGCGGCGATGGCATCGGCGAGCACCCGACCCAGGCGCTGCTCGATATCTTCACCATATTCGACCAAAAGAAGTCGCTTGACGGGTTGACGATCACCCTGGTCGGCGATCTCAAACACGGCCGCACGGTGCATTCACTGGCGAAACTCATCGCCTATTACGATGCGGCCGATGTAAGGCTTTGCCTGGTCGCGCCCGAGAGCCTGGCAATGCCAAGTGAAATCACTGATCTGGTGCAAGCGCATGGCATCTCTGTCCGCCAGACCGATGATCTCATGGACGTCATCGCCGAGACCGATGTCATCTATTGGACGCGGATTCAGGAAGAACGGTTCAACGACGCGGAAACATACGAGCGTATCAAAGATCGCTTCATCATGACGCCCGATGTGCTGTCCTGGGCGCCAGCTGACGCCATCCTGATGCACCCCCTGCCGCGCAAACACGAAATGGGCACACGCGAAGATCATGATATTCTCGACAGCGACAGGCGCTCGATCTATTTCGAGCAGATGGAGAATGGCATGTTTGTGCGCATGGCTTTGCTGGTCAAGGTGTTGCGCGGAGTATATGTTTGATGCCGCAAATCAAAATCCCCGGCATGATTGACCCGCATACCCATCTTCGTGATCTCGATTGGTCTCACAAAGCGACCTTCTCAACGGAGACGAAAGCGGCCATCGCCGGCGGCTATACCGCGGTTTTCGACATGCCCAATACCGCGCCCTCGACGATTGACGACGCCCGGCTTACCGAAAAGCTGGCGCGCATCGACAAAACGGCGCACTGCGATTGGGGGCTCTACTTTGGCGCTTCCCAAACCGATAACAGCGCCGAATATGAACGCATCGGCTCGCGCGTCTGCGGGCTAAAGATGTATAACAATGCCACCACCGGCGATCTCTTCATCGAATCCAGCGCCATGCGCGAGCGACACTATCGCGCCTGGACCACCAACCGCTTGATCGCTGTGCATGCCGAAGGCGAGACCGTCGCCAACATCCTTGACCTGGTGCGGAAATACCGTCAGCCGACGCACTTCCTGCATATCAGCAGCGAATTTGAAATCAAGCTGTTGACCGAAGCGAAGCAGGACGGGCTGCCGATAACCATTGGCGTCTGCCCGCATCACTTGTTTCTGTCCGAAGATGACTTGCCGTCTTTGGGCGGCTTTGGACTGATGAAGCCTGAGCTCAAGCGCAAATCCGACCAGCGTGCGCTTTGGCGCGCCATTCGGCTGGGCGTTGTCGATATCATCGAGTCCGATCACGCCCCGCATACCATCGCCGAAAAAGAAGCGGACCAGCCAGCTTATGGCGTTCCCGGGTTGGAGACGACTCTGCCCCTGATGATGCAGGCGGTTAAAGACGGACGCCTGCCGCTGCAACGAGCCTGCGATATGGTCTCGCTCAATGTGCAGCGCATCTGGCGCATCTCCCCGCTGCCAAAGACATATACCGTTGTGGACACCGATAATAGCTACCTCATTGAGGGGCGGAATCTTCTGGCCAAATGCGGCTGGTCGCCCTTTGAGGGCATGCGCGTCTGCGGTAAAGTGCTTGAAGTGTGGATACGCGGTCATCGAGTTTATGACGGAGAAAAAGTCTTGAGCGCGCCGGGCTTCGGACGCAATCTCTTCGGATTCGTCGCATGAACTCGCTCATCAAATTGGCGCTGCTGCGAATCTTAAACGCCGCCTATCACTGGCTCATTCGCCCGGTTGTATTTCGTCTTTCCGCACAGAACGCGCACAATCAAGCCATCCGTCTGCTCCGCGCGCTCGACGGCCTGCCGCTTGCCGCCGAGATGGCCTCCGCGCTTCACCGCTTTACATTCAGCGACACTTCGACCGCAGTGGGTGGCGCGCGCCTGTCACAGCGCCTGATTTTGGCAGCGGGCTTGGTCAAAGGCGACGGCTTCGCCGACGAGGAGCAGGCCCTGCGCGCGGTCAGCCAAGAACGCAATATCATGCCCGGCTGGCGCATCGTGCCGGCGCTGGCGGGAGCGGTGGAACTCGGCTCTTTCACGCGATTTCCGCGGCTGGGCAACCCGGGCATGGTCGTCTGGCGGAATGCAGCGACGCAGTCGACGCAGAACCGCGTCGGCTTGCGCAATCCTGGCGCCCATGCTGCCGCCCGCTTCCTGGGCGAGCGCCGCCGCCAGCTCCCAAAGGAATATGGTATCAACATCGCCGTCTCGCCCGGCGTCGAGGACATCCACGAGCAGACGAGACATATCGCCGAATCGGTCGCGTTCTTCCTCGATGCCGGCGTCCATCCGACCTGGTTCACGCTCAACCTCAGTTGCCCGAACACCGAAGATGACCCGCAGGGACATCAGTTGGGGGCGGAGACCAGGCAGCTTTGCGGCGCTGTCCTTGAAGGCCTGCGCGCGCGCCAACTCCATATTCCGCTTTGGGTCAAGATCAGCCCTGGCTTAGCCAACGAGCAGTATCGTGCATTGATGCGCCTATTTGACGAAGTCGGCGTCGAAGCTGTCATCGCGACCAACACGTTGGCGCAGCCCGCTCCGGACAACAGCGCCATCCAAGCGGGCGTCGGCGGCGGCGAACTTTTGCCGGCTGCCCTCGACGCTGTGCGCCAGCTGCTCGCCGAGAAACAGCGTCATGGTTACGCCGTCGATGTGATTGCTTGCGGCGGCATCATTGACGGCGCCAGCCTGCGCAAATATGAAGGGCTGGGCGTCAAAGCCGGTCAGTATTGGTCGGCTCTCGTCTATCGCGGACCTTTCGCCGCCGCTATTATCGAAAGCGAGCTCGCTGAGCATGACTACGAATTCGAAACGGTCAAGCGCGAAAGCCTTGCTTGATATCGGCGCGATTGGCTTCTCGCCCGATGCGCCCATCACATTCAAATCCGGCATACGGTCGCCTGTCTATGTCGATAATCGCCGGTTGATTTATCATCCCGCCACCTGGCACGTCATCATCGAGGGATTCCAATCCTTGATCGAAACTCGACAGCTGCCATTCGACACCATTGCCGGTGTCGCCGTGGGCGGCGTACCGCATAGTTCGGTGCTCGCCTACATTATGAGCCGGCCCTCCGTATTCATTCGCAAGCAGACCAAGGGGCACGGCATGGGCAATCGCGTCGAGGGCGGCGCAGTTGCCGGGCGCCGCGTTCTGCTGGTGGAAGATCTGATCACCACTGGCGGCAGCAGCCTGTCGGCGGTCGACGCCCTGCGCGCAGCCGGCGCTATTGTGACCGACGCCCTGGCGATCATCAGCTACGGCTTCGACGAGGCTCGGGCCGCCTTTGCCGCTGCCAATGTCGCCTTGCATACCTTGACCGATTTCGAAACCCTTCTCCAGCTGGCGGATGGCGATCAATTGCTGAACCGGCAGCAGGTCACACTGATAAGGCGCTGGTTCGCGGATCCCTACGCCTGGTCCACCCAAGACTGATGAATGCCAGCGACAAATACAATGCCCGCGTAGAGGCCGTCGATTCCCTCCTCTGCGTCGGCTTGGACAGCGATATCGGCAAGCTGCCGGCCGCCTACCGCAAAGATGACGCGCCCCAGTTGGCATTCAACCGCCATATCATCGACGCGACCGCCGAATGCGCCGCAGCTTTCAAGTTCAACATGGCCTTTTATGAAGCGAACGGCGCCGCTGGCTGGCGACAATTGGCGCAATCAGTCGCATACCTGCGGCAGCGCCATCCCGATATCTTGATTATCAGCGATGCCAAACGCGCCGACATCGGCAATACCAGCAGCGCGTACGCCTGCGCGATCTTCGACCAGCTCGGCTTTGACGCCGTCACGCTCAATCCTTACCTCGGTCGCGACGCGCTCCAGCCTTTTCTCGATTATGCCGACAAGGCTTGCATCATCCTTTGTCGAACATCGAATCCCGGCTCTGCCGAATTTCAGAATCTGCAGGTGAATTCCAAGCCCTTGTGGCAACTCGTTGCCGAAAAGACGGCAACCGAGTGGAGCGCAAATGGCAACTGCATGCTGGTCGCCTCGGGGACGAATCCGGCGAAAATGGCGCAGATTCGCAACATCGTCGGCGACATGACCCTGCTCGTTCCCGGAATCGGCGCTCAAGGCGGCGATCTGAAAGCCGTGGTCGAAGCCGGGCTGAATAGCGCTGGCCGTGGCTTAATCATCAATTCGTCGCGCGGCATCATCTTCGCCGATGATCCGGCGGGCGCGGCGTCCGGCATGCGCAGGGCGATCAACGCCCATCGCTAGCCTGCGCCGGGGCTGACCGCGATGATTCTGCGTTCTTTCCTTGCTCGTGGCCGTACATTCTCGTTGGAGCCTTGTGCAGATGGAAGTCAAATGACAGTGTCGCCAATGGAACCGCCAGCGAAGACCCGCGTCTTCCAGAAATCGAGCGTCATTAAGACCACGCTCGCGGAAATCAAACGCTTTCACGAAGCGCCGCGCGCACTAGCCAGTCTGACGCCGCCGCCGATCCGCATGCAGGTTCATCGCGACGAGCGCCGCTCGCTGACCGAAGGGGAAATTGAATTCACGCTCGCTTTTGGTCCCATCCCGATCCGCTGGACCGCGCGCCATCAGCCCGGACCTACACCCGACTCCTTCGCCGACCTGCAGCTGCGGGGACCGCTGGCTTATTGGCGCCACGAACATATCTTCGCTGAAGTCGCTGGCGGGGTTGCGCTAACCGATCGCATCACGCTGGCGCATCGCGCCGGATTCATCGGTCTGCTCACGCGGCTTGCCTTCGACGGTCCGCCCTTGCGCCTGCTTTTCGCCTATCGTCACTGGCGCACGCGGCGGGCGCTGCAATCGAGCGCTGGCTAGCTGGACCATTTGCCAAGCGCAACCTGTTGCTGTATCTTAATTCCACCTGAGAGTACGCGGTTTCAGCCGCAACTGAGACGATGAACACGGCATTTGCTTCGGTGGCGCCTCATAGCGCGCGTCCAAGGCCCAGCAATGTGCTGGATGAAGGTCGCCGCCATGCCTAAGACCGTCATTGTCATCGGCGCTGGCATCGGCGGCTTGGCGGCTGCGATTCGGCTGGCGCAGGCCGGCTATGATGTCACGGTCTTGGAGAAGAATCCGCAGGTCGGCGGGGTCGTCAGCGCTTATCATGCCGGCGGATGCAGCTGGACGATCGGTCCGCCGGCTTTTAGCGCCAGGCGCCAGATTGAAGAGCTATTTCACGATCTTGGTCGAGGCGCCGAAGACTACCTGCAGTGGCTTGCGATCGATCCACAGACGCGGTTTTTCTTTCCCGATGGCGTCGTCTTCAATAGCTACCGGGACTGGACGAAGACCGCGGCCGAGATCGCCCGGATTGAGCCGGCCGATGTATCAGGATACTTGCGATTTCTTGCCTTCGCCGCTCGCATCCATAGGCAGAGGCGCTTTGGCTTCGGCAAGAGCGAAACCGCGGCCGCCTCGCTATTTGCAAGCTGGCTGCGCGCTGGACCGTTTCATAGCGCCTTCGGCGCCATCAGCCGATTTGTGCGCTCGGATAAACTTGTACGCATTCTCGCCCACTATGCCAGCCAGAACGGCGGCAGCCCCTACGCCATCCCGGCGACGGCCAACGAACTGACCCATGCCATTCTAAACGACGGCTTGTGGCATCCGCGCGGTGGGCTCTCGGCGGTACCGCTGGCGCTGGCGCAACTGGCTCGCGATGTCGATGTTAGCATCCGCCTGTCTTGCCCCGTCAGGCGGATTGAGATCAAGGGCAGTAGAGCAACCGGCGTTGCGCTGGTAAGGGATGGCGAATTCCTGCCTGCCGACGCGGTCGTCTCCAACATGGATCCGATCTCGACCGTACGCTACTTGCTGCCGGCGGAGGCGGTTCCCGCTCCGGCCATGCGGCGGCAGGCGCAGACGCCGATGTCCTGCTCCGCCTTTATCTTGCTTCTCGGTATCCGTGGCGCTTTCCCCCAACTTGCGCACCACAATGTCTTCTTCTCCGACGATTATCGCGCCGAATTCGACCAGATTTTCCGGCGCGCCGTCATGCCCGCTGACCCGACGATTACACTGAGCATCAGCTGTAAAACCGACCCGCTTCAGGCGCCGGTCAATCAAGAGAATTGGCTGATCCAGGTCAAAGCGCCCGCACTGTCGGAGAAGGTAGACTGGGCGACGCAGGGAGATATCGTTCGCGACCGCGTTCTGACGATCCTGGCTCGGCGCTATGGCTTGCAGCTGCGCGATCGGATTCGCCTTGAGAAGCGCCTCACGCCGGCCGACCTGAGTCAAATGTCGGGCTCCTGGCGCGGCGCCTTACACGGGGAATTGCCACATGGTCGTTACGCGGCGCTGGCGCGGCCACAGATTCGCAGTCGCCATGTACAAAATCTGTATCAGGTCGGCGGCGCGGTGGTACCCGGAGGCGATCTGTCCCAAGCGCTGCTTTCAGCCAAGGCGGCCGCGGCCTTGCTGCGTCAAGACTTGCGCTAGACTCGGCATCAGGGCTTCGACATCATCAAGAGTGACAAGCTACCCTTCTGCGCGACCGTGCCATCCTGCTTGACGATTCGGGTATCCAGCACGACGGCGCCGCCACCGAGCCGGCGCGCCGCTTTCGTCTCAGTCACTTTTAACTCGACGTGAATCGTATCGCCGATATACACCGGGCTGCTGAATTTCATGTCCAGACCACGAAAGCCCAGAACCGTGCGTTCCAGGATGCCCAGCTGGTAAGCTTGCCCGACGGCATAGCTCAGCGTTAACATGCCATGCGCCACCCGCTGCCCCATAAACGAGTCCTTTGCGTATTCAGCGTCGGTGTGCATCGGGTTATAGTCGCCGGTCAAGGCGGCGAACTGCACCAGGTCCGCTTCGGTGATAGTGCGCCCGCGCGTACGCATCGTCGCGCCCACTTCAAATTCTTCGAAGTAGAGACCGCGCGGTCCATCCTGTTCCATTTTCATCAACAGACCTAATCTCGGGCGACCGGATAGACTTTGATGAATTTCAACCCCATCCCCCGGCCCCTTCCCCAGCGAGCTAGGGAAGGGGAGTCCTCCCGCGTGATTTGAGTCACTTAAGCCCCTCCCTCTTTATGCGCCGCGTAGACAATGGCGGTCGGGGAGGGGTTTGGGGCGGGGGAAATAGTAGTTCTCCAACATATTTCGATAGGTAGCCGCTATACCTAGATGCGTCTCGCCGGGCTTGGCACATGCTACATCGGCGGAAAGGCGTTGCCGATCAAAGGCGCGATCACCAGCGACACGATCGCCAGCAACTTCAAGAGAATATTCAACGACGGACCGGAGGTATCTTTGAAGGGATCGCCAACGGTATCGCCGACCACAGCCGCTTTGTGCGCGTCCGAGCCTTTGCCGCCCAGGTTGCCCGCTTCAATGTGCTTCTTGGCGTTGTCCCAGGCGCCGCCGGCATTTGCCATCATCACCGCCAGCATAAAGGCGGATACGAGCGACCCGAGCAAGACGCCGACCAGCGAAATCGGCGCGATGAATTCGCCCAGGACATTGCCATTGCCGACCACCGCCAGTAGCGCCATGCCCACCGGCACGCCAACGGCGATGACACCGGGCAGCAACATCTGCCTGATGGCGCTGTCGGTGCTGATGGCGACGCAGCGCTCGTAATCCGGCTCAGCCTCGCCTTCCATAATGCCTTTGATCTCGCGGAATTGCCGCCGCACTTCTTCAACAATTTGCTGGGCCGCGTCGCCCACCGCCACCATCGTCAGCGCGCTGAATACGAAAGGCAGCAAGCCGCCGATGAACAAACCCGTCACGAATTGCGGATTCAACAGTAGATCGGCCGGATTCACCGCCGAGCCCAAAGCCGCGCTGCCGCCGGCTGTCAGCGCCGTGATAAACGCAGCTGTGAGCGCCAGAGCTGTCATGGCTGCCGAGCCGATGGCGAAACCCTTGCCGGTCGCCGCGGTCGTATTGCCCAGGCTGTCCAGAGCATCGGTGCGGTCGCGCACTTCTTCCGGCAAGTCTGACATTTCGGCGATGCCGCCGGCGTTGTCCGCCACCGGTCCGTAAGCATCGGTCGCCAAGGTGATTCCCAGGGTCGAGAGCATGCCCACCGCCGCCACCGCCACGCCATACAAATCCGCCTGCGAGGTCGCCAGCAGCGTCACCACGACCACAATGATGACCGGCGCCAGCGTACTCATCATTCCCAGCGCCAAGCCGCGAATGACCACGATGCCGGCGCCGCCCTCGGCCGATGCCGAAAGCGCCTTCGTCGGCCCGTAGGTATCGGCCGTGAAATACTCGGTGAAGTAGCCAATCAATACGCCGCCGATCAGGCCGCTCAAGGTCGCGATGATGACGCCGATACTTTTGTCGCCGAAGGGCAGGCTCAAGCCCAGGATGATGATCACCACCGCGATCAAACCGGAGGCGCTGTAGATGCCGCTGCGGATGCTGCCGAGCAAGCGCTCTTGATCGGCGCCTTCTTCGGTTTTGACAACGAAGCTGGCGATAATGCTGATGATCAAGCCGGCAGCCGCTACCAGAATCGGAAAGATCTGCGCCGCCAACAAGCCATCATCGACGAAGATGCCGGCGGTTGTCGCCAGTGAAATCGCCGCTATGATCGAGCTGGCGTAACTTTCGAAGAGATCGGAGCCCATGCCGGCCACATCGCCCACGTTGTCGCCGACATTATCGGCGATCGTGGCTGGATTGCGCGGATCATCTTCCGGGATGCCCGCTTCTGTTTTGCCCACCAGGTCCGCGCCGACATCGGCCGCCTTGGTGTAGATGCCGCCGCCGACGCGCGCGAAAATCGCGATCGAGGTGCCGCCGAAGCCGAAGCCGGCCAGCGCCGACGCCGCCTGCGCCGCATCGCCCAACTGATTGACGAACAGAATGAACAGCAGGCTGATGCCCAGCAGCGCCAGCGAAACGACCATCGTGCTCATCACCGTGCCGCTGGCGAAAGCCACCCGCAATCCCATGTTGAGGCTCTGTGAAGCGGCCTGCGCCGTCCGCACATTGGCGCGCACCGCGATATACATGCCGATGTAACCCGACAGACCAGAGGCCAAGGCGCCAAGGACGAAAGCCACCGCGGTCAGTATTGACATACCCGAGCCGGGCACCTGGCTCAAGCCCGCCAAGGCAAAGGTGACGATCAATACCAGAATGGCTACTGCGCGATACTCGCGGCTGAGAAAGGCTTGCGCCCCCCGCTGGATCGCCGCCGCGATCTGCTTCATCTTGTCAGAGCCTTCGTCTTGCGACAAGACAAAGCTGCGCTGGTAAAGCGCGAAAAACAATCCAATGACGCTTGCCACGACCGCGACTGCGACCGCGGTATTCATGTCCATATTCAATTTCAATCTCCCCAGAGCACTATCTAGGCGTCCATGCGCATGACAATTTCCAAGCAAAGGATAGTAGCGCAGAACGCTATAAATGCAACGGTCTGGTTTCGAAGCCCTCACCCCCCGGCCCCCTCTCCCACAAGGGGAGAGGGGGAGATAGAATATGCGGAACGGATGAGAAGGTGGCAACTGTCGAGATTGCGACTGCGGATTCCATTTCAAGTTAAGGCGTTCTTTTAGCATTCAGTGCTGCGATTCGAATTGAGGGCCAGGCTCTTTCAAAGAAGGACCGTGCAATCATAAAGGGACACGATGGCGAATACCAATCGAACTGGCGCGGCCGGCGAAAGAATCGCGCGCGACTATCTGCGCGCCAAGGGTTACGCCATTGTCGAAAGCAACTGGTCAACCACGTTTGGCGAGCTGGATATCATCGCGAAGCGGGACGGGATTCTCGTCTTTGTTGAGGTGAAGACCCGCCGCGGCTCTAGCACCGAGAGCGCCCTGGAATCCGTCACCGCGGTCAAGCACGCGCGCACGCTGAAATCGGTCTATCAGTACTTGCACGACCACGACATTGACACGGAATCGGAGTGGCGCATGGATGTCATCGGCGTCGCTCTTGCCGCGAATGGACGGCCGCGAATCGACCATGTGGAGGACGCCTTTGACTGGTGACGCGCCCCCGCTCATCATCATCCTCGGTCCCACCGGCGTCGGCAAAACCGAGCTTGCCATCAGCCTGGCGGGCGCCCTAGGCGGCGAAATCATCGGCGCTGACAGTCGACAAATCTATAAGTTCATGGACATCGGCACGGCAAAACCGACCGCGGCGCAACAGGCGAGAATTCCCCATCACCTGATAGACATCGTCCCGCCCGATTACAACCTCAGCCTGGCCGAATATCTGGACGCCGCGGTTAGCGCCATTGAAGATGTTCATCAGCGCGGCAATATTCCCTTGCTGGTCGGTGGAAGCGGGCAATACATTAGCGCCGTGGAAGAAGGCTGGTCGATCCCGCGTGTGCCGCCAGATCCGGAGCTGCGCGCCGAGCTGGAGCGCTACGCCGCTGCAAACTCGCGGGCTGCGCTGCATGAGCGGCTGCAAGCGGTCGATCCGGTGGCAGCCGAGCGCATTCACCCCAACAACACCCGCCGCGTCATCCGCGCCCTCGAAGTGCAAGCGCTCACCGGTCGAGCCATCAGCGCCCTTCAAGTAAAGCGCCCGCCGCCCTGGCGCATCCGTCGGCTGGGCTTGCAGCTGCCGCGCAGCATCCTGTACCCGCGGGTGGACGCGCGCGTCGACGCCATGTTAGAAGCTGGCTTGGTCGACGAAGTCGCCGGTCTGCTCGAGATGGGCTATGACCGCGCTCTGCCGTCGATGAGCGGCCTCGGCTACCGCGAGATCGCCGCCCACCTGCTAGACGGCAGCCCCCTGGATGAAGCGATTGAGCGCACGAAATTCAGCACGCACGAATTCATCCGGGGGCAGGATGTCTGGTTCCGCGGGCACGACAACGGCATTCTATGGCATAATGTTGAAGACGTCGACGCCGCCGCATTGGCGTGCAACTTGGGGGACTGGCTGGAACGAGGTGATCGAGCGACTTGCTGAAATTGGACCGGAACAATCCCAACGCATTCATCGGTGTAATTCTCCTGGTCGTGCTCGTGGTATTTGTCCTGCCCGATCGATTGCCGGGTTCCATTGCCGATCTTTCGCCGCAGCTCTTCGCCGGCATCCCTTGCGCTCGCTTGCCAGCCGCCAGAGATCTTGCCGCGCATCAATCTATCCTCGGGCGACAAGCGCAAGATCCGCTGCAATTGAAGTTGACGGCGGGCGCCATCAATGACGAAGGCGGACTTGTGATGCGCTTGACCGTGGCGAATCGGTCTCTCGGTACGGCGCCGATCGTATTCCAGGAGGACAATTTCGTCGTCGCCGAAGCGGATGACGACACTGACGGATTCGGCTTGATCATCCAGCCGGCGCCGGACGCGGGCTTGCGCGAGCGCGCAAATCCAAATCCCGCGACCTATGACGAAAACGATATCCGGCTCCTCGGTCCGCGTCAGGCCTGTGTGCATTCGCTTGAACTGGTGGCCTCAGCCGCTATGATCAGCGACGGCGGGAGCGCCAGCGCCTGGTATCGCATGCGCGCCGCCGGCGAACAGCAGCCGCAAAGCGAGGGCGTCCGCGAGATCTTTCCCGATCAAGGGCTCGATATCCTCACGGAAGGCGTCGTTTTCTCCGAGGAGGTTAAAATTGCTCCGCGCGCATGACATTTCCTGCCCTACCCGTGATAAGAGAATGTCGATTTAGTCAACGATGACAGACAGCAAGCAACTCACCCACCTTGATGATCAAGGCCGCGCCAACATGGTTGACGTCGGCGGCAAGCCGGTCAGCGAGCGCGTGGCTCGCGCCAGCGGAACGGTCACGATGAAGCCAGCAACGCTGCGGCTGATCCGTGAAGGGAATATCAAGAAAGGCGATGTCCTGCACACGGCGCGCATCGCCGGCATCATGGCCGCCAAGCGAACGGCCGACCTCATCCCGCTCTGCCATCCGCTGCCCATCGACAAGATCGGGCTTGATCTGAAGATAAATGAGTCCGATTCCACCATTGAAATAGTCGCCAGCGTCAAAACACGCGGCGTCACCGGCGTCGAAATGGAAGCGCTCAGCGCCGTTTCGGTCGCCGCCTTGACCATCTACGATATGGCGAAAGCGGTCGACCGCGAAATGCGCATCAGCGATATCCGCCTGCTGGAAAAGCGCGGCGGGACGCGCGGCGACTACCTCGCGGAAGAGTAGAGGCGCCCATGCGAATCACGATACTCTTCTTTGCTACCTTGCGCGATATCGTTGGCGCCCGCCAAATCAGGTTGGATCTCGATGGCTCGACCGACAGCATACAAGCATTGCGCCGCGAACTCAGCTCGCGTTACCCGGCCGCGGCTGACAACCTGTCGGTGGCGCTCGCCGCCATAAACGAAGAATTCGCCTTCGATCATGACCGCCTTAGCGATGGCGACGAGGTGGCCTTCTTCCCGCCAGTCAGCGGCGGATCAGACAACGAGGAGAAGGGTCCCGAGATATTTCGATTGGCGCGCGCGCCTTTCAATCACGACGAGCTGGTCGCCGCTATCACCACTGCGCAAACCGGCGCCGTCTGCATCTTCACCGGGACCGTGCGCGGGCAGACGGCAAGAGAGGGTCATCTCCCGCAGACGGCTTACCTGGAATACGAAGCCTACGAGCCGATGGCGCAATCCAAGATGAAACAGGTGGCGGCGGAAATCCGCGCGCGCTGGAGCAAGGTTGAGGGCATCGCCATCGTCCAGCGCATCGGCAAGCTGGACGTCGGCGACAACACCGTCTTGTGCGCTTGCTCGTCGCCGCATCGCGATGACGGCTGCTTTGAAGCCGCTCGCTACGGCATTGATCGCTTGAAAGAGATCGTTCCCGTATGGAAGAAAGAGGTCGGCGGCGCCGGCGAAACCTGGATCGAAGGCGACTATCGCCCGGCCTCCAGCGACAAGCGCCCGCAATAGTTCATTGCTGTAGGGGCGAGCCATTGGTTCGCCCGCCCAAACGAAACCGGTAGGGGCGATTCCTAATTCTCCCGTCAAATTGACCAGAAACTCGGTGACAAATCATTCATGAGCAATTCTGACAGCCGCCCGTCATTTGAAGACATCATCGGCATCACTTTTGAGGAACCGGCGCTGCTGACTCAAGCGCTCACCCACCCTTCTTTCGTCAATGAATACGAGGGTAATGAAGATATTCGCGACAACGAACGGCTCGAATTCCTCGGCGATGCCGTGCTCGATCTGCTGGTTGCCGACATGCTTTATCGGAGATTCCCGCAGGTTGACGAAGGCGAGTTGACGCAGCTGCGCGCCGCCCTGGTCAAGACTGAATCGCTGGCGCAGCTTGGGACGAATTGCCGCTTGGGCGAGTTTCTGCTCATCGGGCGCGGCGAAGAATTGAGTGGCGGCCGCGGGCGCTCGACGATCCTCTGCCGCGCATTTGAAGCAGTCGTCGGCGCCATCTACCTTGATCAAGGCATGAACGCGGTTGTCGATTTCGTGCTGCCGCCCTTGCTCGAGCTGTTGAAAGACATCATCGAAAATAGTCTGCACATCGACGCGCGCAGCCGACTGCAAGAGCGCATCCAGGCGCGCCTGAATATCACGCCCGATTATCGCGTCACCGGCGCCGAGGGTCCCGAACACGCCAAGGAGTTTCGTGTGGAGGTGGCGATTGGCGACACATTGATCGGCAGCGGCATCGGCGGCAGCAAACGAGCGGCCGCCCGCGAGGCGGCCCGCGCCGCGCTCAAACAACTGGAGGCGGAGGGCTTGCCAGAGGCTTTGTTAAGGGATCTGTAGGGACGAAATACGGGCGGTGTCGGCGGTCGGTGTCCACGCGAACTACGCGCCCCTTGTCTCGAGCTTCTGCGTATGACCCGTGTTTTTGGGCGACACGAGTCACGCCCCCCACATGTCCTAGGCTTTGCTCCGCGCTGATCTTGAACATTATTTCTGGCCACAACGAAGACTAGAATGCCGCCACCATGTATAGAAATATTTTGAAGTCGATATGACGTCGGCGCCGAAAGCCTAGAAGCCTGTTAGACACAAGAGCACTGCCCGGAGCGTATTCGCTTAAGATGATAGTTGAGCGACAAGAGCACAGTGAACCATTTGTAGCGTCGCATGGTGAACGCCGAAAGGGGAGACTGTTAGTTGTGATCAGCGCGGCAAAGGAGAAGTGGGATACGATACTGATCTTGGTAGTTTTGCTCGGCGGACTTGTAGGCTTTATCAATCCTCGGTTTGACTCCCTGGAAACTAGCTTGAATACCAAAGTCAATGAGGTAAAGACAGAACTTGTTGCACAGGTAGACGCTGTTGAGGTCAAATTCGATAACAAGTTCAACAGCCTAGCGGAGATGATGATCGTAGCCCACATTAATGGAGAAGTGACACGAGAAGAGATTCTGGCTATCTGGGAACGTGTCGCGAAAGAAAACTAAGTTTCTCTTTGCCTCTTACAATTGCCAAAGCCCCGCTTCGGGTATTCTTCAATGAAGCGATGATCGTTAACAGTCATTTGTGATTCTCAACCTTCAGAATCGCCTGGACTTGAAGCACTTGTCACAGATGCGGAAGCGATGGCGAGACGGCAGGAGCGCGCCACAAGTCCGGCAGCGCCGCGCCACATTCAAGTTTCGCAGCAGCGCCTCATCAATCGAAAGCGACCATTCGCGCCGTTCCTCGCGCACTTGCCCATGCGCTTCACAGTTGGCGGCGAACTCTTTGCGGCGCGAAAGCCAGAGGTAGATATCGGCGCAAGCGATGGAAAACTCGGTCGCCTCCAAGTCGCCGCCGTCATGTATCGGCGCCGGCGCGTCCGGCGGCAGCGGAATCTGATAACTCTCCAAGATCATGTAGGCGCAATCCAGCCAATAGCTGCGGGTCGTCTTCCGCGTCGGCGCGTTGACCAATTGCAGCGCGCTCGCCAAACCCAGTTTCTGGATATCGTCATCTGACAGCATCTTGGCCAGGGCGATGCGCTCGTCCATATCGGCTGTGGTGATTACCGCGCGCAGCTCTTCCGGTATCGACTTCAACTCGGCCCATTGCGTCAGTTGCTGGTCCAGGCTGCCCGGGATCAAACTCAGGTCGTCAGCGGTCGGCGCCACGCGGGCGAAGTTCAGTTCGGAGGGTGTCTGCTCATAGAGCTCGCGAATGATGCCAAGGTCTTGTTTGCTGGTCGCCGCGATCAACCCCGTCTTCGACATGCCGTAACGTCCGGCGCGCCCGCCGATCTGGTGCACCTCGCTCGGATACAATCGACGGTCGTTCTTGCCATCGTATTTTTCCACCTCATAGAAGCAGACGACATCGGCCGGCAGGTTGAGCCCCATGCCAACGGCATCGGTCGCCACGCAGATCTCGGTCTCGCCAGCGGCGAAGCGATCGGCCTGCCGCCGCCGCACTTCCGGCGGCAAACTGCCATAAACCACCGATACCGTCCGGCCCAGCCGTTCCAGCTTCATCTTCAAATCGAGAACGCCCTGACGCGTGAAAGCCACCAGAATGGTTGCGGGTGGCAGCGACTCCAGCGTGAAATGCCGTTCCGCCAGCGCGATCGGCGCCAAGCGCTGATGCTCGACCAATTGGCCGGGGATCTCCGCCGCCGATGCCAGCACCTCGATCAAGTTTCGCGCTGTCGGCGGTCCGATGATGTGCATTTCCGGCGCCGCCGATTCCATCAGCGCGCGCGTCCAAGCCCAGCCGCGATCGGCATCCGCCAGCATCTGCGCCTCATCAATGATCACGCAGGCGCCGCTGTTCTGCGCGTTGAACATCTCGATCGTGGCAGCCGTGATCCGCGCCCCTTCCACCGGGATATATTCTTCGCCGGTCAACAGATGGCAAGCGACCCCGTCGCCGTTCAGCCGGTCGAATACTTCATAAGCCAAGAGCCGCAAGGGCGCCAGATACCAACCAGAGCCGGCCACCTTCAGCGCTTCCAAGGCGTCGTGCGTCTTCCCGCTGTTGGGAGCGCCGATGTGGATAAACAGCTTCTGCTGATCTCGGTAGTCATTGCGCCATTTGGGAAAGGCGTCGATCAACCGATTGCGCAAGCGCGTCTCCGCTTGGCGCTTTCGCCGCGCCCTTGAGCGTCCGCCACGGCGCTTCCGCCGGCCACGATCGCCATCTCGCTCGTTCTCGCTGCGCAGCTGATTGTATTCCTCGTAGGTTTCCGGCAGATCCCAGAGCCCGCGCAGATCGCGCCAGATCATGCCCTTCGGCCGGATGCCCGCTTCGCGAAAGCCGCGTTCCAGGCTGCGTTGATCGATATCAAGCACGGCTCGCAATTCGCTTGAATGGAGCCGCTCATAACCCGCGATCATTTCGCGCAGATCGGGGTCGGCCGCTGTTGGAATCAAAGTATGCGCCGGAAAACGCAACTTCCCGCGCGGATCGAGAAAACGATCCAGCGCCAGTTCGCCAGCCGCCCGCCGCATTGTTTCCGCGTTCACGCCGACCAGCTTCGCCGCCTGTTTGGCGGTATAGCTGCGGGCAAGGACCTGTTTTTCGGGCGGGTCGTCTGTCTTCGGGGGCGGGAAACCGTCGCGGATGCGGTCGCCGCAGCGCGCCAGAGCGCTAAGCCAGGCTTCGTCGTCTCGCTCTGTTTCCGGCGCCACGGTTTCAGCGATATGATCGATGGTTTTTTCCAATGGAATGCTCCCTTGCGCGGCGCTCTACTTCGTCCAGTTGTAAGGAGGAACCTCGGTCAGATCAGCGCTCGCGTCCACAGTCGGCGCCGTCTCGCCTGAGGCGATTTCAAATAGCGTCAATTGCTGCGCCGCCTGCATCTCGTAACGCGTAAACAGTCGCGCAATCAGCGCGGTCTCGCGCCCGGTCTCGCGGTAAATCTCCGCGGCAAAGCGCGCCGGATGCTTCTGACCCTTGCGCCGATTGCAGTCAGGGCATGACAAAGCCAGGTTCCGCGCCTCGTTCGCCCCGCCTTGCTTCAAGCTCAATACATGATCCAACTCAAACTCAGCGCCTACCAGGTCAACGCCGCACCATTCACAGCGCCCCCCGGATTCCAAAATCCGGTCGCGCAGTCCGTCCGTGGTCAAGCGCCCAGGCAAGCCCGCCCGTCCAGCGCGAGAATTCAAGGCGGCCGCATACTTCTCAAGCGCGCCTTCAGCCAGCCTGTCCTGATAATTCATTCAGCGGATTCATCCCGCGGGTTGTCCAACCGGAAGCCATGGCCGCGCACGGTCACGATATATTGATGATCGCTGTCAAATTCGGCGAGACGGTCGCGCAGGCGCCGCACCAGCGCGTCTATCGCCTGTTCGCTGACGCCCGCGCCCAGCGCCTCGGGCCAGACGGCGTCGACAACATCATTGCGGCTGCAAACGCCACCCTGACTGGCGAAGAGAATCTCCAGCAAGCGATACTGCGGCAAACTTAGCGGCGGGTCCACCACCACTTCCTTGATTTGCACCTCGCGCGATTCGGGATCCAGCCGCAGGCGCAAGCCGGTCATGGAACCGGATGGGATGACATCAGGCAGCACGCGCGTCGTTGAGGGCGCCGTCGCGCCGGAACCGACAAATCGGAGCCGGATATCCTTAGCGATGCGGATCTCGTCGCCGTCTTCCAATTCGCGCATGCCAGTCAAGCGATAGCCGTTGACCCAGGTGCCATTCTTGCTCCGCAAGTCTTCGACGACGGCGCTGCCGCCTTCCAACACAATGCGCAGGTGCTGCCGCGAGATTTGCCGTACCGGAATCACAATGTCGCAGCTCTCTTCGCGCCCAAGCAGCATCTCAGCGCGATCCACCACCCAATGCGGGTTGGAAAGCGAACCATCCAGCCAAACGATGACCGGGAACTCGTCCGACCCTTGAGTCATTGCCGGTATGTCGTTTTCCACCAATTCCACCTGAACCTGCAGCTCACAATCGAACTCCATTATACAGCAATATTGTCAAGCTCACGACCTTACATTGTCCCCGCAAGGCCATGGCTGTATAATCGCGGCTTGGCGATCACATGACCGGGGCAAAGAATTTGAGTTTATTCCGGCGCGGTCTTTCAAAAACACGGCAGTCATTCTTCGGGCGTATCTCGCAGATGCTCGGCAATACCGAGATCGACGAGGATACCTGGGACGACATGGAAACCCTGCTCATTCAGGCCGATGTCGGCTTCAACACCACCGTCAAGGTCATCGACGATTTGCAGGATCGCGTCCGCGCTGATGGTTTGACCAAGTCGGCGCAATTGCAGAACGCGCTGAAAGAATCGCTGGCCGCCCTGCTTGCATTTCCGCCAGCGCTGAATATCACCGGGCGCGAGCTCTCCATTATCCTCGTGGTCGGCGTCAACGGATCGGGCAAGACGACTACCATTGCCAAGCTGGCGCACCGGCTGAAAAACCTCTCAAGGCGCAAGGTCATGATCGCCGCCGGCGATACCTTCCGCGCCGCCGCCATCGAGCAGCTGCAAACCTGGGGAGGGCGCATTGATGTGCCCGTCATCGCCAACCGGCCTGGATCCGACCCGGGCGCCGTCGTCTACGACGCCACCGTCGCCGCCAAAACGCGCGGCTACGAAGTCCTCATCATTGATACCGCGGGCCGCCTGCAGAACAATTACAATTTGATGCGAGAGTTGACAAAAATCAGCGAGGTCTCGGGCAAGGTGGTGCCGGAGGCGCCGCACGAAGTCCTGCTCGTGCTTGATGGCACCACGGGCCAAAATGCCATTCAGCAAGCCGAAAGCTTCGGCGAAGCCTCCGGCGTCACCGGCGTCGTCGTCACCAAGCTCGATAGCACGGCAAAGGGCGGCATGGTCTTTTCCATCTTCAACGATCTCAAATTGCCCGTTCATTACCTCGGCTTGGGCGAAAGCATTGAGGATCTCGTCCTGTTCACGCCCGAATTCTTTGTCGAGAGCCTATTCGACGATGCTGACGATGAAGCGGATTGAGCCAGCCCTTGCAAATCACAAGCGCCCAGAACAGCAAAATCAAGCTCGTCAATCGCTTACGCAGCAAGCGCGGTCGCCAGCGGGATGCGCGTTTCATCATCGACTACAAGCGGGATCTGCAGCGGGCAGTGCAGCTCGGTTACGACATTGATTTCGTCCTGCATTGTCCGGAGATCTTCCCAGCGCAGGACTGTGCCGAGTTCGAAACGCATCAGCTGACGCCGGTGCTATTCAAACGCGTCAGCTATCGCGAGAATCCGGATGGCGTCCTGGCCGTCTTGCATAGCAAAAAGCCAAAGGCGCTGGCGCAATTGGAGGCGGCTGACGTCAATCACGCGCTCGTCCTGGTCAAGCCAGGGGTGCCGGGCAATATCGGCGCGCTGCTGCGCACCGCCGACGCCGTCGGCATGGACGCGGTCATTCTGGTCGATACGGCGGTAGACATCTATAATCCCAATGTCATTCGCAGCAGCACGGGCGCCTGCTTTCTTGACAACATCTTTCGGCTGAGCAGCACGGAAGCGCTCGCCTACTTCAAGAGCGCCGGCTATGAGATTGTCGCGGCCGAAGTCAGCGGCGGGCGCACATTGTATGATGTTGACTTTCGCCCAAAATCGATCATCGTATTGGGAAGCGAAGACAGCGGTCTGTCCGCAGATTGGATCGGCGCCGCCGATCAAGTCGCGCGCATCCCCATGAGCGGCGCCGTCAGCGACTCGCTCAACGTATCGGTGAGTGGCTCGCTCTTCATGTACGAATGGCACCGACAGCTGCGGCATGGCAATTTATCTTGAGCCAGAAAGGCTGAGTAGGGTTCTAGCCCGCGGTCATTATGGAAAACCTCGTTAACCAGCTTACCGAATTTCAGTCCCAGATCGACGAATTGATGGGGCGTATCAATATCGCTGGCAAGGCGCGCCAGATTGAAGACCTGGAATCGGAAGCCAGCCAGAGCGAATTCTGGAACGACCCGGAAGCGGCGCAACGCGCCATGCAGCAGTTATCCAAGCTGAAGGCGCTGGTCGACAAATGGCGGTCGCTCGCCGAGCGCATCGCCGACGCGCTTGAACTGGCAGAGATCGCGGACGCCGACATGCAAGAAGAATTGGCGGAGGAAACCGACGCGCTGCGCGAAATCGTCGAAGCGATGTCATTCCAGGCGATGCTATCCGGCGATTACGACGGCGAGGACGCCATTTTCGCCATTCACGCCGGCGCCGGCGGCGTCGACGCCCAGGATTGGGCGGAAATGATGGAACGCATGTACCTGCGCTGGATGGAGCAGAACGGCTTCAAAGCCGAGATTCTGGACCGGAGCGGCGGCGATGAAGCGGGCTTGAAGAGCGTCACCGTCAGCGTAAAGGGCGATTACGCTTTCGGCTACCTGCAAAGCGAAGAAGGCGTGCACCGGCTGGTCCGGCTCAGCCCCTTTGACAGCGCCCATCGCCGCCACACGTCTTTCGCCAAGGTCGAACTTTGGCCCGACATACAGACGGACATTGAGATTGAAGTGGCGGATAAAGACGTCCGCATCGATACCTACCGCGCCAGCGGCGCCGGCGGCCAGCACGTGCAGAAGAATGACACCGCCGTCCGCATCACGCACCTGCCAACGGGGGTCGTAGTGCAATGTCAAAACCAGCGCAGCCAGGCGCAGAATCGCGACCGCGCCATGCAGATTCTCAAAGCGAGGCTCTTCGAAATGGAGCGCGCCAGACAAGAAGCGGAAATGGCCGCGCTCAAAGGCGAAAATGTCGATGCCGGCTGGGGCAATCAGATTCGCTCCTACGTGCTCCACCCCTACCAAATGGTCAAGGATCACCGCACCAGCGTCGAAATCGGCAATGCGAACGGCGTGCTGGACGGGGCGCTGAACGCCTTCATCGAAGCCTACCTGCGCCAGAAAATTAGCGGCTGACGCCCGCCATAACAGGCATCCGTTCAGCCAAAGCTGTAGGGCCGACGTTTGCCGCGCGTAGATACTGCGGTTCTGTCACCCGCAAGAGCGCAAGATCTGTAGGGCTTATCCGGTACTGGTTCGTTCCACCGCGCTTTTTCTACCCCATCCCCCGGCCCCTTCCCCAGCTAGCTAGGGAAGGGGAGCTAGATTTGACGGATTTCGCAGCAAATTGCGGCCAACGCAAGAATTAACCCTCTTTTATGTACTGTTGCAGAATCATAACCGTTGGCTTTACGTTAGATTTTCAGTATCGGACGAGCCTTGTAGGGGCGACCTATCAGGTCGCCCGTCGAACAGGTACAGATTCCCTAGTGGGCGACATGATAAGTCGTCCCTACATTACCGTTTCGCGCCGGCGGCGCCTCGGATTTGCCTCGTCTCTGTGCCGCAATTCGCGACAATTGAAGCAGAATATGATAATCTATTCACAAAGCGCATTCATCAGGTGATCGATAGATGTTGCCCTCGACTGATGTCTACTCTCGCGACCTCGCATCACTGCTGAACTCCCTGCCCGAAATCAAGCCGAACGAGACCGATCTTATCGCCGCCGCCTATCAGCGCGCTGAAGCCGCCCATAGCGGTCAAAAGCGCAAATCCGGCGAGCCGTATTTCACGCACTGCGTCGCCGTCGCCAGCATTCTAGCCGAGATGAAGATGGACTCGGAGACCATTGCCGCCGGCCTGCTGCACGATGTCGCCGAAGACAGCGATGTCTCGGTTGACGCCCTGCGCAGCGAATTCGGCGGGGCAATCGCCAAACTGGTTGATGGCGTCACCAAGCTGAAAAACCTGCCCATCAAGAACGTCTCGCCCGCCGGCGATTCGCGCCGCTCCAGCGCTGTCAATCGTGAAATGGAGTACATCCGCAAAATCATGCTGACAATGGGCGACGATGTGCGCGTCGTCTTGGTCAAGCTGGCCGATCGCCTGCACAATATGCGCACGCTCGGCTACATGCCGCGGCACAAACAACGGGCGGTGGCGCAAGAGACCATGGATATCTTCGCGCCCCTGGCCAACCGCCTCGGCATCTGGCAGATGAAGTGGGAGTTGGAAGATCTCAGCTTCCGCTATCTCAATCCGGATGCCTATCGCTCGATAGCCAAAGCGCTGGATGAACGGCGGGACGAGCGCGAATCCTATGTCTCCCGCATTCGCGATCGCTTGATTGGCGAGCTGAACGCCAGCCGGATCATGAACGTCACCATCACCGCCCGCCCTAAACACATCTACAGCATCTACAACAAGATGACCAAGAAAGACCTGCCGTTGGAGCAGATTTACGACGTCCGCGGCATGCGCGTGCTGGTCGATACGCTGGCGGAATGTTATCTGGCGCTCGGCATCGCGCACAATCTCTGGCGCCCTATCCCCGGCGAATTTGATGATTACATCGCCAATCCAAAGGACAACTTTTATCGCAGCCTGCACACCGCCGTCCATGATGACGAAGGCAAAACGGTCGAGATTCAGATCCGAACCTGGGAGATGCACGAAGACGCCGAATACGGCATCGCCGCCCACTGGCGCTACAAAGAGGGCGGCAACGGGCGCGATCAAGCCTTTGAGCAGCGCCTCGCCTTCCTGCGCCGATTGATGGAGTTCGGTCCCGAGGTCAACGACGCTTCTCAGTTTGTGGACACAGTCAAGTCGGAGGTCTTTCAAGATCGCGTCTACAGCGTGACGCCAAACGGGGACATCATCGATCTGCCGGTCGGCGCGACGCCGATCGATTTCGCCTACCATATCCACACCGATATCGGCGATCGCTGCCGCGGCGCCAAAGTCAACGGGCGTCTGGTGCCGCTCAATTACAAGCTGAAAATGGGCGACCAGGTCGAAATTCTCACCGCCAAGCGCGGCGGACCCAGCATGGATTGGCTCAACCCCGATCTCGATTACGCCGTCACCAACCGCGCCCGCACCAAGATCCGGCACTGGCTGCGCAAGCAGAACCGCGAAAAGCATATCGCCATGGGGCGCGAAGTGCTGGAGCGCGAACTCAAGCGCCTGGGCGTGCTGGAAAAAGTCACCTTTGACTCGGTCGCGCGTCTGCTCAACTTCGACAAGCTGGACGACTTCCTCGCTGCCATCGGCGCCGGCGATGTCACCGGCTCGCAGATTACCAACCGCGTACTCGAGGACGAGCGCCGTAAAGCGGCCGAGAGCGTCAGCGAAGAAGAGCTGCTAAAGCCGCGTACCAAGCCGAGGAGCGCCAGTATCGCCAAGGGCGTGAGCATCATGGGCGCCGGCGGCATGCTGGTGAATCTGGGCCGCTGCTGCAGCCCCATGGCTGGCGACGACATCATCGGCTATATCACGCGCGGACGCGGCGTGACTGTGCACCGCACCGATTGCCCCAACATGGTCTCCATGCGCGAGACCGAACGTCTCATCGACGTCTCCTGGGGCACGGAAGAAGAGGAACAGCGCTATCTCGTGCCGGTCGAGGTCGTCGCCTATGACCGTGAAGGGCTCTTGCGCGAAATTAGCACGATCATCGCCGAAGAAAATGTGAACATCTCTTCGGTCGAGGTGAGCACGCGCCAGCATATCGCCACCTTGAATTTGCAGCTGGAAATCGGCAACAACCAGCAGCTCACCCGTATTCTGTCCAAGATCGACCTGGTGCCCAATGTGGTCGAGGCGCGCCGCCGCAACACCACTTGAGCTCTGAGTCAACAATGCGCATCGCCCTGCTTGAATCGTATTACGGCGGCAGCCACAAAGCCTGGGCCGATGGCTACCGCCGCTTCTCGCACCACGATATCGACCTCATCACCCTGCCCGCCCAATTTTGGAAGTGGCGGATGCAAGGCGCCGCCATCACCTTCGCCCGCCTGCTGGATTGGAAGCCGGATCTGATCCTCGCCTCCAGCATGGTTGACCTCTCCATATTCCGCGCTCTAACGCATGACCGCCTGCCCGATGTGCCCATCGCCATGTATTTCCATGAGAATCAGCTGTCTTATCCACAGAGCCGGCGCCAGAATCACGGCTGGCGCTATGGTTTCATCAATTACGTCAGCGCCCTCTGCGCCGATGCCAACTACTTCAACAGCCAGTTCCACCTGGACGATTTTCTGACGAAGCTGCCGAACATGCTCAAACACTTCGCCGACTACAATGAGCTCCAGACCATCAATGACATACGCGCCAAATCAAGCGTATTGCCACTCGGCATTGACCTGCGCCGCTTTGACGAACACCGGGGCGAATCCGCCACCGACGAGCCGCCCGTCATTCTTTGGAATCACCGCTGGGAACATGACAAGGATCCGGCGACCTTCGTCCAAAGCATGATCAAACTGGCGGACGAGGGATACGAATTCAAGCTGGCAATCACCGGTGAGCAATTTGGAGAAATGCCGCCGGCCTTTCTCCAGGCGCGGTCGCGGCTCGGCGATCGGATCATGCAACTCGGCTACGTCGACTCATTCGCCGATTACGCGCGGCTCTTGTGGCGCTCGGATTTTGTCGTCAGCACGGCTCAGCAGGAGTTCTTTGGCGTTTCCGTCTGCGAGGCGATCTATTGTGGCTGTCTTCCCGTCTTGCCCGACCGTCTCAATTATCCTCACCTGCTGCCCGAAGCATGCAAGCAAGCCTGCCTTTATCAGCGCGACCGCTTGACGGCCCAGCTACGTTACCATCTGGACCGCGACGAACGAATGGATACGACTGCATTGCGGGAGTATATCGCGCGTTTCGACTGGCAATTGCTGGCGCCAAATTATGACGAAGAGCTGGAGGCGTTCGCTAATCGTCATCGGGCTTGCCGGGATCGGAGCCATTGGCGCTAGCGCCCTTGCTCGCCCCGTCAACGCCATCGGCCTCGTCCAGCAGCAATTCGATCTCTTCTAGGCTTAATTCGTACTGCTTCGGCATTTCATCTTCCACTTGAGAGGCACCGGCCAGCGGGACCAATTTCCTCTCTAGCGGAGCCTCTTGGACATCAATTCCCTGACGGAGAATGGCTAGACCGACCACGCGTTCTTTATCCCGCAGCGCAATCACCGGGTTGCCGCCGGTTCCCGCCCGTTTCATGGTCCTCGCCAATCCGAGCGATACGCGCTTCGCTTTGTGCTTATTGGTCAATACCAGGACCTCTTCATCCGGGCGGCCCACAGTCGCCGCGGCTACATCGGGATCACCTTCTTCACGCTTCATGGAGATAACGCCGCTGCCACCGCGACCCTGCGTCTTATACTCATCCATAAGGGATGCCTTGGCGATGCCGTCACTGCTGACATTCCAGGCCAATGCGCTGTCATCCGCCAGATAGGCGGCAACCACGCGATCGCCCTTTATCGCCAGGCGCATCGCGCGTACGCCGCCCGAATTCAAGCCGGTGGTCCGTACATCTTCTTCGCCGAAGCGGATGGCGTAGCCGCGGGCGCTGGTCAAGACCAGTTCATCCGCACCGCTGCTGAACAGCGCGTCAACGATACGATCGTGAGACGCCAGTTTCATGACGCGAAACTCGCGTGACATCACCCCGGGAAGATCAGATATGTGCAGGCGCTTGACGACGCCGCCCACGGTAACAAGACTGATATAGCCTTCGACTGTCTCCAATGGCAAACTGATCATCGCCGCGATCTTGCGCCGCCGATTGAGCGCGCTCAAATCGCTGAATCGCGTACCCAGCGCGGCCGCGGCCACGGGTGGAATCTGCTGCACTGGCAAGGATGCGCAATAACCGTCATCGGCAAAGAGATACAAGACTTGCGCCGTGCTGCTGTGCTGCAAAAGCCGCGGCGGTGTCTTGGTCGTGGTCGTCACTCGCGGCGGCTCATCCAGCGCCGTGCGCCCCAAGTGGCCCTTGACGCTGAGCATGACCACGGTCTTTTCCTCGGGCATCAAGAAGTCGGCTTGCGTCGCGGCCGTCGCTTCGCCGTCGGCGATGATAGTGCGCCGCGCATCGCCGTAGTCGTCTCTCAAAGTCTCCAACTCTTCAGCGATTTTGTTCCGCTGCTTGAGCGGGCTCGCCAACAAGCCCTCCAGCGATTTAATCAATTTGCGCTTGTCCTTGTACTCCTCGCGGATCTTGCGGATCTCCAGCGATGCCAGGCGCCGCAGCGGCATCTCGAGAATCGCCACTGCTTGCATCTCGGTCACTTTGAAGTTTTTCACCAGGTTGGTCCGCGCCGTATCACTATTGCGCGACCGGCGAATCGTCTTGATCACGGCATCCAGATTATCCAGCGCGATGATCAGACCTTCGAGTACATGCGCCCGCTCGCGCGCCCGCGCCAAATCAAAGGCGCTGCGCCGTTGCACCACCTCGAGCCGGTGATCCAGATAAACCCGCAAAGCCTGCTTGAGTGTCAGCGTACGCGGCTGACCGTCGACCAGAGCCAGCATGATAATGCCGAATGTCGTTTGCAGCGGCGTCAACTTAAACAACTGCGCCATCACATCGGTCACTTCGGCGCCGCGCTGCAGCTCGATCACCAACCGCACCGAGTTCTGTCGGTCGGACTCATCGCGCAGGTCAGCCAGTCCAAAGAGTTTGCCACTGCTTACCAGGCTTGCGATTCGCTCGATCAGCGTCGTCTTGTTGGTCTGGAAAGGCAACTCGCTGACGATAATCCGCGATTTTCCCCGCCCCATATCTTCGACATGCACTTTCGCGCGCAATGTGATTTTGCCCCGTCCCGAGGCGAAGGCCGAGCGCAGCATGTCTTCTTCGCCGCGCATTTTGTAAATTACGCCGCCGGTGGGAAAGTCGGGTCCCTTGACGAATTGCATTAGCTCGTCGACATTGATCGCGTCGAGCTGGCGCCAATGCTTCAGCATGTGCACCAGCGCGTCGCAGATCTCGCCCAGATTGTGCGGCGGGATATTGGTCGACATGCCAACGGCGATGCCCGACGCGCCATTGATCAGCAGGTTGGGCGCCATGGCCGGCAGGACGGCGGGCTCGCGCAGTGATCCGTCAAAGTTGTCGATGAAATCAACCGTCTCCTTGTTGATGTCTACCAGCAGCTCGCCCCCAATATCGGCCATCCGCGCTTCCGTGTAGCGCATGGCGGCCGCGGCGTCGCCATCAATGCTGCCGAAGTTGCCTTGCCCGTCGATGAGCATATAGCGCATGGAAAAGTCCTGGGCCATTCGCACCATCGTGTCATAGACGGCGCCGTCGCCATGGGGATGATACTTGCCCAGCACTTCGCCTACGATTCGCGCGCTTTTCTTATGCCCGCTGCTCGCGTGCACGCCCATATCGTGCATGGCGTAAAGAATGCGCCGATGCACCGGTTTCAGCCCGTCGCGCGCATCCGGCAGCGCCCGCGATACAATCACGCTCATCGCGTAACTCAAGTAAGCATCGCGCATTTCGCTTTCGATGTTGATTGGTTGGATTGAGCGATCAGCCATCAATGGCCCTCGATGTCGTGTTGGAATGCTGGCAAGAATACATCCATGTTGGCGGTCACTGCCAACTGCGGAATCGGTCTAGTCGAGATCTCTCCAGGCGAATCCCAAGCGCCTTGACAAATGCTTCGCTGCGGCTGCCGGCGTCAATTGGACACCGTATGAGAATCGTCAGGTCTGCGTCCCGCCCATCTCCTGCGGACTTCAATTTCCCATTGTAGAATGCAATTAGAGAGGGTGTCAATCAGATTGGCGCCTTCTCTATTATGCA
This sequence comes from Chloroflexota bacterium, assembly GCA_026707665.1. Classification (GTDB taxonomy): domain Bacteria; phylum Chloroflexota; class Anaerolineae; order Aggregatilineales; family Phototrophicaceae; genus UBA6055. The sequence goes on from JAPOWK010000096.1 coordinate 28,083, forward strand.
GGCGCGCCGGATGCTCGGAATGTAACCATCAAGCGGTCCGGCGTTCTGGAATCAGAGCAATTAGCCAGATAGACATCAAAGATGCGACGCTTCGTCAGAACCTTCCTCGCCCTCTTGCTCAGCGCCTCGCTCGCCGGCTGCGCAGCCGAATCGGCTGTCGAGGTCGCGCCCGAGGTGGCGCTCGAACGTGTCGCCTCGCCCGCGCCCACGGCGATACCGGCGCTACAATCCTTGCCGACCGTCGAATCCGCTCCTTTGCCCACGCTGGCTGCGCCGCTGCCTTCGCCGACCGCCTCCTCCAAAGACTTTGGCGCCATCATCGATCGCGATTATGAGCAGCCACCGACCGCCACCTATCGCCCGACCAGGATGCCCGCGGCCACGCAGATTGTCAGCGCGCCCGCTCAGCCCGGCCGCGCCTATACGACTGCCGTGCCGCTTGACAATACTCGGCTTGATGGCGCGGGCATGGGCATTCAGGTGTACTACAACTTTGATGTGCCCGGCTGGGACCGCGTCCTCCGTCAGCTCGCCAATTTGGACGTCGGCTGGGTCAAGCTGCAAGCCAGTTGGAAATGGCTGCAGCCCAACGCCGCCGGCCAGTTCGACCAAAGCTTCCGCCTCTTCCAACTCCACGTGCAAGAAGCTGACAAACGCGGCTTCAAGGTCTTGATCAGCATCGCCAAGGCGCCCGATTGGACCCGTCATACCAACCGCAACGAAGACGGACCGCCCGACGATCTCAATCACTTGCGCTGGTTCATTCATAGCCTGCTGGAGAAAGTTGGACCCAATATTGACGCGATCGAAATCTGGAATGAGCCCAATCTGAAACGGGAATGGACCGGGAACCGCCCGATCAGCGGCGCCAGTTATATGGAGCTCTTCCGCGTCGGATACGATGCTGTTCGCGCTTATTCGCCAAACATGGCGGTTGTCACGGCGGGTTTGGCGCCAACGGGCAATCACGACGGCATCTCCGTCGATGACCGCGCCTTCCTGCGGCAGATGTATCAAGCTGGGCTGGGCGGCTACGCCGATGTCAAAATCGGCGTCCATCCCTACAGCTGGGGCAACCCGCCCGATTTCCTCTGCTGCGACAATGTCGAAGGCCAAGGCTGGGACGACAAGCCACAATTCTTCTTCTTGCAGACCATTTATGACTACACCAATATCATCGCCGCCCACAGCGACAGCGCGCCCATGTGGGTGACCGAATTCGGCTGGGCGACCTGGGAAGACTTTCCCTCCGAGGCGCCTGAAATCTGGATGGCTTACAACTCCGCCCGCAACCAAAGCGACTATGCCCTGCGCGCCTTTGAAATTGGGCAGTCGCGCGCCGATATTGAGTTAATGTTCCTATGGAATCTCAACTACGCCTATGAACTAGCGGTAGAGCACCGCAGCGAATTAGCTGCTTACAGCATCCTCTACCCGCGCTTTGACGGCAGCGACAACCAGCGCGAGCGCCCCCTCTTCCAGGCCTTGGCGACCCGCCCCTAGCGCCTGCAAACAAAAAACGCGGGAGCCCCAAGGCATCCCGCGTTCCGTCTTACCATCGCTGATCGGTCTATAGCTCGCTCAGCATGCTTTCGAAGTCGTCCTGATCGCCAACCTCATCCAGGTCCAAGGCGCCTTGCGCCTCGAGAGTGACCGCCGGCGCGACCGCTTCCCGATCGTGATACGCGTGGAATCCGGTGCCAGCCGGAATCAGCTTGCCGATGATCACGTTCTCCTTCAAGCCGTGCAGCGGATCCACCTGACCCTCGATCGCCGCGCCCGCCAAGACCTTAATCGTATGCTGGAAGCTGGCCGCGGACAGGTAGCTCTCCGTGCTCAGCGCCGCCTTGGTGATGCCAAGCAGCACCGGCTGACCGGAGCAGGGATCCAGATCATCGTTGATCAGCCGTTCGTTGATTTCCAGCAGCTTCAGCTGATCGATCAACTCGCCCGGCAGCAGATCGCTGTCGCCGCTCCGCGTGATCTGCACTTTGCACATCATCTTGCGAATGACCGTCTCGAAATGCTTGTCGGCGATATTCACACCCTGGCTGCGATACACATCCTGAATCTCGCCCAGCAAGTAGAGCTGCGTGGCTTTGGCGCCCTGAACCCGCAGAATCTGATGCGGATTCTTCGAGCCCTCGGTCAGCTGCTCGCCCGGTTCGACTGTCATGCCATCGTGGATTGTCTTCCGCAAACGCGCGTTCGCCGGGATTTCCAGCTCTTCCTCATCGCGCAATTCGTCACGGATGTAAACGACGTGATCTTCAATGTGCAGCCTTCCGGACATTGCCGCCCGCATCTCGTTGCCATTGCCATTCTTCGCGATGACTGCGCCTTCCTGCACGTCGGCGCCGTCTTTCGCCACGATTTCCCAATCATCCGGTACCTCTTGGCGCCGGCTGAGGGGCTCGCTGTAGACGACGGTGGCGATGCGCGCGCCATCTTCGCGCTCCGTCAAGCGCAGTGTGCCGCCGATTGACGTAATCACCGACTCGCCTTTGGGCTTGCGCCGCGCTTCAAACAGCTCTTCGACGCGGGGCAAACCGCTGGTGATATCGCGCACTTCGGCCGTGCCGCCACTGTGGAATGTCCGCAGCGTCAATTGTGTGCCCGGCTCGCCAATCGACTGCGCCGCGATGATGCCGACGGCCGCGCCGATATTTACCATATCGCCAGTGCCCAGGTCGCGGCCATAGCACATTGCGCAGACGCCATGTATCAACTTGCAGGTTAGGGGGCTGCGCGCATCAACCTCTTCCAGTTCCGAGTTTTCGATCTTCGCAGCGATTTCTTCATCGATCATTTCGTTGCGCGCGACGATCAACTCGCCGCTTTTGGGATCGCTTATGTCCGCCGCGGCGCAACGCCCCACGATCCGTTCTTCCAGGCTTTGACCGGCGATATCATCATCCCGGCTTATGGTAAGACCTGGGGTGGATTCAGGTGTGCTATTGCAATCCCAGCGGTTGACGATCATGTCTTGCGCCACATCCACCAGACGCCTCGTCAGATAGCCGGCATCGGCGGTTCGCAGCGCCGTATCGGCCAAGCCTTTGCGAGCGCCATGCGTCGATATGAAGTACTCAAGCGCGTTCAAGCCCTCGCGGAAGTGGCTGCGAATGGGCAAATCAATGATGCGCCCCGACGGATCCGCCATCAAACCGCGCATGCCGGCGAGCTGCGTGATGGGACCGAAGCCGCCTTTGGTCGCACCCGATTTCGCCATAACGGCGATCGGCCCATAGGGATCCAACGTATCCTGAATCTGATCCTGCAGGGTATCTTTGGCGCGGTTCCATTCATCAATGGTGACTTGGTAGCGTTCGTCTTCCGTCATCAAGCCGCGGCGGAAGTCGCGTTCGGCGCGCGTCACCACGTTTTCCGCCTGTTGCAGAATCTCCGCCCGCTCGTCCGGAACCGTCAAATCGCTAACCGCGATGGTCGTGCCCGAAATCGTGGCGTAGTGAAAGCCAAAGTCCTTGATCGCATCCACCACCTCAGTCGTCTTCTCCGCGCCGATCCTTTGATGGCAGCGCGCCACCAGGTCCTGCAAGCCTTTCTTGTCCATCGTCATTTGCACGAATCGCATTTCATCCGGCAAGATGCGATTGAAAATGGCGCGTCCGACCGTGGTAATCTCGGGCGCATCCTGCGGCTCGCCGTTGTCATATACGTTACCCAGCAAGATCGGCGTATGCAGATCAACCAAGCCCAGGCGGTACAGGTTTTCCACCTCATCCATATCGACCACGACGCGCCGCTCATGCAAATTGGTGATCTCGAGTTGATCTTCCAGGTCCCGCGCTTGCATGTACTTGCGCATTTCGTACGCATTCGCCAGCATGCAGTCAACATCGCCGGCAAGCAGCGCTTCCATCGTACAGTCGACCGCCCCCATGACTACGCGCGGACGTCCAGTATCGTCAACTTCGGTTCTGTCCGAAAACTCGGTGATATTGGGGAACTGACGCCTTTGCGCATAGTAGTAGCCGTTGCTTCGGTGCGCGATGCCCACTTTGTACTCACCGCTTTCGAGCGCGCTCTCGTACGTGAACTCATCTTTCCGCGCTTTCAACGCAACAATCTCTACCGACGGATCCATTGTCAGATAGTAGTTGCCGAGCACCATGTCTTTTGACGGACCAACGACAGGAGAACCGTCAGATGGCTTGAGCAAGTTCCGCGTGCTCAACATCAGCTCTCTCGCTTCATCCACTGCCCGGGGAGGATCATCTGGTTTATCTGGATCCCTCTTTCCCAGCGGTACATGCACCGCCATCTGATCGCCATCGAAGTCGGCATTAAACGCGGAGCAAACCAGGGGGTGAATTTGAATCGCCTTTCCCTCGACCAGCAAAGGCTCAAAAGCTTGAATACCCAGTCGGTGCAAGGTCGGCGCGCGATTCAGCAGGACCGGGCGCTCGCGAATCACTTCTTCGAGCACTTCCCAGACTTCCGGTCGTTCGCGCTCGATAATGCGCTTGGCGCCTTTGACATTGCTGGCGTAGTTGTAGGAAACGAGCCGGCTGATGACGAAGGGACGATACAACTCCAGCGCCATTGTTTTGGGCAGGCCACATTGATGCAGTTTGAGCTTGGGACCGATGACGATCACCGAGCGGCCCGAATAATCGACGCGCTTGCCCAGCAGATTGCGCCGGAAGCGCCCCTTCTTGCCCTTGAGCATGTCGCTCAGCGATTTCAACTCGCGGCGTCCGCGCCGGCTTAGCGCCTTGCCTCGCTGGCTGTTGTCGATCAAGCTGTCGACCGCCTCCTGCAGCATGCGCTTTTCGTTGCGCACGATGACATCGGGCGCTCCCAGATCGAGCAGGTGCTTCAGGCGGTTATTGCGGTTGATGACCCGACGATACAAGTCATTGAGATCGCTCGTGGCGAAACGGCCGCCGTCCAACTGAACCATCGGGCGCAAATCCGGCGGTATCACCGGCAAGACCGTCAGGATCATCCATTCGGGACGATTGCCATCCGGCTCATTCTCCTGTTTGGTCTCGTCGGTATCGACTACCGTACTGCGGCTGCTGCGCAGGCTTTCAACCACGCGCAGCCGTTTTGTCGCCTTCCGGCGGCGCTGTTTGGACCTGGATGTGCGCACCTCAAGCCACAATTCATCGGAAAGCTTGGCCAGATTCAGGCCGCTTAGAATCTCGTAGAATGCCTCGGCGCCCATATTCGCCTGAAAGACGTTGCCAAACTTGCTCTTCAATTCGCGATAGCGGCTCTCGGACAAGAACTGCAGCACATGGAGCTCATCCAGCTCGCTAATTTGTTTCTCGGCGCTGGCGCGCAAGAGGCTCACCTTATCTTCCAGCGCCGCCAGATGCTCTTCCATTGAGCTGTCGACATCGACATTGGCGGTGTCAATCGCGCCGCTGATCTTCTGGATCTCTTCCTGAACCAGCGCGTCGGTTTCGCCTTGCAGCCCGCTCAGATAATCGTTGACGAGCGTCTGGATCCGCGAGATATGAACATTGGAGATCGTTTCGCCTTTGGTGACGACAACCGACGAAGCCGCCTCCAGCGTGATCTCCGCCGTCGCTCCCTGGCCCAGCAGGTTCTCCACCTGGGTCTGCGCGACCTGCGCCTCGTTCATCACCTCATCGCTGAGGCGAGCCAGCTCTGTGTCATAGTGCTGGCGAATCTCCACCACCTTATTGTCAAATTCTTCGGCGATCTGGTCCCGATTGCCACGGATCTCGCTCATCTGCTCTTCAATATCGCCGGCGAGTTCCTGCTCTTTCGTCTGCAATTCCTTTTCAATTCGGGCGACTGCCTTGCCCCGCGCGTCTTCGTCAACCGTGGTAACCACGTACTGAGCAAAGTAAAGCACACGGTCGAGATTGCGCCGGCTCACATCCAGCAGCAGCCCCAGATAACTTGGCACCCGCCGCGTGTACCAAACATGGGCAACCGGCGCCGCCAGCTCGATATGGCCCATGCGCTCGCGCCGAACGGACGAACGCGTCACCTCGACGCCGCACTTATCGCAGATGATGCCCCGATAGCGGATGTTCTTGTACTTGCCGCAATAGCACTGCCAATCCCGAGTGGGGCCGAAGATTCGTTCGCAAAACAGCCCGTCCATTTCCGGACGCAGGCGCCGATAGTTGATCGTCTCGGGTTTAGTTACTTCGCCGTAAGACCAGGACCGAACCTGCTCCGGCGAAGCCAAACTGATACGCAATGCACTGAAGTCTTTCGCCTCCAAGACGGAACCTCCTCTGCGCTATGATTCAGTTGATTGAACGAAGATGACTTGATGAAGCAAATGCTCTATCACCATACAATAGCAAAAGCGCGCCAGAAGGAACAGCTTCTGAGCCTTGCCCGAACCGTGATATATTAGCGTTTTTCCATCGCCGCAGATTGTAACCTGTCGCCGATGACTTTGTCAAGACGCGACCAAAAAGTCGCCCCTTTTTTCGTCAACAATTGTAGGGCTTGTCCGCTACTGGGAGCTTAACGCACGATTTTGTCCCCCATCCCCAGGCCCCTTCCCCCACAGGGAGGGAAGGGGAGCCCAGTATTGCGAGATTGGGAGACAAAAGCCCCTCCCTCTTCATGCGCCGCGTAGACACTGGCGGTCGGGGAGGGGTTTTGGGGTGGGGGTTTCGCCGTCCCTACCCCTTCACCGCGCCGATCGTCAGGCCGGAAATGAAATAGCGCTGCAGCATCAGAAACAATACGATCACCGGCACCGAAACCAGGGTCGCCGCCGCCATCATTTCGCCATAGGGAATCTGCGACGCCGTCGCCTGGCTGCGCATGGTCGCGATGCCGACCGGCAGCGTGATCACCTCGTTGCCGCGCAGCACCATCAGCGGCCAGATGTAACTGTTCCAGGAGCCGAGGAAGGTCAATATCGCCAGCGTCGTCAAACCGGGCCGAACCAGCGGGACGATAACCTGAGCGTAAATCCGGAATTCCGAGGCGCCGTCAATCCGCGCCGACTCCATCAACTCCGACGGCACCGCCTGTATGTATTGCCGCATTAGGAAAATGCCAAACGCCGGCGCCATCCAGGGGATGATCATCGACGCGGGATGATTGACCCAATCTATACGGCTCATCAAGATGAATAGCGGAATCAGGATCAGCTGGAAGGGGATCATTGTCGAGCCGATCAAAATAATGAACAAGAAATTCTTGCCGCGAAAGAAATACTTGGCGAAGGCGAAACCGGCCAGCGAACAAAAGAAGAGCACGAATACAGTCACCACGCCCGCATAAATGATGCTGTTGGCATACCAATAGGTAAAGTGCCACGTGGTCAGCAGCGTCTCGTAATTCTTGAATGACCATTCAGCGGGCGGCAGCCAAGGCGGCAGCGTGAAAATCTCGGTCGTCGTCTTGAAGGACGAGTAGATCATGAATGCAATCGGCGCAACCGTCAGCAGCGCCCCGCTGATGACTACAACGTGGAGCGCGACCACGCCCAAACGCTGCCCGAAACGCTCGCCCATTAGTCCTCCTTCCGGAAGACGCCGTACCACTGCAGCTGCAGCAGCGACAATATGAATACCGTCGCGAATAGCACCGTTCCCACGGCCGATGCGAAGCCAAGCCGCAAACGCGTATAGCCGCGCTCGTAAAGATACTGCACGACGCTCATGGTGGAGTTCGCCGGTCCCCCCTGGGTCAGAATCTGCGGCTCGTCGAATATTTGAATTGAGCTCAGCAAGACGATAATGCTGACGAACAAGATGATCGGACGCAGCATGGGGATGGTGATGCGAAAGAACTTCTGCAGCATGCTTGCGCCATCAATAGAGGCCGCTTCGTATAATTCTTCTGGAATGCTTTGCAGCCCGGCCAAGAAATAAATGGTCAGCAATCCGGTCGAGCGCCAGGCGATCAGAATGATAATCGCCACCTTGGCCCAGGATCGATCGCCCAGCCAGTATATCGGCTCCAGTCCCAAATAGATCAGCGGCGCATTCAGCAGGCCGGTGTCGCGACTGTAGAGAATTTGAAAGACCAGCGTTATCGCCACTGTCGATGTCACCACCGGCGTGAAGTACATCGCCCGCCAGACGTTGCTGAAGCGCAAGGACTTCGAATTCAGCAGCACCGCCAGCACCAGCGCCAAGGGCAGGACGATCAGCAGGCTGGCAATCGCGTAGATCGCGGTATTCGTCGCCACCTGGGCGAAGACCTTGTCGCTGACCAGGCGCCCATAATTGCGCGCGAGCACGAAGCGCGGATCGTTGATGCCATCCCAACGAAACAAGCTCAGCACCAGCGCAATCAGGCTGGGCGCCAGAAAGAAGAAGGCGAACAGCACGTAGAAAGGAGAGATGAAGGCATAGGGCGCCAGCTTGTGCTGCTGAAAACCGCCACCACCCCGCGCCTCGCGCCCACGCGTCATTGCCGCCTGAACCATTCTCTGCTCCTGCAACACGCCTTCAAATCCCGGTAGACGCAAACGCCAAATACATTGTCTTCGACTATGTTTGGCTCCCCCTCCCTGATGCTTCGGGGAGGGGGCCGGGGGGTGGGGTTGGCTGCCCTCAACCTACAGTGGCGCTTAGGGCGAGACAAGGGTAGCGTAGACACTAACCGTCTCTCGCCCCTACAGCCTCTGCCCTACTCGGCGAAGGCGATTTCGTCTTCCATGTACTGAACGATGTTGTCGATCGCTTCATCAGCCGTGACCGCGCCATCAAAGAACAGAGCAAGCTCAGCCGCCATCTGCAACTCAAAGGTCCGGCGGAACAAGCTCTGATACCAGATCGGCACATCGTCCACGATCTCGGCGAAAATCTCGCCCGTCTTTTGGCCGGCATAAAACGGATCGGACAGTCCGACAATTCGATCATCGTGGAAAGCGGCTGCCATCGTCGGATAGTAGGCGATCTCCTCATAACGCTTGATTTGATTCTCCAGCGTCACATAGGTGTACTGCAGCAGCTCCCAGGCGAATTGCGCGTTTTCGTTTTCCTTGGCGACGGCGAAACCGGTGCCACCCCAGACGCTGGTCTTATGGCCCGTGCCATCGTCCCAAACCGGCATGCGGCCAATACGAAATTGCTCAGCCATATCTTCCGCTTGCGGTTTCAGGATGTAGTCGGAATACCAGTCGGGCATAATCGCGCCGACCAAATTGCCTTCGCGATAAGCGTTCATGATCGCCGGACCCCAAACTTCAGCGCTGGGAACATAGCGAATCGCGCCGCTGTCCAAGCCCTCGCGCAGCAAGTTCAGCACCTCAATCGCGATCGTCCGATTCTCCTCGTCCGGCAAGACAAACTCGCCGTGGTCATCGAATATCGCGCCGCCTCGCTGCAGCAAATACATCATGAACATGCCGCCGTGGTCGGTAATGTAAGACATGGCGATGCCTTCTTCCGCAAGCGCCGCGCCCGTCTCCAGATACTCATCCCAGGTCGTGGGCACCGACAGTCCCCGATCCTCAAAAATCGACGGCTGATAGTAATAGACGACGGCGCAAAGCGAGCTGTCCACGCCATAGACGCGACCCTGATATTTGTATGGCGTGTGCCGCCCTTCCACGATCAGGTCATAATCGTCAGCCAGCAGATCGGTCAAATCGAGGAACTTGGACTCGATAATGCCGCCCTGCATGAATCGCGGGAAGGAACCTTGCTCGATGCCCAGCAGATCGGGGATCTCCTCGCCGGCCGCCAAATTACCCAGCACCTTGTCGAATACACTGGGCACCACCTCGAATTCAAATGTGAAGTTGATATCGGGGTAGCGCTCTTGCCACTCCAGGGCGCGCGCGTTGAAAAACTGGACGTACAAGCCGTCGTGCGTCCACATCGTCAGCGTCACTTCGCTCGCGTCCTGCGCCGCCGCCGGCAGCGCCGCCAAAAGCAATGAACCCACGAACAACAATGTGGCAATCGTCAGAAGCCTTCTCATTCCAACCTCCTCCTGTAAGAATTGCGAAATAGCGAAACATGCAACTCGGAGATTCTATCGCGCTTGGTTGAATTGGTCAAAACTAGCCCGATGCGCAGCACATGAGATTCGACCAGATTATGCTATAATGCGCCCTCGTAACCAACGCTAGGAAGGAGCGCCGTGAACCCGCTGCTCAACGTCGACGCCGCCCTATCGAAGATCCTCGCCGACATGAATAGGCTCGAAGCGGAGACCGTTTCGCTGCCGGATGCCTATGACCGTGTGCTCGCCGAAGACATCGTCTCGCCGATAGACCTGCCGCCATTCGACAACTCGGCCATGGACGGCTACGCCATCCGCTATGAAGACAGCGCCGTGGCCAGCCCAGACAGCCCAGCCAGCCTCTCAGTCACGATGGACATTCTCGCCGGCAGCGCTCCCGACAGACAACTGGAATTGGGAACAGCCGCCCGCATCATGACCGGCGCGCCGATACCGCAAGCCGCGACGGCCGTCATACCGGTCGAGGACACTGACGACGATTGGTCCAAGGGTGAAGACAGCCCGCTGCCTAGCCAAGTCCGCCTCTTCCGCCGTCTGACTCGCGGCGAGAACATCCGACTTGCCGGCGAAAACATCAGGGCGGGAGAGACCATCATGACGGCCGGCACCGTCATCGGTCCCTCCGAAATCGGCATGATCGCGGGCATCGGCTCCCCGCGCGTCGACGTCATCCGCCAACCCAAAGTCGCCATCCTCAGCAGTGGCGACGAACTGGTCGATCTCTATGACGAATTGGGACCCGGCAAAATCCGCGATACCAACGGCTATACCCTAGCCGGACTGATTCGTCGGGCGGGCGGCGTGCCGATTCGCTTGCCCATCGCCAAAGACAGGCTGGATTCCATCCGCGCCCTCTACCGCCGCGCGCTGGAGATCAACCCCGACCTGCTGATCAGCACCGCTGGCGTCTCCGTCGGCGCCGCCGACCTGGTCAAAGTCGTCATGGACGAGCTCGGCGAAATCGACTTCTGGCGCATTAATATGCGACCAGGCAAACCGCTGGCTTATGGCACGATTCAAGGAGTGCCCTTCTTCGGCTTGCCCGGCAACCCCGTTTCGACCATGGTGACCTTTGAGGTGATCGTCCGTCCCGCGCTCGCCAAAATCGCGGGCCGCGCTTTCAAGCGGCGAACGATCAAGGCGATGCTTGCGTCAGAAATGCGCTCCGATGGGCGCCGCACCTATGCCCGCGTCACCCTGAAGCGCGAGGGCGACCGCCTCATCGCCCGCTCCACAGGCATCCAGAGCTCGGGCGCGCTGATGTCCATGGTGCTGGCTGATGGCTTGGCGGTCATACCGGAAGAGGTAATGCGCGTTCCCGCCGGGGACGAGATTGAGGTCCTTCCGCTGCGTCCGATCGAGTGAAACTTGCGAGGAAGTGATGACGTTCGCATCTGACAAGAGTTATGATTCCCAGCCCGGGCGCGACCAACTCGCTCGCCGCGTCCAACTGCTCCTGGTCCTCATCGGCCTTTTGGTCGCCGGTTATCTGAGTTATCTCAAACTGGCCGAGGCGCCGGCCGTCTGCGTGGAAACGGGTCCCTTCGATTGCAATGTCGTTCTGAACAGCCAGTATTCGGAGCTTGGGGGCGTACCCATCGCCTATCTGGGTTTCGCCGTCTATGTCGTGATTGGGGCCGTGCTTGTGCTGGAGCGCCGCGTTGAGTGGCTGCGCGAGTGGGGGCGTCTGCTCAGCTTCGGCATCGGCTTGTTCGCCTGGCTCTTTTCAATGTGGTTGGTCTATGTGCAGTTCGTACTTCTAGAGGCGCTTTGCCCCTGGTGTCTAACCCACGAAACGAACTTCACCGTTCTCTTCATTCTGATCTGCTATCGCGTCTACCGCGAGATTTTCAGCGCTGCATAAGTGATAATAGGGCTCTTCTGGATTTACCAATCCCTTAGAAGATCTCAAACAGCCGGCCAAGCGTAAATATCTGACCTAGTACAAGCAATCCAAGAATCCACTTGTGGTAGTCAAGCGCAGTTTCAATACGGGACAATGTCGCAGATATGTCGCTTTTTTTAACAAATTCTTCAGATCGCGTTTCCATCTGCGTCACTCGGCGGTCAATTGAGGACTCTGCCATAGTATCTGCTCCATGTCTGTCAAACTGACACACCACAATTGTTGTCGGCGTCAGCAAATCTGACAAGGCGACTCGATATCAAGAGTTTCTGTGACTGCCTGAAATATGCCAAAGAATCGGCGGAAGCGCTTGTGGAGAATTGACGTAAATGATTGGTATCAACTCGCGCTTAAGACTGCGAGCCGCGCAGCGTCCGCGCCAGAATCTCTTCCTGCTTGTCGCGATGATTTGCACGGTCATTTTGCTGGTGATTGCTTTGCGCTTCCGCCACCGGTTCGCTTCGCATCGCCCGTTGGAAAGCCTGCGCCATTGCCGTCGGCACATCCTCCGTATCATCCTCATCGTCGTGGATTGCCGTCTTTTCCGGCTCGGACTTCATCGTCAGGTCAATCTGCCGCGAGCGTCCATTCTTCTTGAGAACGCGGACGCGCACCTCCTGCCCGACAGCGGCGACATCACTCGGCGCCCGCACATAGTCGTCAGACATTTCCGAAACATGCACCATGCCGGGGCGCTCGGCGCCGAAATCGACGAAGACGCCAAAGTCTTCTACACGGATCACTTGGCCGGTGTAGGCTTTGCCTTGCCGAATCGTCGCCCAGGGAACCGGCGGCGGCTTCTCCATTGTCAGCGCGACATAACCATCTTGACGCGTCTTATACACGAAAGCGGTGATTTCGCTGCCCGGCTGAGCCACATCTTCAAATTGGCGCTTCTCGTTCTGAGCCAGCTGGGAAATATGCAGCAGCGCGTCCTGCCCGCTGCCTATATCAACCAAGGCGCCATAAATGCCTAGGTGCCTTACCCTGCCCTTTACTTCCGCCCCAACTTTTAGCCTGCCCATTTCTACCGCCATCTTGCCACCGCTCCTTAAACCTGTGAATCCGGCGCCGCATCGCCGTCTCGCTTAACTCTCCGGACAGATCGCTTCGTCCCCGACGCCGCTGCCAACATAATCAAACGCTTCCGCATCGGCATAGGCGCCGAGCGAAACGAACCCCTTCCACAAATGCAAGCGCGCGCAGGTCAGCAGTTCTTGCATTTCGCTCTCCGCCATATACATCACGCCGATGATCTTGTTTTCAACCGATACCGCGCCCTGAGCGCCGCCCGCGACATAGGAGTATATCACCATCGGCGTCTCGGGATATACAAAGACGGCATAGGCCTGCTCTTCGCTGACCTGCTGACCGGCTACGTATTGCGGTTCGCCGAACTTGTCAAATACAGGGCCGAAACGCATCGCCGGCGCCAACTGAAGCAAGAACGAGGTGATCGTCTCGCCGTCGCGGCTGATCACCTGGCAGCAGGGCTGATTGTCGCCCTCGGCAAACACAATGACCCGTCCCGGATTGTCGTCTTCCGCTTGGGATTCTTCTGTGATCTTTAAGCGCCCAGCGCTCTTCAATATCACCTCGGCATCTCGATAACTGGTCTCGCCCGGCGTGATGCCATTCCAGCAGGGCGCCTCACAGGGCTCTCCGCTGAGCAAGCTGGTATCCTGAAGCTTCGTCTCGTCAAGCAGATTGACTTCGCCGGCACAGGCAGCCAGCGCCACGGCAGCAATCAGAAGTAGCGCGAAAAGAATCCGGCGATTCATGCGATGTCACTTTCAGCTGGGATCGGGCGACAATAGGCGCGCATCATAGCAAAGGACCGCCGCTTTGTACAGTACAGTCAACCAAGCCAGGGTTTCGCGCTTCAATTCTTCCGCAATGTTAGCGAATAGACGCCAAGCGTCCCGCCATACTGATTGGCGAAACGCGTCGCGATAATGGTGTAGGGACCATTTTCCCGCAGCACATATCCGCTGATTAACGAGTCAGTCTTGCGGCCCGCCGCGCCCAGTAGCACCGGATCGGCGTCATCGTTCGCCGCGATTTGCTGGTTGCCCGGGCTGATCAGATAAAGATTCGTGTCCAGCGTCTGCGTAGCGGCCGACATACTGATCGTCACCGACTCGCCGGCGACCCCATCAAACTGATAAACATCAAAGGTGTTCTCGGCGCTGATGACTCCGGTGACGCTCTGCCCGCTTGCAATTGGCGGCGCGTCAAAGGCTTCCGACTGATAAGCCAGGGTAGCGCTGCCGGCGTCGATGTATCCGGCCTCGCCGACGATGACCTCGCCCGCCGGTGTCACGGTGAAATTCGTGACGTATCGCTGTCCAATTAGCGGGAACTCGCGCGCATCGGCTACCAAATTGCCATTGACCTCGATCAGCAAGGTGAAATCGACGGGCGGCGGCAGGTCTGAACAGGCATTCTGATACCAAACCTCCACTTCATAAGTGCCGGGCCGCATGGCGCCAAGGGGCCAATAGATGTAGGAAACGGGCGTGCCGGTCGCCGCCGGGATGCAATTCACATTGCCGACTTCCTGCAAAATACCGCCACTGGCGACCAGCGGGCTGTCATCAAATACGGATTGGCCAGCCGGGTCTCGCACCAGCAACTGCAAGTCGGCGCTTGTGCTCCAATAAAGGCTCACTTCGATATCACCCTGTGGCAAATCGAGGTCAGTCGCCTGGCCCGCCACGTCGCTGCTTGGACCGCTCAAGGTGATTTGAAACTGCCCTTCTGTGCCACCGATCTCCTTGGCGTATCGCGTGGCGATGACCGTGTACCGGCCGGTGCTCAACAAGCGCGCGTTGACAATCGCTGAATCAGTCGTCCCGCCGAAAGCGTCATCGTTCACATTGACCACTTTCCCGGCGGGATCGACAATCTGCAGCAAGGTATCCAAATTCGCGCCCACAGCTTCCATGTTCAAGGTAATTAATTCGTCAGCGCCGCCGGAGAAGGAATAGACGAGGAAAGGCTCGACATTGCTGATGCGACCCAGCACCGGCACATCGCGAGCCAGCGGCGTCGCCGCCACACTGCCGAAATCGATGCCGGTCGGCAGCAGGGTCAAGCTCGAATCCGGATAAGGTCCGCCCCTGCTGAGCGCCGCGCTGCCATCCGCCATGATTTCGAAGCGAGTCACGTAAACATTCTTGCCCGCGGCGCCACCGGGAGAGAGCAAAGCATCCAATCGGCCAGCCGACGCGCCGTCGACAAAGACCTCGATCTGAAACGGCACCGTGCCCGTCAACGTATCGCAAGCCTGCTCATAATAGACAATGACTTCATAACTGCCGGTCGAGAGGAAGCCGGGCTGCCAAATGGCGCTCTCCTCCGGGCTTCCGCTGATCACCTGGCACAAGCCGTTCGCGTCGAAGCCGAACACGCCGCCGTTGGTCGTCGTTCGGGAATTCCAATGCAATGCCTCACCGGTAGGATCGCGCACTTCCAGATTCAGGTCAGCCGCGCCGTTCCAGTTCAGTCGCGCCTCAATGCCCGCGCCCAGCAATATCAATTGCGGTTCCGCTGATGCTGGCGCCGCTTGCTCAGCGCCCTCCGCATCATCGCCCGCCGCCAGTTCCAGCCGAATCTCAAAGGTGGTGTCGGGCGCGCCGCCACCGGCCGCGAAATAGACAAAAACATTGTAACGGCCGCCATTCCGCAGCAGCACATCGCTCGCCGTGAAGGCGCCGGCGTTGGCCGTATCGGCGGCCTGCGCAATCGTATTGCCATTGATATCGCTTATCAGCAGAGCCAGCGTCCCGCCAGTCACATTCGAAAGCGATACCGTCACCGACGAGTTGGCGCCCGCGTCAAAGACATAGGTCGTAGCCGTGCTGGCCGGTCCGAGCACACCGGACACCGGCGCGCCCGCTTCCAAAATGTTGATCGCGTTTTGCGCCCAGGCCGGCATCACCGCGAGAACCAGGCAAACAACCCCAAGCGCGACCTGCGTTCTACACCGTTTCAGCCCATTGATTATTGATAGGGACATGTTGCCAGCCCTCCATACCTGCGGCGCAATTTTGGCGCTGCGAACCGAAGTGTAACGGATTCTCTATACGCTTGCCAGACTAACGCCCTTCGCGACACCAGTGAAGTCGCCGATGCCATTGCCTTCTCGCGGCGCTTTGGTTTGACTATAGGCAAACAGGGCATCTCAAGCGGCGAAAGGCGCGTGTCATGTCAAACACAGCTTTAGCATACTACAAAGTAAAATCACCCGCTTCAATTCTGAATAGCCCCTATCGCCATCGGGACGGCGAAAGGCGGCTCGACGACGCTGTCAATCGCGCCGGCTCGGGATTGTCCCGACGCTCATTCGCGCTGCGCGTCCTGGCTTCCGCGTTGATCATTTTTCTGGCGGGCGTCGCCCAGGCGCAGCGCCCAGCGGCCGCCAAGCATGTCGTCCGGCCCGGCGAAACGCTGGGATTGATCGCGCAGAATTATGGCGTCGACATCTACACACTGGCATCAGCCAATGGCATCAGCAACGCCCACCTCATCGGCGCCTGGCAGCAGCTGACGATTCCAAACAGCGCCGGTCAGCAGGGGTCGGTCGCCGCGGGCGGCGAGACCCACATCGTGCGCCGTGGCGAAACCCTGGATAGCATCGCCAAGTTTTACGGCATCGCCCTGAGCGACCTGATGGCGCTGAACAATGTTTTTGGCTGGATCTACCCCGGCGATGAATTGGCGCTGCCCCTGCCCGGCCGCGTGGACCCGCCAGCCACCGACCCGCCCTCCACGGAACCCGCTCCAAGCTCCTTGACCGGCAACACGCATATCGTGCGCGTCGGCGAAACCCTGGGCACAATCGCCGCCGCCTATGGCATATCGCTTTACGACTTGCAAGTAGCAAACAATATTTGGAGCTGGATCATCTATGTCGGGCAAGAATTGACGATCCCCGGCGATGGCATTGCTGTCTTCAGCCCCGATGAAGCGGCGGTTCCCGTCGAGAGCCCAGCGCCGACGGAAGCGAGCGCGCCGATTGAATCAAGCGGCATCACCCATACGGTGCGCTTCGGCGACACCCTGGCCAAGATCGCAAGCGCCTACGGCGTGTCATTGGATGACCTGCAGGCGTTGAACGACAACTGGACCTGGATCATCTATGTCGGGCAAGAACTGGAGATTCCCGCCGGTGGAAAGCCGCCTGAAGTAGCGGAAGCTCCGCCAGAAACGGCGCCGCCCGTTCAATCGCAAGAGCCGTCGACATCTATTGAAAGTCCGGCGCCAGCACCGCAGGCCGATACGCATACCGTCCAGCGCGGCGAAACCTTGTTCCGCATTGCCCAGATCTATGGGCTCGATCTGGATGCCTTGATTCACGCCAATGGCATCGTCGACGCCACCAAGATCCATTCCGGGCTCGTCTTGCGCGTGCGCAATCTTGATGCCTACGCGCCGCCACAGCCTGCGGCGACGAACAGCTCGGCCTCGGCAGCAGCGACGCAGCCGCAGACGCAGCCCGCCCCTGGCCGCGAACGATACGTCGTGCGCCGCGGCGAAATCCTGTCTCAGATTGGGGCGAGATTCGGCATGAGCTGGCTGGCGATTGCCGAGGTCAACGGTCTCAGCAATCCTGACGCGCTAAAAGTGGGCACGGTGCTCTTGATCCCCACAGCCGAGGAAGCGGCGAAATATGGTCCCGTCCTGCCAACATACAGCGATCCAGGCGCCCGCGTCGGCCGGGGCCGCGAATTCGTCGTCGTGCTCAGCACGCAAATGGCTTATGCCTACGAAGACGGCGTCCTCAAACGAAGCGCACGCATTTCGTCGGGATTGCCGGATACGCCGACAGTAAAGGGCGACTTCAAGATCCGGCGCAAGGTGCGCCGCCAGCGCATGACCGGGCAGGATTACGACCTGGATAATGTGGAATGGGTGATGTACTTCTACGCCGGTTACGCTTTCCACGGCACCTGGTGGCACAATAATTTCGGCCGGCCGATGAGCCGCGGCTGCGTCAACATGACGAATGCCGATGCCAAGTGGTTCTATGAATTCGGTTCCATCGGCACGCCGGTGCACGTGCGAGCCTGATACTAGCCCGCTGCCGCGCCGTCGAGCCCAAGCTCGGCGGCTCCGCCTTGCATCGCCTTCAATACCAGCGGCACGTGAAATTCCCAGACATCGACGCCCAATACTTCACAGCCATCGATGACATCCTGCCGATTGACGCCGGCGGCGAACGCTTTGTCCTTCCATTTCCGGCGGATGCTCCTGACCTTGACATCGCGGATATCTTTGCTCGGCCGCACCAAGGCCACCGCTGTGATCAGTCCGGTCAGCTCATCCACCGCATAGAGCGCTTTGTCGCGCAGAGTCACGCGGTCATCAGCCGCCAGCGGGCCGTGACTCAGAATGGTGCGAATGTCCTCCTCGCCCAAGCCGCGCTCGCGCAAGATCGGCGCGCCATCCATCGGGTGCTGCTCCAGCGACGGGTGAATCTCCCAGTCAAAATCGTGCAGCAAGCCGACCAAGCCCCACGCCTCCGGCTCTTCGCCGTAATGCTCGGCGTAGGCGCGCATGGCGAATTCCACCGCCAGCATGTGCTTGCGCAATGAATCAGACCGTACAAATTCACAGACGATGTCGTAAGCTGTTTGCCTGTCCAAGTTCAAATGCCTCCCAGCCTGTGATAAGCAATGCGCTCTAGTGTTCTCAATAACCGGCGCTTTGCAATGCCGAATTCGCCGCGCCGGTTTTTCACCCCATCCCCCCGGCCCCCTGCCCCAGCGAGCTAGGGAAGGGGGAGCTAGCGATGACGGGTTTTCGCTTTGAATGGATTCGGTGGGCTTAGGGCGCTTTTCTATCCTACTTCCGTCTCACCAGCGTGTTGTAGGGGCAAGACTCGTGTCGCCTTCCCGCGCGTTTCACCCCATCCCCCCGGCCCCCTTCCCCAGCGAGCTAGGGAAGGGGGAGCTAGCGATGGCGGGTTTTCGCGTTGAATGGATTCGGTGGGCTTAGGGCGCTTTTCTATCCCATTTCCGCCTCACCAGCGTGTTGTAGGGGCGAGACTAGTCTCGCCCTCTCGCTCCACCAAGGTGCTGCAAATGCGAGTGTATGGGATTAGGCGCGAATTACCTCCAACTAACCCTTCACCGCCCCAAAGGTGATGCCGCGAATCAGGTACCTCTGGGCGAATAAAGCGAAGACAATCATCGGCAAGATCATGACCACGCTCATCGCCGCCATCGGTCCCCATTGAATGCCCTTGTCGCTGACGAAGCCCGCCACCGCGATCGAAAGCACACTGGCTTTTCGCCGCGCGACGCTCGACGCGATCAAGAATTCATTCCAGGACAAGAAAGCCGTCAATATGGCGGCGGCCGACACGCTAGGCATCACGATCGGCAAGACCACGCGCCAGAATCGCTGGGGTACGCTGGCGCCATCAACAACAGCCGCCTCTTCGATTTCCCGCGGCAAATCCTGAAAAACCACCAGCATCAGCCAGGTCACGAAGGGGATTGTGATGCCCAGCTGCCCGATGATGATCGCCCAAACCGTATCCAGCAGGTCCAGTTCCCGCATGACCAGAAAGTAAGGTATCACCGTGGTGACGCGCGGATAAAAGCGAATAAACAAGAAAACAAAGGTCACGCCTGCCAGGATCTTCGCCGCCAGTCGCATTCGCGCCAATCCGTAGGCGGCCAAGGTGCCGCAGATGATCGTGATGCCCGTCGTCCACAGCGTCACCGTGAAGCTGTTGCGGAAATGTCGTAATGTCTTGCTGTCTTCAAACAGGTCGCGATAATGCTCGAAGGTCACCGCCGACGGCAATATCGTCGGGGGAACGGTCAAGAATTCACGCGGCAATTTGACACTGTTGATGACCAGGTAAGCGAGCGGAATCAGCACCACCAGACAGGCGATGCATAATATGAAGCCATGCGCCAAAGCGAGGGCGCGCTGCTTTACGGAACGCTGCCGCTTCATCGCCTGTTTTGCCAACCCCTCCCCCAATTGCAAACGCTTTCCCCCTCCCACACTCCCCCAGTGGGGGATGCACCCCTCAGCATCAGCGCGCGTAGACACTGCGCGACGGGAGGGGAGATTTTCTAGTGCGCTTACTTATTCACAACTAGCTTTAATTTTACTTGGTCCGCGGCGGCGATCACGCTAGCGTCGAGTCCACCCATTGCCGTCACCAGTCGCGGCGCTGATACCAAAACACCAGGCCGATCGACAGGCTGGCGAATACCATGAATATCCATGACGAGGCGGCCGCCGCGCCGAAGTTAAAGCTCCGTAATCCCAGCGTGTAAATGTAGTAGGTCAAGGTATAGGTGCTGTAACCCGGTCCGCCAAAGGTCAATGAATAAATCGAATCCAGCGACAAGAGCGATTCCAGCATGCGAAAAACCAACGTCAACAGCAGCAGCGGCATCAGCAGCGGCAACTCGACGTAGAGAAAGGTCTGCCAGCGAGAGGCGCCGTCAATCGCCGCGACCTCCAGCAAATCATCGGGAATGCTCGCGATCGCCGCGCCAACCACCAACAAGACGAATGGCGTCCACTGCCAGGTATCGAGAAGAATCACCGACACGATCGCCCAATCCGGATGCGCAAGCCATTCCGGTCCCTTGATGCCGATCACGCTCAGCACATGATTGACCAGCCCGGCGCGCGAATTGAGCAGGATGCGCCACAAAGTGCCGGCCGCCACCGGCGCGATCACCATCGGCAGTATCAGCAGCGTGCGGATCGCCCGCATGCGCCAACTGGAGCCCATCGTCAAATATGCCAGGCAAATGCCCAGCGTCATCTGCAGCGCCAACGCGCCGCCAGTGATGTAGACGCTGTTGCGCACCGAACGCCGGAAGGTCTCGTCCGAGAGCTCCTTGGCGAAATTCTCCAGCCCGACGAATCCCTTGGGCGTCTGTGATTCGGTCAGCACCCAGTCTGTTACCGAGAGGAAAGCCGAGTAGGCGAGCGGGTAGAACTGAACCGCCACCACAATAATGAAGGCAGGAACAACAAAGAGAATCATCCAGGGCAACTCATGCCGGCGATGCCAACTGGAAGTAGAGCTGCTTGTTCTGGACGCGACAGACGAAGTCATCAATCCGCAATCCGGTTATCGTCAGAAATCGGGAGGGCGACTCAACGAGTCGCCCCTACAGACTCCGCTACAAAAGGCGATCCCATGATTCGCCCGTATAGCCTTAATTGGCTAGCCCTCTTGCATCTGCCCCTGCGCCATCGCCGACTGCACCAGACCTTCCGGCACTTCCAGCTCCGCCCAATCGGTCAGCGTAGCTTCCAGCGTTTCTTCGGCGGTGGCGGCGCCGATGATGAACTCGCTCATGTGGCGGAAGAAGACCTCAAAGGCGGCAAAAATCCAGGGCACGGTCTCCGCCCGGTTCAAGTTCGCGACCATCGCCGGGAAGTCGTGGCTATATTGCTCGATCAGTTCCGGATCTTCATAGGTGCTCAAGAATGGCGAGCCCACGCCCAGCTCGACGAAGCGCCGCTTGGCCTCGTCCTCGGTGATGTAATACTTGATCCATTCCCAAGCCGCCTCCGGGTTCTCGCTGTAGCCGGATATGAAGAGATTCCAGGCTGACAGGAAGGGGAAGCCCGGACCCGGGAAGGTCGCCGTCGCCCAATTATCGACCACCAGCGAGGCATCCGGATCTTGCGCCGCCGCCCGCACAAAGCTGACCCAGCAGATCATCGTCGCCGCTTTGCCCGTG
Organism: Chloroflexota bacterium; assembly: GCA_026707665.1. GTDB lineage: Bacteria > Chloroflexota > Anaerolineae > Aggregatilineales > Phototrophicaceae > UBA6055. Next base: position 49,677 of record JAPOWK010000096.1, read on the forward strand.
AGGAAGACGGAGTTGGCTTCATCAATGCTCAAGCCGGTCGCGCCCTCGGGATTGTAATCCAGCAAGCTCTTCAACTGATTCAGCGAGGCGATGGCTTCATCGTGATCCAGCGCGTAATTGCCGTCCGCATCCACCAGATAGCTATCGTACATGCCCAAGAAGATGGCAGCCGCCTGCTCCGAAGCGCCAAAAGCGAAGACATTCGGCGCGATATCGGTGCCTTCCAGGTGCATCTCGAGCTCGCCCAGCACCGCGATGAAATCGTCCCAGGTCTCCCAATCGGCGGAAATGCCCGCTTCCTCGAAGATATCGGTGCGATAGATCAGCCCATAGGCATCGGCGCTGTAAGGGATGCCAATCCGCTTGCCGTCAAAATAGGCGGAGGGACCCTGCTTGGTCAAGCCCTCGATGAAAGAGCCGCCCCACATGTCGCGCTCGATGAAATCGTCCAGCGGATGCATCTGCCCCCAAACGCTGCCGATCCAGAAGTCGCCCGAAATCACATCAAATTCGCCCGTGCCCGTGGCCAGATCGGTGATGTTGTTCTGCACCAAGACCACAAAGGGCGAAGCCACAATCTCGAGCTCGATGCCGGTCGCTTCTTCGAAGCCGGCTTCCAGCTGCTCGGCGCCAACATCATAGGTGCCCGACTGCATGAAGTTGGTCACGACTTCGGCGCCGGCATGGGGCATGTCCTGCGCCAGCGCGCCGGCTGGGAGGAGTAGAGTCAGGATGAGTAGGAATAGGATTGCTTTCTTCATTTTCGTTACCTCGTACTGTGTATGAACGGATGGGGAAAGTTTAAGCTGCAGATGGCGATGGTCACCTCCTTCGGCGATTTGGATTTCGGGGATTATAACGAGCTTGCGTGGGGTTGGCGAATTGTGGGGGCAGCCGGGCGGATTTCTGGACACTGTCAGAACTTAAGAACGGTTCAAGTACATTCAGGCTTTATGCATGGAATCTGGCAAATCCCCTATATCAGTTCGATCCGTTATGTATCCGGTCAAGTCTTGAATAGCCGCAGCTACCGATCCAAACGTTTTCAGCACGATTTCATCTTGCTCAGTTTTCATTAGCACTTCCACCGAGGATATCCGGCGCGGCAATGTGGAAATATCGGTATCCAAAACATAGGCTACCGCATCAATCAACTCACGGTGAATTCCACTTACTAACTCTTCTGATATTTTTATTCTGTCGAATTCGTTCAAAAGGGAGAATTTGTTCCATGCCTGTCTGGGCCATTCTCCAGCACCGCTCTCCGGCCAATTGAATGCCACGCCGTATTTGTCAAGAATATTGACAATGTTGTCAAACGAGACCTCAAACAGTTGCACACCGAAACTACTCATAAGAGCTTTGGAGGGGGCAGACCATCGACCGCCTAACACGGCAATCGATTTGCGAATTGTCGGATGGGTTTTTCTAAGATTGTAATGAGCAGTGCAGAGCCAGCTTGCCTTATCCCTATTGTGTTTTTTGTACCTGATATACTTGGGCTCAATGATGATGATAGGCTTTTCATCTTGATCGTAGACGACCGCATCAATCTGGTATGTATTGCCCGTGCCGTTCGTTAAGCGCGAAGGCCGTATGGTGTGTCCACGGGCTGTGACTTCATTTTGAAGACAGTCTATCACGCCACTTTCAAAGAGTTTTCCAACTGCTTCTCCTAGCGCACTGCTAGGATTCGATACCCTTTTCGAAGATTCTGCCACCAGGCTATTCCTATCTGGTTATGGTAACTATGCTCTCGCGTAGCGGAACTTTGTGACGCTGCGAGTTGCCGGCCCATTTGTCGCCCCTCGTTCGGATGACCTGAATCTCGAAGTGCGAGAAACCGACTGCCAAGGCTAATTCGCCTATGAGTTCATCCGTCCGTACATGTACTCCATAGGGGGCTGAATCACCCAAAACCAGAATAAATGGCTGACCGCTCTTCAGCGCAAAGTACACGCCTTCAATCACCCTCAACATGTCTTCAAAGTAACCGGCAACCATAATGTCGTAGCTTTTCTTGCCACCCTTTTCGAGTCTCAACTTCGATAGCCGATGCACGATGTCTTGTATCTCTTCATAGATCACGCGGTTTACCCGGCGTACGTTAGGACTCCGCATCAGTTTTGCCATTTGATTCCGCCTGATCTGCGTTGTTGCGGCAACCATTAAGTGGTCACGAACTTCTCGTGTGATGTCTCCCCAACTATCGTAGATGCCCCAGAAATAGGTTTCCAAGCGCGTACGGTCCGCATAATCATAATTATTGAGGTATGGCGGTGAAGTTAAAGCCATATCAACGCTGTTGTGGTCCACGTACGCTCTAAGTTCGCGGGCATCGCCGTCATAAAGTTCATGATGAGAGCATGGACGATCTGCGGCTTTGAATTCGAAAACGTCATTAATCATCATCTTCACACGTTTAACAAATTCCACGAGCGCTTCCCGATGTACTGTTCGCTTTGCGTGTTTGCTAGGAGCAATGTACGGCCATCCTGCGCCCGCGGACGTTACATCCCTCAATGTGGCAGTCAATGCAACTTTGAAAAAATCCTTGCGCGCAGATGGGCATTCATGTCCCAAAATCGCAATTCTTAGAGCAAGTAGTTGCCGAAGATTGTCCTCTGTGAAACACTTATAGACGAGGGCAGGCCAAACGCCGTTACACTTGACGAGCTTTGAATATATTCCTTTCGCTTTACTCTGAATCGCCTCGGCGTCTTCTTCTATCGATCCAATATCGTACTCCGAACGCAACTTCGTCTTTGCAATCCAGAAAACGAACGGATGTGCTTCAATCCCTATGGAGTTAACTCCCTTCGCCTTAGCCGCAAGAGAGGTTGTCCCGCTTCCGACAAACGGATCCAATATCGTACTGTTGCTGTCAAGCATGTATTCGTCAATTTTCGCTTCAACAAGTTTGTGAGAGTATCCGGCCGGGTATGTAAACCAGCGATGTATTGGAGCACGGAGACTATCTTGAAATGAACCGTATTTCTCAATCGTCTTGGCAGTTGGCCGGGTGTCAGTCATGACCATTATTGACTCCGGTCTCTTTCAATGGAGACATCTTCCAAACAGTTTACCATTGCTGGAACAAATGTGCCAACGTGAAATTCTAGAAAATCGCGCGACCATCCATTCACCCCATCCACCCAAATCCGCGTTACCATACCCACAAACCGCGCCTTACCAACCGCATACGCCACCGCCCGCACGGCATCCATCCATTGCCGAAAAATCACATTTGCCGGCAATGGCAAACTGACATGAAACATCGTCCCTATCACAGCATTCTCAAGCGTTTCGCCTTTGCCGACATCAGCAATCGCTTTGCCGCCGCCCGGCAATTGCCACCTTACTCTGCTATCCCGCCCTCGGTCATCGCGTAGGCATCCAGCGCCGCATCCAACTCCGCCGCTTCCATCAAGCCCATTTCCAGCACCACCTCGCGCACGCTTTTGCCTTCCGCCAGCGCCCGCTTCGCCACCTGCGCCCCGTTGTTGTAGCCGATGATGGGATTCAGCGCCGTCACCAGAATCGGATTCCGCGCCAGCCAGCTGGCCGCCCGCTCGCGATTGACCGCCAGCCCGACCATCAGCTTCTCCGTGAATGCGCCCACCGACCCGATCATCACCGTCATCATCTCGTTCAGGTTATGCGCGATGACCGGCATCATCACATTCAGCTCGAATTGCCCGGCCGCGCCGCAGAGATTCACCGCCGTGTCATTGCCCATCACATGGTACATCGCCTGGTTCAGCATCTCGGCCAGCACCGGATTCACCTTGCCCGGCATAATCGATGAGCCCGGCTGCACCGTGGGCGCGGTCAATTCGGCGATGCCGGTGGTCGGTCCCGCCGAGAGCAAGCGCACGTCATTCGCGATCCGCGTGAAGTCCATCGCCAGGTTGCGCAGCGCCGCCGAGAAAAAGACCGCGTCCCCCATCGACTGCATCGACTCGAAGAGGTCATCGCTCTCGTGCAATTCGATGCCGGTCAGCGCCGTCAGCTTGGCCACCATGCGCGCGTGATATTCGGGATGCGCGTTCAAGCCGGTGCCGGCCGCCGTGCCGCCGATGCCCAGCCGCCGCAGCCCCTCCGCCGCGAAGCGCGTCTTTTCCGTGCCGCGCTCGATCGCTGTCGCCCAGGCGCCTACTTCCTGCCCCAGCCGAATCGGCACCGCGTCTTGCAAGTGCGTCCGCCCAGTTTTGACCACATCGTCCCATTCCTCCGCCTTGCCCCGCGTGACTTCGACGAAGCGCCCGAGCGTCTCCAGCAGCTCATCCAGCCGCCACAAGACGCCCAGCCGAATCGCCGTCGGAATCGTATCATTGGTCGATTGCGCCATGTTCACATGATCGTTGGGATGGACCCTTTTCTCTTTCGCGTCAATGTCGTAGCCCAGGATCTGATTCGCCCGATTCGCCATCACTTCGTTGGCGTTCATGTTATGGCTGGTGCCCGCGCCCGCCTGAAAGGGATCGAC
>JAPOWK010000162.1 GCA_026707665.1 Chloroflexota bacterium
GCCATCGGCTTCCCGCAGTTGGGACCCTGGGTGCGCGTGGAAGGTCCGGAAGAAGAAGTGGTGACGCAGCGCAATCCATACTATTTCGCCGTCGATGCCGATGGCAACCAACTGCCCTATCTTGACGGACGCCGCGCTGTCATCAACCAGTGGGGGATCATGGAAACGGCTGAATTGATGATGTTCGCCGGCGATGTCCACTACTTCTGGACGACCAGCCTGGCGAACTTGCCGCTCTTCATTGAGAACGAGGAGAACGGCAACTACACAACTCACGTTTACCCCAACAAAGATTCGCGCATGCTGCACTTCAATCTCACTTTTGATGACCCGGTCTGGCGAGAAGTCACCTGGGACGCGCGCTTCCGCAATGCCGTGATGCTGGCGATTGACAGCGAAGATCTGATTAATGCCATCTACTATGGCCAAGCCAGCCTGCCGACGATCGCGCCGAGCGATTACGATGTCGATGGCGCTAACGCCCTACTGGATGAAATGGGCATGACGGAACGCGATGCCGATGGTTACCGTTTGTCGCCCAGTGGCGAGCCCTTCTCGATCATGCTTGAGGTTGGCGCCGGTGGCGGCGACTATGCTGACCCCGCGCCTTTCTTCGTCGATTACTTGGGCGATGTCGGCATCAAAGCTGACTTCCGCGAAATTGATCCGGCCCTGGTCGGTGAGCGACGCGGCTCAAACGAGATGCAAGCCGGGATCAACTGGAATACGGCGCCGCTCTTCGCTGCCCATACCTTCCCCGATTACATCCCGAACGCGAACTGGGGACCGCTATGGGGGCAATGGTATAACGACAATGAAACCGGCGAGGCGCCGCCCGATTGGATCATGGATTTGTATGCCATCCATGAAGATCTGATCAGCCACCCGCCGGGCAGCGACGGCTTCATCGCCGCTTCCGCCGCCCGCGATGCCTGGCTCTATGACAATGTGCCCTTCTTCACCCACATTGAGCAGCCGGGAATCGTGCACATGTGGAGCAACTGCCTGGCCAACGTGCCGGATGCGCCCTTCCATCATGGCTCCTGGTCCAGCCACCGGCTGATCTACTTTACGGACGATTGCTAAGCGCTGATCAGCTTCGTTTGACGTTCGAAGAGGGTTGGAAAGTTCCAGCCCTCTTGTGTAGGTAGATCCAAGTCGGTCACTTACAAACATCAACTATAGTGTTGATTCAAGCGGGCGACTAACCCGTAGTGTCTACGCGCGGCAAAGAGTCGCCCCTACAGATTTCCATTTATCGCGGATTCCGTTTTGTGGCACTTGTTGTTAAATCTAGCCAGGCATTATTTGAAATGACCAACTTGATCTTCACCAGTGAATCCACGCTCGCCGAAGTCATCGCATCCGCGAAGGGACGGGCGGTGCTCGCGACGCATCTGCCCGAATTGTTGGAAGGGTCAAGAACATTCAGCGACCCGAATCTGGCGCTGGCTGACCTGCCCTACCCTTGGCCTCGGCGGCTGCCGGCGCTGCTGCGAGACTTGAATAGCCCGGCGGAAGAGGTTTGGCCCGAATGCGTCGAGCAGCTTTCGATGAATGCCCTGGACCGCGAGGCTTTCGCGCCGCGATTCACGCCCTGGGATGCCGAGGCGGAGGCGGTGGCGATTTGGGCCGAGCCGCTCACGCATCCGGCGGGCGCGCCAAGAATGTCGCTGGATGGCGAATGGCAGCTGGCGGAGGGCGGCAAGTTGGCGGACAGACTGAACGGCGACTGGGATGATTCGATCCCGGCGCAAGTTCCGGGAAGCGTGCACAGCGCCTTGGTCGAAGCCGGGCGCATCCCCGAAACCACCTTCGGGCGCAACCAGGAAATCGCCCGTCAAGAAAGCTTCAAGACCTGGTGGCTGCGCCGCGACTTTGCCCGCCCGGACGATATGGTTGGCGGGGACCTCTACTTCGGCGGCGTCGCCAATCGCTGCACCGTCTGGCTGAATGGGGAGATGCTGGGCAGCCACGAAGGCATGTTCGGCGGACCCGATTTCGATATCGCCGGCAGACTGCAAGAGCGCAACACCGTAGTCGTGCGCCTTGATCCCGTTCCATTCGAGATAGACAAGGGTCGCGCTTTTAATCCCGATAGCAACGACAGCTGGAAACACACCGTCGTCTTCAACAACGTCTACGGCTGGCATTATTCCAACTTGCAATCGCTGGGAATTTGGCGCTCGGTGCGGATTCAGGATCGTCCGGCGGTTGCCCTCGTCGATCCCTTCCTGCGCACGGTCGACGCGGCAGCCGGCATCGCGGAACTGGCGCTGCGATTCGTGTCGCAGGCATCGCCTTGGAGCGGGGCGCTGCAGGCGACGATCGCGCCAGAAAACTTCGACGGTGAGCCGTTTTCATTCACGAAGCGCTTTGAATCAGGGTCGGCGAATCTCAATTGCAATCTACGCTTTCAGATTCCCGATCCCAGGGTATGGTGGCCCGTCGATATGGGCGATCAGCCTTTGTACCAGGTTACGCTCTCCTTCCAGCCAGATGACGGTGGGCAAGCGGATGTCCAGCGCTTCAACTTCGGCTTGCGCACGATCGAGATGGCGCCGCTTCCGGGCGGTCCGCGACCCGATCGCTACAACTGGACCTTCGTGGTCAACGGGCAGCCCATGTTCATCAAAGGCACGAATTGGTGCACGCTGGATGCCCTGCTGGATTTCTCGCGCGAGCGCTACGAGCGTTTCATCAAACTGGCGGCGATGCAGCATGTGCAGATGTTCCGCCCCTGGGGCAGCGGCATGCCGGAGACCGATGACTTCTACGATCTCTGCGACCGTTACGGCATTCTGGTGATGCAGGAGTGGCCCACCGCCTGGAACAGCCATGTGACACAGCCCTACGATATGCTCGAAGAGACGGTGCGGCGCAACACGCTGCGCATCCGCAATCACCCGTCGCTGGCGATGTATGGCGGCGGCAACGAATCGAGCGAGCCCTTTGGACCCGCCATCGATATGATGGGACGGCTCAGCATTGAGCTTGACGACACCCGCGTCTTTCACCGGGGCGAGCCCTGGGGCGGCAGTACCCATGATTACGGCACCTACTGGGGGCGCCAAAACCTCGATTACAGCCTGAACATGACCTCGGTCTTCTGGGGTGAGTTCGGGTTGGCTTGCAGCCCGGTATACGAGTCGGTGATGCGCTATCTGCCAGACCAGGAGAAAGATGTCTGGCCGCCATTGGAAGGTGGCGCCTTCGTCTACCACACGCCTATATTCGACACCTACGAAGACGTCTCCCGCTTGAAGCAGAACGCCTACTATTTCGTACCGTCAGATTGCACGCTGGAGCAGTACACGATCGGCTCGCAGTTGTCGCAGGCGGTCGGCATACGGCATACGCTGGAGCGGGCGCGTTGCCGTTGGCCGCACAGTACCGGCGCCCTCTACTACAAATTGACGGACAATTATCCGGCCGCGTCCTGGGCTTGCATTGACTGGTACGGCGCGCCCAAGATCGGCCACTATTTTTTCCAGGACGCCTTCGCCCCACTGCTCGCTCCCTTGCTTTTCAGCAGCACGAATAATGTCGGCATACCGGTCTCGCTGCCGGTCTTCTTGCTGGATGACGCCGGCGCGCTGGCGGAATCAAGCTGGAAGGTGACCGTGCGCGTCTTCAGCGGCGATCTGCAGCTCATCAAGCGAGAAGATTATGAAGGTCGTGGAGGGATCACCAACCCGCATAAGCTCGGCGAGTTCATGCTGACGTTTGAGGAGACAGATACGGTACCGCTATTCGTGGTGTCGGAGGTCTGGCAGGACGGCGAGCTCGCCCAGCGCACTTTCTATTTCGTAAACTTCGAGCCGGTCAAGGGCAGCCTCTTCCAATTGCCAAAAACGACGCTCGACTTCGACCTGCAGGGACGAAGCGTGACTGTGAGGAATACAGGCGATCTGCCGGCAGCCGCAGTCGATGTCTCTCGGCCGGGCCATTTGGACACCTTCACGGTCTCAGACAACTATTTCTGGCTTGATGCCGGCGAGGCAGCCACCGTCGAAGTCAGTGATGTGGACGGGCTGGTCGTAAGCGCCTGGAATGCGGGCTAAGCGATTTGCCTTTATGAAACACTACCATCGCGAATCCGGGGGTAGGGACCGTAGGAGCGGCTGCCGGAGCGCCTTAGCTTTCACCAGCGTCCAAAAGGTTTCTTAACTCGCCTTCGGTGATGTTGTCATTCGTGAAGGCGAGAATCAGCACTTCAGCAAGGAGATCAATTCGGGCTTCAAGTCGCGCCACGCTGCTGTCGATTTTGGCGTCAAGTCTCTCAATGCTGCTTCTGTTGGCAGCAATGGCTTCGCGATTACCACTTATGAGATCGCGATTACTGATAATGGCGTCCCGATTATCGCTTATAAGCTCGCGCAATTCGGCAAACTGCGGATTCACGAGACCAGCAACCGCCAAATACAACAGAGCTAGCGGTATCCCAACGGCTGCCACGATTTTCAGCCAATACGCGAAACCACTCTCGCTCGACTCTTGCGCGCTCACTTCAGCCTTTTCGCCACTCTTATCCTGAGGAACCAGGATCGTATCTCGGCTTGCCTTGCGCAACCCTTTCGCCGCAACCAAATCGTCTAGCGAAGGTGGAGCTCCGACGGACTTCTTGCCGGATCCTGGTTGATCCTGCTGACCTTTTTCAATCGCACTCACTTGATCATACCATCAATAGTTCAACCAGTCGAATAGATCGCAGCAAAGGGCTCTGCATCTTATATTGGTCTCAAGTCCGGTCAAATGCCTTTGACGTATGACAGGGGACGCATCGTAACACATATTGTAATATTCTTGTATCCCAGCGTTCCTTTAGCGGATCTTTGAATTCTCCATCACGACTCGTAAGGTCAGGCTTCCGCCGCATTCGTGATTTTCAGCACCAGCGGATTGGGCCACTTGCGATTGTTGTACAGCCGCTGCGTCCGGCAGAAGGTGATGCGCAATTCATCGCCATCCTGCCGCCAGCGCGACTTGGGATCGACCTCGGGCTGATACTCCAGCACATCGCCCGATTGGCCCAGCACTTCGATTTCGGTCGCGTCCGTCGCGCGCAGGCTCTTCAATGTAATCGTGCGCCATTCGCCCATCTCCAGCGGCGGCTGCATATCGAAGGCGTAGACTGTCCCCGCCCCCGCGTCCCAAGTGAAATAGGTCGCTGCTTCGCGCGTCACTTTCCATGGGCGCACGCTTCGAGTCGCTTCGCCGTTGACGAAGTTCCACAGCCCGATCTCGCGGACGCGGTCGTCCAAATTGCGCGGCAGCCGACCATCGGCGTCGGGTCCGCCGACCGCCAGTAGCAGCGTACCGCCGCGCGAGCGGATGTCGATCAGCAGCTCAATCAATTCGCGCCCACTCTTCAGTTCGTCGTTGCCGGCTTTGTATTGCCACTGTGTGCCGATGGTGTAATGCGCCTCGAAGGGACCGCGCACCTCGTCGCGGCGTTCCTGCTCCGGCGTGATGATGCCGCCGCGCGTGATCATGATGTCGCGGTTCAGGCTCCAGGCGTATTCCACCAGCGAGCGCGTGGCGTCGCGGTAGCCGTCGAAGCACAAGATATCGGGCTGGTATCGCTCCAGCAATTCGCGAACCTGCGCTTTGTCGTAGGCCAGCAATTCGGGGTTGGTCTCGGGATTGGCGTAATCGTGAGCGCGAGCCGGCGTTTTGCTGCGCCGCCACTGAAAAAAGGCGTCATCGGGCGAGAAGTACATGCCCACCGGCAATTCCTGTTCGCGCAAGGCATCCACATACTCGCGCAGAATATCATTGCCGTAGGGCGTATTCAACACGTTGAAATCGGTCGTGGCCGTGTCCCACATGCAGAAGCCGTTGTGGTTCTTCGCGGCGACGGTCACATAGTCGAAGCCGCAAAGCTTCGCCAAACGCGCGTACCAGCGGGCGTCGAATTCGCTCGGATTGAAGAAGGTCGGCAACTGCGTGAAATAACGCCGCAAGTAATCGGGCGAGGCGCCGATGACGGAATGCGCGTTGACCATGCCGAAGGGCGCATCGACCGTC
>JAPOWK010000113.1 GCA_026707665.1 Chloroflexota bacterium
ATAATGCTTCCTTTTCGCAATTCGTTACGACACCATGATAAACCGATACTATACATCTAGTAGACAATACCGATCGGGGCATGGCGGATCTCAATAGCGATCATGAAAGGCGAATCTCAACCATTGAAGGCGAGATGAAGTCGCTGGCCACCAAAGCCGACCTCGCGGAATTCAAAGCTGAGATTATGGAATATGTCCAGAGTACGATCCAGAGTGCGATTCAAGCGCAGACGGAAGAGTTTCGCGCGTCCTTCGCTACTTTTGCCACGGCGCTGGAGAAACAGAGCGAAGAAATCCGCGAGCTGCGCGATAAGGAAAGCCGCTTTCGAGGCGCAGTGGATACGCTCAAGTACACGTTGCCTTTTCTCATCAGCATCATCGCGGTGCTCGTGGCAGTATTGAAGTAATCATCAGAAACTGAGCGGCAACGCAGCATCGTCATCAGATGGGGCTGTTTTCGTTTTCGTTACACCGCCGCCTCGGTATACACATCATCCACCAAGCGCATGATTCCCAGCGGATTCCCATCCTTCAGCGGGTCCGGCAGCAGGGCGTCGGGCACATTCTGGAAGGCGATCGGGCGCATGAAGCGGTAAATCGCGTTCATGCCGACGGAAGTCGTGCCTGGCGCGGTGGTGGCCGGGTAGGGGCCGCCGTGCTGCATCGCCTGCACGACGGCGACGCCGGTGGGGAAGCCATTCCAGATCACGCGACCCGCCTTCTCCCGCAACAGGTGCAGCAGCTCGCCGATGTCATCGAGTTCGTCCGCTTCGGCGTGTACCGTGCTGGTCAGGTTGCCTTCGAGCGCGTCGACAGTAGCGCGCAGATCCTCATCGTCTTCGCAGACGACGAATAGTGTGACCGGTCCAAAGTGCTCGACTTGCAGGCGGTCATCGGAGCGGATGGCGGCCGCGGTCGTCTGCATCACGGTATTGCTGAAGCAGAATGAGTCGCTGTCGGCGATGGCTTCGCCGCCGGTCAAGACCTCTAATTGCGGAATCGCCTTCGTCTGGCTGACTGCGTGTTCCAAGCCGCGCGCGATTGTCTCGTTGAGCAGGACGCCAGCCGGCGCCGCACTCATTCTTGCCGTGACGTCGGCGATGAAGTCCTGCGCTGCCGGGCTGTCTTGCAGCAGGATCAATCCAGGATTGGTGCAAAACTGCCCCGTGCCCATGGTGATGGAAGCGACCAGGCCATCGGCGATGTCGTCAGCGCGTTGGGCGAGCGCCGCACCCGTGATGACCACCGGATTGACGCTGCCCATTTCGGCATAAACGGGAATGGGGCGTGGGCGGCGGGCGGCCGCATCGTAAATCGCGCGTCCGCCACGCAGGCTGCCGGTGAATCCGACCGCTTCAATGCCGTCATTCGCCACCAGCCACTGCCCGACATCAATGCCGTTCCCCTGCAGCATGGAGAAGGCGCCGGCGGGGAAGCCTTGAGCGGCAACAGCGGCATTGAAAGCCTGAGCGAACATCTCCGAGGTGGCGGGGTGGCCCGGATGCGCCTTGACGACCACCGGGCAGCCGGCCGCCAACGCCGAGGCTGTATCACCACCGGCGACGGCAAAAGCGAAGGGGAAATTGCTCGCGGCGAAGATCGCGACCGGACCCACAGGGAATTTCATCTGCCGGATGGACGGCTGGCCGGGCTGCTCGGAATTGATGATGGGGCGCAGGTAACTGCCCTCGCGCAGAAACGTTGCGAAGGAGCGAAACTGTCCAGTCGTGCGCTCCCGCTCGCCGGTCAGGCGCGGCAGACCGAGCCCGGTCTCGCGGTCGGCGCAATCCAGCAATTCGTCGCCGAGCGCTTCAATCTGTTCCGCGATCTCGTCGAGGAAGTCCGCGATCTTCTCTGAAGAGTAATTGCGCATTTCCCCAAATGCGGCGACCGCTGCCTCCACCGCGCGATCGACCTCAGCGGCTGTCGCGTTATGAAAGGGCAGGTCGGCAGTTTCCTTGCTGCGCGGGTCGACGCTGAAGAAAGATTCAGCGCCGTCGGCCGATCTGACGCCGGCGATATAGTTATGTCCAGTGAGATGCATGGAAACCCTCTCAATTGTTGATGGCGACCCTCAGGTCCAATTCGTCAACTATAGCAAAGAATGCGGTCAAATTACATTCGTCGAAATCGATCGTCGGTCGCCGCACGTTGGCGCTATGAATCGCGCCGCAGCGCTTCATCAACTGCTTGCGCATGTGCAGCGAGTATTCGTGACCCTTGCCCGAGACGGCTTGTGTCAAGGGAGCGCCATTAAGGATGATCGCCTCGGCGGCAGCGATGTGGCCAGCTTTCCACTTGTCCCAGGCGGCCAAGAAGATTTCGTTAAAGCCGACGCCGGGGATGAGCCCGGCAGCGCCATTGCGCAGCTCGTCGAGTACGGTGATGCCGCCGCCGCCGCCGAACATCTTGCGGTCGTCCGGTAGCAGCGGTTTGAGTTCACGCATTTTTGACGCCGATCCCGGTCCTTCAAGCTTGTAATACAGAACGTTTGGCGCGCGGTCGGCAATCTCGGCGAGCGCCTCCGCCGACAGTTCCGAGTGGCGATATTGCGGGATATGAGGCGCCTGCTGGAGGATGATCGGTACTTCAGTCGCCATGCCGAGCTCGACGTAGAATTCCACCAGCGCCCCCGCGCCATTGTCCATCGTCGGCGGCGGCAGGGTCATCAATGCGGCCGGCTGATAGGCGGCGAACTGACGCGCCTGCTGCACGGCAACTTCGGTGCTGTTGGGCGCGATGCCGATCACCAAGGGCAAGGCGCCCGCCAACTCGCTCGCGACAATCTCGACTGTCTGGCGCCGTTCGTCATCGCTCATCTTGTAAGCTTCGCTGGCGAATCCATTGATGCCGATGGCATGGACGCCGCCGTCAACCTCGAAGCGGACGATGGCGCGCAAGCCGTCGGCGTCGATGTCGCCGTTTTCATCGAAAGGCGTAAACAAAATCGGGGCGATGCCTTCGAGCATGGGGTAGGTCGCAGCTAAATGTATGATTTGTTCATTTTACCACAGAGGACGAGAGGCAACACAGAGGTCACAGAGACGAGCGACAAATGTGTCGCCCATACAGTCTGTACTCCGAAGGTCTGTTGTAGCGGCGAGAGACGGGCAGTGTCGGCGGTCAGTGTCTACGCGACCTACGCGCCCCTTGTCGCGCCCTAAAGCATGCACTATCACAAGCACGGGCGACCCAATGGGTAGCCCCTACAGTACGCAAAATGGATCGGGTTCGTTGAATCTGTGCCGGCGATCAGAATATACGCGACCCTCGGTGAACTTGGTGAACTCGGTGGTGAAAAATTTAGTGCGGCGTTTGCCAATTTGATCGACAGCGAACCTTAGTGAAACTGCGGGATCTCAACGCGCGCGCCGCCATTCATCGCCGACTCGTGCGCGCAGACGCCGGCGGCCGTCCAGGCGGCTGTCGTGAGCGCATCGGGAAAAGGCTTGCGCTCTTCGATGATGCTGCTGACGAATTCATGCACCAGATGCGGATGCGAGCCGCCATGCCCGCCGCCCTGCAAGAAAGACAGATGCGGCTGCGTCTCGTCATAGACGCCTCGCTGCGTGAAACGCGCGATATCCGGCGGCAGCAAATCTTGACGATCGGATACCTCCAGGCGCTCGGCCGTGATGTCGTTGCCGCGCCCCCACTGCGTGACCACCGGCTTCATGCGAAAGACGACCGGCGGCTCATCTTCGATCTGCTCCCACTCGAATGTCGCTTTCTCGCCATAGATGTTGAAACTCTCGGTGTAGCCGCGCGCGGTGTGGAATAGGCTGCGGGTGATCTCGGCGGCCAGCGGCGGATCGCTGCTGAGTTCATAGATGGCGGTTTCAAGCGGGAAGGGATTGCCGTACTGCTCGTGCAATTCCGGGCGCATCACGCCGGAGCCGAAGCAATGCACCGCCTTCGCCTGCGTCCCCGCCAGCGCCAAAACGGGCGAGACCGCGTGGGTGGCGTAGTGCATCGGCGGCAAGCCCATCCAATAGGGCGGCCAGTATTCCATATCCTGATAGTGGGCGCCGCGCAGGAATTGGATGCGGCCGATTTCCCCGCGCTTGATCATCTCTTGCACGTGCAGAAATCGCCTCGTGTAGACTGCCGTCTCCATGCCCATATAGTTTTTGCCGCTTGCCCGCTGCGCCGCCACAATCGCGTCAAGATCGGCGATGCTGGTCGCCATCGGCACGGTGCAGGCGCAATGTTTGCCCGCGATCAGAACGGCAACGGTCTGCTCGGCGTGCAGCGGGATCGGCGTGACCAGGTGCACCGCGTCAATGTCGTCAACTGCAAGGATGTCGTCAAGGTCGAGCGCGCGCTTTTCCACTTCAAAGCGGTCGCCGATCTTCTGCAAGACCGCCGGATCCGAGTCGCAGATTGTCAGGCTTTCGACATTGGGGTGGTGCAGGTAGATGGGCGCGAACTCGGCGCCGAAGCTGAGCCCAGCGAGAGCGACCTTGATTTTGCGGTTTGCGGTCATCGTCTATTTCTCCGCATCTGATAATGGATTGCGGGCGACCCAATGGGTCGCCCCTACAAGCGCCTTATAGTTTGGAAACTGTAGGGGCGAGACTTGTCTCACCCTCCGCGACTGCGTTCCCGCTACCCCTGCACCGCGCCTAAGGTGATGCCCTCCACCAACTGCCGCTGCGTCAGCATCAGCAGGGGAACGAGCGGCAGCAGGACAAACATGCCGGCGGTCGCCACCAAATCGAGATTGCTCGATTGGTAATCGGCTTCGCGCGGTGGAATGGTATACAGTTTCGTCGTGAGCACTTGGGTATCGGGCGATGTCGACAAGGTGAAGACGAAGAGGAATTCGTTCCAGCCGCCGATGAAAAGCAGCAGGAAGCTGACGAAGACGCCCGGCATGGCGATGGGCATGATGATGCGGAAGAGCGTCATGAAGCGCCCGGCGCCATCAATCGCGGCCGCGTCATCCAGCTCGCGCGGGATGGCGTTGAAATAGGCGAATTGCAGCAGTGTCGCCAACGGCATGCCGCCAGCGGTGAAGACGAGTATGAGTCCGATATGCGTATCGAGCAGGTTGAACTGCAAATACGCGATGAAAATGGGTCCCAGCGTGACCATGGCCGGAACCGCCATGCTGGCGACCAGCAGGCTGTACATCAAGGTGCGGCCGCGGAAAGTGCCGCGGCTGAATGCGTAAGCCGCCATCGCGCCCAGCATCGTCGCCGCCAAGCCCGAGCCGCCAGCCAAAATAACCGTGTTGCGCAGCGTCAATCCAAAGTCCCAAGCCCGCGCCATGAAGGGGTAGTTCTCCCATGTCGGGTAGCGGGGAATAATCGTCGGCGGGATGCGGTTGACCTCGCCGACTGACTTGAATGAGGTAAGCGCCATAAACAGCACAGGAAAAACCAGGCCGACCAAGACGATGACCAGCAGGGTGTATAGCAAGGCATTACGTAGACGCCGCCGCTGATGAATCATCAGATCTCCCGCGAACGATACAAGAGCCAGGCGAAAATGGCGCCGATGACGATGGTCAGCAAAAGCAGCACGATATTGACCGCCGAGCCGTAGCCGTAGCGCAGCTGCTGGAAGAAGCGCTCAAAAGCATAAAGCGACAGGGTCTTGGTGGCGCTGCCCGGTCCGCCGCGCGTCAAGCCATAAATCTGCTCGAAGGTCTGCACCTCGGCCATGGCGCGCAACAGCAGCACGAGGTAAATCGCCGGCTTCAGCAAGGGAAGCGTCACATACCAGAAACGCTGCAGGGTATTGGCGCCATCAACAGCGGCCGCCTCCAATACTTCTTTGGACAGCGAGCCGATCGCCGCCATGAAGATCAGCGCGACCCAGCTCACGTTCTTCCACACCGTCATGGCGATGACGGAGAAGCGGGCCGTTTCGGCATCGCTCAGCCAGCGCACGGCGGCGTTGCCAAAGCCAAGCTCCTGCAGGATCGCGTTCAGAA
>JAPOWK010000107.1 GCA_026707665.1 Chloroflexota bacterium
TTTGGACATTTGGAGATCGAGAATACGACATTCAAGCAAAATGAAGCGAAATTCGATGGTGGCGCAGTTTACACCAACGGCGTCGACATTAGAGTCGCCGACGGCGCTTTCGAAAGCAATGTGGCGGGGCACGGCGGCGGCGGCATCTATATTCTACGGGGCGCTGCCGACTTGCAAGGCGGCAAATTCAGCGGAAACGAAGCCGGTTGGGGCGGTGGCGGCCTCGTCGCTCATGAAGTAACGCTGACGATAAAGAACAGCACGTTTAGCAACAATCATACTGAGTCCGAAGGCGGCGCGATCGATGTCAGCTCCAGTACGGTGACGATCACCAGAACTCGCATGTTTAACAATTCTGCCTGGCACGATGGCGGCGCTCTGAAGACCTGGTACGACACGATCAGTATCAGCGATAGCATCATCAGCGGCAATACATCCGGGCGCAAGGGCGGCGGCATTCACAGCCATGCTACGGACTTCACGCTTCGGGCCAGCGTCATCAGCGATAACGAGGGCGGCAACGGGGGCGGAATCTATGCCGATAACGGAATCCACCGGATAGCCGGCAGCAGCTTCCGCGGCAACCGCGCAAATGGGAATGGCGGCGCGCTCCTTAGTGAAGCAAATCGGCTTTTCATTCACAACAGCACCTTGTACGGCAACCGGGCGGCCGGTAGCGGGGGCGGGCTGATGCTGGAAGGGTTTACCAAATTGGCGCATGTCACAGTCGCCTTCAACTTTGCCAGTGAGCGTGGCGGCATCTACGTACAAGGCAGAAATACGCGACTCGTCAATAGCATTATCGCCGGCAACTTGCATCAAGATTGCGCTGGCATTTTGATCGAGAACATCAACAACATGATCGCAGACGGCAGTTGCGAACCAATGCTTGAAGGCGATCCCTTGCTCGCTGGCATTTGGGGATCGCCTGCGGTTCTCGTTCCTGCGCCGGACAGTCCGGCGATTGATGCCGGCGACGGCTCATCTTGCCTGGCAAGCGATCAACTGGATCGGCATCGCGTTTGGGGCGCTGGCTGCGATCTGGGCGCGTTTGAAGTCGACCCAGACCAGGAACTGTCTCTGGAACCACTGGAGTCAATCGAGACCCGGGAAAAGGAGCAAGACCCGGTCGCTGGCATCATCGTCGACAGCGATTGCAGCTTGGCTTACGCGATCGAGTCGGCGAATCTTGGCTGGTCGGTCGGCGGTTGCCCCGCCGGGATCGACGGCGTGAATACCATCACGCTCACGGCAGACGTCACTTTACAGTACAGCCTGCCGTATATCACATCCGATATCATCATTGAAGGCAAGGGACACACTGTCAGCGGCGCGCAACGGCACTCATTATTCAATGTGTCGGCGGCAAAGTTGATCATCAATGACTTGACGATTACTGAAGGAAAAGCCGTCGGTGGCGGCGGCATTTACAGCATCGACGGCACGATCATTCTCAATCGCAGCAAGGTGATTGGCAATCGCTCAGTGGGCAGCATCCTCGGTGATGGCGGCGGCATCTATTGCTTCCCTTGCACGCTTATCATCCGCGACAGCTTGATCGCCAACAATAGCACCGAACAGAGCGGCGGTGGCATATCCTGGTATGGACACGGGCTTGACCAAGAATTCCATCTGGAGATTCACAATAGCGTCATCACTGGCAACAGTGCCATAAACGGAGGCGGTGTCAACATTACCGGCCCCGATTCGCTTGAACAGTCGACCATTACGAATACGGTGATTTCCAACAACTTTGCCAAGTATGACGGAGGCGGGATCAGCGTCTCTGTCGGCGTCGGATCGTCGCATCTTAGCATCAGCAACGTCACTGTTTATGGCAACCGCGCAGGTCGCATTGGCGGAGGAACATTCGCAAGCGGCGACGTCCGCCTTACCCATGTGACTATCGCAGGCAACGAGGCAGAGAGCGGCGGCGGCATCTATACGCAAGACGAAGGCGGGACGCGCTTGCGCTACAGCATCATCGCCAATAACAGCGGCAATGACTGTGTAGGCTATCCGGTCGAAAATTCACTCAGCCTAATCGCTGATGGAACCTGCGGCACGCCGCTGAGTGTCGATCCGGGGCTGATTGATTTGGTTGAGCCGGCTGACGGCTCATCTGCCTTTTTCCCGCTGCTACCCGGTAGCCCCGCCGTCGACGCGGTCGATTGTGATGAGAGCCTTCCGACCGACCAGATCGGCACACCGCGTCCACAAGGCGCTCGCTGCGACCTCGGCGCGATTGAGTTCGTGCCGGACACCGAAGGATAGAATACTGAAGTCCGGCATCATCCGTCGAATGCGCTCACGGGGAAGTATGTCTCTGTGTTCTCTGTGCCTCTGTGGCGAGTCTACCGCCCATACTCCTCCCGCCCCAGCATAATCTGGCTCAGGCGGATCATATCGGCGCCGTCTACTGCGGCGGCAGCAAGCCCTGAACCACTGCCGGCATATCCAAGTAAATGCCAATGACGAGCGCTATCAAGAACCAGAGCAAGCGTTTCACCCACTCCATGTCCGTCTCCAGACGCGCCAAATGACCGACGCTTCCAACCGGCGTCTCAGCCTGTGAGCGGGTCGATTCAGAATGCGGCATTACTTTTTCGCTCACAGCAACGTCTTTTGTCAAGCTCTCTGATAACAGGTAGAGTTTACTACAATTACGGTTTAGCGTCTAATGCGGGCAGGCCGCAGGGTTACCGCCCATATTCCTCCCGCCCCAGCATGATCTGGCTCAGGCGGAACATATCGGTGCGCGAGGTCATGTCCAGGCTGATTGGCGTGACTGAAATAACGGCGTCATTCAGCAAGGCGTAAACATCGCTGTCCGGCTCGGCCGCGGTCGGGTCGCTATTGTACTGGTAGCCGAGCTTGCCCGCGTCATGCAGCGCCAGGCGTTCGGGGCGCGTGGGCCAGTAAACGCGCCGGCGTGACAGGCGGGTCAAGCGCCATGCGGTTTCTTTGCTCGCGCCCGCGGGCACATCAATCTTCAAGACATCCACATCATCGGGCAGGGCGCTATGATCCATCAGCCAGCTGCCCATCTGCAGGGCGAAATCGGCGGCCACGCTGAAATCAACCGCGTTCGAGTAGCTGCGATGCAGGTCGGTCGGCGTCTGCTGGCTGACGGCGAGGGCTGGTATGCCCAGGCTGGCCGCTTCCAGAGCCGCCCCGACCGTGCCCGAAATCGTCACGCCGTTGCCGGTGTTTTCGCCATAGTTGATGCCGGATACCAGCAGCGCCGGCACATCGCCTGCCAATTCCAGCACCGCGTGCTGCACCGCTTGCGCTGGCGTGCCATCGACCGCGTAGGCGGTGCAATATTCGCAGTCAATCGGCGCTTCATAGGGGAAGATGCGCCCTTCGCTGTAATGCGGCATGCTTCGACCCATGCCCGATTGCTGCTCGCGCGGCGCCGCGACCAAGAGGGCGCCCGAACCCTGAAAGGCTTTTACCGCCGCCCACAATCCGGGCGACTCAATGCCATCATCATTGGTGAACAAGATGATGGGCTTGTTGGTGTTGGTCATCTGGATGTTCCTGTCTGAGGTCTAGGCGGTCGACTTAACCCCTTAGCCTATGTCACGGTTGTTAAGTGGGCAAGGCTGTATGTTACGGACGGATAAGGGGCGTATTATGTCGTGATGATGATGGGCGGTCGGGCGAAGGTTAGTGTCTGCTAGAGATTGACAAGCCAGAAATGGTGCTAAGGGTATGATTGCCGTTTTCCCACCTGTCCTGAAATCGTTCCAAATCTCCCCTTGCCATCCGTATTGAGACCAGGTATCAATAAAGTGTTACTGATACGAAGTCTCAATAATCAGCGCAAGGTGGAGTGATTCATGCCCAGCAACACCATCAATTCAGAAGACTGGTTGGCCGCGCTCTACAAGAGCGGCGTCCGAGTGACAGCAGTTCAGGCGGCTCTGATCGATATTTTCGCGCGTAGCGAGGTGCCGCTCAGCGCCGAACAGGCATGGGATGTTGCCCGTCGTTCGCGCCCGAAAACCGGTCGAGCAACGGTCTACCGTATGGTCGAGAAGCTGGAAAACCTTGGTCTTATTCGCCGCATTCATGGATATCAGGGATGCAGTCACTTCGTACCGACGCTGCCTGAACTCATGATGCTGTTCATCTGTCTGGATTGCGGACGCGCCGATTACCTCGACAGCCAACCGCTGGACGATCTTATTCAGCAGAGCGAGCATATCAGCGGGCATCGCATCACCGACAGTCGATTGCAACTCTTCGGCGCCTGCGCAGTCTGCCAACAGATCGCTTAACAAATAAGGAGAATAAACATAATGAATTCGCCCGTCGATTGGGGAACATTGTGGCTTGGCGGCTTTTGCCCGGTGGGAGCCCTGGGCGGTTTGCCGGTGCGCGGCGCGGATTATGCCGCCCATCCGCCGCTGGATGAATTGCTGACACTGCCCCCCGAAACAGATTTGCACACCGGTGTGACGCTTGAGTTCGCCGAGCAGGCATGGTCGGAACGACTGGGCGGCGCGCTGGTTTTGCTGGCACGCGATGCCTACCGCGCTCGCCGCTTGCTGCATCAGGCGGCAAGGATTCAGCCAGGCGAATGGGTCGGTATCCCGGCGAATGCCAGCCATGACCTGGCAGAATCAGTCAAACATCATAAGGCGCTGCCGCGCTTTCTGGATTTTGACGCGCAGCTGCGGCTCACGACCTCCGGTACGCGTTTCACCTGGACGCAGGTGCTGCGCGGCTTGTGGCAGCCACAGAGCGCAACCTGGCTCGACTGCGCTGACACCCTGCCTACGATTCCTTTTCCTGGCGCGGCAGAGCGCCCGGCGGTGACGCTGTTCGGCTTGCATCTGCCTGATGCAGGTGAGCGCCCCGGCGCGCTGCTGGCATTTAGTGATGAGGCGCTCTACGCAAGGGTGAAAGCGCTTCGTCAACCGGCTGACTGCCCGGACGCGGCAAAGGCAATTGCGCAGTGCGAACGTTTGCCAGAGCTGGCAGAGCGGCAAAACGCGAATCTGGATGTCGTGCGGCGCGGCCTGCGAGAAGCCGCCGGACTGGCGACACAGGAGACCAACAGCCTGGCCCTGGCGACCGCGGTGGCGGTACAGATTCCGCGGGAGTGCGATGTCGCCACATTCTACGCCTACGTGGAGCAAGAAAACACGCCCGTGCGCTGGCTGCCCCGGATTCAGCCTTTGCATTATGCCGCGCTCCGCGCTGACGGCGCGCCAGATCATCGAAGAACGGCGGCGAACCTCGCCCGCTGGCTGTACGCTCCGGTGGGGCCGGATTACACCGTTGAGGAGATCAAACACCTTGTGCTCGGCGTTGTCAAAGCGGCGGAATATCTCGGCGTGCGCTGGCGCAGCAACCCAGCCTATGCTGCTGAGTACGCTGCTTTGATGGACCAAACTTATGGCGCCGGGCATGATGCCTACCGCCCCTTATTTGCGCTGGATGGCGCCGTCGCGGCGGGAGATTAGCCATGCGGTTGATCGCCATCACCGGGATGAGGCATCAGCCAAAAGCCAGGTTTACGCAGGCGCTCATTGAGCTGTTGTCGGCCGAAACTGACCGCCTCGCGCTGATGGACAATTGCGATATGCCGCTGGCGATAGATGGGGTAAGGCGCCAACGGCTGGCCGGCGGCTGTGTCTGTTGTTCGCTGGCGCCGGCGCTTATCTCGCGGCTGGGGCGAATGGATGCCGATTATGCGCTGCTGCCTGTCTCAGCGCTGGCGGACCCGGGGGCGCTGGCGTCGATCTTGAATAGTTTACGGAGTGAACGCATTCAGATAACCACAATGTCCCTCATTGATAAGCTGACTCAGATTCGCAACCCGTATCTGACGCGGAAACTGGAGTCTTATAGTGATATTCAGCTTCATGAGCCATTTGATGTGTCGGAGGCTATGCATGCCGCGATTGGAGCGCCGCCATGAGGACACGGATGTGGCATCTCTTTACGAAAACGACGGTCCAATAGAGGAGGCAGAAATATGATGAATACTGTGGAAACACGAGTTCCCGTTACGGTGCTGACCGGCTTTCTGGGGTCCGGCAAAACCACGCTGCTCAACCGCATTCTGACCGAAAATCACGGCAAAAAAATCGCGGTGATTGAGAACGAATTTGGCGAAGTCGGCATCGACAACGATCTGGTCATTGGCGCGGAAGAAGAAATCTTCGAGATGAATAACGGCTGTATCTGCTGCACCGTGCGGGGCGATTTGATTCGCATCCTCGGCCATCTGATGAAACGCCGCGACAAGTTCGATTACATCATGGTCGAAACCACGGGCATGGCCGATCCAGGGCCCGTCGCGCAAACCTTTTACGTCGATGATGACATGCAGCAGAAGCTCCATTTGGATGCGATTGTCACGCTGGTCGACGCCAAGCATATCTGGGAACATATTGACGATAGCGACGAGGCCAAAGAACAGGTCGCCTTTGCTGATGTCATCCTGCTCAACAAGATTGATTTGGTCGCCCCGGAAGACCTCGAGAAGCTCGAAGCCCGCATCAAAAGCATGAACAGCATGGCGAAAATCTACCGCAGCCGCGATGCGCTGGTCGAGATGGACAAGATCTTGAATGTGGGCGGCTTCAACCTCGACCGAGCGCTGGAAATCGACCCGAAGTTCATGGAGCCGGAATACCCGTTTGAATGGTCGGGTATCTATCAACTGAATACAGGGACTTACGAATGGGTGATGGGCGAAGGTCCTGACCCGGCAATGGGAGCCGCGATATTGCCGCTGGCGAATACGGGATTGGCGGCGCAGGAAGCGACTCTGATGGACGCGGTACTGACTTTCTCTGAAGACGAGCAGGTTGTAGAGGCAGGCGGAATAATTCGCCTCGGCAAAGGACAGCACAACCAGCTCGTACTGAACGAAAATGGCGATACTGTCTTCAGTTTCGCGATCCAGAAGGCTGGCTACTACATGCTGTTCACCGAACATCATCCGGATGAATTCGACGCGCGCTTGCGCGGCGAGGAGTCTATACTTGAACCGCTCGAGGATCGTGAGTACAAGCCCGATCATGAACACGACGAAGAAGTGACTTCCGTCGGTATCACCCTCCCCGGTGATCTTCAGTTAGAGAAGCTCAATGGCTGGCTCAGCCAACTCCTGCGCGACCAGGGACAGGACATCTTCCGCATGAAAGGCGTGTTGAGCGTGCGCGGCTGGGATCAGCGCTACGTATTTCAGGGTGTGCATATGCTATTTGACGGCCGCCCTGATCGCCCTTGGGAGAATGAGCCGCGTCAAAACAAGATGATCTTTATCGGGCGTAACTTGGATCGAGCGGCTCTGGAAAATGGCTTTCGCGAGTGTCTCGCATCGTGAGGCAGCGGAAGCGAAAGACCCGACCGGCAAAGCCAGCGCTCAAAGCCAAATGGCGGACCAACATTGACGATCACCCGATTGGGCTGGCATGGTCGCCGGATGGCAAAACCTTGGCAGTCGCGGCTGTGTCTGGCCCAATCACGCTGTTTCATGGCGCGGATGGCTCGGTGGAGCATAAGCTGCCTGGTCATGCCCTCGATACCATGGCAATCTCCTGGCACAAAGACAGCCGCCTGCTCGCTAGCGTTGGGCAAGACGGCAAGGTAAGGCTCTGGGATGCCGAGACAGGCAAGCAGCGATCGGAAATGGCAGGCGGGGCGAGCTGGGTTGAGCGCGTCGCTTTCAGCCCGGTGGGCGATTACCTGGTGTCAGCCGCCGGGCGTAAACTGCGATTGTGGAGTGCCAGCGGGGAATTGATCCGCGAGTATACTGATGCGAACAGCACGATTACAGACATCAAGTGGCGTTATGACGGAAGACAATTCGCCATCTCCGCCTACAATGGAGTCGTGCTGTACGACCCGGCGAAGGCGGAACCGCTGCGCCGCTTCGAATGGCAGGGTTCGACGCTCACCTTGGAATGGAGCCCCGATGGCAAATACATTGCCACCGGCGACCAGGACTCGACGGTGCATTTCTGGATTGCCGACAACGGGAATGATCTGCAGATGTGGGGCTACGAAACGAAGGTGCTGGAATTGGCATGGAGCTTCAATAGTCGCTATCTGGCGACCGGCGGCGGGACTCAGGTGGTGATCTGGGACTGTTCCGGCAAAGGTCCGGCAAACACGCAACCCAACATGTTGGAAGGACATCAGCACCTCATCAAACATCTACAGTTTCAGCGGCAGGGCATGTTGCTGGCATCGGGCGGTAATGATGGTATGCTGGCGATCTGGAAAGTCCGAAAGAAGAAAGCCGCCTTGCTGGCGGATGCCATGTTCAAGGCGCCGATTGCCAGCGTGGCTTGGTCACCGGATGATCGCCGCATCGCAGTGTCAGATGAGAGTGGCGCCCTGTCGATAGCGGCAGTGCGGCGATTATGAGCAGCCTGTTTCAAATGGGGACCGGTGAATTTCAAGGATGAAAGCTTAGCCGGAGCATCCGCAACTGCGAGGTGACCATGGGTCGCCCGCTTGCGCGACCAGTTCGGTTGACATATTGACGCAACTGGCTGGAAACCGCAAAGAGTTGATGTGGCATCCGCAAGATGCAATTGGTAAACGATCCATTGCTGGATCTTATTCGACAACATCTGCCCGACTTCGCCTTCGAGCGCGCCGAAGAACTTCAATCTGCCGGGCAGTTCAATCATGTCCTTTGCCTTGATGAGCGCTGGATTTTCCGGTTTCCCAAGAGCGCTGGGGCCGCTGCCGACCTGGCGCGCGAGCTGGATATCCTGCCGCGCCTGCATGGGTGGCTGCCCTTGCCAATTCCGGAACTGCGTTTCCATGCCCGTGATGCGGCCAGCGGCGACTTGCTCTTCATGGGCTACCCGCGGCTGCCCGGCGAGCCGCTTCTGCGGGAGCGATTCGCCCGGCTGAGAGGCAACGAAGCCATCCTGACAGGAATTGCGAAAGACCTGGCATTGTTCTTGCGAAAGCTGCATGCGATCGCGCCGTCAGAACTTGGCTTGGCGCCCGCCGGCGAAAGCGCGCATGCTGAATGGGCGCGGATTGGCGCCGAGATCCGCGAAAAGCTCTATCCGCTGATGCGACGCGACGCCCGCGAAGCGGTAGAACGGAACTTCGAAACAGCGCTGAATGACACTGACATGTGGCGCTATGACGAATGCCTGATTCATGGCGACTTCGGGACCGGCAACTTACTTTTTCATAAGGGGCGCATAAGCGGTGTCATCGACTTCGGCTTCTGCGGACCTGGCGATCCGGCGCAGGACCTGGGCGCTTTGATCGCGAGTTATGGCGAGTCTTTCGTCGAGCGGGTCTTCTGCCACTATCCGGCGCTGCGGTCCGGCTTGCGGCGGGCGCGCTTTTACTGCGGCAACTACGCGCTGATTCAGGCGCTTTACGCCCTGCGTGATGGTGACCAAGACGAATTTGAAGACGGGATGCGCGATTTTGTTTAGACGAAAAACTGCGAAGGCGACCGGCAGCGCCGATCGCAGCGGGATAGCATACGCCATCCAAGCAACCATGCTATACTGGACGCAAATTTGCCTACCGAACAGAGCAAGCAGGACCCTATGGCAGAGATTAGCTTGCGCGCCTATCAAAACGAGCTTGAGAACCTGTTGAGCGAGCACCGCTACAATGAGGTCATCGCGCATGCCCGCCACATCCTCAAGTCCCAGCCCAAGAATCTGCGCGCCTATCAACAGTTGGGCGACGCGCTTGCCGCGAGCGAGCGCTGGGAGGAAGCCGGCAGCGTGCTTCGCCGGGCTTTGGGGGCGCGGCCGCAAGATTTCCCTACGCATTCGCAATTGGCGCGCGTCTTCCAAAACCTGGGCGAATATGACCGCGCCATCTGGCATGCCGAACGGGCGCTGGACCAGAAGCCGAGCGATCAGGAGACCATTGGGCTTGTCCGCGAGCTCTATCGCGCCCATCGTCACGAAGAAGTCGATCGCTTGCAGCTGACCGCCGCCGCCCTGGCGCAGCAGCAGATCCGCGGCAATCTGCTGACCGAGGCGCTGGATACGCTGGCGACGGCGCTGGAAAGCAGCCCGCAGCGCATTGACCTGCAGCTTATGCGGGCGCGGGCGCTCTGGCTGGATGGTCAACGCATGGACGCCGCCGAAACCGCGCTCGACATCCTCGATCGCCTGCCATACGCGATCGACGCCAATCGCATCATGACCGAGCTCTGGCTGACGGAGCAGCGCCCGTCCGATGCGCAGTTTTATCTCGAGCGCCTCAACGATCTTGACCCCTATCTGGCGCATCAGATGGCGACCGGCGAAGAAGCGCCCGATGATCTGCTGAAGCTGGAACGCCTTGATTACAGCGCCGTTGCTCAGCGCGGGAGCGAGATGGTCAACCCCGAATGGCTGGACACCCTGGGCGAATCCGGCGCTGAGGCGGTGGATAGCGACGATGGCAGTGGCGGATTGGGCGCGCTCCTAGGGATTGACGACCAAGAGCCCGCGCCGATTGAAGAAGCGGTCACCGAGGGGCTCGACGATTTGCTCTCCGACGAGCAGATTGAAGCCTTGTTCAGCGAATTGGTGATCGGCGAACCGGTGGCTGCGGTCAGCGAGGCGGAGCCGGAAGCCGATGAGACGGAAGCGCTGCTGTCCTCAATGGAAGAGCAAGGCTTCCTGGAAGCAGCCCCGCCCGAACCAGTCGAGGACGACGACCGGCGGCTATTCGACGACGGTGATGACGTGGTCGAGTTTGTCGCGCATGCCAGCGTCGCTGACGACCAGCGAGCCGGGTCCGAAACGGACGACGAGCGCGCTGAGTTGGATGACGACCTGGCCGACTTGCTGGAGCGGCTCGACTCCTCGGAAGAAGACGGCGACTGGATGGCAGAAATCCAGGGCGGCAGCCTGGCGCTTGACAAGAATGACGATTCGCTGGAGTATCTCGATGATTTTGAGCGCGAATGGGTGAAAGCCGGGGCGGAGGACGAAGGCGGCGGCGCGCCCTGGCTGTCAGCCGCGATGCGCGAAACAATTGACCAAAATGGCGACGGCGACCTGGACCTCTTCGGCGGCGACGAGCAGTTGCAGAACCTGCTCAAGCTCGATTCCGACACCGAGCCGCTGCACATGAGCGATATTGAAGACTGGCTCACCGTTGAGCCGGATCGGTCAGGCGACGAATCCGGCAAGCGCTCGCTGGATCTCGAGGACGAACTGCTGCATTCTCCAGCGGGCGATACCTGGCTGGACGATGAAGCGGCGGGGGGCGGCGAGTCGCTGCTCAGCGCCAGCGACGAGGACCTCAACCAGCGCAACGCCGAGCTCATCGAGGGTTGGGGCGCTGAATTGGGCGATGACGACGACGATGACCCTTATGTCGATTGGCTGCGAGACGACCCGAACGAACTGGATGATGATGAACTGGGCATCCTCTCGGTCGCGGCGGATGAAGAAGCGCCGGCCGCTAGCGATCGCCCGGAGACCTCGGTCGAGGAGCGGGCGCGCGCCTGGGGCTTGGATGATCCCGATCAATTGGCTGACTTCGTGGAAGAAGTCGGCGGCTTCGACAGCGCGCCGGGCTGGTTGAATGCGGTTGTGCCCGGGCTGGATCGCGAGAATGATGCCGCGACCGGCGACGTAAACGAGTATGCGCGCCCGATGTCATCGCCGGGCAAAGAATTCGCCTGGGTCAGCGATCTGGTCGAGGAAGAGACAGGCCAGATGAAAGCGGTTGACCCAGACGAAGTTGCGAAGACGCCCTATTTCCGCTTCAGCATTCAGCCAATCTGGCTGACGACCATGCAAGAGCGCTCGGGCGCGAATCCTGCTGTGGCGACGGGCTTGACCGCCCTCAGCCTCGACGAGGACATTGACGCGCTCGACCTGGAAAACCTCACCTTTGATGACTATTTCAATTTTGACACGCCGACGGATAAACTGGACGCGATCAGCCTTGATGAGGACACACAGCGGTTGAGCCTGGAAAGCCTAGACTGGGACGATTATTTCGATTTGGAATCGCCAACGGAGAAGACCATCGCCATCACGCTGGATGAAGATGCGGACGAACTCAGATATGATGCGCTTGGCGTCGATGATGCCAATTTCGACTTTGAAAAAGCGGTTGATGAGAAGCAGGACGCGGGCGCTGACATCGATTTCAGCGACATCGGTCTGGGCGACGACTTAATCGCAGACGCGAAGCAAGAAGGGGAGCCGCCGCCGGCTTGGCTCAATTACGACAGCCTGCCGGGGGATGACGCCGATGACGATGATTCAAAGCGCAATCGCGCCGGCAACCAATCGACGCTATAATCAACATCCGTTTTACAGTCGTCATACAAGCGGTATCGGCGCCCGCTCGACTGCCCGGCAAAGCACAACGCTGTAGGCGCAACTCTGAGAGTCGCCCGTCGCGCCACCAACATGTATCGGCGTCTGAGTCGGTCGCCGCGCCAACCATCGCATATCGCTTTCCGACATAGCGAACCTGGAATTACCGAGAACATGTTTGAAGACCCGGAATTGCCCGATTTCGACTCCATGTCGCAGGAAGAACTCATCGAGTGGCTGGAGGAGCTGACGAAGATGCAGGGCGCTTCCGCTTCGGAGATCATGGATGACCCCGCCGACGTGGAAGGGCGGGGCGAGCCGGAGAACGCGGCCGACGAGGTCGATGAAGATTGGGCGGCTTGGCTGGATGACACGAATGCGGGCCCCCCGGCGCAGGAGCAGATTGCCGAGGACGAAATCCCGGTCGGTGACAATTTCGAAAATGCGGACGAGGAGACGCCGGTCGACCTGGCTCGCTTTATAGACGGCGAGCGAAGCCCGCTTGATGCCGAGGCGATGGCTTGGCTGGCGGAAATCAGCGCCGCTGAAACCGAAGAAGAATTGCCCGAAATCACCGATTATCGCCCGCCAGCGCCACCACCCGAAAACCTCGACGAGTTGCTCGCCCAGGGCGCGCAGGAAGATCCCCTGGAATGGCTCGACAGCTTGAGCAGGCGAAACGCCGGGCCACAACTCCCCACCCCGGCCGATAGCGAGCCGAGCGGCGCCGAAGCTGGCGACGACTTTGACGACGCCTACGAAGACGATGAGACGCTTGATGACCTCGAAGACGAGAGCCTGTATACGCAGCGCCTGGATAAATCCGCCACCGTGCTCGAATCGATATTGGGCATGGATGACCGCGAGAGCGAAGAATACAGCACCCAGTCGATGGCGCCCGTGCCGGAAAGTGTCGAGCCGGCGCCGGCGGATGACCTGGGCGGGAGCGACGCGGATGCCGTTATCGCTGAGCCGGAAGCGGACAGGCCGGCTGTTGATGGTTTGACCCGAGCCTTCGTACTGCAAGATCAGCAAGTAGATCTGGAAGCCTGGTATCGCAGTCGCCTGCGCACGATCGCAGCCGGTGGCGGCAGAGCCACGCAACCGGAGGCGATTCCCTTCCTAGGTCCGGACGCCGCGCCCGCAAAGCCACCGCCGCCCGGTCTGGCGGCCGCGATCAATTCGGCGCGCGGCAAGGTCGACGCGAACGACTTGCCCGCCGCCCTGGCGGATTACGAGACGCTCTTGCGCACCAACGCCGGTCTCGATTGGGTGATCAGCGATATGCGCGGATTGATTGCGCAAGACCGGTTCCGTCACAATCCGTCGGCGCATCGCGTCTTGGGCGATGCCTTGATGCGGCAAGGGCAGCTTGATGCGGCGCTCGACGTGTATCGGTACGCCCTTACCTTGCTGTGAGCGATGGCCGCTCCCTTCGCTGAACAACTTCTGATTTGGTATCTACAGAAGCGCGCCGACCTTCCCTGGCGCCGCGACCCAAGCCCCTATCAGGTCTGGCTGTCCGAGATCATGCTCCAGCAGACGCGAGTGAAAGCGGTCATCCCCTATTACGAGCGTTTTATCGGCGCATTTCCCACTATCGAGGCGCTGGCGGCCGCGCCCCTGCATGATGTGTTGAAGCTTTGGGAGGGCTTGGGATATTACAGCCGCGCCCGCAATCTGCATCGCGCCGCCCACATCATCGTGAGCGAACACGGCGGCCAGTTGCCATCGGATGTCCAAGCATTGCGCGAGCTGCCCGGCATCGGACCCTATAGCGCTGGCGCCATCGCCAGCATCGCCTTCGGGCGCCCGGTACCGGTTCTTGATGGCAATGTGATCCGCGTATTCGCCCGCCTGCTGGACTTGGATGAGGACATCAGTCAATCAGCGACGCGGGAGAAATTGTGGCGCGTCGCCGACGATTGGCTGCCGGCGGGAGACGCGGGCGTCTACAATCAGGCGCTGATGGAGTTAGGCCAGCGCGTCTGTCGCCCGCAGAATCCGCGCTGTGAGCTTTGCCCCATTCGGTCACATTGCCGCGCCTGGTCGGCTGGCACGCAAAGCCAGCGGCCTCGGCGCGCCAAGCGGCCGCCGACGCCGCATTATGATGTGACCGCGGGCTTAATCCGCGATGACCAAGAGCGCCTCTTGATCGCGCAGCGCCCATTGGATGGCTTGCTGGGCGGCTTGTGGGAATTCCCCGGCGGCAAGGTCGAAGCGGGCGAGACCCTCGCCGACTGTCTCCAGCGCGAGCTGCGCGAGGAAATGGCGATCGCGGTGGAGGTGGTTGGCTTGTTCGCCGTGGTTGACCACGCTTTCACCCATTTCAAGATCACGCTTCACGCTTTCGACTGTCGCTATCGCGGCGCCCTGCCGCCACATGATGAGCCGCAGGCGCTGGGCGTGCGGGCTTGGGCTTGGGTGGTTGACGCGCAGTTGGCGGATTACAGCTTCGGCAAAGCCGACCGCCTGGTGATCGACGAGCTGGCGCGACGGCGGGCGATGTTACTATAAGCCTCAAGTACACGATGGCATATCCAACGCTTGACCACAGATGTGAAAGGGAGGCATAAGCCCGTGTCCAATCTCGAATACTATCGGCAGCAGAGCGCCTTCACCGATCCCGGTCCACATGCGCGCCTTTACGATGCCCTGCCGAGTGACATCGGTGAAATCTGCCGCATCGCGCGAGACTTGATCGTCCATTACGCCACCCTTGGTCCTAACCCGCCAGCCGACCGCATTGGAGAAATCGATTGTCGCTACCTTTCGGTCATGCTCGATCGCATTCTCGAATTGGATGACCGCCCCTTGACCGAATCGCGGGGCAGTGAAAACCGTCTTGTGGGCTGTTGCCGCGATCACACCGCGTTAACCGTCTCGATCCTCCGACACAAGGGCATCCCAGCCCGCGCTCGCTACGGCGCATCAGCCTATTTCGAGCCCGGATATTTCTGCGATCATGTCATCGTCGAGTATTGGAACGGCGCTCGTTGGGTCGGTGTCGATAGTGAATTGGGATCATACGAGATTGACATGTGGAAAGTCGAGTTTAACCCTCATGATGTGCCGGCGGATCAGTTCATTCGCGGCGGCGCCGGCTGGCTGATGTGTCGCGCCGGTCAAGCCGATCCAGAGCGCTTCGGGCTTGGGTCGGAATCTACATTGTGTGGCTGGGAATTCGTGGTCGGGGAAACTTTGCTGGATTTGGCAGCGCTCAATGGGCATGAGATGCTCTGTTGGGACTCTTGGGGCATGACCGAAAAAGCGCCAAACCTCGATGAAGATGACAAGGCATTCCTCGATGAGGTCGCTCTTGTCACGCTAGACGATTCCTGCAGCGCGAGCTGGGCTAAGCTCATGGAGGACGGGCGTCTGCGCATCCCGCCGGTGATTCAGAGTTACTCGCCGGCGGCCAAGCCGGAAGAGATGCCGCTGGAAGTGGTCCTCGACTTTGCAGCCGACTAATGAAAACTGGCGGATCGTCGCGTATAATTGGGTTTGCTGCTGACGGGCGAAAGGACACTACAATGCTCTCAGATAAATTGCTGCAACAGGTTAAGGAGCTAGACGAGCAAGATAAGCTTAGGCTTGTT
This sequence comes from Chloroflexota bacterium, assembly GCA_026707665.1. Taxonomy (GTDB): domain Bacteria; phylum Chloroflexota; class Anaerolineae; order Aggregatilineales; family Phototrophicaceae; genus UBA6055. Next base: position 15,890 of record JAPOWK010000107.1, read on the forward strand.
CAGTTACTGATTGATGACCTTAAGCTGGTCAGTTCTGCCTATGAAATCTACACACCGTTTGGCAGCGACGCGGCGGCGCGACAATTGCAGCTGATGTTGGATACAGAAGAAAGGGAAAGCCAACCGGAAATCAGGTAATGGCAAGATTTGCGTTTGCTGCGTCTCAATCCGATTCAGGTCAGCTAATGCCGCGTCTGCCTGTGGTTTTCAGCCACGGTAATCGCTCAATTTCGTGTGAGGGTCTTATTGATACGGGATCAACCATCAATGTCCTGCCGTACGTCTACGGCTTGGCGCTAGGAATGGTTTGGGAAGAGCATGTTGTTGAACTGAAGCTCACCGGCGCGCTTGCTCAGCACGAAGCTCGCGCGGCATCGGTGTGGATGAGAAACGTCTCTTTGACCGGATCAAATCCAGTTCATTTGGCAGTCGCATGGACTCGTGCGGATGATACGCCGGTCATATTTGGCCAAATCAATTTCTTTATGGAATTCAACGTCTGCATCTACCGCTCGCAGAATTACTTTGAAGTCTGGCGCCGTGACTAAACGAGAGGCGAGCCCGATGCCGATTTTTGGGACGACCATTTAATTCATTCGTAACTGAAGTTTAGTTGACGACCAATGCTCGAATTCCTGAAAAAACTCTACCGCCTGATCAGCAGTCTCTTCGGCGACAACGTGCCCGAGGGCGTCGCCTGGGATCGCATCCCGCCCGAGTTGATGACCCCGCGCGAACGGCTGCTGCGCCGCAGCTCGCTCATCATGTTCTGGGGTGCGCTCCTCAACTTCATCGCGGCTTGCATCGTGATCGGCATCGCGATTCACGCCGGCAGCCGGGATGCGACCGTCTTCGCCTCGCTGCAAGAGGCGGCGCTAAGCCGCTTCTATATCGACGCCGATACGGCCGCCTTGCTGGTCTTCGCCGGCATCGCGGCGAACGCGGCGATACTGCTGGTGCTGGCGGCGGTGATTATGGCGCAGGAGTTGTGGACCGTCTTCACCGCCTGGCTGCTGACCGCGGCGAATCTGGCGGCGCTGCTCGTCTTTGGCTTCACGCCGGCGCTGCTGGCGATGGCGCCGCTGGTCGCGGTTGGCTTGCTGACCATCGGGGATTTGCGCGCCTTCCGCTTGAATCCGGTGATGGTCAAGGAACTGCGCGGGCGCATGCGCGGCGTCCGTGGCTTCGCCATTATCTCCATCTTCTTGACGTTGATGAGCTTCTTCACGATTCTGCTGTATCTGCTGCGCGTGCCGACCGGCGGCGTGGTCGTCACTGGCGATTTGGGGCGCGAGCTTTTCATCGGCGTGCTCTTCATTGAGCTCATGCTGATCATCTTCATCGTGCCCGCCTTGACCGCCGGCGCCATCACCACCGAGCGTGAACGCAAGACCTACGACCTCTTGCAGACGACGTTGATCACCAAAGCGACATTCGTCGTTGGCAAGATGCAGTCGGCGCTGGGTTATATCGTGCTGCTGCTGCTCTCGGCGATACCCTTGCAGAGCATCGCCTTTCTATTTGGCGGCGTCAGCGAGGCGGAGTTGATTCTGGCGCTGCTGGTGCTGCTGGTTTCGGCGATTGCGCTGGGCGCCTTCGGTATGTTTATCTCATCCATCACCGAGCGCACGCTGGCGGCGACCATCCGCTCCTATACCGTCGCCATTGCCATCACCGTTGGCTTGCCGCTGGTCGCTTTAATTCTCTTCCAAAACGCCTACGGCAATGTCGTCAACAATTTCACCAACCGCTTCACCGACAATCCGACTGTTGAAGCGGCGACCATCTACCTCGATATGATCGCGACGGGGCTGAATCCAATCATGGCTACCCTGCGCTCGCAGCAAATGCTGATCGATCATCAGCAACTGGTGACGATGCGCGTCACCCTCGCGAGCAACGGCGCGTCCATTCCGATTCTGTCGCCCTGGGTGCTGTTGGCGCTGGTTTATCTATCGGTCACGGCGCTGCTGGTGCTGGTGTCGATCCGGCGCATGGAGCGGCAGGGGGGATAGGCTACTACGACGACTACATTCATTAGCAGCCATTCACGGCAGCCTAGTAGTCAACATGCCGCACGAATCATGTAGTCTTGCACAGTTTATACTGAGTGTGCGTAGATGAACGTCCGTAGGGGTCTACTCGGAGATACAAACTGCTCTAGGAAGGATTCGTTTGCATAGACAAAGCAACCCTCCCATAGCCATTGAACCGTGTAATCCGATCCATTTTCGCAAGGCTTAATCTCAGGCGCTGGAACGTCTATGTCGCGGGTTAACAAGGAGAGGATATAGTCAATTAGCACCGAACTGATCTCTTTACGAGCTTCCGTTTCTGTAAACCCTTGTGCCACACAGTATGGCATTTCTCTTACGCTGGCCGTGTATCTAGGGACTTCCGGGGACAGTTCACCAGGTTCGCATTCAATTTCGATATGATACGGTCTGCCAGCCAAACTCCGAGCCACCGCAAGCAGCGCGTCACTCACCGCCAACCCCTTTTGAATCAATCATAATCATAATAGCAACTTCCTCGAAATTCTTCAATATGTTTGATTGCCTTGCGTACAACGCCCGGAGATAGCATCTTATGCCTTGGGATAGGGAAGTTGTGTGGATAACTGTTGTGCTCCGCCATATCGTGGTTCGAACGATTCACGATTTCGAAGTCATGCAACCGGTATAAGTCGACGACTTCTCTGCTAGAGCAATCGCGAACTAGAGCTTTGACCTTGTTGAGCTGCCTGGTCGCTTTGCGCCTTCTACTCTTGCGCGTCATTAATGACGTTCCGTCGAGGCACTACGATGAAGTCCGCGTTATGTTCACTATCACCGAGTTGCGCAGTGATTGTATGGCTTCCCTGGCTTTTGATTTCGAGATCTTGGATGTCCGCGATCAAAGTGCCTACGACGCGACCGACATTTGGGGGCACTGTCACCGATACATCACCATTGTGGAGTTCAACCAACTCATCTGAGGGCCTGCGCAAAGTCAGTTTATACGGCATGGTCGAATGACTGCGGGTGTCTGCTTTCGCTCGACATACGATATAAAATCTAGGTAGCGAGTAAGGGAACTGGTCGACAACTACTCGGTGGAATTCACCAAGTATGTCCATCCTCTGAGCCTCTTCATTCACCGCTACATTTTCCGCCAGTAATACCCATGAAATTTGCATGAGGAATCGTCCCATCGCACAGTTCGTTATCCGCAACAGTAATCTACCACAGCCGAAATTCCGTATACTAGGATTTGTAGGAAACGCGCATTTGTCGAACTCGGCTAAAGTGCTTTGAAACTCTTCTACAAATGGCCGATCTGCTGCCTGGACCGCGCAGTTTCACATTGCCCCTGTTTACCGTGCCTCTGTAGTGAAATGGCATTGTCTGTTAAAATGGCGATTCTAGCAATCACATGAGCAATATCGGGAGTCCTTGATGAGCAATCCCCTGCTGGAAATTCAGAAGTTCGGGCAGAGCGCCTGGCTCGATTACATCCATCGCGATGATTTGGAGAACGGCGATTTGCAGCGCCGCATTGATGAAGAAGGCGTCCTCGGCGTCACCTCCAACCCGTCTATCTTCCAGAAGGCGATCGGCGATTCCGATACTTATGACGACGACATCATGACCATGCTCGATCTGGAAGCGCAAGACATCTATGAAGCGCTGGCGATTGAGGATATCCAAAACGCAACCGACCTCTTCCGCCCCATCTATGAGCGCGCGGCCGGCGGTGACGGCTACGTCAGCCTCGAGGTGTCGCCCTTGCTGGCTCGCGATACGCAGGGCACGATTGACGAAGCCAGGCGACTTTTCGAAACGGTCGGGCGACCCAACTTGATGATCAAGATTCCGGCGACGCCCGAGGGCATCCCCGCTATCGAGTCCACGATCGCCGCCGGCATCAATGTCAATGTGACGCTAATCTTCGCCATCAACAATTATGAGCGGGTGGCGGAAGCCTTCATCCGCGGGCTGGAGCGGCGCCTGTCTACTGGCGAAGATGTGACGCGGGTGGCCTCGGTGGCCAGCTTTTTCCTCAGCCGTATCGACAGCATGGTTGATCAGATGCTGGAGAACAATATCCGGGCGGCGCAGCTGCGGCAAGACACCGCGCGGATCGCCGCCAACCGCGTGCTGCTAGGCCAGACGGCCATCGCCAATGCCAAGATGGCATACAAGTCCTTCCAGCGCATCTTCCAGGGAGAACGATTTGAGGCGCTGCGGGAGGCGGGGGCGCTGGCGCAGCGCCCGCTCTGGGCATCGACCAGCACCAAGAACCCCACCTATCCTGATACGCTCTATGTCGATAACCTGATCGGTCCGCACACGGTGAATACACTGCCGCCGGCGACCCTGTCCGCATTCAAGGATCACGGTACCGTCGCCGAGACGGTCACTCAGGAGAGCGGTCAATTTCTGCCGCCGGACGAGGTGCTGGACCGGCTGGCGGAAGCGGGCATCGACATGGGACAGGTCACTTCTCGCTTACAGGAGGATGGCGTGGACGCCTTCATCGACAGCTTCGAGACCTTGATCTCGCAAGTGGCGGCCAAGCGGACGCTCCTTCGCAGCGGCATAATCGAGCGCACCAAGCTGGCGCTGGGCATTTATCACAGCGCTGTGGACGAGGCGATCGCGGGCTTGGACGCCGACTTCGCCAATCCGCGCCTCTGGAATAAAGACGGCAGCCTCTGGAAGGCGGGGGCGGCGACAATCAAGAAGATCGTTGACCGGCTTGGCTGGCTCGACTTTGAATCGACTATCGATCGCGAGCGGCTGGCGGCTCTGCGAGACGGCATGCGCGGCGGGCGCTTTGAGCATGTGGTTCTGCTGGGCATGGGCGGCAGTTCGCTGGCGCCCGAAGTGCTGGCGAATACTTTCGGACCGCAGCCGGGTTTTCCCGCGCTGATCGTTCTCGACAGCACTGACCCGGCGCGGATTCGGGGGGTTGAGGCGCAGATCCAACTGGAAAATACCCTCTTTGTCGTCGCTAGCAAATCGGGCGGCACCATCGAGACCCTGGCGCTCGATCATTATTTCTGGGAGCGGACCGGCGGCGCGGCTGATCAATTCATCGCCATAACCGATCCCGGATCCGATCTGGAATCCATCGCGCGGAAAGCGGGATTGCGAGATATCTTCCTCAACCCGGCCGACATCGGCGGGCGCTACAGCGCGCTCAGTTACTTCGGCATGGTTCCCGCTGCGCTGGTCGGGCTCGATCTCGACGGCTTGTGGGCGAGCGCCGATACGATGCGTGCGGCCAATCGCGAGAGCATCCCCTCGAGCTATCACCCGGGTTTGTTGCTGGGCGCGGTGATTGGGGCGCTGGCGAAAGAGGGGCGCGACAAGGTCACCATCTACACCACCGAGTCGCTGCGCAGTTTTGGCAATTGGGCCGAGCAACTGCTGGCCGAGAGCCTGGGCAAAGAAGGGAAGGGCGCGCTGCCGGTGGTTGGCGCCTCCGTCGGCTTGCCCCATGATTATGTCAGCGACCGCCTCTTCATCTATCTGCGCCTGGACAACGACGCCGATGTCGCCGCAATGGACGCCGCGATCCGCGCGTTGCGCGAAGCCGGGCACCCGCGCGTCACCATCCGCATCGCCGACAAGCTTGCCGTAGCCGGCGAATTCTTCCGCTGGGAATTTGCGACCGCCATCGCCGGCGCGCTGCTGGAAGTGAACCCCTTCGACGAGCCCAATGTCACCGAAGCCAAAGAGGCCACGCAAGCGCTGCTGCACAGCTACCGAGAGCATGGCGGCTTACCGGTGGAAACGCCGGTAATGACTGGCGAGGGAGTGGAAGTCTACGCTGATTCGGTCACGCTTGCGCCGCTGCGCGAGCTCTGTCTTCAACATGGCTTCCATGGGGAAGACGCCGTTCAAGTCATCGCCGCGCAGATGGCCGCCTCGCGCGCCGGCGATTACTTCGCCTTCCTGATCTACTTCAACCCTAGTCCTGAGGAAGAGCGGCTGATCGCGCACATCCAGCGGCGCCTGCGCCACGTGACCAAACGCGCCGTGACCATCGGCTACGGACCGCGCTATCTGCATAGCACCGGGCAGTATCACAAGGGTGGGGGAGACAATGGTATCTTCTGGCAGCTGACCGCGGACACCGCGCCCGATCTGGCGGTACCCGGGATGGACTTCAGCTTTGGCACGCTCTTCGCCGCGCAAGCCGCCGGCGACCTGCGCGCGCTGCACAATCATGGGCGGCGGGCGATCCGCTTGCACTTGAAGGGCGATCGTAGCTTGGGGTTGGAGCATCTGCTGACGGCGATCGAGTTCGTCGAATCGCGCCGAAAATAGCGATTCTGGCGCGCCCGCAAGGTCACGACACCCGTAGGGGCGACTCTGTGAGTCGCCCAAAAATATGCGCCAGTTGAACGGGCGGGCCTGTTCGCCCAACTAGCCAAAATCGGTTCGCCGCCCGACGAGCAGCCCGCCAGAATAGAGGCTCTGCAAGAAAGCAAGAAGCCCGCCTCAAATGAGACGGGCTCGATATTTGAATTGGTTGGTCGGAATTAGTCGAGCACGGCCACAGCGCTGGCTTGCTTGCCCTTGCGGCCTTCGGTGATTAGGAATTCAACACGCGCGCCCTCGTCGAGGCTGCGGTAGCCGGTTCCCTGGATCTCGCTGTAATGTACAAACAGATCATCGCCATCTTCCTGGGAGATGAAGCCATAACCCTTCTCGGCGTTGAACCACTTGACAGTACCTTGCGAACGTTCTTCAGACATCTTCTGCTTACTCCTGCTAGAGAAACGATAAACCGGGTCGCTGCTACAGCCTTTACAAGAGGTCAGCGGACGCCAAAGCCGCCACACGATCGGTGGGGGCGCTTCGCCGCAGGTTTTGCGCTCTCGGGGACTGATGGGTGCATACCCACTGCACCATTGTGGAAAAGACTCTCATGTCTTCCTTGTACCACGTTGCGCGCCTACTTTATCATCAATTCGCTGGCAATGCCATAGCGAGTTTTGAGGACTTGGCGAACATCAGCGTTAAACCCCATCCCCCCAACCCCCTTCCCGTAGTGCAGTGTCTACGCGCGCCAGCAAGCTAAGGAAGGGGGAGCGTTTCGCCGGGAATACAAATGCGCAATTGTCTCACAGATACCGCACCTGGATTCTCCAGTTCCGCCTACGAGTCACCCTTCCCTAGTTCACTGGCGCGCGTAGACACTGCGCTACGGGAAGGGCCGGGGATGGGGTGGAAAATGGGCGCCGGCGGGCGAGCCGGTGGCTCGCCCCTGCGACGTGCCATTTGACGGCGCCTCACACCGACTTGGCCAATTGATACAGGCGGGGCGCCTGCTCGGCGATGACAGCCGAGTCGCTACGCCAGGCGAAGCGGTCGCCGACGCCGCCGTACTCGAAAGCCATGGTCTCCGGCTCGCGCCAGGCGCCGGCGCGGATTTGCTCCAGCGCCCATTCGGTCATTGCCCAGTCGGCCTCCGTCATGGCGAAGTGATCGTGGCGAATGCCTTCGTCGTCCGGCTCGGGCAAAATGCCGACGACATGCAACTCGCGCAGGGCATGCACCGGCAGCGCGTTCAGATAGGCTTTGACGTCCGCGCGTCCGCTGCCTTCGCAAGCGCGGATGGCATGGGCGATATCCAAAAGCAAACCACAGCCGGTCCGGTGGACAACTTCGGAAATGACAGCCGGATCTACGACTTCGGGCAACGGGCTTTCTTCCCAGCTGGCCGCGGGCGCGGGATAGGGCAAATTCTCGATGACGATCTTCTCGGCGCCGAAGCGCTCGCACAGTGGTGACAAGACGCGCGTAGCCTTTTCCACGACCGCTTCCGGCGTAATTCGGCTGGCGGGCGCGAAATCGGATTTCGCCAGCGCGAAATGCGTATTGATGACAAGCGTCTCGGTGGTATCCAGCCAGCGCTGCAGCAGATCAAAGTCGACATTGTCCAGGTCACCGCGCCAGGTGATGAGCGCGCAATGCGCGTAAACATCATGGATCGCGCCCACTTGCGCGACCAGGTCGGGCCAATCCGGACATTTGAAGAGATCGACCTGAATGTGCCCCTCGCGCCATAATTTTTCCGCTTGCGGTGAATAGTTGATGGCGAATTTCATGCGCTGTTTACTCCAGTTCGTTGGCGCTGCCTTATCTACACGCGACCTTGGGCTGATACGCAGCGAGCGGTGATTTCCGTCTGCGCGAGGGCTTCACGCCGCAAATACAAACTCGCAACAAAACCAAGTTAGGCGTGAAATCAACCGGTCTACAGTAGCTCCCCTCGGGCGGGGCGGTGTCTACGCGCCCCGTGATGCTTCGAGGTGGGGCCGGGGGAGGGGTAGGAAAGCGGAATCCAGGATGTTCACCATGCGGCCCACGCAAGTTGACTAGCCGAGCCCACCGCGATTATGTTATCATTTGGCGCAACCCAACGCGCCACAAGAGCCCTGTCCATGACGACAATCCTACTCATCCGACATGCCGTGAATGACTTCGTGAAGACGGGCAAACTGGCGGGGCGGATGGCGGGCGTGCATCTCAACGATGAAGGTTTGGCGCAGGCGGAAGCCTTGGGCCGGCGTCTGGCGGAAGCGCCGCTCCACCGCGTCTACTCCAGCCCGATGGAACGCACTATGGAGACTGCCGCCGCCATCATCAAACATCATCCGCAATTGGCCGTCGAGGCGCATCCAGAGATTACTGAAGTCGAATACGGGGCTTGGCAGGGCAAGAAGATCAGCGAGCTGCAGCGGCGCAAGATGTGGGCGGTGGTGCAGGAGTATCCATCGCGCGCCCGCTTCCCCAATGGCGAGACCTTGCACGGTGTACAAGTGCGAATCGTCAACGCGATCGAAGCGCTCGCGCGTGACCATCCCGAGCGGATGATCGCGCTGGTCTTTCACGCCGATCTGATCAAATTGGCGCTCGCTCATTACCTGGGCATGCACCTGGATGTTTTTCAGCGGATTGTGATCTCGCCGGCTTCCATTAGCACACTGCATCTGGGGCACAGTCGGCCTTTCATCATCGGCATGAACGATATCGCCCATCTGCTGGAACTGAAAAAAGCGCGGCAAACGCCCGATGCGGTGTCGGACCGGGGCGAATGACGGCGCCGGGACAGCGAGAGACTCATTCTACAGGTTGCCTTTACAATGCTTGTAGATGGAGGAAACAATGGGAAATGTAATCGAACTCAATCCGGTTGACTTTGTCACGATCGGCACCATCGGTCCCAAGGGCAAGCGCACCTTCCACCTGCAAGCCGGGCAGGATAACCGCCTCGTCTCTTTCACAATTGAAAAAGAGCAGGCGCATGCGCTGTCTTCCGCCATTGCCGAATTGTTGGATGATATCGACGAGCAGGACAACACGACGACCGAAGCCGATTTCAGCAAACTGGATATGGCGCTGCGCGAACCGATTGAGCCGATGTTCCGCATTTCACAGATGGGCTTGGCCTACGAACCGAACGACAACAAGATCATCCTTGTCGCCCAGGAATTTGTGCCGCAAGACCCAAGTGAAATCGACGAGGATGTCGATGTCGACGACCTGGACGATAACGAAGAACAGGCGGCTTACAACCTGTTTGAAGGCGCCGATGGCGAGCCGCAGGTCGTTCGCATGTGGTGCACGCGCGAGCAGATGCGCGCCCTGAGCTTGCACACCATGGATACGGTAAAGTCGGGCCGCCCCGACGCCAAGCAAAATGGGCGGATCATTTTCTATTGGGCGTAACAGATTGAGCGCGCTCCTCAGTTGCACGAGCGCTGACCAGCGGTACCGGGGAAACAGAGATTGCTAAGCGAGATCGACAAATGGCGATAGAAATCCAGCAACTCACTGTGGAACAGTATCTCGCGCTGGAAGCCGAGAGCGAGATCAAACACGAATACATTGACGGAGAGATTTTCCCCATGCCGGGTGGCACATTGAATCACGACACACTTATCATGAACTTGACTGGCGCGCTTTTCCCGCAATTGATTGGCTCCGACTGTCGGCTTCATACCAGCCACATGCGCGTCGGCCTCAGCCCCACGCGTTACGTTTATCCGGACTTAACGGCGGTCTGTGGGGAGGCAGAAACGGACCACGGGACGACCACCTTGCTCAACCCCGCTGTTGTGGTCGAAGTGATATCTCCCTCATCGTTCGAGCGCGACCGCGTGCGCAAAGTCGAGCTATACGGCGCCGTGCCCAGCATACAGGGATACCTGATTCTCGATCAGGAACGCGTCTTCGCCCAATGGTACACGCGCAGCGAGAGCGGCTGGCATTTGCGGCAATTCTCCAACTTGGCTGACGAGATTGAGCTGGAGCCGCTCGGCTGCACACTCCGGCTGGAAGACGTCTATCGCAGCGTGAATCTGGGCGCTTAGGATCCGAAGCGATTTGAGCGCGATGGAGGCAAGACAATGGCGATAGAAACGCGACAAATGACAGTCGAAGAGTACCTGGCATTTGACGAAGCGAGCGAAATTCAACACGAATTCATCGACGGAGAACTCATACCGATGCCCGGAGGAAGCGGACCTCACAACCTGGTCGTCGCACAAACAACAGCTGCGCTAGTCGTTGCCCTGGAAGACCGAGACTGCTTCATATTCGGCAGTCAGATGCGCGTCAGTATCGATGAAAGCAGGTATCTCTTTCCCGATGTGAGCGTGGTCCGCGGCGAGCCGGTTTATGGCGACGACAAGCAAGTGATATTGCTAAACCCAACAGTCGTCGTCGAGGTGACTTCCCCATCCTCGCTCTCATACGATCATGTAGATAAAGTCGCATTTTATGGCGCTGTGCCCAGCATAGCGGGATACCTGATTCTCAATCAGGACCGTGTTTTTGCAGAGTGGTACACACGCAGCGAAAGCGGCTGGCACCTGCGGCAATTCTCCGATCTCGCCGACGAGATTGAATTGGAACCGCTCGGCTGCACACTCCGGCTTACAGATATCTATCGCAGCGTGAACCTGGGCGCTTAGGATCCGAAGCGAATTGAGCGCGAAGGAGGCAAGACTATGGCGATAGAAACGCGACAAATGACAGTCGAAGAGTACCTGGCATTTGACGAAGCGAGCGAAATTCAACACGAATTCATCGACGGAGAACTCATACCGATGCCCGGAGGAAGCGGACCTCACAACCTGGTCGTCGCACAAACAACAGCTGCGCTAGTCGTTGCCCTGGAAGACCGAGACTGCTTCATATTCGGCAGTCAGATGCGCGTCAGTATCGATGAAAGCAGGTATCTCTTTCCCGATGTGAGCGTGGTCCGCGGCGAGCCGGTTTATGGCGACGACAAGCAAGTGATATTGCTAAACCCAACAGTCGTCGTCGAGGTGACTTCCCCATCCTCGCTCTCATACGATCATGTAGATAAAGTCGCATTTTACGGCGCTGTGCCCAGCATACAGGGATACCTGATTCTCGATCAGGAGCGCGTCTTCGCGGAATGGTACACACGCAGCGAGAGTGGCTGGCACCTGCGGCAATTCTTTAACCTGGCAGACGTGATTGAGATGGAACCGCTCGGCTGCACGCTCCGTCTGGCTGACGTCTATCGCAGCGTGCAGCCGAGCGCCTGATTCCCCGCGCCTTCGCCTGCTTGCGTCCGCGCTTCCCGGCAAGCTACAATACTTGCAGCGCCTTCACTAGCCTGGTCAGCCGCCATGAGCGTCACCCGCGTCTACACCGCTCGCACCCTCGATGAACCGGTCTGCATCCCCCTGGACGAAGCCATCGCCGTGCTTGAAGGGGGCGAGATGGACGAAGAAGTCGGCTTGATGCGCTGGGGCTCCAACTATACATTCCTGGTCAATCTCGCGCGCGCCGGCGTCCGGCTGATGGCGATTTACAAACCTCGCCGCGGCGAGCGACCGCTCTGGGATTTTCCCGATGGCACGCTCTGCAATCGCGAGACCGCCGCCTATCTGACCGCGCAGGCTCTGGGATGGAATCTGGTGCCGCCCACCCTCCTGCGCGCTGGCACTCGTGGCATCGGCTCGGTGCAGCTCTTCATCGATCACGATCCGGAAGACCACTACTACACTTTCGATAATCCGGAATTGCTGCCCCAGCTCGAGCGCATGGCTGTCTTCGACGCCATCGCCAACAATGCCGACCGCAAAGGCGGGCATTGCCTGGTCGACGAGGACGGACGGCTCTGGGGCATCGACCACGGCTTGACCTTCAACGCCAGCGAGAAGCTGCGCACGGTGATCTGGGATTTCGCCGGCCTGCCGATTCCCGCAGCAATCCTCGCGGATTTGCGCCAACTCTGCGCGCGGCTGGGCGATGCGAACGACGACTACACGCGCGGCATGTCCGAGTTGCTGTCGCCGATTGAAATGCGCATGCTCGAATACCGCGTCGATCGCCTGCTGGCGGAGGGGCTCTTTCCGCAGCCGGGCGCCGGACCGAATCGGCCCTGGCCGGCGGTTTAGGGTTCCGCCACGGAGGCCCAAAATATAATTCCTCACGAGTTGAGCAGAAATTGAAACATTGTAGGGGCGTCTCGCCGAGACGCCCGCGGAAATATTTTTCAATTGCCTTAACGCGTTTCACGAAACGCCCCTACAGTTCTCGATGAAGGGAAGTTCATCAATAAAAGGTCACAGAGCGCACAGAGAAAAGCGGCGACAATCTCTGCTATAATCCCCCCACGGCACCGACCAACAGGACACCCCCCATGCCACTTACCACCCGCGGACGCTGGTTCATCGACGACACCGGGCGCACCCGCATCCTGCACGGCGTCAATTTGAGCGGGAGCAGCAAAGTCCCGACCGAGCCGCCCGGCGCCACCCACCTGCCGGATAACCTGGCCGAGAAGCGCAAGGTATCCTTCATCGGTCGCCCCTTCCCGCTGGAAGAAGCCGATGAACACTTCAGCCGCCTCAAGCATTGGGGGCTGGACTTTTTGCGCTTCCTTGTCCCGTGGGAAGCGGTCGAGCACGAGGGACCCGGCGTCTACGATGAGGCATATCTCGATTACCTGGAAGCCGTGCTCGAAAAAGCGCTAGAGTACGAGATTGACCTCTTCATAGACCCGCACCAAGATGTCTGGAGTCGCTTTTCCGGCGGTGATGGCGCGCCTGCCTGGACCTTCGAGGCGGCTGGCCTGGATGTCGAGCGCTTCCATCAGACCGGCGCCGCGCTGCTGCATCAAGAACAGCCGGATGATTTTCCCCACATGCTCTGGGCGAACAACTATTATCGTTTCGCCGCCTTCACCATGTTCACCCTCTTCTTCGGCGGGCGGACCTACGCGCCGCAGCTGCTGGTTGACGGGCTGAATATTCAGGATTATCTGCAAGAGCGCTACTTGAGTGCATTCGCTGAGGTGGCGAGGCGGGTTCGGCACTTGCCCAACGTGCTCGGCTTTGACACGATGAACGAGCCGCACTACGGTCTGATTGGCGTGCCGGATTTGCGCGCGCTGGATCATTTGCCCTTTCAGCGCGGCGTGATGCCGACACCGGCGCAAGCCATCTTCCTCGCCAATGGCTTCGCGCAGGAGCCTTCCGATTTCGGCTCGCCCCTGCCCAGCCTGCCGCCCTTGAAGGTCGAGGGAGTGCGCATTGATCCGCAGGGCGCGACCGTCTGGCGCGACGATTGCGCCGATGTCTGGCGCGCGCAGGGCATTTGGGATGTAGGCAAAGACGGTCAGCCGCGCCTGCTGCGCCCGGGGCATTTCGCCCGCGCCAATTTCACCCAGGACTTCCTGGCGCCCTTCATCGAGCGCTTCGCCAAAGGCATCCACGACGTCATGCCGGAAGCGCATATCTTCCTCGAAGCCGAGCCCTTCGCGCCGCCACCTCGCCTTGACGAAGCCTGCAAGCTGGTCTACGCGCCCCATTTCTACGATGGCATGACGCTATTCACCCGCCGATTCAACCCGCATCTCAACTTCGACTTGTTCAGCATGCGCCCGCTGATCGGCGAGGCTGACATCCGCAATTATTTCAGCGATCAAATTGGCCGCTTTCGCCATTTCGCTGACGAGGCGCTGGGCGATGTGCCGATCGTCATCGGCGAGTTCGGCGCGCCGATCGACTTGAACGGCGCCGACGCCTACCGCAGCGGCGATTTCTCAATGCAGGCGGACGCCCTGGATTACAATCTCCGCGCCCTCGATGATCATCTCTTGAATTACACGATCTGGAATTACAGTCCAGACAACAGCAACGAACGCGGCGATGGCTGGAACGGCGAAGATCTTTCCATCTTCAGTCGCGACCAGCAAAGCGACCCGAGCGATATCGATTCTGGAGGAAGAGCCTTGAGCGCAGTCGTCCGTCCTTACGCCAAGAGAGTCGCGGGCCGACCGCTGAATATGCGCTTTGACCGCAAGCGCGGGCTCTTCACCTTTAGCTTCCGCCACGACAGCGCAATCACCGAGCCGACCGAGATTTTCGTGCCCAATTCGCAGTTTCCCGCTGGCTGCCGCGTCGAGGTCAGCGATGGCGAGTATGAGACTCTGCGCGATGAACAGCGCCTGCTCTATCGCCACAGCGACAAAGACATGCCGCATCTGATTCGCGTCATCTCCAATACGCCGCCGCCGCGCGAGCTCTCGCCCTGGGACAAGCTGGCGATTGCGGGGCTGATTGTGGTGTTGCTGCTCTATCTGCTGGGGCGGGCCGGGAGGAAGGGGGAGACAAATGACAGTGTTTCTTAATTCGGCCACCAATACAGAGCCAATCAGTCAAGAGGTGAAATACTATATTGATGCGAATATTCGCAACTTGCAACGGGCGAGGCTCGATAAGCGGAAGGAAGCGACGCTTGCGGACTTGTTCAAGGGCAGGAAACCCTACTTTGGCGCATATGCAACTGTGTCCCCACTATCGATAATCATAGGACCCACAAAATTCTGATAGTTTCTTTCTTCTTCATCAATTAGCAAAGGGATATCCGACCAGAGGGCCGACCAATGCTTCAGTGTCCAACACTAAGTTCGTTGAAAAACAGGTACGATGTGTTGCCGCTGTCCAGACGGAGTGTCACTTAACGTTAGTGTTTGGTATCCACTCGCGTACGCTCCGATTCCGTAGTTGGCGTTACGCAAGATCTTACTTCTGTGTGAGTACCGGGTACTCCAACCCACTCCTCCGCCGCGGACTCACGGCCCTAACTGCCAACGCGCGACCCTTCGTTCGCGCTTCCTGCTCAAGGCCGTTCTAGCCTCTGCGCCTCCGTTGCAAATGCCTTATTACAGTGGCCACTCGCGCACTTCGCAGCGCGCTGCCCAGGCGTCGTAGAGCCCGCTCATCATCGCGACCCGCTCGCCCTCGCGCGCGCTGAGGTCATTCAACTCGGTGCGATCTTCGATCATATTGTAGAGTTCCCAATCACCGGGGTGCTTGCTGACAAGCTTCCACTCGCCAATGCGGACAGCGCGGTTGCCTTCGTGTTCCCAGTAGAGCGGCTTCTCGCGCCGCCAATCCGCGCCCTGCAGCGCCGGCAGAAAACTCTGCCCTTCGAACGGCTGAATCGAATTCCCATTGAACTCGCTCGGATAAGCGGCTCCGGCTAGCTCAGCGAAAGTCGGCAGCACATCAATGAACTGAATCGGACTGTGGCAGACGGTCTCGGCTTCGACCATGGCCGGATAGTGCACGATGCAAGGCGACGAGATGCCGCCCTCGTGCACCCAATGTTTGTATAGCCGGAAGGGCGAATTGGAGGCGTTCGCCCAGGGCAAATCGTAACTCATGAAGGTATCGGCTGGACCAGGCCGCAGGTCGACGCGGTTGCCGATTTTTACCGACCCGCCATCGGGCAGGGTTGACACGTAAGAGCGGTGATCGCGCCAGCCGTCTTCCGCCATGAATTCAGCGCAGCCGCCATTATCCGACAAGAAGATGATCAACGTATCATCGGTGATGGAGAGCGCGTCCAGCTTCGCCAGAATGCGCCCGATGCCCTGATCCATGCGATCAATCATCGCGGCGTAGGTTGCCATGCGCAGGTCTTCCCAATCAGGGTTGCGCGCCGTTTCCCATGGATGCGAATCGGCATCGCGCGGCGATATGCGCCAGGCCGGATCGAGCAAGCTCAGGCTGTTGAGCTCTTCGTGCCGGTTCTGCCGGACAGCATCCCAGCCGCTGCGATAAGCGCCTTCGTATTTGGCGATGTCTTCGGGCGGGGCGTGCAGAGGCCAATGGGGCGCGGTGTAAGCCACGTGCAGGAAGAAGGGCGTATCATCGCCATGCGCTTCGTCAATCATGTCAATCGCTCTGTCGCTGATGGCATCGGTGTAATAGAAATCGTCGGGATAATCGTGAACGAATTCTCCATCTTCAGTCAGCGCATGGGGGAAGAAGAAGCTGCCCGCGCCGACAAGCGTGCCATAGAAGCGGTCGAATCCGCGCTGCTGCGGCGTTGGGAAACCTTCCGTGCCGGGCTTCCAGGTCTCCGGTTCCTGCGCCAGCATTTGGCCGCCGGTATGCCACTTGCCCGACATCAAGGTGCGGTAACCGGCGCCTCTCAGCACTTCAGCGATCGTCACCGCGTCATCGCGCAAGTAGCCTTGATAAGCGCGCGTGCCGCGGTTCATCACCATGTGGCCCACACCGGCTTGATGCGGATGCAGACCCGTCAGCAACGCCGCCCGCGACGGGCAGCAGCGTGCGAAGCTGTACATCTGCGAGAAGCGCGCGCCGCCGGCAGCCAGCCGATCGAGATGGGGCGTCGCAATCTCGGAGCCGTAGCAGCCGATATCGGAATAGCCCAAGTCGTCAGCAAGGATGAGGATGATATTTGGTTGCGTCATGAGACCTCCCGTCAAAACGGCTTATGTAAGGCTTGTCCGGTACTGCAGAAAGCCTGTTATCCGTACATTTTACCCCATCCCCGGCCCTTCCCCAGTGAACTAGGGAAGGGTGATTTGACGGCGGAATTGGGATATTCGACGCCGTGACAGTCAGAAACCCGTAGTTCCGAGCGCGCGACAGAAGTGCTCCCCCTTCCTTAGCTTGCTGGGTCACGTAGACATAGACCTACGGGAAGGGGGTTGGGGGGATGGGGTGTAACCGCCGACACCGCCCGCCGGTCGCCCCTACCATCTAATACTGTTTAGTGCGACTTCGTTGAAATGCCCGCGCCGCCGCCATGGACTGCACCTTGCAGCGTTTGCTACAGGCAAACAAAGACTCCTCGACTGAAGAGTCAGATTCAACCCTTTTGTTTGTCTTTCCCAGGAGAACTCAACTTACCCGGGTCTGTCGGACGATTGGCGGGTTTTGTAACGGCTGGCGTATTCGCGGGAGATGGGGGCGCCGGTTTGGGGTAAATTTTGTCGCCGTCCACTATATACTCTTTCATGGGCGTTTTGGTCACGGCCGTATTGTTTTCTCTCATGCTATGCTTTCCGATCCTCAGATTTCATGACACATTTCCGACAATGTTTACGATATTGTGGGATGTGACCTCCCAATCTCCAAATTCGGGCACTTCAATCTGAAACTCATATAATCCATCTACAATATATCTGAATCTTCGAAACTGAAAAGTAACGAAGCTACTGTTTGACTGAGGCAGATCAACCTCGAATTGCATTTCACCTATGATTCTGTTGTCTCCCGGCGCCGATACTCGCAAGACCGCAGGGTATATTCTGGATTCAGCGTCTGACACGTTATACCAATATGAAACTAGCGCGAATGGTGAACTTAACGGAACAACAACTGGTCCCGGACGTGGCAGAGACAGCGCAAGTGTCGTATCCGCAAACACTTTGTGCAGTACCACTGATCCATCGACTAGCCTGCCATAATCCCTGCATAATACCGACCAACCAAGCCTCATGCATTTACCTTACTGTTCATTCTACAAGTCAAAATCCGTTTCGAAAGCCAATTGGCAATATCCAATCAACTAGGCCGTTTGAATTGCCCAAACGGCTGAAGCCCGCCTCAATCTCTTTCCACAAGTCGCAGACGCCTTTCCTGTCGACAAGTGAGCGGAATCCGCTTGCGCCGCTCGCCTATCAGAATCCCAATGCGCGATCACTATTACCACCGAATACATGGAATCCGTCGCAGGCCGGCTAACCTCGTTCCGACTGAAATGCACGCGCCGCCGCCATCGTCGGCAAGGAGGGAATCGCGCCCTTCTGCAGGCATGTCAACGCCCCGACGGCGTTGGCGAAATCGAGGATCTCGGGCAGCCGCGCCCGCCAGTCGCCCCGATTCTCCAAGATGCCGATCAGCATTGCCGCCACGAAGGCATCGCCGGCGCCGGTCGTATCAGTCGCTTTGACCGCGTAGCCATCATGTTCAACGCGGGTTCCGTCCCTGAGATGGGCGACCGCGCCCCTCGCCCCGTAAGTGACGCAGATCATCTCCAGAGAATCGCGCCACAGCGGGCGGACATCGGCGCCGCCGGTCAGAAATTCCAGTTCCTCGTCACTGATCTTCAGCAGATTGGCCGTCTCCAAGCCCGAAAGCATGCCGGCTTTGGCGGCCTCGGCGCTATCCCAAAGCGGCAGGCGCAGGTTGGGATCGTAGGAGATGAATTTGCCGCGCGATTGAGCCCGCTCCAGCGCCAGCCGCAGGGCGGAAGCGGCCGGCTCGCGGATGAAAGTGATGCTGCCATAATGAAAGACATCGCTAGCGTCAATCAGGGCGGTATCGACATCGGCGGGCTTCATTAGCATGTCCGCTGAGGGATGGCGGTAGAACATGAAGCTGCGGTCGCCATCAGCGGTGTTGGAGACGAAAGCCAGCGCCGTGCGCGCCTCGCTCGAATAGGTGAGTCCACGGATATCGACGCTCTCCGCCGCCAGCACGCCAGCCAGGTAGCGGCCGAAGGGGTCATCACCCACTTGCCCCATGAAGGCGCTGGGATAGCCCAGGCGCGCAACGGCGGCGGCAACGTTGGCGGGCGCGCCGCCCGGCGCCTTGACAAAGGCGGAGGCATCGCCGACGGTCACGCCCATTTCCAGGGCGACAAAGTCGATCAGGAGTTCGCCGAAGGACAAAACGGACATAGCTTGGAGATTATCAGCTGTGAAAAAGATGCGCCACCAATCGGCGACTTAGGCATGATTGCGGCTGACGAAGTCACCGATGAAACCGCCGCAGTCGCTGGCGACCAGCGCGCCGACCGCCAGGTCGATTTCCAGACTGCCGCCAAGCTGCAGCAATTGTGTCATGTCGCGCCGCACCACCATCATCATGTGCTCCCAATCGACATCCTCTGGCAGCCCGCCTTGCCACAGATCGCGCATGCTTTCGAGATATTCCATCGCCGGCTCGATATCGTCGAATTTGAGCTGGCAGGGCAAGTCGTGGCGGACGACAGCGTAGAAATGCCGCGCCAGGATGCGGGTGCCGTTTTCCAGGGCGAAGGCGTCGCAAGGCAGCGTCGGCGGCTTCACTTTGACGCCGTTGTCGCTCAGGAAAACATTCGCGCGGTGGATGAGCATCTGCAATTGCGGGATGTTTTGCAGGCTGTCGGTCGCCGCCAGCACACGTCCGTCGGGCTTGAGCACACGCTTGATTTCGGCCAAGCCCGTATCTATATCGGCCAGATGATAAAGCACGTGATTCGCCATCACGATGTCGAAGCTGTCGTTGTGGTAGGGCAGCCGCATCGCATCGCCCAGCGCCAGGCGGTCGGCGGCGCAGGGGTGACAGCGCAGCAGATTCGGCGATAGATCCAGCGCGAAATAGGTGACGTTCGGCTGCTCTTGCATTAGACAGGCATAATGGCTGCCGCGGCCCGCGCCGATATCAAGGATGACTTCGTCGCCGGCCCAGTCGATGGTATCCAGGGTCCAACGCACGAAGTCTACGCGAGGAAAGGAGTATTTTGCCTGCGTCTCTTCAAGTACGCGCAGGTTTCTGTCGGTCTCGTAATAGCGGCGGATCGCGTCTGCCTGGTCCTGCGCCATGCCCGGCCGTCAAGCTTCCCATTCGTTGACCTTAATCTTACTATACAGCCGAATCAGGGAACTGCAAGCATTGGCGCAGCGAGCGCCTTGACCTCCAGGCGCGGCTTCGAGGCGTGATTGGCATTGTGACATGTGCGCAGAAGTTCTGCCCCACCCCCCAGCGACCTACGCGACCTACGCGCCCGGCGGGCAGTGTCGAAGGTCTGTGTCCACGCGACCTACGCGCCCGACGGGCTGTCTCTAGGCGCCCCAGGTTTCCCAGTACGTCAATTCCTTGGCGGGCACGCGGTCGGCCTTTTGGAAGGTCTCACCCGTGAAATAGGCGGCTGGCAGCAGGGCAGCCGTCGTGAAATCGTCGGGTATGCCCAGGATTTCGTTGCATTCTCTCTCATAGCTGAGATGCAGCGTCGTCCAGGCTGAGCCGATGCCGCGCGCCCGCAGCGCCAGCATCAGCGACCAGGCGGCCGGGATGATCGAGCCGTACATGCCGGCGTTGGCGGCCGGGCTGGCGTCGTTCGCCCGCCCCTGCACGGTGGGGAAGATCATCATCGGCACCTCGTGCATGTGATCGGCCAGGTAACGCGCCGAGCTGACGACGCGCTGCATCTGCGCCGAAGGCTCTTCCCCGGGCGCCGAGCGCGTCGCCACGCCCGCGTAGGCGTACCAGGAGTCTTTGTAGTATTGGGCGATTTTCGCTTTCTTTGCCGCATCAGTGACGATCAGCCATTTCCAGCCTTGCCGATTGCTGCCGGACGGCGCTTGAATCGCGATTTCCAGGCAGCGCTCCACGGTGGCGCGATCGACGGGACGGGCCAAGTCCAGCCGTTTGCGCACGCTGCGCGTCGTCTCCAGGATGTAGTCTACCGATGCCAGGTCGAAGTTCATGGTTGTTTCCTTTCTTGTCGAATCAGTGCCAGCGATGTGGGGTTGTGCATACCAAGGAATTCCGCATTGTCGACCCCATCCCCCAGCCCCTGTTCCCCCCATAAATCCCCCCCGTTCGTCGGGGGGCGTCCAGCGAGCTAGGGAAGGGGAGCTTGCGTGCGAATCTGTAATTCGCGCATCTGAAAATCTTCAAAGAACATTATTGTGCCTTCATCGTCTTAGCGCAGGTCAGTAGTAAGATGCTCCGTGAGCCAGCCCATAATCAGAGCGCTGACGCTTTCGTAATCCGAATCGAAGAGGCGCGTGCCATGGGCGCGACCGCGATACAGCCGGGCGGAAACATCGCCCTTGGCCTTCAAAAACATCTGGCGGATGGCGGCTGAACTGCTCGCGTCATTCTGCGCCGCGACCAGCAGCGCAGCCCGGTCGGCCAAGCCATCGACCAGCGCCGACTCCGGTTTGACGCCGCGATAATCCAGCCCGGGCGAGAGAGCGATGGCGCCGCGGCAAATCTCCACTCGGGCGCAACTGATGAGCGCGACATTGGCGCCGATGCTGCCGCCGATGATAGCCAGTCCCCCGTCGCCGAGATGCCCATTTTCGCTCAACCATTCGACCCAGCCCTCGGTCACGTCATCGATCGCTGCCTCCCATTCGCGCGTCCCACCGGAGTCGCCGTGCCCGCGCATGTCAATGTTGAGCAGGGCGTAACCGGCGGCGCGCAAGTCCGGGATCAGCGGGTCCCAGGCGGCGCGCTTGCTGTTGAGCATGTGCAGAAGCAGGATGACCGGGGCCTCAGCGTCAGCGGCGTAGTAGTCGGCGGCGAGGACGGCGTCTGCGCGCGTGAGAGAGATAGTTTCCTGGGCGTGCGGGGCTTGGGCAGTGACCGCAAGTGAGACAGTCAGGCAGAAAAGCGCGATCAGGCATCGTATGTTGCGCATGTGACGTTCCTTCGTCCGCTGTACACCCCAAGGGAATCTAGCACAAGTCGTGAGCAATCTCCACATTTGACTATGGCGCCGTGCAGCTGCGGCAACCAGTCTCGCCGTCAAGTCCCCTCGTCTCCCCGAAGGTCGATGTCGGCGGTCTGCGTCGGCGGGCTGTGTCGGCGGGCTGTGTCCACGCGCCCCACGCGCCCCACGCGCCCTACGTGACCCATAGCAATGGGGGGAGGCTAATTTCATGCTTGCCCGCGCTTTTCTATCCCGTCGCCGCCACACCAGCGTGCTGTAGGGGCGACTGTGGCTCACCCTCGATGTGACGCATGAACGGCGGGCGACCCAAGGGTCGCCCCTACAAGGCTTGTCCGGTACTGCAGAAAGCTTGTTTTCCGTACGTCTTACCCCATCCCCGGCCCTTCCCCAGTGAACTAGGGAAGAGTGACTCGACGGCAGAATTGGGATATTCGGCGCCGTGACAGTCGGAAACCCGTAGTTCTGTGCGCGCTCCAAGAGTGCTCCCCCTTCCTTAGCTTGCTGGGGAAGGGGGTTGGGGGGATGGGGTGTAACTGGCGCGATAGCAGGTGCCAGTACCGGACAAGCCTTACAGATTGGGATAGTTGGCGCATCAAGCAAAATCAAAGCCGATGCTGCCGTTTTCTACACCGTACCAGGCGAGGGCGGTCGCGATGACGGTGTCGTCATGAGTGCCGGGCGGCGCGCCATAGCGATAACCGCCGCCGGGCAGGCGCTCCAGCGAGAAGCTCGCCAGCTCGCCCAGCAGGGCAGGATCATCCAGCAGCCCGATGATGCCGCGCTCAATCGCCAGCGCCAGCGATTCAATCAGAGGCGACTTGCTCTTTGATGTGGTGAGGAAGCTGCGCATGGGCAAGCCTTCTTCTTGCAGCGCTTCGATGTTGGGCGCGCCGATGCTGTTGGCTTCGGCCCAGATCAGCTGGGTCCGCCAGGCTGCCGCCATCGCCTTCAGCCGGCCGCGCTGCAAGCTCCAGCCGATATTGTTGAAGCGATCCAGGGCGACCATCCGCCGCGCCGTCGCATCGATAACGGCGATGACGGTGTAATCGTGCTGCCGCCCCCAATCGACGCCGGCGATATAAACGTGCCCCGCTTCCGGCGCCGCAACCCGCCCGGGGATGACGGCGGCGCGTATGCCGCGGAAGACCTGCCCGCTGTCATCGTTGAATTGCGCCAGGTATTCGGTGCGCCAAACTTGATCGGTTGTCTGCTGGCGGATGCTTGCCAGTTCTTCGCGCGCAATCATGGGGTTCGATTCGGTGGAGAATTGAAAAGACTTCCATTCCGGGACTTCATCGTCCATGCCCAGGCGGTACAGGTCCCAAAACCAGTTGCGGCCAAAGGGTGTACTGAGGAAGAGCGCGCCGCCCTGTGTGCTTGCCAGCATCGGGCGCACAATCTCGGGCCAGACGCGCGGCTCCATGAAGGCTGCTTCGTCCAACACCGCCAAGTCCAAGCCTTCGCCGCGCAGATTGTCCGGATGGTGGGCGCTGCGAACCGCGATCATGCCGCCGCCGGCGATGTCAATGCGCCTCTCGCTCTCGCTGATGCGGACGTCCGGCGAGTATCGCAGGCTCGCTTTCAGATCGCGCCAGACCTGGCTCGCCATCATCACCGTCGGCGCCAACCACCAGCCGCGCTTCTTGTCCCAAGCCGTTCGCAGCAGAAGCGCCGTTTTGCCCAGCTCGGTTTTGCCCCAGCGCCTCCCGCAGGCGACCACCCTGAACCGCGCGGGGTGTTCCAACACCAGCTCCTGCCCAAGGTGGGGCATCCTGCACCTCACCGTCGTAGTAGAATTCGAATCGGACGACTTGCTCTTCTTCTTCGTCATCAATGTCTTCAATCACCTCCTCCAATTTCAATGCCTGGCTTACCAGACTGCCGAGCGCCGTCGCCAGTTGATTCAGCGGCGCTTTCGCCAGCCTGTCTTCGTCCATACGCGCCAATATTGACTTGCTCCGCTCCAGCATCTCGAACTGCAAGTCGATGGTCAGTCGCTCACGCTGACGACTTCGCTTCTTGCGATGCCTGCTGCGCAATTCGTCTTCTTCATGCAGCCACCGTCCCAGCGTTCGCGCTGGAATCTCCAGAAACTCGGCCACGCGCGCCACATCGCCATCGTGCTCTTCAATATCGTTCAGTGCGCTGATCTTGGTCTTGAGGGAATAACGTCGGCTCATCCGAATTCTGTCCTTCATCGTTTGCTCTGCTACCAAAGACAGAAGAGACCCCCACAACTCGCCATCCGGCTGATAACGGGAACGGCAGGCAATCCGTCCGCGTATGGGAATCTCTTTCCGTCCGAAGCAAGACTAGCACAAGTGTTCTGAGCAAGGGTGTCGATATGGTCGCGCGACTCGCTTTTCACCACAGTTGCTCGGCGGCGGCGAAAAGAATCATTCAAGCTGGCACAAAATGACAAGCCCGCTCCTTGCGCGCCAGAAGGGATTGATCAAATGAGCGGCGCGGCAGCGGAAGGCGGGCGACCCGCGGGTTCGCCAAACAAGCATGCAATTAGCGATTCGGCGGTGGCGGCGAAAGCCTGCTGCGAGTTTACTTGCCGAGATTATCCGGCTGTTGATCCAAGACAGTCTGCTACTTCAGCCGCCGTCGAATGGCAATTGCGGGAGCGATTCGGTGTTCGCCATGATCGAAGCATGCTTCAGAGCAGGCTTTGCTGGTTCGCTGCCTCATTGGGGAGCACGAGCGTCGGATTGTCGTTTGCCGGGCTGTTGACAGCTGTCGATACCTCGTGGAACTTCAGCTGCTCAGGTCTCGGTCCCAACATCAGGGGCCGCCATTCATCGGGAACGAGTTCACGCGGCGCCAGCCACAATTCATAGTCCTCGGGCTCGATAATCACCGCCATGCGATGATGAATGGGACTCAGTTTTTCATTGGCTTCGGTGGTTAAAATCGCGCAGGTATGCAACCAGGATTCGTCAGGTTGCTTCCAGCTCTCCCATAAACCGGCGAAGGCGAAAAGATCGCGCTCGGCATGCTGAATAAAGGTCGGGATCTTCTTTTTGCCCCGTTTTTGCCACTCATAGTAGCCGTCGGCGGGGATCAAGCAGCGGCGTTTCTTAAAGGCAGTCCGAAACGATGGCTTCTCCGCCGCCGTTTCCGAGCGCGCGTTGATCATTCGGTTGCCGATCTTTGGGTCTTTCGCCCAAGATGGGACTAGCCCCCATTTCATATAGGAGAGGGCTTGCGGGTCACGATCAGTAATGACAGCCAACTGCTGTGAGGGCGCAATATTGTAACGCGGCAATTCGTAGCCATCGACGCTGGCGAGATTGAAGGCGAGCTGAATCGAATCAGCGTCGGCAGTCAAGGTGTAGCGTCCACACATGATTCATTCCTTTCTCGTTATGTCTGCTACGCTCAAGGTGGCGGAGGCGGGTTCGATTGCGCATAAGGCGATGTTAGTGGCATCTCTGAGCTTTCTACTTAAATCGGCGCCACATCAATGACGACGCCGTTGTGGTCGCTGAGGACCGTGCCGTCTTCGGCAATACGACTAATGAAGCGCATTGATCTCGACTCGATGTCTTTGCTCAATGCGACATGGTCGATGAAGCGCTTGTCCAATACCGGATCGTTAATCTCTCCTGCGGTTGGTATCTCCCAGCCGGCGAAGGTCGATTCGCACCTCTGGCTCACAGCCTTCGTCTGGCGCGAAGCTTTGCCAGGCGGAATATGCAAGTTGTAGTCGCCAAGCAGAATGGTTCGCTTTCGGAATCGATCTTGCGGCAGAACCTCGCTTCGGAGTATATCCAGGTATATCTCGGCGCCCTGCCATGGTCGTAAAGCCTCATCGCCCCAATGCTTCTTGCTCATGCGATAGCCGAAATAAGGAATACACATGCCGGCAAATCGCCATTTCACGCCGTCCGCTATCGTTGTCGCGCTAATGAATCGGCCTGCCGGCAGTCCAGGCGATCCGATTAAGTCAACGTCTGACCATGCATTGCGACTCCAAAGCAGTACTTTGCGCGCGCCACCCGCTTCCGCTTTGACCCGCCCCGATTCATTGCTCTTGATTAGGTAACCGCCATCAGGCATGGTCTCCGGATAGGCTTCGGTCAGGCAAATGACATCCGCGTTGTAGCCTGCGATTGTTGCGCGAATAATCTCAAATTTGTCCGATTTCGCGCGCGGACTTACGAATTCTGTATTCCAATTCAGTATCCGCATCGTTTAGTAGTCGTTCCGGGTTTCGCTTATCATGTGTTCGACGATGTCGTCGAGTCCCGTATATCGAGTTATCATCTGCTCAACTATGTTGACCAGGTCTTCCTTTTCGAGCAACATAAGCTCTTCGCGCAGCTCTTCGCCCGCTCTGAACACTTCCGGCTCTAATACATAAGTGAGCAGCAAGGCGACGATGTGCTTGCAATCGCCGCCCCAATCATAGGGACAAGTGCAATGCGTCGTTAAATGGCCAGACTCATCGAAAGTTGCCGTCACACGATAGGCTGCGGAAGACGAGCCGACGCACATTGCGCTCAGTTGATTGCCGCGGCGCGCGGGCAGGAAAATCGCGCCGCTCTCATACAGGGATAGTCCGCGATAGAAACTTTGATCGAGGGCGCGCGCAATAATCTGTTCGTGGCTTATTTTGATTTTATCTCGCATTGCTTCGCGCTTCTCATTAAGCCCGCCGCCTACATTTGACGGTGAAAGGGCTTTTGGTCGCCACTGACACTGTTGGTCAGTCTCTAGTTATCCGGGTTTCACTGTCCCGCCCACTTAAAGCCGCTCCCGCAGCATCGCCGCCATGATCGCCGCCCGCTCAGGCAGCGACGAAATTTCGCCGTATTCGTTGATCGCGTGCCCGCCTTCGCCGACCATGCCCATACCATCCAGCGTGGGCACGCCCAGCGCGGCTGTCTTATTGCCATCTGAGCCGCCGCCGGTTCTCCCTTCTTCAAGCGCGATGCCCATCTCCGCCGCCAGCGCCTGCGCCCGCGCGAAGAGCGCCGCGATCTCCGGGCTGCGCTCCATCGGCGGCACGCCGACGCCGCCCTCGACAATGATTTCCGCTTCCGGGTTCACCGCCTTCAAGCGCATCATTTTCTCGTGAATCGCTTGCTGGTTGACGCGCGTCCAGGCGCGGACATTAATCTCGACTCGCGCTTCCGCTGGTACGACGTTGGGGCGGGTGCCGCCGCTGATGACGCCGACGTTGGCTGTCGTGCCGATTTCGTAATCGGTCATCGCTTCCACCGCGATCACCTGATGGGCGATCTCCTCAATCGCGTTGACGCCATGTTCGTGATCGGCGCCCGAATGCGCCGCCCGGCCCTTCGCCGTGATCGTATATTGACTAACGCCCTTGCGCTGCGTCTTGTAAGCGCCATCCTGGGGCGGCTCGGTCACGAAGACGACATTGTGCGCCAGCGCCTCCTGCTCAATCTCGCCACTGGAATGCTTGCTGCCGGTTTCTTCGTCAGAATTGAGCAGGTAGGTGATGGGTCCTTCGGGGAAGAGGTCCAGCGCCCGCAGCGCGCGCAATGCCCAAAGCGCGATGACGATGCCGCCTTTCATATCCATCGCGCCGACGCCATAAAGCCGATCGCCATCGATGCGCGTTGGACGGCCCGCCACCGTGCCCACATCCCAGACTGTGTCCATGTGGCTCATGATCACGATGCCGCCTGCGCCCGGGCTCCAGCGAGCGCGCAGCACATCGCCGACCTCGGCTTTGGGGATGACTTCCACTGCGCCGCCCAAGCCGCGCAATTCCTCCGCCAGCGCCGCCCCCAGCGTATCGACGGCCGGTTTGTATGAAGTGGGCGATTCCAGGGCGATCAGGCGCTTCAAGTCGGCGATCATGTCGTCCGTATGTTCCCGCAGGTAATTCAGGATGCGCCGGTTGTCGATGGCGGTCATGTGATTTACGTCCTTGCTCGATGGTTGTGTGGCAAGAGTATAACAATTCAGCGGAGAATCGCAGGGCGCGAATCCCCGTCGGCGCGCGGTCGAGACAGGAAGGGCGACTGGCGAATGCGCTCGCCGCGCAAGGCTGTAGGGGCGACTTACCTAGTCGCCCGAACACGCAAGTGTAGAAAGGCGGGCGACCTGATAGGTCGCGTAGACACTGACCGCCGGTCGCCCCTACATGATCTGCCAACTTTGAGGCTTCTCGCTATAGCGATGATTCCCGCTGAAATTCGAGCAATGAAACCCGGTGCTGCCGCTTTTGGGTTAAGATAGGTGCAGGAGGCGTCCAGAATGAACGACTTCCCGCGCGTCAAAAGAGAGCTCATCGCGGCTTTGGATCAAGGCCGGGCGGCGGCGCTGGACCTCGTCGAGACGATACCGCCGGACCTGACGGTGCACGAAGGCTCAGATTGGACGGCGCGCGACCTTGTTATTCACCTGACGGCGCTGGAAGCGGACATGATCACCGCCATGCAGCGCGCGCTTGAAGGCGCCGAATTCAGCGTTGACCTGCGCGGGCAGAAAGACGCGTCCGCGCTTTACGAATTGCGCCGGCGCGAGCGGGCGGATTGCAGTTGGCATGAATTGCTGCGCGAGTGGGCGCGCGTTCGCGACCAACTGCGGGGCGTGGTGTTGGCCTATCCTGTCGATCGAATGGCGATGTCCTTCAGCACCCCCTTCTTCGTCGATTATGATTTGACTGGCGCGGTCGGCGCATGCGGCGCCCACGAGCGGCATCATCTGGCGGAGATGCGCTCGGCGCTGAAGAGGGGCTTAACCACGGACACGATCGAGAATCCAGAGGGCGCTAAGTGAATTGGCGCCTGGATGGAGCCTGCATCTGAGAACGCTGAACCCCGGTCGTCTTCTTCCGAATCGTTGCGTCTCCGGTTAAGATGGTAGCATCACCGCCACCCAATCGTCTGGTCGAAGGCGCTGCAATAAATGCTTGTATTTCGTCCTCTTGCCGCACTGCTCATTTGCCTGCTCGCACTCGGCGCGTCGGCACAGGATGAAACGGGGCCGATCTTTCAGCTGGAACCGCGGCCCATGCCCGCGTCGGTGCAGATTGAAGCTGATCTTCGATTGGAATATTACTTTCCGTCCTTGACCCAGGGCGGACTTGGTTTGCTGCGTTTGACCGGCGATGATATCGGCGGCGCGCGCGCGGACTTCCGCCACAAAGACATCCCCTTCTTTCATGTAGCCGGCGACGCCTGGTACGCGCTCATCGTCGCAAACGTTGACAGTGTGCCGGGTACGCATCAATTGCTCGTGCATGCGCAGCGCAATACGGGTGGTACAACCTTCCACCGACGCTTGCGGGTGAGGCCTGGCAATTTCATCGTGCAGAACTTCGAGCTCACCGGTGGCGCCGCCTCGACGGCGTCGAAGGCATCAGAACGAAATGCCGTTGGAGAAATAATGTCGGTCCTCGAAGACTTCATCGCCGAGCCCATGTGGGACGCGCAGGGATTCGAATTGCCGCTCGATAGCGAACTGACCTCGCCCTTTGGCGCCTTTCGCCTGCTCAACGGCGACTTTGAAACGCGCCACATGGGCTGGGATCAGAACGCGGCCGAGGGCACGCCGATTCGCGCGATGGCGGCTGGCGTCGTGGCGCGCGCGGCAAACATTGTGTCGGACCTGTACGGCGTTTACGGGCGCTTCGTGATGATTGATCACGGTTACAACGTGTTCACGAATTACGCCCATCTTTCGGAAGCGCTGGTGGAGCCGGGTCAGCGCGTTGAAGCCGGGCAGATCATCGCCTTGAGCGGCAACACGGGCCGCAGCAGCGCGCCGCATCTACATTGGGAAGTCCTGGCGCATGGCGAATGGGTCGACGGCTTGACCCTGCTGGATTTGTGGCTGCCAGCGCCGAGCGGCTCAAAGGCGGAGGCGAACGCGCGGCAGTAGTTCACATAGCGAAACAAAACCATGTATAATGCACAAATAGCCGCCGGTGACTCTTGGTATAATTGACCTTCCATCATCACTTTCACGCGCTGGGCGGCTCAACGCGAGTTGGCATCGCAGCTTGACTACGGCGCTCGCTGACTGAGGAGGGAATCATGCAGCAGAATGACCACTTCCGCCTGGTTGTAAGGCGGGGTCCACAGCCCAATCTCGCCTTTGAAGTCAGCAAAGATCTCACCACCTTGGGGCGCGATATCAGCAACGATATCGTCATCAACGACCGCGAAACCAGCCGCCATCACCTGCGCCTGATGATCGCGGGCGACACGCTGACGATTGAAGACCTCGGCTCCACCAATGGCACTTTCGTGAATGGCAAGCGGATTTCGGGTGTGACGCCGCTGCAGAATGGCGACATGATCGGGCTGGGCGAGACGGTCACCCTGGCCTTGGAGCGCGTGGAAGCCGGCATGGACGCCCCGGCGAGCGCGCCGTCCAATCTGGGCGACCTGCTGCCGCCGACGAACCCGCCCCAACCGCAGCCCGAAACGCCGATGCCGCAGACGCCGGTGATTCCGGCCGCGCCCGAACCTAGCTATAGTCCGCCGCCGGCCGACTACGGATTGCAAGACGCGCCGCCGCTGGGCGCCGATCCCTACGCGCCGAATATACCAGCTGCGGGCGAGCAAATGCCGCAGCAGCCACCCGCTTACCAAGCCTATCCCGAGGGCGCCGCCCAGCAGCAAGGGGCGCCCGGCTATTACCCGCAAGGGCAGCCAGCGGGCTATCAGATGCCGGCGCCGCCGCCGCAAGGTTATCCCGGTTACGACTACGATCCCTACGCCGCGCGCGAAGAAAGCAGCGGCACCTCGCCCTGGCTGATCCTCGGCTGCTTCGTCTTCTTCATCCTGGTCTTCGTCTGTTTCGCCGGCATCGCCTTGACCTTGATTGACTTGCTGAATCTCTGGTGCGATCTGCCGGTGGTGCGCGATGTGGTGCTGGCGCTGGGATTTGGGTGTTAACCCCCGTATCAAAATATATGTGGACTTGTAGGGGCGAGACTTGTCTCGCCCTGATTTGGTGCGAATTGTTTGCTGAGGGCGAGCCCGCGTCATTGTCAGATTGTAGTGCTCGTCCGTTAATTCGATTTGCAAGCGCGTTTTTCCACCCCATCCCCCGGCCCCTTCCCCAGCGAGCTAGGGAAGGGGAGCTAGACCTTGCGAGTGCTTGATTCATCCAGTTTCTTGCCCACAGCTAGACGCCATGCGTCTTGCGTGGGCCTGAGATTGACGCGGCGGGCGAGACAAGCCGAGCGTAGACACTACGGTTCTCTCGCCCCTACAAAATCCAAATCTGCCAACGCGTAAACCTATAGTCGCCCTTTGGCCAGCGCGCGATGCTAGCCTGCGCGCAGACCAATCAAAGGAGCGACTGATGTTCAACTGGCTCACCGACTTTTTCCGCCTTCGCCGCGATCGGCTGCGAACCCGCGCGCCACATATCGAGCGGGTGGCGGCGCATAACAGCCACTTCCTCAATCCGCCGCTGGATATCCACAGCGCCCGCGTGTATGCGGGCTCACCCTGGGTTTACGTCGCCATCAACCGCATCGCCGAAGCGGGCGCGCTGGTGCCGCTGAAGGTGTATCGGCTTGCGGGCGAAAAACGCATCGGCATTGAGAACCATCCGCTGGAGCGCTTGCTCAGCCATCCCAATCCGCTGACCAGCCGCTTCGAGCTCTTCGAGCAGACCATCGGCTCGCTCGAGCTGCACGGCAACGCCTACTGGTTCCTCGCCGGCGATGGCCGCGGGCAGCCGCGCGAGATCTGGCTGCTGCGCCCCGACCGCGTGACCATCGTGCCGCACGAGCAGCGCATCGTCGCCGGCTACCTCTACGAGATCAACGGCGAGCGCATCCCGCTGGACGCCATCGAAGTCGTCCACTTCCGCCGCTGGCATCCCGACAATGACTTCTACGGCCTCTCGCCCATCGCGGCCGCCCGCGGCGCCGTGCTCAGCGACCGGCACATGGCGGACTGGAATCGCAACACCTTCGGCCAAGATCATGGCGTGCCAGCCGGCATCGTCAGTATCAAGGACTTCATCAGCGATACCGACTTCGAGCGGCTCAAACGCGA
Organism: Chloroflexota bacterium; assembly: GCA_026707665.1. Classification (GTDB taxonomy): domain Bacteria; phylum Chloroflexota; class Anaerolineae; order Aggregatilineales; family Phototrophicaceae; genus UBA6055. The sequence goes on from JAPOWK010000107.1 coordinate 47,646, forward strand.
ATGGCGGAGCCGCTACGGCGGCGGCTCGCGGCGGACCGCTTTCTTGCGCGGCGGCGCCATCGAATGGCAGCACATCGGCCTCAGCCACTGCGATCTCGATTTCCTGCAGGGACGCCAAGCCCAGCGTGATGAGATCCTCAATATCTTCGGCATCCCGGTGGGCTTGGTCAGCGAGAACGCCACCGAAGCCAACGCCAAGGTCGCCGAGCGCCAGTTCATCGAGCGCACACTCTACCCCAAACTGGTGCGCATCGCCCAGAAGATCACGCAGGAGCTGCTGCCCTTCTACGGCGCCGACCTGGTCGCCGAATACGATGACATCCGCCCGACCGACGCCCAAGCGCGCCTCGATGAGATTCGCACGGCTTACCCGCTGCTGAGCATCAATGAGCTGCGCGCGCAGTATTTTCAGCTGCCGCCGGTGGCTTGGGGGGATACGCCAGTGGGCGGGGATTCTCACCCCATCCCCCGGCCCCTTCCCCAGCAAGCTAGGGAAGGGGAGACTGGTAGGGGCGAGCCATTGGGTCGCCCAGATTCAGCCGCCCATAAATCAGCGGTGGAAAATGAGCTGGCGCAATGGGAGCGCTTCGCCCTGAATCGGCTGGATCGGGCCGAGCAGACGCGTCCCTTCGAGGTGACGGCGCTGCCGGACGAGCTGGCTTTCGAGGTCAGCGCGGGGCTGCTGTTTGCAAGAGATCGGGAGAGAGTGAAGTCCGTGTTTGCGGGGGTCAGGGCGGGGCTGGGGGATTGATTATTTTGCCACAGAGGCACAGAGGGCACAGAGAACAGCTAGGTTAGATTTAGTTCGTTCATCAGATGACGAATTCGGACGGGCTGGACATCGGCGCAACGGGGCTTTTGGCAAATGACGAGCAAGGTGATCGCCGTCTCACCAACATGATACACGACCCTAAAGCCATCACGCTTGCTTAAACGGGCGGACGTATTTTGCAATCGCACCTTGTAGACTTCCGCTCCGCCAAGGCCTGGGATTTTGTCGCCGGGTTTTCGCCCATCTTCCAGATCGTCAACAAGCCCGTCAACATCATCAGCGACCCGGCGATACCTTCGTCCTAGTTTCTTGACCAGCGAATTGAATCTATCCGTCAGGATGATTTCCATCTTGTTCCGCTTCAAGCTCAAGACGGATCTGGCGTAAGGCTTCGCGCGCGGGCATCACATCGCCATTCTTCATTTGTATCAGGCTGACGCGCAGGTCTTCCATGAATTCCTTTTGGGCGTCTGTGAGTTCATCGAGATCGGTTTCGTCGCGTTGGCGCGGGACAGGCGCGGTGGGTGGAGATTTGGGGGCGGGCATGCGGACGATCCTTTCGTAGTCAGAATGAGCATACCATAGGCTACGGGGAATGGCAAAAGGTCCCGTCGCGCGCGATCGGGAGAGCGTGAAGTCCGTGTTTGCGGGGGCAAGGGCGGGGCTGGGGGATTGATTTTTTTGCCACAGAGGCACGGAGGCACAGAGAAACGAAGAAAAGAAAATGTGGGAGATGTCACTCCCACATTATCAGTGCCGCGATGTTTCTACGGCTTACGTGGGCCAATACGCTTCCATTTACGTCCGGGCTTTTGCGTTGGCGGCAACTTGACATTGCGCCTCACAGATTTCGGCCCCGGATTCGGAACCTTGCCACCTCGCGGACCACGCTCTTCATACTCACCAGACCGGTCCGCTTTCTCGCCGGGATTCTGCGTTTTAGCCATCGGTATACTCCTTTGCTACTATACGGGACCCCGCCACCACGCTGCCTTGCCAGCGGATGCGACCGGCGGGAATCGCTCGCCTGTCGTCAGTCGTATCTGCTGTTCTTCGGTTGTTGGCCGAGGTGTCCTAGTTCCGTCAGTGTATCTTACCCAATTGTAACGCCCGGAACGTGGGGCCTTTTGACCAGTCTTGTATTGTGCCATCATTGTACCTCTTGTTTGTTGTCGTGGACCTATTCGCTCCCAAGTACGCCCAGGCTTCTGTGTTGGTGGCAACTTGTCGCCTTTCTCGATTGTCACAACACGACGTCTTCGGAACTTACCGCCGCGTGTTCGCGATGATTTGCCTTGACGTCTAACAGTCTTCGCAAGTGCCGCATCCGTTGTAGCTCGGCATTCACGGTATGAAAGCTTTATTCTCATGTATCGCGCTAGCGCGAAGGTTGCATCATACACGTCATAGTTATTGTGCCAGCCTGTGAAATCAATATATTGCAGCATACCCAATATCAGATTGTCATTCAGTGAGATTGAATGCAGTTTTAGAGGCACCATTTTCCGCTTCTTGCCTTTTCTGAATGCAAGTTGAATTTCTGCGTCAACCCAGTCAGATGATTCGGCACATTTGCTCACCACATTCAGGAAATACTCTCGTTTGGGAATCTCTCGCTCAAACTGTCTTACATATGGACCCGAACCCAAACTATGACGATCGCGAAACACAGCAACGCCCCAGTCATCAAGCAATTCTTCAAGAAAGTCTACGAATTTTGCCGCGTCATCGACTGCATAGCTTATAAACGCGCTCGTCACAGAAATCTCCGCGATTTCGGCTCATTACAATTATCAGAATTGTACAGAAAAGATTTGCTAATGAACAGGTCGCGCGCAGTCTTTTCTCCGCGCCCTCTGTGCCTCTGTGGCAAAAAAATCAAATCAAATCCCGCTGACTCTCCCCATCCTCACTAACCCCACCGCGCTTCCACCTACTCGCCCGCGCCAGCGTCCCATGCTGCGGCGGCATCTCCACGCCCGCGCCAGCGAACACATCGCCAATCGTCAAGATCTGCAGTCGCCGATAACGTTTCCCCCAAGCCGGCGACTCATACCAGCCGGCCGCCAGCGCCTCTTTTGTCATCGCCCCCGTCGGATTCTCCAGCGTGATGAAGACGCCGATGGCCGCGCCCTCGCGCTCGACCGTGCCTTTCAAGTCGCGGATTTGCCCCGAATTCACCTTGCCCGACTTGACCTGCACGACCGCCTTTTGATGCTTCTTCTTGCCCTTGTCGTCTTCATCGAAGAAGTTGATGACGCCGTCGATGCCTTGGTCGGCGCCTTTCTTGCCCTTGCGCGAGCCCGCCGAGCCGCCCACCGGTTTCGCCCGCAGCAGCGACAGCGCCCACCACTCGAATTGGTAGCGCCCTTCGTTGGCGGAATCTTGCGCCAGCTCGCGCGCGCCTTCCACCGTCGCCGGCTCGCCGATGACCGCGTAATCCGCCCCCGAGACCAGCTCGAACATATCTTGCAGGCGGTACTTCTGCAGGGCGATTGATAGATGAGTAATGTCGATGCCGATCCAGCGGCGGCCCAGCTTGTGCGCCGCGGCGATGGCGGTGCCGCAGCCACAGAAAGGATCAAGCACGACATCGCCTTCGTTCGAAGACGCGCGGATGATGCGCTCGAGCAGAGCTTCGGGTTTTTGGGTGGGGTAGCCGAGGCGTTCAGCGGCCCTGGATCCTATCGGTGAAATATCATCCCAGATACTTTGGATGTGAACGCCAGGCATTTCGTCCAAGTACCGCTTGTAACGAGGGATGCCTGATCTTGTGTAGTGCAATCTGTCTTCGCGTTCAAACTTCTCCATGTTGTCTTTGGAGTAGGCCCAGTACCGTCCCTCATAAGGTGTCGCGCCACGCCATTCGTATTCCGTATCGCCACCCGGTTTAGCGGCGGTCAGGTCGCTCAGCGTATATCTCCTGCCTGACTTGTCTTCAATGTGCCGATAGTTTTTGTCTACGTAATCATCGCTATAGGGCGTGAATACAGGATTCCACGTCCAGTCTGAAATGTCTTTCGTATAAAAGAAAAGCACGTCATGGATTCGCCCCGGCTGTTTCGCCCCCTGTCTAGCGTCATTGTGCGCAGTGGTGCGTTTCCAGACAATCTCTGTTCTGAGATGTGCAATGCCAAAAATCGCATCCAGCACAATCTTCAAATAATGACTCGCGGTCGGATCGCAGTGCAGGTACAAGCTGCCGGTCGGCTTCAAGACCCGGTGCAGCTCGACCAGGCGCGCCGTCATCATCACCAAATACGCCATCATCTGGTTGCGCTCGATCAGGTTCATCAGCGCTTCGATGGCGGTCGCCACCTTGTGCGGCGCGTTGACGATGATGTCGTCATAGGTCGCTTCGGCCGTTTCGCCCCAATGCCAGGTGTCCTCGAAAGCGGTGATCTGCGCTTCGCTGTCGGCGCCGCTCTC
>JAPOWK010000034.1 GCA_026707665.1 Chloroflexota bacterium
TTCGCCAAGGGGCTGGCGCTGGCGACCGGGCTGCCGCTGCTCGGCATCAACCACCTGGAAGGGCATGTGTATTCGCTTTGGCTGGCGCCGGACTTCGTCGAGGTCGAATTCCCTGTTCTTGTTGCCATTATTTCGGGGGGGCACAGCGAGCTGGTATTGATGCAAGATCACGGACATTATCGTGAACGAGGCACAAGACTAGACGACGCGGCCGGAGAGGCATTCGATAAAGTCGGCCGGATTCTGGGCTTGCCATATCCGGGCGGGCCAGCGATTGAACAAGCCGCCAAGACTGGCGACGCGAGCGCTTACAAATTTCCGCGCCAAGGCTACTACAACTACGGGCAACACCGCTTTGACTTTTCCTTCAGCGGCCTCAAGACTGCAGTGATGCGTGAGGTAACTGAACAGCCAGCGGGCCGCGGTCGGCGTCAGCGGGGCGCCGAGAAACGCGCGCGGCTGCGAGACGATGTCAACATTCATGACGCAGCCGCCGCTTTTCAAGATGCCATAACTGACTCATTGGCTTACCATATGCTCATTGCAGCCAGGAACCATGCTTGCAACGAGATTTTTTTGTGCGGCGGCGTCAGCGCCAACACGATGCTTCGTCAGAAGGTGCGGGAAAAAAACTATTTGCCTCTGCGGTGCCCTCCCCTGTACCTCTGCACCGACAATGCCGCCATGATCGGCGCAGCCGCGCACTTCCGTTATCGTGCCGGTCATCGCAGCGCGCTCGATTTCGAGGCGCGGGCGAGTTGGCGCTTGAGCGAGGATGTCTACGCCAATTGATTATCCCATAGCCATACTCTATTCCGAATCGTTTTGGCAGCCGCGCATTCTACAGCGGTCGGCTGTAAAATATTCAGCTATTGCACGGCAAGCATTAGAGACTCAAGATGAAGATCGCCATCATCGGCGCCGGCGCGGCCGGCCTGGCAGCAGCTTGGGACTTCGCCGCCGCCGGGCACGAGGTCACGATCTACGAAGCGGCTGCGCAGGTCGGCGGGCTGGCCGCCGGCTTCAAAGACGACGCCTGGGACTGGACGCTGGAGAAATTCTATCATCACTGGTTCGCCAGCGACCACGATATCTTCGCCCTCGCCGACGAGATGGGCGTGCGCGACCACATCATCTTCCCCCGACCGAAGACGAGCTACTGGATTGACGGGGCGCCGCTGCGCAGCGAGATCTCGCCCTCGGCGCTCTTTCTGCCGCTCTCGCTGCCATCGATTGCGCGGATGGGGCTGGCCGGCATGTACCTCAAACTGACGCCCGCCTGGCGCTCCCTCGAGAGCGTCACCGCCGATGAATGGATGCGCCGCTGGATGGGGCGCGAAGCCTACGAAAAATTCTTCAGGCCACTGCTGATCGGCAAATTCGCCGAACAATTTGATCAGGTGCCGATGTCTTTCATGTGGGCGCGGATCGTCAAGCGCAGCCTCAAGCTCGGTACTTATGTCGGCGGATTTCAAGCCTTCCTTGATGAACTGGCGGCTCAGCTGCGGGCGCAGGGTGTGACGATTCGACTGAACACGCGCGTCGATGGCATTCGGCAGGCGGGTGCCGGGCTCGCGCTATGCGTCGACGGCGAGGAGGTCGCATTCGACCGCGTCCTCAGCACGACATCGCCGCGCTTGCTGCTGCAGATGGCGGACGGTCTGGCGGATACGGATTACGGCCGGCAGGTGGCGGCGCTGAAGAGCATTGGCGGGCTCTGCGTCGTCTTCGCCTTGAAGCGGCCTCTGATGCCGGACGACACCTATTGGCTGAATCTGCCGGCGACAACGTCAGACAAGTCGAAGTCGGCCTTTCCCTTCCTGGCGCTGGTCGAGCATACCAACTACCTCTCGCGCGAACATTATGGCGGCGACCACATCATCTATTGCGGCGACTACGTCAGGCCGAGCCACGAGTATTTCCAACTGAGCGAGGCGGCGCTGGTCGAGCGCTTCATCCCGGCGCTGAAGCAAGTGAACGCAGCCTTCCAGCGCGATTGGATTCGCAAGTGGTGGGTCTGGCGCGCGCCCTACGCCCAACCGGTGCCATCGCTCAATCACAGCCGCCATATTCCCGCTATCGAGACGCCGCTTCCCGGGCTCTTTTGGGCCAGCATGTCGCAGGTTTATCCATGGGATCGCGGCACCAATTACGCCGTCGAGATTGGCCGGCGCGCCGCCCGAATCGCCATGACCGAAGAAGCCTGATAGTGGCGCCTACGGGCCGGAGCAGCTGCCAATGCCGCGACATCAGCGTACGCGATGCGCATCTCGTTCGGTCACTCTATCCACATAGAAGACCACGTCGGCGGCAATCGCCATCGTGTTTTCGACACGGTTTTCTTGTATACTCGGTATAGTGGAATAGGAAGGTGGCAATTCTCTTCTTTCGAGTGAATCGCACGATGGACAAGCACGGAGCCCGTCGGTAGAGGGGCAATTTCGGCGCGAGGTCAGTTTATCGCATGTCAGAAGCGCAGAGCACGGCGACCAACCTGATAGCCGAGTTGAGGCAGCTGGAAGGCCAGTTGGATGAGGTTAGCAAGACGCTGGAAGCCCAGCGGGAGTTGCTGCGCCGCCGCCGGCTCGCCATGCCGGCCGCCATTATCAACAACCTCGAATTGCTCAAGCGCGATTTCAAGCGCCTGGAAAACAGCGTTCTCGAGGAGCAGACCGAGCTACGGCAGCTGCGGGCGCTGTCAGAGATGTCCACGCGGATCACCAATTCACTGAATATTGAAACCGTGCTCGGCGAGACGATGGAGCTGGTCATCGTGCTCACCAACGCCGAACGCGGATACATCGTGCTCGCCAACGACGACACCGGCGAGCTGGAATTCCGCGTCAGCAGCGAAGGCGGTCTCATGGGACCGCGCATGGATGGCGGTGACGGGCCGCAGATTAGCATGTCGGTCGTCAATGAGGTGATGTCGACCGGCGAGCCGCTGCTGGCGGATAACGCCTTCCAGGATGAAAGGCTGTCGGAGAATCAGAGCATCATCAATTTCACGCTGCGGTCGGTGCTTTGCGTGCCGCTGCGCTACAAGGAACGTGTCATCGGCGTCGTCTATGTCGATAATCGCCTGGTTGCCGGCATCTTCACCGAGCGCGAACTGAACCTGATGATGGCTTTCGCCAATACCGCCGCCGTCGCCGTCGCCAATGCCCGCATGTACATGCGCGCCGAGCAGATCCTGGCTGAGATTACCCGGGTCAAGGAATTGATGGACAACATCTTCTCCTCCGTCGGCAGCGGCATCATCGCTATCGACTCGAATGACCTGGTCCACACTTTTAATCGCGCCGCGGGCGAGATTCTCGATCTGCCGCCCAACGCCGCTGTGGGCTTCGATGTCGCGCAGGTGATGAAGAACGCCGCGCTGGAAGTCGAAGACCATTTGGACCACGTCAAATTGCATGACATGGATCATTCGCTGGAACTAAGCGCGGTGCTGCCCGGGCGCGGCCAGGTCGCGCTGGCGCTGTCTCTCTCCCCGCTTAAAGACAGAAACCACATGACGCAGGGCGTCACCATGGTGATGGATGACGTCACGCATTTGTACGAGCATGAAACCACGATAAACGCCATGAAGCGGATCCTGCCCGAGGGGATGGTCGATCAGATCAACGAAATCGCCAATATCGAGATGGGCGGTTTGCGGCGCGAGGTCACTTGCCTCTTCGCGGATGTGCGCCCCTGGTCCACGCTGCCCGATGTCGCGGCCAGCGAAAAACTTAGAATTCTGAACCAGTATCAGGCGATCGCGACCGCCTGCATTCACGAATGCGGCGGCATCATCGACAAATACATGGGCAACGAAGTAATGGCGCTCTTCAATACGCAGCTCAATCCCGAACACAATCACGCCCAAATGGCGCTGGAATGCGGCTTGCTGATGCGCGAACGCTTCGTCGAACACTATCGTGAAATGGGCATCCAGCCAGATCCGCATTACTATATCATCGGCATGTTCACCGGCGAGGCGACCCTGGGCAATGTGGGCAGCTTCCAGCGGCGCGAGTTCACGGCGCTGGGCAACAGCATCAACACAGCCAAACGCATCCAGGAGAATGGCGCCCGGGGAACGATCACGATTGTGCAGCAGACGCTGGATCATATCCGGGTGAACAACGACGGCGGTCAAACCTATGACTTCCGCCCGCGCGATCCCATTTACGGCAAGGGACTCTCAGTTGGTATGAGCGCCTACGAGGTATGCAGACGCGCATGAGCGAGGCGGCGAGCGCAAGTGGCTTCGGCGCGATTCAAGCCCAGCTCAAGGAGCTGAAGACGCGCGCCGATGAAGTGAAGACATTGCTGGAGCAGCAGCAGGAGTTGCTGCGCCGCCGCGGCATTAGCCTGCCCGCCAGCGCCATCGATCACTTGTGGACGGTCCGTTCCAGCGTCGACAAACTCTCATTCGCCTTGGTCGATACGCATATGCAGCTGCAGCAACTGCGGCGCCTGGCCGATACCACCGCCCTCGTCAATTCGGCCCAGGAAACCGACGAAGTGCTGAACGAAGTGATGGAGACCGTCATTCAGCTGACGCAGGCGGAGCGCGGCTATATCGTGCTGCGGAACCGCGAAACCGGCGAGCTGGAATTTGCGGTCGCGCGTGGTTTAAGCGCCGAAGAAACCGCGGCTGGCGGCCGGATCGTCAGCTGGTCCGTCATCAATAAGGTGGCGGAGAGCGGCGAGCCCCTGCTCACCGTTGACGCCGGCGCTGACGAGCAATTCAGCCACAGCGAGAGCATCGCCGGCTTCAGTCTCCTGAGCATTCTGGCGGTGCCCTTGATCGCGCGCGACGAAGTCATCGGCGTCGCTTATTGTGACAATCGCATCATGGCAGGCTTGTTCAAGGAAAACGAACTGGGCTTGCTGACGAGCTTCGGGCAGCAGGCGGCGGTCGCCATTGAAAACGCGCGCCTCTTCGAGGACATTCGCGCCCAGATGGCGCTGATCGAAGAAATGCAGGTGCGCCTGTCGAATATCTTCGCCTCGATCGGCTCCGGCGTCATCACCGTCAATGGCGAAAACTGCGTGCTCGTCTGCAATGAGGCGGCGGAAGACATCACCGGCACGACCAACGCGAGAGCCTGCGGCATGCCCTTGAACGCGGTGCTGCCGCATGTCACCGAAAGCTTCTACGATTCGGTCGAGCGCGTGCGCCAGGAACGGATGCAGCACATCTGGGCGGAACGCTTTGAACATCAAGGGCGGCAGCGCTATTGGCAGGTCGTCGCCAGTCCCCTGCGCGGCGATGATCAGGTCAATCATGGCGTCGCCCTGGTGATCGACGACTTGACCGAGCGCAAGGAACAAGAAGAACAGCGTCGCCTGCTGGGCACATTCGTGCCGGAGGCGCTGCTGGAGAATATCGGCTCGATCAGTGAGTTGGACACCAGCCCGGCCGAGCGCACCATCTCGGCAATGTTCGCGGATGTCGATGGCTTCACTGCCTTCAGCGAAATCTTGCAGCCGGAAGATCTGATGCGGATCATCAACCGCTATCTGGGCGCCGCCAGCGACGCCATCACCGAGCACGATGGCATCGTCGATCAATATCTCGGCGATGCGATCAAAGCGCTCTGGAATTCGCAATTGAACCAACAGGACGATCATGCGGCACGCGCGGTGCTGGCGGCGCAGGCGATTCTGAATGAGGTGGAGGCGCTGCACGAGGTGGTGGACAAGGATCATGCGTTGCACTTTTGTATTGGCATTCACACCGGACATTCGGTGCTGGGCATGGTGGGCGGCGCCAATCGCATTGAATTCGCCGCGCTGGGCGAAGCGCCCGATGTCGGCAAGTTCCTGCAAGAGAACGCCGAACCGGGCGAGATCATCATCAGCGCCGAGACTT
>JAPOWK010000079.1 GCA_026707665.1 Chloroflexota bacterium
CGTGGCCGGCGCCTTCGGCATCTTCTTCATGAAGCAGAGCATGGAAGCGGTGCCGGACGAATTACTTGATTCAGCGCGAATCGATGGCGCCACGGAATTCCGTATTTATTGGCAAATTGCGCTGCCGCTGGTGCGTCCGGCGCTGGCGGTGTTGGCGGTGCTGGCTTTCATGACCTCCTGGAACGACTTCGTCTGGCCGCTGGTCGTGCTGCGCAGTCGGGAACTACAGACGCTGCCGGTCGTGATGGCGGGCATGCGGAATATGTACCGCAACGAACACGGGGTCGTATTGGCGGCGTCCCTGCTTTCGACCTTGCCCATTCTGCTGCTCTTCCTCGCCTTGCAGAAGCAATTCGTGCAGGGGCTGACCGTCGGCGCGGTGAAGTCTTAGTCCGCCTCCACACCGCCGCCCTGACCAGTCTGCGCGGGCGCCCGCCGAGATTTGACCCTGTCCCCTGGGTTCGCTACAATTCGCTTGGAATGCAACGAAACAAGGAGGCGATATATCGACTTTGAATTCCTATATTCGTCGGCGATTTACGAGTAGTTTGAAGAGGTAAAACCATGTTTGTTCGTAAGTTTCTGAGGCTCATTGTTCTTGCTTTGTCGCTGTCCCTGCTTCTGGCCGCGCCTGCGCTCGCGCAAGACACGGTCGAGCTAAGCTGGATCACCGACTTGCCCGGCGCGGAAGAAGTGGCCGAGCGCTTCACCGAATACAACCCCAACATCACCGTTCGCGTCGACAAAGTGACCTTCCGCGAAGTCTTCCAGCAGAATCAGATACGGCTGGGCGCGGGCTCGCCCGAACCGGATATCGTCAGCGTGGATGCGCCGGTGGTGGCTGCTTACGGCTTCCGCGGCTGGCTGCTGCCGCTGGATGAGGCTTTCTCGGATGAGCAGACCGACGGCTGGATTGACGCGCTCTATACATCGAGCATGTACGATGGACAGCTCCTGGCGCCGCCGATCTGGAATTCGGCGCAGGTGATGTATTACAACGCCGACCTGCTGGAAGCGGCCGGCATCACACCGCCAGCGCCCGATGAGCGCTGGACCTGGGAGCAGGTTACCGAGGCGGCGCAAGCGCTGGCGAATGACGCCGACGGCGATGGCGTCAACGATGTCTGGGGCTTGCAATTCGGCCAGTACAATCGCATCTATCAGTTGCAGCCGATTCCAGAAAGTTTGCCGACGGCGGTCCTCGGCGAAGACGCGCTGACCGTCGAGGGAATCATCGATTCCGAGGATTGGGTCAAAGCCTTCACCTGGTTTGGCGATCTGCATAATTCGCTTGGCGTTTCGCCGCAGGGCGGCATCAGCTCGGGCGAGCTTTTCCGCAACAGTCAGTTGGGCATCTATGTCGATGGCGGCTGGATGATCAACCAATTCATCAACAATCCGGTCGAGTTCACCTGGGGCACGGCGCCACACCCCTATTGGGAAGGCGGCGAGATCACCGTCCCGGGCGATAGCTGGCACCTGGGCGTCAACGCCAATACCGAGCACCCGGACGAAGCGACTGAGTTCGTGAAATTCGCCAGCTCGGTCGAAGCCGGGCGGATCTGGTTTGATGTCTGGGGCGTCTGGCCCGCGCACGAAGTCATGATCCAAGAATTGATTGATGATCCGGACAACGCTGAATGGCCCAATCAGGCGTTTGTCGTGGCGGCTGGTGAAGCGCCTTACGTCACGCCACGTCCGTTGACCGTGGGCTACCTCGAATACGAAGAAATCCTCTCCGACGCTTTCGAGGACATCCGCAACGGCGCTGATGTCGCCGAGTCACTGAGCCAGGCGGCAGGCCGCATCCAGCGCGAGATGGACAAATACCGGCCCTAAGGGGGCAAGCTACTCGCGCCCCTTAAGGCGCCAAACTATAAAAGGATGATCCAAGGATCGCCCGACCAAGCGCAAAAGCTGTAGGGGCGACCTATCAGGTCGCCCGCTGGCGCGCAGCAGGTTTCGGCGAGTTCCTGCTATTTTTACGGAGAGCATCCGTGCTCAAAAGCGTAAGTCTGGATCGCTGGACGCCGGTATTCTTCCTCGCGCCCGCCATTGTTCTCTTGCTTGTCTTCCGTTACATCCCAATCGTTCTGGGCTTTGAAGAAGCGCTCTATACCAACTCGCTGAGTCAGGCGGGGGCGCGGAAATTTGTCGGCCTTTCGAACTTCCTCGCCGTTTTTGAAGACCCGGTCGTCTGGGGTTCCTTCAAGACGACCTTGATATTCAGCCTGGTCGTCAATCCGCTGCAGGTGGGCTTGGCGCTGCTGCTGGCGGAGCTGGTGAATGTGCGCGTGCCGGGCATCGCCGTTTTCCGTGCCATTTACCTGATCCCGATCGCCATTTCGGCGCCGGTGACGGCGATCGCCTGGGGCTTGGCGCTCGACCCGAATTACGGCTTGGTCAACGGCATCTTCCGCACCATCGGCCTGCCGCGTCAGCCATTTCTGCAAAGCCCCGACCAAGCGCTCTGGTCCATCATCGGCATCATCAGTTGGATCGGCGTGCCCTATTGGAGCCTGTTCTTTCTCGCTGGCTTGCAAGGCATTTCCAAAGATGTGCTGGAATCAGCCCATGTCGATGGCGCCAGCAACCTGCGCACCTTCTTGTCCATCAAGCTGCCGCTGCTGCGCCGCATCATCGCCTTTGTGCTCGTCTCCGACACCGTGGTGAATTTCACTCTCTTCGCGCCGGTTTACCTGCTGACGCGTGGCGGACCGCAGCTTTCCACACATCTCGTGATGTACGAAGCTTACCGGCGCGGCTTGGTTTACGGCGATATCGGCATCGCCTCGGCGATCATTTCCGTCTTGCTCATTGTCGTGATCGTCGTTGTCGTTGTCGAATTCATCGTATTGCGCCCACGTCATTAGGCGCCAGCAGTGAGGACATATGTGAGCAATCCTATTCAGGCAACTCTTTGGGCGAAGGCTGGAGGTTCATTTCGCTGAAACGCCCGTTGTAGCGATGGTTGCGTCCTCGGGCGACTCGATAGTGCGCGTAGACACTGCACGTCAGTCGCCCCTACAGTTGTCATTTCGGGACGGGATCTTTGAAAAAGGATAATGAAGCGATGATAAGTAGGCGGAATAGATACCAAGCGGGCGATTCGGCATGAAACTAGACGCCGCGACGCGTGCCAGGCTGCGCAAAGCCCGCCGCCAGATCCTGCTATACGCGCTCCTCATCGGCTTGGCGATTGCGGTTATTCTGCCGATCTCCTGGATTATCGCGTCTTCCTTCACCACGCGTGAAACCGTCTGGAAGAACGCCCTGCCCTTCAGCTGGCGCGCCTTCTTCCCGGAAGAATTCACACTGGACGGCTACCGCGCCATCTTCGAAAAAGACTTCGGAACGGCGCTGCTGAATACCTTCTTTCTCGGCGCCGTTACCGTCGTTCTGGGTATCGCGGTCGGGGCGATGTCCGGTTTCGCCTTCGCCCGGCTGAATTTCCGCTGGAAGAACTTTCTCTTCGCGCTGGTTGTCTTCAGCTTCATGATCCCCGGCGACTTGACGATTATCCCTTCTTTCGTGCTAGTGCGAGATTTGGGCTGGCTGAATACCTGGCATGGTCTTATCGTTCCGGGGTTGGCGAATGGCATCGTCATCTTCCTCTTCCGGCAATTCTTCGCCGAAATTCCCCAGGATCTCATTGACGCGCCTCGCGTCGACGGCGCCACCTGGCTGCAAGTCTTCATTCGCATCATCCTGCCGGTCTCCAAACCGGCTCTGATCAGCGCCGGCGTCATATTGTTTTTGGGACAGTGGAATAACTTCTTCTGGCCGCTCTTGGTCGCGCCGGTCCCGGAGCTGCGCGTCGTCCAAGTGGCGGTGTCGATCATCGGCATCGAGCAGAACGTGAATCTGTGGGAGCAGATGTTCGCCAGTTCAACGCTCGCGATGCTCGTCCCGGTACTTTTGATTCTGCCCTTCCAACGCTACTACGTCGGCGGCATTCTCGGCTCCGGCCTGAAAGGCTGAACCGCGCTCAATGCAAATGCAGGCCGCCATTCTCACCGAGCCCCATACACCCTTTCGCATCGAATCGGTCGCTCTCGATCCGCCGAAAGCGGGCGAGCTAAGGGTCAAGCTCGCGGCCAGCGGTATCTGCCGCAGCGACTGGCGAGTCGCTATCGGCACGGCGCCCAAGCCGATGCCCATCGTCACCGGGCACGAGGGCGCGGGAATCGTCGAAGCGGTGGGCGCCGGCGTCACCCGTGCCCAGGTCGGCGATCACGTCACGCTCACCTGGGCGCCGATTTGCGGTGAGTGCTTTTACTGCCAGCGCGGCAAAGCCAACCTTTGCGCCGCTTATCGTCCGGCGATCGCGACGGGCCTGCTCGACGATGGCACAGCGCGCGTTCACTGGCGGGGCGAGCCGGTCTACATCCTGGCCGGCTTGGGCAGCTTCGCCGAGTACGCCGTGGTGCGGGAGGCGAGTTGCGTGCCCATTCGCCGCGATGTGCCGCTGGATGTCGCCGCCCTGGTCGGCTGCGCGGTGGCTACTGGCGTGGGCGCGGCCATGTACACCGGGCGCGTCGGCGCGGGCGCGAGCGTCGCCGTCTTCGGCGCCGGCGGCATCGGCTTGAACATCATTCACGGCGCGCAGCTCTGTGGCGCCCATCCCATCATCGCCGTCGACGCAAATGAAGCCAAAAGCGCGCGGGCGCGTCAATTCGGCGCGACGCATACCCTGTCATCAGCTGAAAAGACAGTGGACCAGATTCAGGCGCTCACCGGCGGCCGCGGCGTCGATCACGCCTTTGAAGCGGTTGGCATCCCGAAGCTGCAGGAACGCGCCTTCGCGGCCACGCGCCCCGGCGGGACGCTGACGCTGGTCGGCACGGCGCCGGATGGCAGCACGACCAATCTGCCCGGCGCCGTCATCACGCGCAGCGAGAAGATCGTTCGCGGCTGCTCCTACGGCTCGGTGAACCCGCAGCGCGATATACCGCTGCTGCTGGATCTATATCGCGCGGGCAAGCTCAAGCTGGAGCAGCTCATCACGCGCCGCTATCGCCTGGACCAGATCAACCATGCTTATACCGATTTGTTGAGCGGCGAACTGGCACGCGGTATCATAGTGTTCTAACCTTAATCTCAGCAGGTGTAGGGGCGACCGGCGGTCAGTGTCTACGCGACCCATTGGGTCGCCCGCAGTCACAAAGTGTACGCCGTAGGGATCTCCCTAGGCCCGCGCATCACCAAAAGGAAACCATCATGCAAATGCAAGCGGCAGTCCTCAATGAATTCAACACTCCCTTCAGCATCGAAACGGTCGATCTGGCGCCGCCGGAAGCGGGCGAAGTCCTGGTCAAAGTCGCGGCGGCCGGCATCTGCCACAGCGATTGGCACGTGGTCGAGGGGCTTTCTTATTTCCCGCTGCCGATCATCTGCGGCCATGAAGGCTCAGGCGTGGTGGAAGCGATTGGCGAGGGCGTCAGCGGTCTCCAGCCGGGCGATCACGTCACCCTCAGCTTCCGCGCCCATTGCGGCGAATGCTTTTATTGCCAGCGCGACAAAGCCAACCTCTGCGAAACCTTTTCGCCGGTGCTGCGTTCCGGCTTGATGCAGGATGGGGCGAGCCGCATCACCCGCGCTGGCGAGCCGGTTCATATCATGACGGGCTTGGGCTGTTTCGCCGAATACGTGGTCATCGACCAGTCGGCGGCGGTGCCGATCCGTCAAGATGTGCCGCTGGAAGTGGCGGCGCTGGTGGGCTGCGCCGTCTCCACCGGGGTTGGCGCGGCCATGTATACCGCCGATGTGCGCCCAGGAGAGAGCGTCGCCGTTTATGGCGCCGGCGGCGTCGGCTTGAACATCATCATGGGCGCGGTCATGTGCGGCG
>JAPOWK010000135.1 GCA_026707665.1 Chloroflexota bacterium
CAGCACGCGAATATCCCCATTCCGCCGTCGAGTCACCCTTCCCTAGTTCACTGGGGAAGGGCCGGGGATGGGGTAAAACGTAAGGAAATCAGGCTTTCTGCAGTATCGGACAAGCCTTGTAGGGGCGACTCTGTGAGTCGCCCTAAATTGCGCAAAAAATGCAGGCTTCGGGAAGATTTGTTGCCCGCTGCAAAACTGTCCTGTCGTCAGCCATTGCGATGGGGGGATTGAGGGGTAGACTGCGGCGATCGACCTATTGTCTCTGGCGGGATGGTCGCTTATCATTGCCGGCGTTCATAACGCAGCGAAAGGCATGCTCGTGCTCATTCCCGTTGACCGTTCCGCCGATGCCCACTGGAAGCAGCGTTTCCGCGTGCCGTACATCGCCTGGTCCAGCCGCGCCGCCCAGAACCCGGCGCGGGGCCTTGTGGCCAGCAATAAAGACGGCGTCTACCAGCTCTACGCCTGGAATACCGAGACGGACAAATTGACGCAGCTGACCGACGATCCGGCCGGCGTCGGCGATGGCGCCATCTCCGCCGATGGCGAAAGCGTCTATTATTTGCGTGATCGGCGTGGCGATGAGATCGGGCATTATGTTCGCTTGCCCGTCGGCGGCGGCGAGGCGGAAGATATCACGCCCGACGCCCCCGAATACGCCTCGCACTTCATCGCTGAATCCGCTTCTGGCGGCGCGCTGGGTTTCTGCGCCGTGGATGATGATGGCTTCCACCTCCACGTTTATGACGAGTCCGGCGCGGCCGAGCCGATATTTTCGCAGACGAAGGGGGCATTGTCCTTCGGTCCGCTGCTTTCGCAGGACGCTGAAATCGCCATCATCGCCTCGAGCGAGAAGACGGGCAACGCCGAATTCGCCCTGGAAGCCTGGGATGTCGGCACGGGCGAGCAGATCGCCGAGCTTTGGGATGGCGCAGGCAGCGGCATCATTCCCGGCGAGTTCAGCCCGGTTCCCGGCGATATGCGCTTCGCCGGCTCGTCCAGCGCTGGCGGCTACCATCGCCCCTTCATCTGGAATCCGCGAACGGGCGAACGCGTCGAAATCGTTTCGGAGCAATTTCGCGGCGATGTCAAATTCTGGAATTGGTCGCCCGATGGCGCGCGCCTGCTATTGCATCAGATCAGCGGGGCGACGCATGCGCTGTATATCTACGAAATCGCCGCAGCGCGCTTGCGCCGGCTGGCTACCCCCGACGGCGTATTCTACAAGGGCAGCGGCTTCCTGCCCGGCGACCGGCTGCAAATCCACTTCGAGCATTCGACCGCGCCGCCGCGGCTGCTGGAAGTGGATGTCGATAGCGGCGCCATCCTCCGCGATGTCATCGACCTCGGCCTCAGCGTGCCGGCGAGCGTCAGCTGGCGCTCAGTAAACTACCATTCGACCGATGGCAGCCCGATTCAAGCCTGGCTGGCGACGCCGCCCGGCGCCGGACCCTACCCGACCATCGTGCATACGCATGGCGGACCGACAGCGGTGATGACCAATCGCTGGGCGCCCGAATCGCAAGCCTGGCTCGATCACGGTTTCGCCTTCTTCAGTCTCAATTATCGCGGCTCGACCACTTTCGGCTACGACTTCCAACACGCAATTGACGGCAACCTGGGCGATCTCGAAGTGGAGGATGTCGCGGCCGGCGTCGACTGGCTGATCGAAAATGGCATCGCCCGGGCGGACGCCATCTTCAAGACCGGCGGTTCTTACGGCGGCTATCTGACGCTGCAATCGCTGGGGCTTAAGCCGGAGTTGTGGGCGGGCGGCATGGCGGTCGTCGCCATCGCCGATTGGACGCTGATGTACGAGGACCAAGCCGGCACCCTGCGCGGCTACCAGCGCAGCATGTTCGGCGGCAGCCCCGATGAAAAGCCGGAAGCCCATCGGAAGTCGTCACCCATCACCTACGCCGAGCAGATCGCCGCGCCCATCCTGGTGCTGCAAGGCGAAAATGACACTCGCTGCCCCGCCCGCCAAATGCGCGTATATGAGGAGCGGCTGAAAGAATTGGGCAAGCCCATCGAAGTTCACTGGTTCGACGCGGGCCACGGCTCGCTGGATACCGAGGAGCAGATTCGTCAGCAGGAGATGATGCTGGAGTTTGCGTATCGGGTGTTGGGGCGGTGATGCGTAGGGCAATCGCATCATTGTTTCACCACCGAGGACACCGAGGGCACGGAGTTTTCTACCCCATCCCCCGGCCCCTGGTTCCCCCCATAAATCCCCCCCGTTCGTCGGGGGGCGTCCAGCGAGCTAGGGTCGCGTAGACACTGACCTTCGGAAGGGGAGCTAGGCTAGCGAGCACTTTTGCATTAATTTCGAGTATCTACTGAGAATAGAGAGTTTGATTTCAAGATTGCGCTTAGCCCGTATTTCATCATTATCGCCACTCTTTTATAGGCGCCACGAGATGAGCTTTGAGGTATTCTGATGACCAACTCCCCCGCCCAGCCATTTGAAAGCATAGACGGCGTCATGACCGTGCCGCTGCAAGCTTTCGGCGATGACCGGGGCCGCTTCATGGAGACCTTCCGCAAAGAGTGGTTTCCGGGTGTCAACTGGGATCGCTTGCAGAGCAACCGCAGCGACAGCAGCGCCGGCGTCTTGCGCGGCTTGCATTATCACTTCAAGCAGGTCGATTACTGGCTGGCCGTCCGCGGGCGCATCCGCGTCGGCTTGGTGGATCTGCGCCGCTCCTCGCCGACCTATCTGAAAGCCGCCTCGCTGGACATGGGCGAGGAAAATCTGCTGGGCTTGTTCATTCCCGAGGGTGTCGCCCATGGCTTCGCCGCGCTGACCGATTGCACGCTGATGTACATCGTCAACAATTATTACGATGGCGGCGCCGATGAATTCGGCATCGCCTGGGATGACCCGCAGGCGGCCATCGACTGGGGCGTCGCCGATCCCGCGTTGAGTCAGCGCGATCAGAACAATCCGCTCATCGCGGACATCCCGCCGGCCGACCAACCGCGATAGCAAGGTAAAATCGGGGTTGCGCTGGATGAATGCGGTCGGTTTGATTTACCACCGAGGACACCGAGATTTCAGAGGTCACCGAGGTAGTTTTGCAGAATCTGGTGTAATTCGCATGTCAGCGAGTTTCGCCACTCCCGAATTTTGCGGCTTGACATCATTTGCTCGCGTGATAGACTTAAGGTCATTATCTGTGCCCGCCATGTGGGATGGTGTATCGCACGGGTCGAAGCCCACCGACAGGCTTCGTATGTCGGTTATCTCTACAACCACCAAGCCGCCCAACACGGGGCGGTTTTGCTTCTGCCAGCGGCCACACGTCTACACGATGTTAAAGGGGCGAGCCACCGGCTCGCCCGTACAGATGTTGTCATATGTGGGTGGACCGTTGGTCACCCAGCTCTCGGCGCCCTCATTATTCCTCGGTGTTCTCGGTGGTGAAAATGATTTACTTGGCGGGCTTTTTTAGCAGCTAATCTTGCATCCGCCCGTGCCGCGCGATGGTGAGTTCGCGCATCCGCTCGAAGACATCGACGCCGATCTGTTCGTAAACATGCAGCAGATCAACCAGCACCCAGTTCTCGCGAATCAGCCCCTTCTCGCAGCGCCAGAAATCGAGGCTGCGCATGGTGATTTTCTGATTGGCGGGCGCGATGCCCAGCCAGCCATCGCCGCTGACGGTCATGCTCATGCCGGGCCAGCCGGTGAAGGCGACATAATCACCATCGCCGAACATGATGCCCTTGTCCTTGAACACGCTGCGATCGGGCAGCGCCTTGAGGAAGGGAATCTGATGCCAATTGCGGAAGCCCGATACTCGCCGCATTGAGCCGATGCCGGCTGGACCATACCACATCATTTTCGGATGCCAGTGGCGGTCGATTTGCATCGCCGCCAAACCCTCGGGCGAGCGCTGCAGCGCTACCAGCATCGCCGTCACCCAGTCCACGCTGGCTCGCGATTGCGCTTCGTCGTAGGCGGCGGTGATGATGCCGTCTTCCGTTGCCGGTCCTGGCACAACCCATTCCGGCGCCAGGCTCGGCGTCATCGGCCAGGCGCCCGATTGCAGCATCACTTGGGGGATATCCCAAAGCGCCTGCATCTCCACCACCAAGCCCGCTTCCAGCCGGAAGAACTCATGATAGCGCATCGCCATCAAGTGCCGCGTCGGCGGGATATCGAGCCAGGGATTCTCAAAGACGCCCATGTAATGCCCGCCGCAGCCGACCCAATTGGCGCCCTGTGATTCGCCGGCCATGACGATGAAATCGCGCCGTTCCAAATCCGGCACCGCTGCCAGCAAAGGAGCGTAGGCTTCTTCATACAAGCCATCGACGCCGTCCAGCGTTTCCAGCGGATTGGCCAGCTGCACCAGACAATCGGGAGCGAAGATTTCGCGCAGTTGCCCGCGCAGTCGGCCCGGGTCGACATCGTAGAGCGCCCGGCGGAAGACGCCGATTCGCTCCTTGTTCTGGTTGTGAATGGATTCCGTCATTGTCAGCCTTTCTCGATGGATACTGGTCAGTCGATTCACTCCCCAACAAGAGAGGATATGTAGGGGCGACCTATTAGGTCGCCCGCATTTGTATGAATTCGCATTCGGGCGACTTGGTAAGTCGCCCCTACAGTTTGGCTCTGAATGACTAAGTCTTCTTCACCAACCAATCGCTGGCGCTGATCGGGCCCCGCTGGCGGAACTGATGGCGCATGCGCCCGAAGACATCAACGCCCATTTGCAGCAGCAGGTGCGGCACGTCTATCGGGATCCAGTTCTCCACAATCGTGTCGTCATCGCAGCGGTAGAAGTCCATCACGCGCATCTTGACGCGCTTGCCAGTCGGCGGGGCGCCGAAGAGCTCGCCGCCTCGGTGCGTCGCCCGCAGGTAGCCCCAGCCGCCGGTGACCGCGTAGTAGCCATCGCCGATGCGGATGAAATGCCCCTGTTCGGAGCCGCCGCGGTCCGGGAAAGCCACCAGGAAAGGAATCTGATGATAATCTTCGTAACCCTTCAGTCCACGCGTCGTGCCGATGCCGGCGGGCCCGTACCACATGAAATCTTTGTGCCAATGCTTTGCCTGTTCCATCTCGTCCAAGACGGCGCGCGTCGGCGGCTTCCCGCTGTAATAGCCGAGGGCGGCGTGCATCTTCAGGATCGTCTCAATCGTGCGCCGCGAGCGCGCTTCGTCTTGGGGCGTCAAGATGACGCCATCCAGGGTGCGCGGCGGCATCCAGCGCATCTCCCTGCCCAAGCTCGGCGCCAGGGGCCAATAGCCGGCTTGTCGCATGAGATCCAGAAAGTCGAGGAAAAGGTAACTGGCGACGATCTTGCCGGCGCGCAATTCATGCCCTTCGCAGAAGCGCAGATGTACGACGGCGCGCGTCGCCGGGATGCCCAGAAGATCATGAGCGAAGCTGCCCAGGTAATGTCCCATGCAGGCGATCCAATCGGCATCGCGGTAACGCCCGCCGGCGACGAAGTTCTCGCGCCGCTCCATATCCGGCAGCGCTCGGCGCAGGGGCCGCCAAACCTGTTCCAGCGCCGCCTCGATCCCGCGCAGCTCGTTGATGGGATGCGTCACATACAGCGCCACATCAGCGGCATAGCCGTCGCGGGCGGCCTGCGGCAATTGCTCAAGCGGCGCCTCGGCTAGCGCGCCCATGATCGACATCACCCTTCGTTTGTTGGCGATGTTGTCGGCCTGGTCAATCGGGCTGTATTGGAATGACGATGTGAAGTATTTGTCTTGCTTGGCTGCCATCATCAACCCCATCCCCGGCCCTTCCCCAGTAAACTAGGTGTATAGTATCGGTTTATCATGGTGTCGTAACGAATTGCGAAAAGGAAGCATTAT
>JAPOWK010000136.1 GCA_026707665.1 Chloroflexota bacterium
TCAGCGGGGAGATGCAATTCCAGTGGGCGTCGGATGTGGCGCGGCAATTCATCCTGGCGGCCGAGCATCCGCTGGATGGCGCGCGCGGTTTCAATTTGGGCGGTCCGCCATCATCGGTCGAGCGCTTCGTGGACGTCGCGAAGGAGGCGCTGCCCGGTGCGGCGATCGAAGTCGTCGAGAATCCCCTGCCCTTCCCGGCCGGCTTTGACGACAGCGCGCTGCGGGCGAGCTTCGATACGGTTTACGAGACGCCGCTGGAAGCGGGCATCGCCGAGACCATCGCGCATATTCAGAAGCTGGGGGATCGGATTCAACAATGACATTTTGTAGGGGCAAGCCTTGGCTCGCCCTTTGGATTCTGTGCAAGGCTCTCCTGCTTGCCTTTGCTTTGGCGACGCCGGTCTATGCGGCCGATATCACCGCTGATGAGACTTGCAGTCTGGCGGATGCGATAAGCGCGGCAAATGCGGATGAGGCGGTTGGCGGCTGTCCCGCTGGTGACGGCGCGGATGTGATAAGGCTTTCTGCGGATGTTTCGCTGGAAGACCTCCTGCCGCCAGTCAATTCAGTGATCACGCTGGAGGGCAGCGGGTACACGATTAGCGGGAGTGGCCAGTTTCAGATCCTTCGCATCGAAACAGGCGAACTCACCTTGAATGCGGCTACTCTATCCTATGGCTACAACGGTTGGGGCGGCGCGATCAGCAACGAGGGTACTGTCCAAGTCTTCGACAGCCAGTTTTCTGGCAATTTCGCCGATGCCCAAGGCGGCGCCATTTACAATGAAGGCGAACTGTACATCAGCAATAGTAGTTTCCAATACAACTACGCGGGATATGGCGGCGCGATTCAAACTTCCGGAGTCGCGCATATAGAATCGGTGACCTTCATAAACAACGTGGCCGAATACGGCGGTGGCGCGATAGACAGCGGCGTGGTTGATACGTCGGCTCTCCATGAACCCGAATTGGCCATCATGAATAGCGCATTTCGTGGCAACAGCGCCGGCTGGGGAGGCGCGATCCTCGCCGAACACGCGCTGAGCATATCAGGCAGTGACTTCGTCGGCAACGCGGCTGAAGAAGGAGGCGCCTTGTACAGCTGGGGGCAAATTGCCGCAGACATCACCAATACTACGTTCGCGCACAACGAGGCGGAGTACGAAGGCGGTTCGATTTATGATGACGGCGCTGCTCGTCATGGCGACGTGCTGACTCTGGCTCACGTGACATTTGCGAGCAATAGCGCCTTGAGCGGAAATAACATATTTCTTGATTCAGATCTTCCAACGGACTTAAACATGTACAACAGCATAATTGCCAGCGAAGTTGGACACAATTGTATCGGTGTCCTGGCACTAAACGCGGATAATCTCGTGAGCGACGCGTCCTGCGGCTCGGCTCCAAACGGCAACCCCATGCTCGCCGACCTTATCGAACCTGAAGACGGCTCACCGGCCTACTTCCCCCTGCTGCCCGGCAGCCCGGCAATCGACGCCGCCAGCAGCGACTTCTGCCCGCAGGCAGACCAAATCGGCACTTCGCGCC
The DNA here is from genome assembly GCA_026707665.1 of Chloroflexota bacterium. Lineage (GTDB taxonomy): Bacteria > Chloroflexota > Anaerolineae > Aggregatilineales > Phototrophicaceae > UBA6055. The sequence goes on from JAPOWK010000136.1 coordinate 1,548, forward strand.
CGCAAGGCGACGGCTGCGACATCGGCGCTATAGAATACGTACTAGAGCATTAGACGGTCAACGTAGAGAGCAACCGTTATATTATCTCTGTGTCCTCTGCGCCTCTGTGGTGAATTCAAAAGAAAAGGACCAAGCCATGTCTCAAACCAAACGCTTGATCCAGCAGCTCAGCGTCAACCTGCTCAATATGCAGCGGGCGCGCGTCAAAGCAATCGATTACGTCATGATCAAGGTGCCGAGCGCCTTCGCGCCCATCCCCAAGGAGCGCAACTTCGTGCAGCGCCAAGTACTGGGCGCGCCGCCGATGAGCTTGATGGAATTCGTGAGCGCCCTGGACCGCATCGGCGATGATCCGCGCCCGCTGGGGGTCATCTTGTATTTCCGCGGCTTCAGCGGCAGCACGGCTGACTTGCAGACGATGCGCGACGCGATTCTGCGCTTGCGGGAAAAAGGCAAACGCGCGCTCAGTTACGCGCCCGGTTATCGTACGCTCGAATACTTCGTCGCCAGCGCCTGCGATGAGATTCTGCTGCCGCCGGGCGGCATGCTGGAGACCACCGGTCTGCTCAGCCAGCAAATCTTCCTGAAAGAAGGGCTGGCGAGCGTCGGTCTCGAATTTGACTCGGTCGCGATCTCGCCTTATAAAGGCGCGGCTGATGCGCTGACGCGGAAAGAGCCATCCAAGGAAGGGCGGGAGCAGACGAATTGGCTGCTGGATTCCATCTTTGATACGATCATCGAGGGCATCGCCGCCACGCGCAAAATGAAGCCGGATGAGGTCCGCTATATGATTGACGGCGGGCTGCACATGGGTGACGACGCGCTGGAAAAGGGCTATGTCGACGGCATCATGAACGAGGAACAGCTGATTGAATACCTCGGCATCACCAAAATCACGATGTGGGAAGAAGCCGATGGGCAGATTCTGCTGCCCGAGCGCGATTTCAGCAGCAAGTATGTCGCGGTGATTTACGGCGGCGGCATGATCGTTGATGGCGAAAGCGCCACCCCGCCGAGCGACATGCCCGTGCCCCTGCCCTTCGTCGGCGGCGAGCGCCTGGGCGACGTCACGCTGAATCAGCAAGTGCGCAATCTGATGAAGGATCCGGCTTGCGGCGCGCTAGTACTGTATATTGACAGTGGCGGCGGCTCGGCCACGGCTTCGGAGTCGATGGCGTCGGCGCTGGCTGAGTTCGCAAAGACGCGTCCGCTGGTGGTCTTCATGGGTGGCGTGGCCGCTTCGGGCGGCTACTACATCGCGACGCCGGCGCATTGGATTGTGGCGCAGGCCGGCACGATCACTGGCTCCATTGGCGTGCTGATGGGCAAGCTGGTGAACAGCGAGATGCTGCAGAAATTGCATGTCAACGCCTTTTCTTATCTGCGCGGCGAACATGCCGACCTGATGACGGGCGAGAGCCCTTTCAGCAAGTCGCAGCGAACGATGATGCGCGGGGGGATCGAGCATATCTACGCGCAGTTCCTCGATCGCGTGGCTGAGAGCCGCGGCCAAACCAGCGCCGAAATCGACGAGATTGGTGGCGGGCGCGTCTGGACCGGCTCGCAAGCCTTGGAGCGGGGTTTGGTTGATGAGCTGGGCAACTTGCAACGCGCGATCGACAAGGCGCGCGAATTGGCGCAATTGCCGCATAATGCGCCCTCGCTGCTAATCCGCGAGAAAGGCAAGCCCATCGGCGTCCAGGTGGCCGAGCAGAGCCCGGCGGCGCTGCTGCAATATGCTGCGGAGAGCATTGAGGCGCTGACCAAGCGCGCGCAGTGCATCATGCCCTTTGAGTGGCGGGTGCAATAGGGCAAATTGAAAACGGGGCGCGACTTTCGAACATTTGAGCAGCAATTCATTGACAGCCGACACAGATGGGATAGAATCACATTAGCAGTGGCTTGCAATTGAAGGTGGGCGATACATGCATGAAGTCTTCACGATTGGCTACGGCGGTCGCGATACCGCTGAGTTCATCGCCATGCTGCATGAATACGAAATCGATACCCTGGTCGATGTTCGGTCGCAGCCCTACTCACGATTTGCGCCGGATTTCTGCAAGGAAAGACTCTCCACGATACTGAGCCGTAGTGGCATCCACTATAAATTCATGGGCGATTCGCTCGGTGGAAGACCAGCTGATAGCGATTGCTATACCTACAGTCCGCAGCGAAAGAAAAAACTTTTGGATGCCAGGAAATGCGAATCCAAAGAATTCTACCGGAAAGGCATCGCGCAATTGAAACAAGCGCTATCTTCTAGACGAAGAATCGTCATCATGTGCAGCGAGCTTGAACCGCACGACTGTCATCGGGGATATGTGCTGGGCAAGACGCTTGACGGCGAAGAGATTGCGGTAAGGCATATTGGCCGGTATGGAGAATTGCTTTCGCAATCACAAATACGCGAGACGAGCTATCAAGAGGCTCTGCTCTGAATCGCAGCCACGCCATCCAACATACGACTTCATGACCGCTGAACTACCAACCATATTCACTATAGGCGTCTACGGCTCTACTGAAGAGTCGTTTTTTGGCGCTCTGGTCGAGAATGAGATCGAGCTATTCATCGACATTCGCGCGCGGCGCGGCCTGCGTGGGTCAAGGTACAAGTTCGCGAATAGCAGCTATTTGCAAGCGAAATTGAAAGAACTGGGGATTTACTACGCGCATCTGAAAGAGCTTGCGCCAACTAAAGAAATCCGCGCGTTGCAGTGGCAAGCCGATCAAGAAGAGCAGACGCGAAAACGCGATAGGACGGGGCTCAGCGCAGCCTACGTCGCGGCGTTCAAGAAGCAAATCTTGAAGTACGGCAAGCGAAAAGCTGAACTAATTCTCGAACCGCGCCTGGTGTTGGAACGGGCGAAGCATTTGGCGGAATACCCTAACGCGAAGCCACTGCATCGTTACGTCCTCTTTTGCGTCGAGCAGCAGGCGGACGCCTGTCATCGATCCCTTGTCGCGGCGAGATTCAGCGACAAGATGGGAGTGCGAGTAAGACATCTATGATTCGAGGCGAGGCAGCGTGGACACGCGTCCTTATCGTCGGCAAGACGAAGATGGGCGAGCAGCTATGCCTGGGCGCAATCGCTTTGGAAAACGGTCGCAGCGTACGCTTGCTGCCAAGCAGCGGACTCGGCCATCCACTGGACAAGCCAATAAACCTCGGCGAAATCTGGGACATGAAACTCAGAGAGGCGCCACCATCAGAGATACAAGATCCTCATACGGAAGACGTGCGCACGATACGCGGTCGGCGAGTTGGGCGATACGACCGCGTTGAACTGCTCGACAAATTAAATGAACTGGCAAGCGCGCCAACCATACATCCAACGGAACTATTCAACTCTCATATTCGCTTCACGAGAGGCGAACGCGGATACGTATCGCCGACGCACGGATTGCCGCAATACAGCACGGGCTTTTGGCGCTTTCGAAAGCCCCTGCTAAGTGTCAGTGGGGACGATGCCACTCGCTTCTGGTATTTTGATGATGACGGCACGATGCTGCTGGACGTCAAATACGTTGGGCTGGAACAAGAAGTTCCGGATGTGCTTGAGCCCGGCACAATGCTGCGCTTCTCTCTCGCGCATCCCTTCGCCGACGATCCTCACAGGCGCTGTTATTTGCAACTCTCCGGCTGGTTCCTCTAAGCAAATCAGCATGCCCCTGTTACAATCGACAAAATCGAACATCCATTACCGAGAGGACAGTCCTCCATGACCACCGTCCCCGCTCGCTCTGAGGTCCCGATCGAATCCACCTGGAATCACGAGAGCGTCTTCCCCTCCTTCGACGCCTGGCGCGAGGAATACCAAGCAGCGATGGCGAAAGTGCCCGAAATCGATAGCTACAGAGGCACGCTCTCGCAAGGTCCCAAGCGGCTCGCCGAGTGGTTCGACTTTCATCAAGCGCTCGCGCGCCGCGTCTGGACCCTCTACATGTACCCGGTGATGTGGGGTGCATGCGATGGCAACAATGAGGCGATCAAGGGCATGGTTGGACAGGCGCAGGGGCTGGCGGGGCAATTCATGGCCGGCGCCGCCTTTGCCGAGCCCGAGCTGCTGGCGCTGGATGAAGAGCTGTTACAGAGTTGGCTGCGGGAAAACGACTTGAAAATCTACCAGCATCATATCGACGACTTGCTGCGGAAGAAGAAGCATGTGCTCTCCGGCGAAGTCGAGTCGGTATTGGGCTTGCTGAGCGATCCGCTGGGGCGCATCGATAGCATCCGCAGCGCGCTCAATGACATGGACTTGAAATTCGAGCCGGCAAATGACAGCAGTGGCGCGCCACAACCGCTGGTGCAGAGCACGGTCAACAAACTACTGGCCAGCAGCGACCGCGAAACGCGAAAGAGCGCCTGGCAGAATTATGCCGACAGCTACTTGGCATTCCAGAATACCTTCGCCACGACCTACATCGCGTCGGTCAAGCGCAATGTGACGCTGGCGCGGCTGCGCGGTTACGACAGCGTTCTGCACGCCAAGCTGTCGCCGAACAACATCCCGGTCGAGGTCTTTCACAATCTTATCGATACCTACAAAAAGCATATCCCCACCTGGCATCGCTATTGGGATGTGCGGCGGCGGGCGCTGGGATATGAGTCCATTCATCCCTGGGATATCTGGGCGCCGCTCACAGCCGACGACCCGGAACTTTCCTATCCCGCAGCGGTGGAGATGATCGCGGCCGGCATGGCGCCGCTGGGCGAGGACTATGTGGCGACGATGCGGCGCGGCTGCCTGGAAGAGCGCTGGGTCGATTACGCCATCAACGAAGGCAAATCCGAAGGCGCCTTTTCCTTCGGCACGTATGACAGCTACCCCTTCATCATGATGAGCTTTGATGGCAATCTGAGCTCGATGAGCACGCTGGCGCATGAGCTGGGGCATTCGATGCACAGCCATAACACGCGCGCGCATCAGCCCTTTCATTACAGCAATTATTCGATGTTCGCCGCCGAGGTCGCCTCGAATTTCAATCAGGCGATGGTGCGGGCGCATCTATTCGCCGGGCAGAATGAGCGCGATTTCCAACTGGCTTTGATTCAAGAGGCGATGGACAACATCCACCGCTATTTCTTCATCATGCCAACGCTGGCACGCTTTGAATTGGAGGTGCATACGCGGATGGAGAATGATGAGCCGCTGACGCCGGAGACGCTCAACGAGATTATGTCGGGCTTTTACGCCGAGGGCTACGGCGAGACAATGACGGATGACCGCCGGCGGACCGGCATCACCTGGGCGCAGTTCGGGCATCTGTACGAAGCCTACTACACCTTCCAATACGCCACGGGCATCTCGGCGGCGCACGCCCTGGCGAACGCGATTCTGGCGGGTGATGACGACGGCGCGGTCGAGCGGTATCTGGACTTTCTGCGCGCGGGCGGGAGCGACTATGCGATTCCCGTATTGAAGGCGGCTGGCGTGGATATGTCGACGCCGCTGGCGGTGGAGGAGACCTTCAAGGTGCTGGAAGGCTTGGTGGACCGCCTTGAGGCATTGATTTGAGCGTCGCGCCAGGCGCTCCGATACAGAATGACCGAGACGCTGCGATTGACATGGCGGTGTATTCGGGCAATCTACTCTATCGCGACAACGATGAAGCCCACGCCTGGGCTTTGACGGTAATCGCATCCAACCTGTTTGAGCTGATCGGGGAGGGTGATACGAGCGCTGATCGTTTTGCTGATGGCTTTGGCAAGGTGGCGCTAGTTGCAAACTTGGACGCCAGTGACTTGGGCTGGGATTATGTCAGCGTGGCCAGAGCAATCCGCAATTGGATTGACCATGGACTTCGTTTGGATAGACCGCAGGAGATGAACGCCCGGACCAGAGCGAAAGCTATGGTACGCAGAATTGGATTCATTCCGATATCGGAGGATGACGACAAAGGCGATACATATCGTGTATACTCTGTGGCTGAAGGCAGCTATGAACTGTTCTTTTCACCCGCGAGATTATGGGCTTCGATTCAACGCTGGGACGAGGTTGGAAAGCTATGATGAGAAAACGATATGTATTATATATGCTAGGGGGAAGGCAAGTCAGCTCTTACAGCTTTGGCAAGCTGGTGGAGCGGCGCTATATTGATCTCATTCCGAGCGAAATCGCGTCACACGACCTGAATGCCTTCCTCGTCATGCTGCGCGATGCTCAAAATGAAATGGACGCGACAGCCTTTAGCCAGAGCCGCGTGGGTCATGTCGATGAAAACGGCGTCGGCCTATATTATGACGCGAGCGAATTCATCAAGCGCGATGGCGAAATGGATGAGTACAGCGAACCCGAGTCTTTGTCCGAAGCCGCGAGCTGAATTGCGCAAGGAACTATGAAAACCAGAACATACGCGCTGTTTGAACCCGGTGGTCGCCAGGTGCGCGGGTTCAGCTATGGCAAACTGGTCGAAGTACGCTATCTCGATGTCGTCCGAACTGGCATCGAGTCCCCTGATCGCGACGAATTCATAAAATTGGTTGAACAGGCGCAGCTAACAGAAGAAGAACTGCGCGAATGCCGGATTGGATACGTTGATGACAAGGGCGTCGGCGAGTATTGCAGCTGGCAAGAATTCCTGGACATGACCACAGAATCCGGCTAACTTCATTTTCTACAGAACTGGAGCAACCAAACCCATGCCCAAGATCACCTTCATCGGCGCCGGCAGCTTCGGATTCACCCGCAAGCTGGTCAAAGACATTCTGACCTTCCCCCTGCTCGAAGGCAGCGAGATCGCGCTGATGGACATTGATGCCGAGCGTCTCGATTTCGCCCAGCGCGCTGTAGCCCGCATCGTCGAAGCCGGCGAGTATCCTGCGACTGTTAGCGCCACGATGGACCGCGTCGAAGCGCTGCGCGGCGCCGATTACGTGGTCGTCACCATTCTGGTGGGCGCGACCGAGGTCTGGCGGCACGATATCGAAATCCCGATGAAGTACGGCGTCGACATGAACGTCGGCGATACGCGCGGCGTCTCCGGCATCTTCCGCTCGCTACGCACGATTCCGGTTCTGGTCGATATCGCCCGCGACATGGAGCGCTACTGCCCGAACGCGCTGATGCTCAACTACACCAATCCAATGGCGATGCTCTGCCGGGCGATGGATATCGAAACCGACATCCAGGTCACCGGCTTGTGCCACAGCGTGCAGGGCACCTCAAAGATGCTGGCGCAGTGGATCGGCGCGCCCTACGATGAAATCAACTATACCTGTGCCGGCATCAATCACACCGCCTGGTTCATCGACTACAGCTGGAATGGCGAAGACGCCTACCCGCTGATTCAGCGCGCCATCACCGAAAACGAAGACATCTATAATACCGAGCAAGTGCGAAACGAGATGTACCTGGCGCTGGATTATTACGTGACCGAATCAAGCGGGCACAATTCGGAATACAACTGGTGGTTCCGCAAGCGGCCCGACTTAATCGAGAAATACGCCACGCACGGCACCAATTGGAACCCGGGCGAGCACGCCTACATCCTTAAGGAATACCGCCGGCGCGAAAACGACTGGCGTGATGACATCCACGCCTGGTTCGAGCAGGACGAGCTTGACCTGGAGCGCGGGCATGAATACGCCGCCTATATCATCAACGCGATGGAAGGCGGCGCGCCCTTCAAGTTCAACGGCAATGTGCCGAACGCGGGCTTGGTCGACAACTTGCCGGCCAGCGCCTGCGTCGAGGTGCCGGTTTGGGCATCGCGCGATGGGCTGGAAGCGGTCGCGGTCGGACCTCTGCCCCAATCGGTGGCGCCGCTGACCAACCTCTACTCGCAGATTGAAGAGATGGCGGTGGAAGGCATCCTCAAGGGCGACAAGCGGCTGATTTATCAAGCAGTCGCATACTCGCCGCTCTCAGCCGCGGTCTGCTCGCTGCGAGAAATTCAGTCGATGGTGGATGAGTTGTTCGCCGTGAACGAGGTTTATCTGCAGCCGGCCTTAGCATAGGGCAGTATGGCGCATAAACGGTTGGATCGGCTGCGAGATGCGATTGTCTACATGCCGCATCCGCGCTTCAATATTCTTCTACGCATGACCCTGTACGGTATCGCCGTAAGCCCATTGGCTGGCGTCCTGTATGGTTTCACAATCGCTATGCCCCCGCTCATCGCGGGGCTTGGCAATTACAATTATGTCGCAATCATATTCTTTGTCGTCGTTTACGGCGCTATCCTTGGATTTGCATATGGCTTACTTGCGTCGCCAGTCATTGGGTTTGTTCAGGCAGTTACTGCAACGGTCTTTTTCCGGGACGAGCAGCGGCCGCGCCTGCTTATGTTCTCTTTCTGCACGATAAGCGCCTGCATGGTTTATCTAATATCACCTTATCAAGTTGTGCTGTACTCCCTAACTTTGATCCTTCATGAAAGGGAGTACACTGTACCGGCTGAATATTATGTTATTGTTGTATATATGATTGCATTGTGCTTGAGTCTGCTCGTGGCGTGGCAGTACCTTCGCGAGGTATCGCCGAGGAATCGGAAGGAGAAGCCATCATAATTTGGCGGTCAGCTCGCTGCGAGAGATCCAGTCGATAGCGAACGAGTTGTTCGCCGTGAACGAGGCATTTCTGCAGCCGGCTTTTGCCTAAACACACCGCGAGCGTGTACAATGTGGGCGAACAGAAAGGCAAGCGCTATGTGGCGAGCAGTTCCCCTGGCAAAGATTGTTCTTCGAATGGCCACTTTTGGCGCGCTTTTGGGCGCGTCGCTCGGCTTAGTAACCCTAATCGCATTTGCGTCTACGGTACCGGCGCCGAAATCGCATTATCAACTGCAGATCATTTTGAGCGGCGTGAAGGACGGCGTTGCGCTAGCTGGCTTGGCCGGCATCGCCATGGCGCTTTACGCGGGTATCATCCATCGTACCGTCCACAAGCCGGCGCATTTTCGCTTTGCGATGCTCATTGTTGCGACCATTGTTTCATTCGCTGTTGTGCAGCACCCATTCCATATCGTGACATTGAGCGAGTTCGGGATCCCGCTGGCTGAATGGGTGCTTTGGGCGTTTCGAGAGGCAGACCCGGTCTTGATTCCGCTGTTCATCGCCACCATCGCCAAACACATCGCAATCGGCTTGATGAGCCTCTATACGACGAGCCGCTACATTCGCGACGCCTCGTCGAGTTTCTCGAAGTCGCGCGCGCCGACGCTGGCTTAAGTCCGATGTTTGACTAGAGGCCGGCAAAATCAACCACTCTCCGCTAGCAGACGTTCCTTCGCCTCGCGCGACCCGACTTCCGTGGTCAACGATAAACTAAGGCAGTCAAGCCAGGACCACAACCGGACGAGGCAAATGTGGGGTCTGAATTTGCCGATGGACAGAGACGTCAACGAGATCGCAACATGAAGTGGCACCAAAGACCTGCCACCAATCTGATACTGCGAACAACAAAGTATACGATGCTGTGTCTGACTCTGTACCTGTTCGTGCATGAAATGGCGTTTTTCGTCTCCCACGAAGCCGCTTTCTCGTATGAGAACACCGTCGGCGACTATCTGCGAGAATCCATAAAAGTGCTGATCGCGACCGCGATTTTCGTCACTATGATAGGTGGGCCCCTTGGCTTGGTATTAGGATCAGTTGCTGCTGGGGCTTTGGCGCCGGGTTTTCGCGGACCCACCTCAGTGCGCTTGGTATTGGGATTCATTGCATCCCTGGCCTTAATTCCCGTGATTCATCACTTTCCAGGATTCATTCTAGCGCTCGACGGAGACAAAGCGCGGCTCATTGGTCTACTGGCTATTATTCCAATGGCTTTAGCCCTGCGTTGGAGTCAAATAATGGCGGGCATGTACATCAGCGAAAAAGCGCAAGACGCAACCAGCGAGCAGACGATGCATCAGCATAACCTGATGGTATTGCGTACGTCCGCGTATAGTGTCGCTGTCGGTGTTCCTTTGATGACGACTTATGTCTGGCTCTATGTCACCGTAGCCAGAACCTGGATCTACAACGACCCTTTCATTCTCCTGCTGATCTGCCTGATTTTGGGCAGTATTGGCTTTGCCTTTCTTGGTGGAATTGTTGGCGCATTCTTGGTGATCGTTTCCAATTACGCATACGAAAGAATACAAGACGGCGCCCGATTCCGGATCTTGGTCAGCCTTGTTCCGCTGCTTGTCATTGCCTTGCTGTTGTTGCCGACGCCGCCGGGAACTTTGGAACGGTTCTGGTGGAAGCTGCAATTCGGCAACAGTCTCGCCAAGCTGGACGCCGCCGGCTGGCTCTTGGCAGCAGCGACTGCCGTGGGCATTTGCCAAATCGTCGCCGCGAAATACCTGAGGGAAGTTTCTCCACCAAAGAACGACGGACCGACCTTGATGTGGCGCCCTATACCTTTGATGACAGCAGTTGCAGCTATCGTCGTCTGTGGCCTTGTCATTTCCATCGTTGATTTTGCGCTTTACCTTGCTCTGGTCGAACCGGCGCCAGATTCGCGGCTGTCGGATTTCGAGAACTTGATGCGCGCTGGGCGAGATGGCGTGTCTGTGGGTTTAATCTATGGTTCGGTTATCGCCTTAACCATCATGCTGCGATTCAGTGAAATCCGCCGAATAAGAGTCTTTCGCCTAACTATAGTTTGCGTTACGTTTATCGTCGCGCTCTTGATTTGGGGACGCTCAATACAGCATGCGTTCTCACAGTTGGCACAAGAGCCGGGCCAGGTTTGGGCCGGTCATCTACTCGCCAAAGTAAGCCTTCTTGTTGTCACAAGCATCGTGATGGCCGATATCTATCGACGGGCTGTGCCAGCGCCCGTCCCTAAACATTCCGCATCCGAAGATAAACTTAAGTTCGATTGACACCGGCGCCAGCCATCATTCAGCGACTCAACTCGTCTCCGCTAGCAAACGTTCCTTCGCCTCGCGCGCCGGGCTAATTTGGGGGAACAGAAAGGCAAATCAGGATGTGGCGAGCGATTCCCCTAGCCAAAATCTTCTTGGGGATGATCATTGTATGTACCGCTTTTAGCGTGCTGTTGAGCCTGCTAATGGTATTCACAATTGAGTCGGAGAAAACTGAGCCGACTCCGACTATATTCATTGAGCAATTTCTTGAAAGAGAGATCAGCCATGGTGTTCAGACTGGCGTTCTGACCGGCGTCGCGCTGGCGTTTTACGCCGGTGTAGACCGTTGGACGATTCGCAAGCTGGCGCACTTCAGGATTAGCCTCCTCATAGTCGCCGCTATGGTGTCATTTCTATATGTGGGGGGAAGTTTCCATATTACACACTTGGCGCCCGACGGAAGCTCTCTCTTTAAACTGATTGTGATGACGATAAAGCATCCGGTGTTGATTACGCAGCCATATACCATTCTGATGCTATTCGGCACCATTGCGAAATACGCGGCAATAGGCTTGACGGTACTTTTCGTAGCGGGCGGATACTGGCGCGAAGCCTCGGCACATTTGCAGATGTCTGTTGGAGACGCGTCCGCCCTTAACTCGACTCCGTCAGCAGACGCTCCTTCGCCTCGCGCGCCGGGCTGAAATTGGGGTTGAAGGTCAGGGCGATGTCGTAATTCTGCAGCGCCTTGCTCACTTCGCCGCGTCCTTCCCTAGCCATCCCCAGGTAGTAGTAGGTCTCTTCGACGTATTGACCGCCGCCGTCGTTCTGATTCTGTCGCGCGATGCGGATCATGTCATCGTAGCGCTCGGTGTGGTAGTAGGCTTCCCATGTGCCAAATTGATACCAGAACATACGCCAGGGCAAGCCCAATGAGATCGCCTTGTCATAAGCCTGCGCTGCCGCCTCGTACATGCCGAGCTCGACGAAGCTGCTGCCCATATTGAACCAGGCGTGGGCGTCTTCCTGATCGGCGATGGCTTCGGCGCGCGCCAGCTCCAGCGCGTTGATCTGATTTTGCCACTCATCGGCGTCATCCCCCAGCAGCGCCATCAACTCAGATTCGCGATTGACGGTGTATAGCACGATGTACTTGTAGTTGAAATGCTGCCAGTATTCCTTGATTTCCTCGTAGCTGTAACGGGTGTTGGGTCCCTTGAAGCTGTCCATGGTGTCAAATTCGCTCAGCGCCTCGTCATAGCCGGCCAGCAGCAGATAATGCCCCATCCAGGTATAGTCGGGCGGCTCGTAGCCTTTCTCGATGACAACCGGGAAACCGTTGACCATCAGCGTTTGCAGCAATTCGAGCGTGCCACCATCGCGCACCAGGGCATAGACCGGCAGTTCCGGGATCTGTGTGTTGACGAAGGCCGCCATCTGCCAGGCGCTGACATTCTTGTCTTCATAATTCGGCTTCAGCCAATTGGCGGCGCGGTACTGATCGTCGGTGTAGCCGAAATGCACCAGGGCATTGGTGAGCGTGGCCGGACCGCAGTTGTTCCAGCCCTGGTATTCCCGGCCCAGATTTTGCATGCGGTAGATTTCAGGCAAGCCCCCACGCCCTTCGTTGGTTTGCGCCAGCGCGCCCGAGCCGGCGGCGCCGATAATCAGGAGCAGAATCAATAAGCGCTGCTTCAGCATATCCGCTGCTTTCCTTGCGTTTCAGCCTTCAACCCGATTATACACAAATTGGGAAATACTAATCGTACGAGTGGTATACGATGTCGGCGACACCAACCCCATCCCCAACCGCCAGTGTCTACGCGGCGCGGCCCCCTCCCGAAGGTCTGTGTCTACGCGACCCGAAGCGTCGGCTGAGGACAGGACAAGTTTGACTCAATCATACTTGAGGGCGCCACGTTAGACTTCAAGTGCAACTCTCGCGGTGAAAGCTGTAGGGGCGACTCGGTGAGTCGCCCGAATTAGCACAAGCAAATCCAGAATTCGCGTCGATATTTTCTCGCTGAAAATCTGTCCTGTTCTCCCCGGCGCATCAGGGAGGGGGAGAGGCGCACGAAATTGGAAGTCAGCGATCAGACTGCCAGCGAATCATCGCTAGAGCCAGCCCTCTTCAATATCGACCTGGAGTTGACCGCTTCCGGGGATCAGCGGCGCCGGTTCGATGACCGGTTCTGCTTCGTTCGCTTCGATCATGCGGCGAATCAAGCGCGAGCGCAGCACATCGCAGACCTCTCGATGAGTCTCTAAGCCCGCCCGGTTGTGCAACTCCTCGGGGTCGGCGAGCAGATCGTAGAGCTCGGATTCAACGTAGTGGTCGCTGGAAGCATCATCCCAGCCGTCCCCATTCGGCGCGGAAACAGCGTATTTCCAGCGCTTGCTGCGGATCGCCCGCCCTAGATGCGACTCGCTCATCTGGATGAAAACTTCATGCTGCCAATCTTCTGCCTCGCCGCGGATGAGAGGCAAAATCGAGCGCCCGCTCATCCGCTCGGGCACAGGAATGCCAGCGGCGTCGAGCAAGGTCGGCGGCAGGTCTATCAAGCTGACGAGCTGCGATATCCGCCCGCCTCCAGTGAAGGGACCGCCATAGAGCATGGTCGGCACGCGCACCGAAGCGTCATGGCAGGAGCGTTTGTACTCGGCGTTGCGCGTCTTGAAGTGGTTGCCATGATCGGAGGTGAAGAGGATGACTGTGTCCTCCAGCAGATCCAGGCTGATCAGGGCGTCGATCAGCCGACCGAGCGCCTCGTCCAGCCGCTTGATCATGCCCAGGTAGCCAGCCAGGTGCTGATGGCTAGAGCCGCCCAGCGCCGCCAGGTCCGGTGGCAGCCAGCGCCCGCGATAGCGCTCGGCGTAACCAACTGGCGCCGGATAATCATTGCGATGGTTCTGATGGTGCGGCTCAATGAATGAGGAGAAGAGGAAGAACGGTCTATCCTGATGATCGTTTATGTAACGGATCATGGCGTCGGTTTGGGCGTCTACGCGGTAGCCGGGCAGCTTTTGTGCTGCGCCATCGCTGTCATACATCACCATGTCGTAGGCATCGGACGTGAATTCCAGAACATTGGAAGCCAGCCAATAATCGTAGCCGCCGCGCTGCGCCTTTGACACGGGTCCCGCGCCTTCATCCGACAGATGCCACTTGCCGATATAAGCGGTGTCGTAACCGGAGTCGCCGAAATAGTGAGCCAGAGTGCGGCTGTCAGACGGCAAAGGTACGTCATTGCGGAAGCAGCCGGTCTCGGTGGCATAGAGCCCGGTTTGCAGGCAGGCGCGCGCTGGACCGCAGACGGGTTGGCAGGTAATCGAAGTGTGTACATCCGTGCCGGCGCGGGCGAGGCGGTCGAAGTTGGGCGTCAGATCGAGCGGGTTGCCATGCACGCCGGTTGTATCCCAGCGTTGCTGGTCGGTAAAGAAGACGATTACATTCGGGCGCTTTTGAGCCATAGATGATTTTCCTCTCGGTTTGGTAAATCCAATTGTAATCGGATGTGGAGAGGGGGCGCAAAGGCATTTGTTCACCCCTGCCCTTCGGAAGTCTAGACCAGGCTCACACAGAATAACGAAGCCGATCTGATCCGCAGGTTGTAGCGGTCCTAACTGGTGGGGGTTCAAAGGCAGAAGCGACATAGAGGGCACAGTAGAAGACAACGATTGCGCGCAAGCGCGCCGTTTAGAATCAGCGACAGATTCGGTATACTCTCACCTGACTGCTAAACCGGCGAGCGCACAGGGCTTTCGATGAAAACAGTACGCAACTTCCTCCAAAGCAAGGGCTACCCGCCCAGCGACTTGCGCGACTTGCCGACATCGCAGAAGCGCTTCCCCGATGGCGCGCAGTACCGAATCGAGATCCCCAGCACGGAGGGTCCGCGCGCTTTGGCGGCTGTGCTGGAAGCGGCACAGCGCTATGGCGTGACCATCCATCGCGTCTCGCAGGGCAGCGGCATCTGGATGCTGACCGATGACGAAATCCGTGAAATGTGCCGCCTGGGCGCGGAAGCCGGCATCGAAGTCAGCTTGTTTGTCGGTCCGCGAGCGGCTTGGAGCACGAGCGCGCAAGTGCGGTCTAGCGCGGGAGCGAACCTGGGCGCGCGCCTGCGGGGCATGGACGAAGTCGTCTACGCCACCGAAGACATCATCCGCGGCTGCGAGCTGGGCTTGCGCTCGGTACTCGTTGCCGATGAAGGGCAGCTTTGGCTGGTCAATGAGATGAAGAAGGCGGGCGAGTTGCCGGCCGATCTGGTAGTCAAGATCTCGGTACAGATGGGCGCCGCTAATCCGATCTCGATCAAACTGCTGGAAGACCTGGGCGCGGGCACCTATAACACACCGACCGATATGACGCTGCCCCAGATGGCGGCGATCCGCGCGGCAATCGATATCCCGCTGGATGTCTATGTCGAGGCGCCGGACGATTTCGGCGGCTTCGTGCGCCACTATGAAGTGCCGGAGTTGATTCGGGTGGCGGCGCCGGTCTACGTCAAGCTGGGCTTGCGCAACGCGGCCAACATCTATCCCAGTGGGGTGCACATAGAAGAGCTGGCGGTCAAGCAATCGCAGGAGCGCGTGCATCGGACGGCGCTGGTGATGAACATCATCAAGCGCTACGCCGGCGATGCGGTAATGGGCGAACTCGGCGCGGGCGATTTGGGGATACCGGTGGTGTAACCAGCCCCCCCTCAGTTATTTTGCCTGCCAGCCCACAACCGGAAGTGGGAATTCAAATGAAATCTTTCGCGCTTGTTGTCGTGTTCCTGCTGTCTGTCACTGTCGACACGCAAGAAGACATTTTGCCTTGGATAGAGGGTGGCTTGGATTGGAGCTCAGACGGCGAATACATTGCGGTCGGTACGACGGCAGGTGTTTACATACATGCAGGCGATGATCTGTCTATAGTCGGGGTGTTAGACGAAACCTTTGATGTCCGAAACTTAGCGTGGAGCAATACTGACACGCGCATAGCTTACAATGACTTTACTGGCGACCGCGTTGCCATCTGGGATTTAGCGACACGAGAGCGAACTGAAATAGAGACAGTGGGTTGGATTGGCGATGTCGAGTGGTCACCAACTGACAAGAATATTGCAGCTACTGGCGGTCATGGTGGCTTTATCAGCATTTGGGATGTTGAAACAGGCGCTGAGCGAAACAGTATTTCATTGACGCAGTTCGCTCCAATTGGCACCCCGCTAATGACGTGGAGTCCCGATGGGCGATATATCGCTTTCGGGGCAATATCGAATGGATTCGTGATCTTCAATGCATACACAGGTCATATTTTCGACTTCATGTGGCACAAAGGAATACATAATCCGCTTCGTTGGAGTCCTGATGGCAACTTGCTTGCCGCCCGCGGCGAGCAGTTGAAGATTTGGGAAATCAATCAGATCTATCATCCGCACGATTCGGTTGATGCATTTATCGGCGATGTGGTTTACGAGCGAGCCGACGGCGGTAGTCCCAGCTGGCATCCCGATTCGACTAAAATCGCGTTCGTCGATACGGTGTGGAGCAAGGAAGATCCGTACGACTTTACCGGCAGCCACGCCGAGATCTGGGACCTGGCTTCAAATACCAACGTGGAATTGCCCGGCGGTGTATTCATCGCATTCGCCTATAACATCTACGATGCAATTGCATGGAGCCATGACGGAAGTAAGCTTGCAAGTATCAGCAGTGACGGTCGAATCGTGATGTGGGATGCCCGCACTTATAAGATTGTCGCTGAACATAAGGGTTATCCATCCCTTGTGGACTTGTATGCGGAGAATCACTAAGCACCTAGCAATGAATAGATAACTGAAGCCTGTTGGCATTTCACGGGACAGAATCATAGAGGATGTATAACATGAAAATCAGCAATGTCAGCACGATGGTGATGGGCACGCCCTGGCGAAATCTGCTCTTTGTCAAGGTGGAGACGGACGACGGCTTGGTCGGCTGGGCGGAAGCCAGACCGGTCGGCGGCGTCGGTCCGGTGATCGGCTATCTCAACGAGACCGTGCCCGATTTCGCCCTGGGGCGCGACCCCTTCAACACCGAGAATATGTGCTACCGCATGCTGCGCGAGACCTACGGGCGCGCCGGCGAGATCGCCATGACCGGCATCGCCCTGCTCGAGATCGCCTGCTGGGACATCATCGGCAAAGCGCTAAATCAGCCGGTGTATCGGCTGCTTGGTGGCGCCATGCGCGAGAAGATCAAAGCCTACGCCAATGGCTGGTATCGCGTTGAAAGAGAGCCTGAAGCTTGGCATGCAGCGGCGAAGGACGTGGTTGACAAAGGCTATCGCGCCCTCAAGTTCGACCCCTTCGGCAGCGGCTTCTATGAATTCACGCGCGAGGAAAAGCTCTTATCGATTTCGCTGGTAGAAGCGGTCTACGATGCCGTGGGACCCGATGTCGAACTGCTGATCGAGATGCACGGGCGCTTCAATCCGGTGACGGCGGTCGAGATCATCCGCGATCTGGCGGCATTCCGGCCCGGCTGGGTGGAAGAGCCAGTCCCGCCGGAGAACCTGCGGGCGCTGCGTGATGTGCGTGAGGTGGCGCTAGGGCTGGGAATCCCGGTGGCGACCGGCGAGCGCATCCACACGCCTTATGAATACCGCGAGCTATTCGAGCTGAACGCGACCGATATCATCCAAACCGACACCACGCACTTCGGCGGCATCATGAACATGAAGAAATTGGCCGGCACCGCCGAGATGTATTATGTCTTGGTGGCGCCGCACAATGTCGGCGGGCCTTGCTCGACGATGGCGTCGCTGGCGGTGGCGGCGACCACGCCGAATTTCAAAATCCAGGAATACTTCAACGACTTTGCTGACCCGCCGGTCAAAGCCGTCGGCGTCGGCATGCCGGAGGTGGTCGATGGCTATTTCTCGCTGCCGGATAAACCGGGGCTGGGTGTCGATATTGACGAAGACATCATCGCCGAATATCCGCAGCGCGAGGTGGACTTTAATCTATTCAGCGATAACTGGCACCGGCGAGATTTGAAATAGCGCGGGCGGCTAGGCTTCGGCAATTTCGATGCCGCGATAAACTTGCGCCAGCGAAAGCTCGCAATCGAGCATTGGCAGCGGAATCACAGCTTCGGCATTGTTGAAAATCTGCAGATGCCAGCCCTCTTGTGAACGCGTGTATAAGTCGGCGCGGGGTCGGTCCTGGTCGACGATCAGGTAGCCTTTGATCGAGGGTACTTCACCATAGTAGCCGAGTTTGTCGACGCGGTCTCGCATCGCGCTGGACGACGAAGTAACTTCGACGACGAAAACCGGGTTGAGCAGCGTCAGCTCGCTCTCATCCTCGTATATTTCGTCATGGCCAACAATGCATAAATCGGGATAGACGTAGCGATGCTCTCTGATGCGAATGCGCATGTTGCTGCTATGAAATACAAAATTCAAAAGATTGACCAGGCTGCCAAGCGCTAGCGCTATATTCATCGCGATTTTGCTGTGTTTGCCGGATCCACCGCTCATTTCGATGATCTCTCCATCAATGAACTCATGCCTGATTTCCTGGCGTTCTTCCCATTCGAGATATTCGGCGACGGTCATCGTACGCTCGGTTTGGACAGCCATATCAAACCTCGACCAATCTATAGTCGAGAACAGTATAACATGCGTGGAGATACGCTGAAATCAAGCCCTTGCTTCGCTGTCGTCCAGTGAGGACAGTATCGCGTTGACGGCTGCTTTCAAGCTTGGCAATTCTTCTTGTGACGCCTGCCAGGCGACAAAAATTTCAGTATTGTGATACTGATGTATGAGCACATCGCGAAAGCGGGCTTATTGGCGCCATGGAATTTGCGGCAGTGATGCCGTCAGTTCATCGTTGAGTTGTTTGACTGCTTCGCCGATGACCAGAAATCAGAAGCTGACCGCATCCTGGTGCAAATTAGAATGCATGAAAGCGTCGCGGCCGAACGAGACATAGTCCTCAATTCGCGCGATTCGCTCCAGAATATGTTGGCAGTAATCTGGTAGTGGTCTTGTCACAGTTCTTGCGCTTCGCTAATCACGGCATCTCTTTGAAAGGGACGCAGCGCTCTACGCGGAGCTACGTCAACTTTGCAGCCAAGCAAATCCTCCAACCCCACAAGAAGACCTGGGTGATCCAACAGCGAGTACTCTTCCTCAAAGTCAACAAGGAAATCGATATCGCTGTCCTTATGCATCTCCCCGCGCACAATCGAGCCGAACACGGACACCTGGCGCGCGCGATGTTGGCGTGCCAACTCCATGATCTGCAGCCGCAGACGGCGGATGTCTTCTAGGGTGTAGAAGGGGTTTGCTTCTTCCATGCGTTAGCCCCCATTCAGGTCTTGCAGCAGGGCGGTGACACCCGCTTTCAAGGCGGGCAGGTCTTCTTGCGAATACTGCCACACCCATTCCATCACCACCTTATCATATTGGTGAATTAGCATATCGCGGAAACCCGCGAACCCTCTCCACGATACTTGCGTTTGTTGCTCTAGTAGTGAGTTATCCTACCGCTTTATCGCTTCGCCTATCACTTCAAAGCAACGGATGACCGCGTCCTGCTGCCAATCTGTATCCAAGAATGCCTGACGTCCTTGCGCTGTGTAACGTTCAATGCGTTCAATACGATCTAGGATAACGTGGAGATGCGGTCGAGCGTCCCTACTCATAGTTCCTGGACTTCCGCCAAGACTCTATCTAGGAATTCCTTACGCAGTACCCGCCGATCAACCAGGTCGATATCGCAGGCCAGCAATTCCCTCAAGTCTTGCAGAAGAAGAATATGATCCGTCAATCTAGCGCTCTCTTCAAACTCAACCAGGAAATCGACATCGCTATCGGCATTCATCTCGCCGCGCACAATCGAGCCAAACACCGATATCTGGCGCGCGCGATATTGGCGTGCCAACTCCATGATCTGCGGGCGCAGACGCCGGATGTCTTCTATAGTGCGTATCCTCGTCGATTCAGCCACGTTATAAGCTTTGCTTTTGCTTCTGCTCGCGCCCTCGGTCTATCACAGCCGCCGCTCTAACCGTCAGCCAGGATGCGATCAACCGAATCGGCCAGCTGGCGCAGATTGTTGACCAGGAAGACGTTGTCGGCGTACATGCTATATTCCCACATGTCGCTGTCGCCAGTGCCCCACTGGCGGCGCGGCTCGGGGCAGAACCAGATGAGGCGCCTGCCTTTGCGCTGCATCTCTTGAGCGATATCAAGACGCGGATCGTTGTAGTTATTGCGCCCGTCGCCGAATAAGATGATGGTGCTGCGGCTGTCGACCAGGTGCATATGTTCCTTCCGGAAGCGGCTGAGGCTGTTGCCCAGATCGGTGCTGTAATAGCCGGGCGGATTCTCCGTCATGATTCGGGCGACCGCCTCGCGCGGGGCGAGCTCGGCCATAGTGGTGCTGACATCGACGAGATCGTGGATGAAAATGAAGCTATGCGTGCGCCGCACCTGATCGGAAAGTTCATAGACAAGCGTAAGCAGGAATTCGACCGCGTAGCGCATCGAAGTGCTCAAGTCGCAGACCAGGATCAGGCTGGGCTTCTTGTGCCGCTTGCGAAACTGCGCCTCCATCGGCACACCGCCGTAGCGCATATTCTTGCGGATAGTCTTGCGCGGGTCAAATTGACCCGATTTGGCGCGCTTCTGCCGTAGCGCCGCCCGCGTGCGCAAGCGCGCCGCCAGCCGCCGCACCTCGTCGCGCACGTCTTCGATGTCGCCGCTGGACAAGCGCTGCAAGGGCACATCAAGCAGGTCGGGGCGCTCGCGCGGTTCTTGCTCCGCCATCTGTTCCGCCAGCGTCGCACCGACATGCTGCGAGATTTGCTCCGACAAGCCTTGCATGTTTTCGCGCAGCATCTCCTCCAATTCAGCCAGCGCTTCTTCGCTCATACCCAGCGCCGCCAGTTCTTCGAGCAAGTCGTCAAGCATGCGCTCGAGCTGCGTGATGCCCGCCTGCCGGTTCATACGCCGCTCGAACCAGGAGCGCATATACATCTCATCGCCTTGTGGCAAGCCAGAAGAGTCGCCCAACTGTTGCAGCTCCTCATCGCTGAAATCCTGCCCTTCCAGCAAACGCCGCAGTAGATCGCGTAAGGCGTCCAACTCGCCCATCAGCGAGCGCATTGCTTCGTTCAGGAGCGCACGCTGATCTTCGGACAATTGCTCAAGGATGTTTTGCAGCGGTGGCTTGTTGTTCTTGAAAAACAGCGGGAAGAAATACTCGAAGACTGGCTGGTCACGCTGGTTCTTCACCAGTGTGGCCTTCAACGTGTTCTTGAAGGTCGCCATCTGGCGCGCGCCCGTTTCATCGACGCCGAACATGGCGTCCTGGCTTTCCGCCAGAGAGACGCGAAGGCCCGCAGCGCGCAGGGCGCGGATGAATTCAATCATTCGTTTTTGCATGAGCGCGGACCTTGCTGCTATGCGGCGTAGGGGATTTATCTCAAATGGTAATCCATTCAGGCGCGCTTGGCAAAATTGTTCCCGCGCGGCTGGAGCAGCGATCGTCGCCAAGTCGCCTTTCATCTTTCGCCTTATAATGCGTACTGATTGCAAGGACAGGAATCCGTCAGAAGAGATCGTCTTGCGCGGCAAATCTCATGCAGTGACAATCGCCATTCTGCTCTCGCTGATTTTGCCCAGCTTCGGTTCGGCGCAGAGCCTGCTCAACCCGGAGGGCGCCCCCCGTTATGGCAATCACGCGCTGGCGCCCGGTTTCAGTCCAGCGCCCGCGAGATTCAACGGGCTTAGCGGCGGCGATATCGCCGTGAAATCGCTAAACCTGGGCGACAATTGCCTTGGCTACGCCGCGAGCGATCCCGATTTTCTCATTGAGCTGAGCGAGGAATTCAGCCGCATCACCTTCTTGAATGCCAGCGCCGAAGACACGACGCTGATCATCAACTTGCCGAACGGCAGCTGGGCTTGCAATGACGATACCAATGGGCTGAATCCGGCCTTGGTCTTCCACAATGCGCCGCCGGGACCTTATCAAGTCTGGATAGGCAGCTACGCCGCTGAGACCACCGACCAGAGCGTGCTCTATATATCGGAAGCGGGACCGGAGGCGCTGCCCACAACGGCGACTGGTCCCGACCCCGGGCGCGATCCCCTATACGGCGAGACATCGCTGTCGCCCCTTTTCCAGCCAACGCCCTTTACGATTCAATTCATCGGCGGCGGTCGCAATCCGGTCGCCGATTATGTCGACGGCGAGGGGTGCCGCGGTTATGTTTCGGAGGCGCCCGATTTCAGCGTTTATCTTAGCGACGCATTCACGGAGATTTGGTTCGCGGTCCACAGCCCGGCCGATATGACGCTGTTGGTGAACGCCGCCGATGGCAGTTGGCTTTGCAGCGATGACTACCTGGGCGTCAATCCGGCTGTCGGCTTACATTTCCCGCTGTCGGGGCTTTACGATGTCTGGCTTGGCAGCGCGGCTGAAGGCAATTATGCCGCCGGCATCTTTTATGTGGCGGAGAAAGATCCGGCGCCCTCCCTGGATTTCCGCATCGACGCCAGTTGCGAGGGCATGCTGGACACAGCACTGAGAGTCGGCGCTGTCGCCCTGGTGACTGCGGCGGCCGGCTCGGGGATTGTTGGCTACATCGCGCCAGAAACAGGCAGCACCTCCGTTTTCCTGGCGCCGGCTGGCAGCGCGCTCAGCCTAGTAGGCGGTCCCGTTTGCGCGGAAGAGCATCGCTGGTGGCGCGCGGACCTGGGAGGCGGGCGCTTCGGCTGGGTGGCGGACGGCGATGCATCGACGCGCTGGCTCGAACCTCAGCCGTGAGCGAAACCATCAGGTAAGCCGAAGGCCGAATTTAGTTGCCGCAAATGGCGACGACCAGCCCATTGCTCCAGCCATACTTGGCGTCCATCTTGGATTTGACAGCGGCGATGAGCGCGGCGTCGGCAGGAAATGAGGCACTGCCTTCCAGATAGGCCGCGTCATCATCCCAGTCTTGCCCCAAGCGGAAGCGAACAGCGGGATCAGCGCGAATGTTCCGCACCCAGTGGGCGGCTTCGCGTTTCTCCGAAACGAGATAGTAGCAGCCCTCATGCTCCACATACCAGATTTCAATCTCGTGGCGCGCGCCGCTGCGGTGTCCCGTCGTGCGGAGGTAGAGGTACTTGTCTTTTTTCACGATTTGCTTTCCTCTAGCTGCTGTCAGCGTCAAGACGCGCTTGTAACATAGCGTTTGGTTTGGCAAAACGTTGCGGCAAGGAGTTGAGTTGGTAGCCGGATTCAGTGACTTGCTCGGAATACTTCATGCATACTGTAGTGGAAATGGAAAACTTTAGCAGTAGTGCCAAGGCGGCCAATGTTACTGAAAATGAGGTTGACGAAATTGTATCTTATTTGGCGTTAAACCCAACTGTTGGTCGGGCAATCCCAAGAACCGGTGGCGCTCGCAAGTTCCGCTATCGCAGTCGGGGAAGGGGAAAACGAGGCGGCTATCGAGTTATTACATTCTACACCGGGACTGACATTCCGGTCTTTCTCATCGACATTTTCGCAAAAGGTGATAAGATAGACTTGACAATGCGAGAACGCAACGAGCTAAAGATGGTTCTTGGTCAGGTTGCAGAGGCGTATAGACGGAGGCAGCGATGAGTAAAGCGGGAAAACGACTGCTTCGCGGCGCTTACCAGGCCTTGGCATTTGCCGAAGGCAAAGCCCAACCGGGCACTTACCGTATTCACCATCCCGATACGACAGGCGCACAGATCTCAGAACCGATTACCGACCTCGACGATGCCGATATATTGCTTGACAATGGCGCTACTGAAGAGCCGGCCACTGGAAAGAGGAGGACTACCAGTGTGCTTGGGAATACACAAGTTGACTCTAATCTCCCTGTTACGGGTCAACAGTAGAAGTCGCCAGTGGAACCGGTAGAAATACGTCCCGAAACGCCAGCGGATATTGAAGCGATTCACCGAATCGAAGCGGCCGCCTTCAAGAACGAAGCGCTTGCCAAACTGGTCAACCAATTGCGCGCCGAGGGAGCGCTGCTGCTCTCCCATGTCGCCGTCTGCAACGACCAGATTGTCGGGCACGCCGCCTACAGCCTGTTGACCATTACTGACGGCGACCGCGTGGAGCATTGCCCCGCTTTGGGTCCCATTGGCGTCGACCCGCCCTATCAGGGACGCGGCATTGGCGCGACGCTGGTGCGCGCGGGTTTAGGCGCGATGCCAGACTTGGGCTATGGACTGCTGTTCCTGGTCGGGAGCCCGCGCTATTACCCCCGCTTCGGATTCCAGCCGGCGCAGCCACTCGGCTTCAGTTCGGATTATGTGGAGCCCGGCGGACCTCATGAGCATTTCATGGTGGCGGTTTTGGACGAGCGCGCTCCCAGAAGTCTTCGCGGACATACGCGCTTTCATCCGGCTTTCGCCGAAGCGGAAGCGGGCTAGACTCAAGGGCGGGCAAGTCCTATTCAGGAAATAGCGGCAATCGGAATCAGGCGCGCGCGAGGATAGCGTCGATTTCGGCGGCGGTTTTCTGTGCGGCGAAGAGCACATGACCCATACTGGCGTCCTTTTCCACCAGGAGCGCCAGGGTGACTTCGCCTGCGGGACAGCTGAGCAAGGTGCCCGCCTCCCCTTCCAACAGCAGGCGTCCCATTTCGCCCTGCGCCAGCCGATCGAGGCTCCGCTCGCCTAATGCCGCCAAGGTCGCCGACACAGCCGCCAACTGCGCCGCGTTCAGCCGACCGTCGCTTGAATTAGTAGCAGCGTCAACGGGGTAGGCGGCGATGGCGAATCCTTCATCGCTGACGATCACGCTTGCGTTTACGCCTTCGACCACCATGCTCAGCCGACGGAGCACCGCCTCAAGAGCGCCACTGCGATTCTCGCGCGCCATAGGTCCTCAGTTTCGGAAAAACGAACAGCTGTCGGTCTTGCACGCAGTATAGCCCAATTGCGGAGGGCGCTCAAGCGGACAGGCGGGCTGTCTTTGCATGGCCTGGAATAGCTTCGGCACCAAGAAGAGGAGCGCCACCGTCAAAAGCAAGCGGTCAACATCCTCTCGCCTGCGGTGTATAATTGCGCGCAGCACTGGCCACGGCGCTAGCGGAACTGGACATGACAGCTGGCTGGCACGATAAATGGCTTCAGATTTGTGAAACGTCGGAGCGAACGGCATCCTTGGGCGCCGCCCTGGGCCGGCTGTTGGCGCCGGGCGATGTCATCTGCTTGTCGGGCGAGCTGGGGGCGGGCAAGACCGTCTTCAGTCGCGGCATCGGCGTCGGCTGGGGCGCGACCGTGCCCTTGACCAGCCCGACTTACAATTTGGCCCATGAGCACGAACGGCGGCGGGACAAGACGCGGCTCTATCATCTCGACTTTTATCGCATCCGCGGTCCTCGAGACGCCGCGACCCTGGGCATCCATGAGATTCTGGAGGGCGGCGATATCGTCATCTTTGAATGGCCCGAACGCATTCTGGAGCTCCTGCCGGCCGAGCGTCTATGGATCGAAATCATGATGCATGAAGATGAGAAGCGCGCCCTGACATTGGCCGCGCTGGGCGCACGCCATTGCGCGCTACTCACGGAATTGCGGTTGGCGCTGGGCGATTTGCTGTGAGGCGGCATGCTGCTTGCGATTGACACGGCCACAGAGACCTTGAGCATCGCCTTGCATGACGGCGACGCCCTCGCGGCTGAAATTACGCTGCACGCCGACCGGCGGCACAGCGCGCTGCTGGCGCCCTTGATCGAGCGGACGATGTCGCAAGCCGAAGTGAGCCTGGACGAGCTGCAAGCCCTCGCCGTTTCCGTCGGTCCCGGTTCATACACCGGCACGCGTATCGGCGTGGCGCTGGCGAAGGGCTTGGCCGCCCCGCGTGATTTACCGCTGGCGCCCGTCACCACATTGGAAACGGTCCTGGCGGCACAACCCCTGCGACAAGATGCTCGGCCCCTGGTCGCGACTGTATCCGCCGGGCGCAATCGCGTCATCTGGGCGGAATTCAGCTGCGAATCCGATGCCTGGGTCGAGCGGCGCGCGCCGCGGATTAGCGATTGGAATGCGCTGCTGGCGGAATTTGACCGCCCGATTCGATTGAGCGGCGAGATTTCGCCCGCGGGCTTGACGGCGATTGGCCTGGCGCGGGCCGCGGGTGCGCAGATTGATCTGGCGCCGGCCGCCCAGCGCCTTCGCCGGGCTGGTTACCTGGCCGAAGTCGCCTGGCGCCGCCTGTGCGAATCCGATGCTAGCGCCTTCCCCGCCGATCACGTTATGCCCGTTTACCTGCAAGGACCGTCTTGATTTTGCATAGCGGAAGCGGATAAGGAGCGCGAAAGGTGAAAGATATCCTGCAACGACTCAGCATCGAAGCGCTGAACCCGGGCGTCTGTGTCGGCGCGGACCACTGGATAACGGGCGCTGGACCTGCATTGGCGTCGATCAATCCGTCGACGAACGAAGTCATCGCAACGGTCTCGCAAGCATCGGTCTCCGACTATGATGAGGCGGTCGCGGCGGCGCAAGCCGGCTTCGAGCAATGGCGCCTGCTGCCGGCGCCCAAGCGCGGTGATGTCATCCGCGACCTGGGCAATGCTTTGCGCGAATACAAGGAGCCGCTTGGCGAGCTGGTCACGCTGGAGAATGGGAAGATTCGGGAAGAGGGATTGGGCGAAGTGCAGGAGATGATCGACATCTGCGATTTCGCCGTTGGCCTGTCGCGCCAGCTTTACGGTTTGACGATGCACTCGGAACGGCCTGGGCATCGCCTGTATGAGCAATGGCACCCGCTGGGACCGATCGGCATCATCACCGCATTCAACTTTCCGCTGGCGGTCTGGTCCTGGAATGCGGCGATTGCGGCGGTCTGCGGCGATACAATGATCTGGAAGCCCTCTCCGACTACCCCGTTGACGGCGATTGCCGTGCAGCATATCTGCAATCGGGTGATGGCGCAGCACGGCGTCGAGGGCGTCTTCAATTTGGCCATCGGCGCGAACGACGTGGTTGGCGAGCGCATGATCAATGACGAGCGTCTGCCGCTGATCAGCTTCACCGGCTCTGTCCGCGTGGGCCGGCATGTGGCGCGGACGGTGGCCGGGCGCTTGGGACGCTGCATCCTCGAGCTCGGCGGCAACAACGGCATCATTCTAAGCGCCGACGCCGACCTGGACTTGGCGACGCGGGCGATTGTCTTCGGCGCCGTCGGCACGGCCGGTCAACGCTGCACCACCACCAGGCGGCTCATCGCGCAGCGCTCGATTGTCGACGAATTGTGTGACCGGCTGGCGCGCGCCTACCGGACCGTGCCGATCGGCGATCCAATGGCGGATGGCGTGCTGATGGGTCCGCTGATCAGCGGGTGCGCGGTATCGACGATGCTGGCGGCGGTCGAGCGGGCGAAAGCCGATGGCGGCCAGGTGCTGACAGGCGGCGGGCGCCTCCCCGATATCGGCGCAAACTTCGTCGAGCCGACCATCATCCGCATGCCGGCGCAGAGTCCCCTGGTCTGTGAAGAGACCTTCGCGCCCATTTTGTACGTCATGGATTACGAAACGCTGGATGAGGCGATCGCCCTTCACAACGCCGTCCCTCAGGGCTTGTCGAGCGCGATTTTCACCCGGGACTTGACCAATTCGGAGCTGTTTCTGGGTCATGCCGGCTCGGATTGCGGCATCGCCAACGTCAACATCGGCACCAGCGGCGCGGAGATCGGCGGCGCTTTCGGCGGTGAGAAAGAGACGGGCGGCGGGCGCGAGTCCGGCTCCGACGCCTGGAAGGCTTACATGCGGCGTCAGACGAACACGATCAATTTCTCGGGCGAGCTGCCGCTGGCGCAGGGCATTGCGTTTGATGTCTGATTTGGGTTCGCCCGCCGGTCAACGAGACCGCGCGCGCCTTCATTTCTTTTCGCGCTTGTCGCCTCGATCGGGAAGCGCGAGGCGAATCAGAACGAGAAGGATTCGGATGAGGACGATCAGCGCGAAGACATTCGCAAGCTGGCGCGTATGCTCGTCATAAAGTTCGACCGGCGGCAGCTCGGGCTCCTCGTCATTCGGCTCCAGGCGCACCAGCGTAAACTCCTGCGCGACATCGGCCAGGGAATTCAGGTCGGCTGCCTGGGCCGAGCTCATCCCGGCGAAAACGAGTTCATAGAGCCGCGAGTTACGCGTGAACAAATAGAGCGCTCGCAGCGCTTCGGCATTGTCTTCCACGGGCCGGGCGTCAGCCGCGAATACATGGGCGCCGTGCTGAATCGTCACGCGCGGATGCTCTAGCAAATTGCGATACCAATCGGTCCGCTCGCCCCAGCCGGAAAAGACATAGTACTTGCTGCCATGCCGCCGAAACTCGACCATGACATGGCGCGGGGCGCCGCTTCGGCGTCCTTTCGTGGTCATGACAAGCATGGGAAGCCAACCCAAGGCGCCGCCCCAACCCAGCCGATACAAGGATATGGGAAAGCGGTAAATCGATCGGGCGATTCCTTGCGGGCGCTCTTCCAGCAGTTTGGATACGTTCATAAGGTCCGTAAAGGCGGAGTCAATCAGCCGAGCAAGTGTAGCCGCTTCCGCTCGATTGTCCAGCCTCTGCCCCGCCCCTAATTCCACTCGGAGCGCGGTCGCCCCCGGCTCTCGTAGCGATCGTCGCCCCCGCGCCGGAGCTGCCTGCGCGCTTTCTGCACATCGCTCTCGTGCTTGAGCAGGACCGTCAGGGTGGTTTCCAACGTATTCTGGTCGATGCTGTCGGCGTTGAGCATAACCAGGGCTTTCGCCCAATCGATGGTCTCGGAGACACTGGGGTTCTTCTTCAAGTCCATCCGCCGCATACCTTGCACCACATCAACCGTTTGGCGCGCCAGCTTGTCATTCAAGTCGGGCACGCGCATCTTTACAATATTAAGCTCGGCTTCGTGGCTGGGGTAGTCGACGAAGAGATAAAGGCAACGCCGCTTCAAAGCTTCGGAGAGCTCGCGCGTATTATTGCTGGTCAGCACGACGCTGGGATGATGGACCGCGCTTACCGTGCCCAGCTCCGGGATTGAGACCTGGAAGTCGCTGAGGATTTCCAGCAAGAAGGCTTCGAACTCGGCATCGGCGCGGTCGATTTCGTCGATAAGCAGGACAACCGGCTCGTCGCTGAGCAGCGCCGCCAGCAAGGGGCGCGCCAGCAAGAAACGCTCGCTGAAGAAAACATCATCCTCTTCGCCCAGGCGATCGGCGGCCGCGCGCAAGGTGTCGGCGGCCGCCAGCAAGTCGCTCAGCTTGTCGCGCAGCAGTTGCGTGTAGAGCATCTGCTTGGCGTATTCCCACTCGTAGAGCGCCTTGTTTTCATCCAGCCCTTCGTAGCATTGCAGGCGGATCAGCGGCTTGCCCGAAGCGCCGGACCAAGCCTTTGCCAATTCGGTCTTGCCGACGCCGGCCGGTCCTTCAACGAGGAGCGGCTTGCCCAGCTTGTCCGCCAGGAAGACGACGGTGGAGATTTCGTCGGTCGCGATGTATTGCTGGCTCCGAAGAGCGTCGCCGACTTGCTGCAGGTCATCAAACATGGCGGAGGCTTCCGTATCGTTTGGGCAATTGCAGTGTAACCGAGATGGTCGCGACCTAGCAAGCGGCTGCAAGGTCGGGCGTTCAAGATATGGTAAAATCATAGCGGCATAAAGCGGAGGGGAATCATGATCGCGCCTGAGTTGGTCGAGAAATTGCAGAAGTTGAACCGGGAAGAAAAGCTTGAAGTCGTTAGATTCCTGAATGAGGAACTGTCGGATGAAATGCAGCAATATCTCGAAGGCAGACGTGTATTCAAGATTCCGTCAAGATTCGTTGCCTCGGACGGTGGCGCGGCAATGAGGCGTGTTCTTGAAGAAAAGCAAATCCAAGTTGACTGACAGACGGGAATTCGATTATGTAGTCGCAGACTGGTACTTGCCCGACGGCGATCCGCGTCCTCTGTTGCCAGTCACATTTCATTCTCGACACCATTCTGTCGATACATGGGGGCTGCTAGACACTGGCGCGGATATGAACATGATGCCGTTTGCCATTGGCTTGGAGTTGGGACTATCGTGGGAGCGGTCGGCGCAGGAGTTTGAATTGCTCTCATTGGCGGGTTCCTCGCCCGCAAAGGCAGTGGAAGTGGATCTGGAGATTGCGCTTTGGCCCCGCCTTAAGATGGCTTTTGCCTGGAGCACGGCTATCGAATCTGTGGTGATACTTGGTCAGTGGAATTTCTTCGAAATGGTTGACGTTTGATTTTCTCGCAGGCAGGGTAAAATCCTCCTAGAACTTCCCGGATAAGAGCGAAAATCGCCTAGGAGAAAGGAGAGCCTACAAATGTTAGCGTCAAAACTGCGGGATGAGTTGCTTGCGCTGGATCATGACCAGAAGTTGGCGGCAGTGGCGCTACTGACGAGTGGGCTGACCAAGAAGCAGGATGAAGAATGGGAACGCCTTGCACAGAGCCAGCGAGAGTTCAGATTCATTCCGTCAATTCGCATAAAGCCGAAAGCGTCGGCCGAGTTTTTGCGAATGCTCGAAGAAGAATCACTTCTTGATGGCTGATTCGCTGTCCTTTCCATACATACTCAGCACCGAGTATGTTGACGATCACGTGACGCGTCCCTTCATTCCCGTCAGCATCAGGTATCACGGGAATTCGATTGGCACAATGGCAATGCTTGACAGCGGAGCGGACACGAGTATTCTTCCTTACGCGATGGGACTGGCTTTAGGAGCGGATTGGTCGAGACAGCCCGACCTTTGGCATCTGGAGGGTTTCGGCGGCGAACTTGAAACTAAGAAGTTAGTGGTTGACTTGGTCATTGGCGATTGGCATCCGCTTAGAATTCTCTTCGGTTGGGCTCGCGCCAATGATGTGCCCGTACTCCTAGGTCAGTTGAATTTCTTTTACTTGGTGGATATCTGCTTTTATCGCTCGCGCGAACTGGTTCAATTGAGCCTTGCGCCCACCAAGTAAGCGCGGCAAATGAGTCTTTGCATGATATCACGATGCCAGACGTAGGTCTTACGATAAGCGTCTCCATCCCGCCGGATGGCGCCTTCGACGTCTTCGTGCAGCAGATGGACGTCTGGTGGCCCCGGCAAGGCGTCTTCCCCTACAGCTTCGCGCCTGAGGACACGCGACCGCTGCACATCCGCTTCGAGCCGCAGTTGGGCGGGCGCTATTACGAGACCTTCCTGGACGGAAGCGAATACGTGATCGGGCGCATCAGCGAGTATCACAGGCCCGAGCGACTGGCTTACACTTGGCGAGACCCGTCCTGGCGCGGCCACACACGAATTGCGCTCGCGTTCAGCGCGACGGGCGAAGGCGCGCGTGTCATCTACGAACAGGATGGCTTTGCCGAGGCGGGCGTCCCGGAGCTGGCGGCTTATTATCAGATCGGCTGCCGGCAGACACTATCCGCCTACGTGGCGCATTGCCAAGCGCTATACGAATTGGGACAACTGAGCCAAGCGTCGCCGGGCGCCTAAGCCAACAGACCGCCGACGCGCTCGATAATATAGGCGCCGATCGCCGCTTTACTGGTGAGTTCAATCTTGTGTAAGCCGCCATCCATGTCGAGCACGACGACCCGGTTGGTATCGACCGCGAAACCGGCGTCGCTGGCGCTGATATCGTTAGCGACCAGCAGATCCAGCCCCTTGTCTTGCAGCTTGCCGCTGGCGTTCTCCACCAGATTCTCGCTTTCGGCAGCGAAGCCAACCACGATCATGGGATAACCCGTCTTCTCGCGCTGAGCTTTGACGGCCATCAAGATGTCCGGATTGCGCTCCAGCGGCAGGGTCAGCGAATCGTCCGCTTTCTTGATCTTCTGTTCGGAGACGCTGCGCGGTCGATAATCGGCGACGGCGGCGGCCATGATGAGAGCAGAAGAATCGGCGACCTGGGCCAGAACGGCCTCCATCATCGACTGCGCGGAATCGACCGCCAGCCGCGTAGCGCCCACGAGGGGCGGCCGCGCCTCGGCAGCGGAAATCAAAATCACATCGGCGCCGGCGTCAATCCCCGCCTGCGCGATCGCGAAGCCTTGCTTGCCCGAGGAGCGGTTGCTGAGGTAACGCACCGGGTCAAGCGCCTCGCGTGTGCCGCCAGCGGTGACTACCAGCTTGTGGCCCGATAGCTCCCCGTCCAAGCCCAGGACGCGGCGGATATGCCCGATGAGTGTCGAGGTTTCGGGCAGGCGTCCGCCCCCCGTCAGCCCGCTGGCGAGGCGACCGGACTCCGGCTCAATCAGATGGGCGCCGCGGCGGCGGAGAGCGTCCAGGTTGTCAATCACGGCCGGATGCTCGACCATGCCGCCATCCATCGCCGGCGCGACCAGGAGCGGACAGCCCGCAGCCAGGGCTGTGACCGAGAGCAGATCGTCAGCGAAGCCACCCGCCAGCTTCGCCAGCGTGTTGGCGGTCGCTGGCGCGATCATCAGCAGATCGGCGCCCTCCGCCAAACCGATATGGGCGATGTGGCTGGGCAGCCCGCCACTGTTCTCGGCGCGCCACATATCGGTGTAGACGGGGCGACCGCTGACCGCCTGGAATGTGAGCGGGCGGACAAATCGCTGCGCCGCTTCGGTCATGATGACATCGACCTGCGCGCCCGCCTGCGTCAGCTTGCTGGCCAGGTCAACCGCTTTATAGACGGCGATGCTGCCACAGACGCCGAGGATGATCCGTTTACCTTGCAATAGCGCGATTTCAGCCATCGAATTCCTTCGCAAGCCCGTGTCAATATGTTACACAATCTATGGTAGAAACAAAAGACTAGCGACATTCGGCGCGCCGGTGACTGCGAGTGAAGTCCCGCTTAGCGTAGGCAAAATGATGGTTACTGCATTTCGCAAAATCGTTGGAATGCTGATAGAATCACTCGAGTTGAGGGTGAAAAGCGCAGGAGCTCCGCAATGCAATCTGGCGTCGAATCCGGGAGGATCAACGCATGCCGACTGACGCTAATCTGCGTCTTGTTCATTTGCGCTGGCTGCAACCTTGGTAGTAGCGGAATCGCCGCGCCGCCGAGCTTTGAGGGACCTCCCGTCATCAAGATCGCGGCGCCTGCGCCCGACGAAACATTCCTGGCGGGGGCGACGGTCATCGTTCAAGCGCGGGTGGAAAACGCCGGTCCCGATCTGACGCGGATTAGCGTACTGTTGGATGACGCGCTGCTGGGCGAAAAACTCAACCCAAATGAGTCGAATGCGACGGTGCTTCCGCTGACCATAGACTGGCCATCGAGCAACGCGGGCGAATTCCAGATTTCAGTGGTCGCTGAACGGGGCGACGGCACCATTGCCCGCGAAGATGTGCGCATTTTCGTCGTCTCTGAAGAGGGCCCTGCATCGGCGGAATCTGGCCTGCGGCAGCAGCCCGATGAAACGCCGCCCGCGTCGGAAGCCGCCGCCGGGGGCCGCCGCGTCGCCGGAACGATGCTGCAGCCGGCGAGGATTCGTCTGGGTCCCGGCGCCACCTACGATCTTGTGGGCAATCTTGACGAAAATCACGAGGTCTTGATCGTCGCGATCAACCCATCGCGCGAATGGTATCGGATTAGCTATGACGGTCAAGTCGACGCTTGGGTATACGCCGAATTCGTGCGCCCCGCCGCCGACATTTCCGGTTTGACGGTCGAGACCGGTCCGCCGCTGCCAGCCGCGGCCGGGGTGAATCTGGTCGTGCTTGATGTCGAGATCATGTCTCCTCTCGTTTGCGGTCAGGAATCCATTGTCAAGGCGCGAATACGCAATGCTGGCGCCGATGAAGCGCAAAGCGTCGCCTGGGTGATTGCGGACGCGGTGTTGATGAGTGACGGGAGTTCTCTCATTGAAAACCCGCCGCCCGCTTATCTCAAGACGCTGGAGGCCAACGAAGAAGATATCATCGAATTCCCCCTGACGCTCACGACGCACTTCGACGAAGAGCAGCTGATCCGCGTGATCGTCGACAGCGGGAATCACCTCCCGGAGACGGATGAAACGGACAATAGCCGAAACAGCGCCTCATTCATCTTGCAGAAGGGCGATTGCGGATAAGCATCAAGTCGGCTATTGCTCTACTGGGCAGCGCCGCGCGTCCCCTTGTTCCATTGAAACGCTTGCACCAGCGGAAGGACAGAATCTGTGGTTTCGATAATCGTGACCAACGATGATGGTTATGACGCGCCCGGCATCCTGGCGCTGGCCCAGGCGATGGGAGAATTGGGCGAAGCGCAGGTCTGCGCGCCCGCCGTCAACCAAAGCGCGAGCGGGCACAAAATTACGCTCTTTCAGAATATCTCGGTTTCAAGAAAAACCGTCGGCGAGGATATCCCGGCGCTGGCCGTCGGTGGATCGCCGGCCGATTGCATTGCGCTGTCGCTGCTGGGCTTGGTCGATGCCAGCCCTGACATCGTGGTCTCCGGCATCAATCGCGGCGAAAACATGGGCCAGGACCTGACCTATAGCGGAACGGTCACGGCGGCGCTGGAAGCGGCAATCCATGGCATCCCCGCGGTCGCTTTTTCGTTGGCGCGAGCCGACGCCGATTGTCTTGAGCATTATGGCGTGGCCGCCCAGATCGCCGTCCCCATCGTCGAGATGGTGCTGGCGAAGGGCTTGCCGCCATTCACGATTTTGAATGTCAACGTGCCGCCGGTCGCGCAAATGACGGACCTGCGCGGCATCCGGCTGACGCGACAAGGAGTGCGCATTTACCGCGACTGCCTGGTCGAGGTGGCCGAGGGCGTCGTGCGCGTCGAGGGCGAGCCGCCGACCGCCAATACCGATGAGCTCGGCACTGATGTCTGGGCGGTGCATCGCGACTACGTCAGCGTGACCCCGGTGCATCTCGACATGACAGCGCACCATTTCATGGCCGAGCTGGCCGCTTGGGATCTTCAGCTTCCTTCACGCCAATAGCGATAATCGTAGGGGCGACTGACGGTCAGTGTCGGCGGGCAGTGTCTACGCGCCCTACGCGCTCCTTGAGTCGCCCACGCCAAAGCGAAATTGTAGGGGCGACCTACCAGGTCGCCCGCTGGTTACGCGGTATAATGGATGACGATTCCTCGCGCTTGATCGAATTGAAAGGCATCCGCGATGAACTTCCTCAAGAACTTATTCGGCGGCGGCGGACGCCATGAAGACCGCGGCATCTACTTTTACGTGCAGCCGAAGATGTGCAAAGAGATTCTGCGGGTGCGGGTCGATCCGCTGAACGACCTTTCGCAGACCGATGACGGCAAGGGCTACTGGTGCCGCAAGGTGGCGAGCGCGGCGCGCTGTCCCTTCCAGGCCGAGATCGAACTCTACTTCGACAAGAACAAACGCTTCAAGGACAGCTCGGTCGAGAATGGGGAGTTGGTCAGCGAGGAGGCGTGGCTTGCGGGGCGGGGGGATTAGCAGTTGTTGAGCGGACCTGTAAACCTCGTCATGTCGGTGTATTCGTCCCAGTAAGTGCCGTCGGGAAGGATGGTTGAGAATGGGTAAAATCTCGCACTGGTAAAGTCTGCGCAAGTCAAATCTGCGTCTGTAAAATCCGTGTCCTTAAGGTCTGCATTCGAGAAATCTGTTCGGACCAACTGTGCTTCCTTCATAACTGCGCCACTCAAGTTGGCATTTCTAAACGACTGCTTTGGTAAGACTGCGCCGGTCAAGTTTGCTTCTGACAAGTTAACGTTGTCCCAATGAAATTCTTCATCAATGTTGTCTTCTGGGATAAAGAACTCCTCCAAGTTAGCGCCAGACATATCGGCGTTAGTAAATGTTGAATGTACGCAATAGCTAACCCCCGACATATTGACACGCTCCATCTTAGCTCCTGAAAAATCGCAGCCAAGTAATTCGCATTGGGAAAGATTTGCGTCGTTTAGTATCGCATCGGTCAGCGTTGCCGCCGCAATTCGCGAACCAGTAAAGTCCGCGCTGGTCAAATCTGCCCTACGAAAATCAACAGGCTCGAAAAAAGTTCGCCGCAGATTTGCCCGACACAGGATCGCATCGCTAAAGTTTGCCCTTCCACAGCGTACTTCATCAAATAGTCTATCGAAATCAGCCATATTATCCGCAATGGATGGTTGGCCAATTCTTTCGTCTGAATTGCTAAGGTCAGCGTTTGTCAGATTCGCAAAGCTAAAATCAGAATAATCGATTTTTGCTTCGCGCAGATCTGCCCTAGCCATGTTTGCATGTGCAAGATTCGAGTTTCGCAGATTCGCACACTCCAGCCGAGCTTCCGACAAATCAGCCTGACTCAAATCAGAGCCATTAAGATGCGCCCACGCCAAATCACATTTCGACAAATTGACACTAGAAAGAGCCATGCCTACCAAATCTATACCGCCAAGATTCGAACGACTGAGGTCAGCGCCTTGCAAATTAGCCAAGTGAAGATTTCTTCCACGTAAGTCTTGGCTTGGAAAATCCAATCCACTGAGGTCTACGCAAGCTACAGTCTCTTCGCTGTCGCCGACATCGGGAGGTTCTGATGGCTGTTCGTCGTTGTAGAGTTTTCGACCGAATTCTAGTTTGATTTCTTCTGTCTCCGAGACTTGTTCTGTTGCCTTCACCACGCTCAATAGCCGAGTGGCAGTGTCGGCAAGGCTATAAACGTCGTCGTCGGTAACTGCAGTTCTAGCAGTTTCATGAGCTATAAAACTGTTGCGTGCGTTTTGTATTACGAAAAGATAGCTTCTTGCGTTTGCTAAATTGCTATCTCTTTCAGCCCCATAGGCAGTATGACCGAGCTTCTGCGAAAAGACGTCATACCAAGCTTTCTTGTTGGTAATTGCAGTCAGCCAACCTTGCAAGTCAATGTCTTGTCGAGCTTGATCCTCGTCTTCAAACGAGTGCGGTCGTCTAAGGGCATCTCGTAGCTGGCCAAGGTAATCCTCACCAGAATATCGTTCTTCATATGCCGCTAACACAAAAGAACCAAGTCCATCTCGAAGAGATGCAAGAATCCTTCTTACGGGCTGGAAATTATCATGACCGGTCATACAAACTCCGCGCCTACCGAAAGACCAATAAAGAGGAAGTCGGGCGATTTTCGAATTAGGAGTCTACCTGATATGAGCGAAGCAAGACATTTACAATTTTGCCGCCCTACCCCTCCCCAGCACCAACCTCCGCCAGCGACGGCAAGCCAAACGTAGTCCGAATCTGATCCTCGAGCAGATCAGACATCCGCCCGTTGCTCTGCAAGAAGCCCTTGGCGTTCTCCCGCCCCTGCCCCAGCAGTTCATCGGCGTAGCGGTAGAAAGCTCCCCGCTTGTCGATGATGCCGAGCTCGGTGCCGATGTCGATGATCTCGCCCGACTTGCTGATGCCCTGATTGAACATGATGTCGAACTCGCATTTCTTGAAGGGCGCCGCCACCTTATTCTTCTTGACTGTGATGCGCGTCCGGTTGCCGACGACATCACCGCTGTGCTTGATCTGCTGGATGCGGCGGATATCGATACGCACACTGGCGTAGAATTTCAGCGCCCGGCCGCCCGGCGTCGTTTCGGGGCTGCCGAACATCACGCCGACTTTCTCCCGCAATTGATTGGTGAAGATGACGCAGACGTTAGATTGCTTGATGGCGCCGGCCAGCTTGCGCAGCGCCTGACTCATCAAGCGCGCCTGCAAGCCGACATGTGAATCGCCCATTTCGCCTTCGATCTCGGCGCGGGGCACGAGCGCGGCCACGCTGTCGACGATGATGACATCCAGCGCGCCCGAGCGAACCAGGTGCTCGGTGATCTCCAGCGCCTGCTCGCCGGTATCGGGCTGCGAGACATAGAGCTGCTGGATATCGACGCCGATCTTCTCAGCGTAAGCCGGGTCGAGGGCGTGCTCCATATCGATGAAGGCGCAAATGCCGCCCACCTTCTGCGCTTCAGCCGCGACATGCAGGCAGAGCGTGGTCTTGCCCGAGCTCTCGGGACCATAGATTTCGGTGATGCGCCCGCGCGGCACACCACCGACGCCCAGCGAAATATCAATGCCAAGCGAGCCGGTCGGGATCGTCTCGACATGCAGGTGGCTGCCCGCGCCCAGGTTGAATATGGTGCCATCGCCGTAGCGCATGGTGATATCGGTCAGGGTCGCGTCCAGCGCCTTCTGCCTGGCTTGATGATCCTGACTGTCGATGATCTGTGTTTCTTTCGTCGCCCGTCTCGCCTTTGCCATCGCCCACGTCTCGCTTTATCTAGGAGTGTATGCAAGTGTAGTGCTTTTGCCCTCGTTCTGCTATGTCCTCAAGGATAGCACTGTTGTTCTAGGAGCGCAAGTCGAATGTTTCTCAAGAATTGGTGATCTTCGAGAAGATGGGATTACCGCCGGACTCAATTGCTCGCCCTGTCGCTCCCCTCTTCAATGCTTTGGATGCCCGCCATAGAGATAGCGGGCCGGGGCCGGGGGCGGGTTAGGAAATAGCGAATCGGCAACATTCACCACTTCCATGACACGCCAATTGTCGTAATCGCGCGGCGAAAGTGTTACAATCGATTTTGAACAGGCTTCAATCGAGTTGTTCCAATAGTCTGCAAGAGGAGATCACCATGAGATTCTTGAAGTTTTTGCTCGTTCTGCTGCTGGTGTTTTCGGCTGTTCTGGCGCTTGCCCAGGACTCGGAGACAATCGTCATCCGCGGCTTCGGCAATGTCAGCACCTTCAATCCAGTGCTAAGCAGCGATGGCGCCTCATTCCAAGCCTACAGCTTGTTGTGGCCCAAGCCCTATGAAATCGACCCGATGTCCTATGACCCGATTCCAGGGCTGACAACCTGGGAAGCCAGCGACGATGGGCTATCCTATACTTTCCACATCCGTGATGACGCGAATTGGAGCGATGGCGTGCCCATCACTTCGCACGACATGAAATTCGTCGTTGACGCCATCAAGTCTCCGGAAGTGGGTTCGTGGCGCGCGGCCGATTTCGCCAATGTCGAAGGTGTCGAGGTTATTGACGACAAGACCTTCCGCGTAGTATTGAGCGAGCCAGATTGCACGGTCTTCGCCGAATTGGGCGGGACTCGCCTTATGCCGGCGCATCGCTTTGAAGCCGACTTCAGCGATTTCAAGAATGGCGAGATCAGCACCAATCCGCTTGAAATCAGCGGCGGACCCTACGTCATGGACGCCTACGAGCCGGCCGAGTTCCAGAGCTATTACGCCAATCCCACTTGGTGGGGCGGCGATGTCGGCATCCCCTACCTGATCAATCGCAACGTCGGCTCGCACGAATTGGCCGCGCAGTCGCTGCAAGCTGGCGAGATTGACTACACTTATCTGCACGGCGATATCTTCGCCCAAATCGCCGATACCAGTAACCTGCAATGGCAGATCTTCCCGCAGATGTCGGTCAAATTCATGAGCTTGAATTGGGCGGACCCGACCCAGCCGACGGCGGCATTTGACGCGGACGGCAATCGCCAGGACCAGCCGCCGCATCCGATCCTGACCGATGTCAATGTGCGCAAAGCGATCGCCATGGGCTACAACAAGTTCGACATCCTGGCAACGATGGGTGGCGATCAAGGCGGCACCCGCCTGGTGGGCGCGGTCAATCCCTATCACGCCGCTGCCTACAATACCGACATTGAGCCCTATCCCTACGATCCGGAAGCCGCCATGCAACTCCTGGACGAAGCTGGCTGGGTTGATGAAGACGGCGATGGCGTGCGCGAGAAAGACGGCCAACGTCTGACGCTCAACATTCCCTACAGCGATATCCTCACGATGTTCCCCACCACCACGCTTATCGCGCAGGATCAACTCAAGGACATCGGCGTTGAAGTCACGGTCGAACTGGTCGAATGGGCGAATTACCTGAGCACGGTTCTGTTCGGTCAGGAGCACGATGGCACATCCATGAGCAACAGTGGCGGCACCGGCGGCGCGCCCGACCCCAACGACTTCATGGGTATCCTCAACAGTCGTCAAGACAATGGAGCGAACCCCGGCGGCAGCAACACGAGCTCCTATGTCAATCCGGCAGTCGATGACCTCATCGACGAAGCGCGGACGCTGCCAGGCTGCGACCCGGTAGAGCGCGGCGAAATCTACAAAGAGATACAGCGCATCACGCACGAAGAAGTCGCCTACGACTGGACCTTCGTGCCCAACATCTGGCAGACGGCGACCAAGCGCGTTCAGGGCTTTGAGCCGACAGCCTTCTGGGTCTTCTATGGCTACACTGCCGACATTCACAAGTGGACGCTTGAGAGCTAGGCTCTAGGCATCACGTCGCAAGAAAATGTAGGGGCGACTCTGTGAGTCGCCCTTCTATTTGTGAAATGAATTGGCTTGCTGTGGTCCGTTTGTTCGGGCTATGTCTCGTTGGCCGGCAGCTTGCCTGAAAGTCCCAAGCCCTCTAGCAAACCCGCCATCCGCGCCTGTTCCGTTTCAACTGTGCGCAGGCGATCATCCATGGCTTGAAATCCCGTATCAATCTTGCGTTCGAGCTTGTCTTCCAGCCGCTTGATATCCGCCCCCAGCCACAAGAACAAGCCTGCTACCACTGCGATAATAATTGCAATTTGTTCCCAGCCCGCCATGCATTCGCCTCATTTTCGATTAGTTCGTTCGCACATCATTGTATCGCAGTTCCGCATCTTTGCGAATAGCAGCCTGCGCTAGTTCCGCACCCGCTTGATCTTGATGCGCCCGTCAACAAGCTCGCGCTTCTGGATTTTTTTGCTTTCCGCGTCAAATGCCTCGCGCACCAAACGGTTCACAAAGTCATTCAGATCACCTTCGACCAGGTTCATTTCCTCGTGCCCGATATCTTTCTTGGCGCAAACGTCCTGAATCGCGTCCTGAAGTCGCGCTCGGTCACCCGCGAGGCTCGCTTCGGATTCCGCTCTAGCCATCGCCTCGCCCAGGTACTTGGCTCGATATTTCACCTCAAAGCTCTTGAATTTCCGCATCAAGTTCTTGCGCCTTATGCTAAGCAGAGTGGCTTCAAGCATGTTTTCCTCCTTGTGGATTCCAGCCGCCGGCCGCCCAAAGGTTTATCCAACATTTGCGCGGCATGGAGCTACTGCTGATACCGCCGCGGATCCAGCGCGTCGCGCAAGCCATCGCCGACCAGGTAGAAGCAGAGCACGGTGATCATTATCAAGATGCCCGGCATGACAATCAGGTGCACGCCCGTCACCAGGTAGCTGCGCGAATCGGTCAGCATATTGCCCCAAGTCGGCGTCGGCGGCTGAATACCCATGCCAAGATAGCTTAGTCCCGATTCGATCAGGATCAGATTGCCCGCGATGATGGTCATGGTGACCATGACGATGGGAAACACATTGGGCAGAATGTGAATCACAAGTATGCGCAAGTCGCTCGCGCCCGATGCCCGCGCCGCCAAGACATAATCCCGTTCTTTTAGCGACAGCACTTCTCCGCGCACCAGTCGACTCGTGCCTACCCAGCCAAGCGCCGCCAGCATAAACACCAGCACTTCGGTCGAAGGCTCCCACACCGCTGCCGCGATCAGCAACAAGAATAGCGGCGGGATGGCGCTGAGCGTGTTGACGCCCCACGAGATCAGATCGTCGACAGCCTTGCCATAATATCCAGCCAGCAATCCCAGGGCGACGCCGATGGTGACGGTCATGACACTCGCGAGGTAGGCAATGGTCAGCGAGACCCGTCCCCCGTAAATCAAGCGCAGCAACTGATCGCGCCCCAACTGGTCCGTGCCCAGCACATAGCCGTCTTCGCCCGGGAGCTTGAAGCGATCTGGGATGCTCGTATCGTTCACTTCCAACTCGAAAACGCGCTCCAATACAATCGGCGAAAGCGAGCAGACAAGCGTCGCCACGAGCAGAACACTGATTGCCACGACGGTGAGCCGGTCTCGCCGTATGAAGCCGACGGCGTCTCGCCAGAACGAACGCGAGTGCCGCTGCGCTTCGGCTCCTTCCAGGCGGGCTGTCTTTGTCTCTAGCGCCATGTCAACCTCAAGCCGCCGACGACTTCTGTATTCTCCCTCGCGACAATGCCGCCGCCCACGCAATATACCTTGCATCCCGCCATGTTTAGCTCCCCCTCCCTAGCTCGCTGGAATTCTGCCCCCCGTTGAGCGGGGGGGGGGGGGGACCGAGGGGGGAACCGGGGCCGGGAGGTGGGGCCTGCCGCCCACAGTCACCAGTCATTTCGCACATCACGCAATCACCCAACATACTGAGCCTACTCCAGGCGAATGCGCGGATCGAGCATGACATACAAGATATCCGAAAGCAAGACGCCCAAGATAAACATCACCGAAGCGACCACAACCGAACCCATCACCAGCGGATAATCTCGCGAATACACCGCATCAATGATCAGTTTGCCCATGCCGGGCCATTGAAAGACCTGCTCGATAATCACAGCGCCCGCCAGCAGTGTGCCGATGGCGGGACCAAAAAATGTGGCCACCGGCAGCAAGCTGTTGCGCAAGGCATGGCGGAACCAGACCGTCCGCGTAGGTAGACCTTTGGCATACGCGCTACGGACGTAATCTTGTTGCAGCACTTCCAGGACCTGCGTCCGTGTGAAGCGCGAAATGAAAGCTATCGTGTTTAACGAAAGCACCGACACGGGCATGATCATGTGGCGCAGGGCGTCGCCAACGCTCTGGGGGCCCCGCTGCGTGATATTGCGCATGCCGCTGATCGGCAATAGATCAAGCTGCACGCCGAAGATGATGATTAGCAGCAAGCCCAGCCAAAAAGCCGGCACCGCATTCCCTATTACCGACACAACGCGAATGAGTTGGTCAATCCAGGTGCGATGGAAAACCGCAGCCAGCACACCCAAGCTGACGCCGATCGCATAGCCGATAACGAGCGCAGCCACACCGAGCCTGAGCGTGGCCGGGATCCGCTGTAATATCAAATCCGTAACCGGGTCGCGCTGCTTGATCGACTCTCCCAGATCCCCGCGCAGCAAACCAAGCCTTTTGCCGGCGCGCTCGCCGATGCCATCGCCATCAATATCGATCGTCGTCCAATCGTTGCCGACCAGCCAGTACACGTATTGCAGCAGCGGCGGCTGATCGAGGCCAAGTTCTCGGCGCTGCGCCGCT
The DNA here is from genome assembly GCA_026707665.1 of Chloroflexota bacterium. Classification (GTDB taxonomy): domain Bacteria; phylum Chloroflexota; class Anaerolineae; order Aggregatilineales; family Phototrophicaceae; genus UBA6055. The sequence goes on from JAPOWK010000136.1 coordinate 44,396, forward strand.
ATTGCTTCCGGCGACGGGTTTGGCGAAAAGGCGATCATCGCCACTGGATCGCCCGGCGCGGCGAGGATGATCAAAAACGACAGGATCGTGACGCCGAAAAAGGTCGGGATCGCTTGCAGTAGGCGGCGCAGAAAATACTTGATCATTGGCTGAGCGTGTTCACTTGTATATCATTACCGATTCTAGCGTCGGTTGGCGAAACTGCCAAAACCTTGCGCGCGACCCGAGAACCAAGTTTCATTGCCGCCGCAATGTTAAAAGTGTGAAGAGCCATTCAAGAGACGGCGAATGCGCTTAACGCAAACCTATCAGACCCTTAAAGCCCTGAACGCCCATTTTAACAGAAGTCAACTAAGCTCATAGAGATGGGCTGCGCCCGCGCATTCCTCGACCATAATGAGACAATCGGGAGAAATCGAATCCGATGTACAGAGTCATATTGATATTGCTACTTGCCGCGTTCGCAACGCTCACAGTGGGCGCTTCGGAGACCGATATCGCTTTGCCCGAAGTCGATCCGCTGGATTATCCCGTAGGCGAGATTATCACCGCCGGCAGCTCAACCGTCTTCCCGCTGAGCGAACGCATGGCCGAGCGCTGGACCGACGAAGGCGGCGTCGCTCCCTCTATCGCATCCATCGGCTCCGGCGCCGGCTTTGAGCGCTTCTGCGTCGAAGGCGAAACCGATATCAGCAACGCCTCGCGCGCCATCAAGGACAGCGAACGCGAATCTTGCCTAGCCATCGGTCGGGACGCCATCGAATTCCGCGTCGGCACCGATGCCCTGGCGGTCACTGTTTCCGCGGCGAATGACTTCGTCAGCGGTGTTTCGCTGGAAGAGCTGGCGATGATCTTCAGCAGCGCCGAGACCTGGTCCGACGTGCGCGCCGAATGGCCAGCCGAGGCGATTCAGCGCTTCATCCCCGGCACCGACAGCGGCACCTTCGATTACTTCGTGGAAGAAGTCTTCGATGAAGACGAAGAGCCGATCCTCAGCGCCAACCCGCAGCTTTCCGAGGACGACAACGTCCTGGTGCAGGGCATCAGCGGCAGCCCTTACGCCATTGGCTTCTTCGGCTATGCCTACTATGTCGAGAATCAGGACGCGCTGAAGATCCTCAGCATCGATGGCATTGAGGCGAACGCCGAGACCACCGATGACGGCAGCTATAAGCTGGCGCGCCCACTCTACATCTACAGCGACGCCGGCATCATGGCGGAGAAGCCGCAGGTCGCCGCCTTCATCAGCTTCTACTTGAGCAATGTGAATGACGAAGTGACTGATGTGGGCTACTTCCCGGCTTCAGCCAGCGCGCTGAACGCTGCCAAAGGCGCCTTTCGCGATGCGATGATGGATATGTAATGCTGCCGGGAATCAGCGCCAAGCGCGTAGGGGCCTTTCGGCGAAACGCCCGCCACAAGTCAAGAGCTGTAGGGGCGAGACTTGTCTCGCCCTAAAGCGCGCGTAAGGGAAATCAAGGGCGAGACTAGAGGCGCGCAGGTCGCGTAGGTCGCGTAGACACTGACCGCCGACACGGACCGCCGACACGGACCGCCGACACCGCCCGTCTCTCGCCCCTACACTGATACGACTATTCCTGATCATCATGCCACAGTGGGCGCATCACGCGAGAGCGACAAATGCCTGACACGTTGACCAATTCGACTCAAGAACTGGTTCAGTGCGACCAGCAACCACTCAATCTGAAGCATCAATTCAAGCCCCATGAGGCGGCGATTCAGGTCGGCTTGTTCGCTTGCGGCTTGCTCTCCATTTTCACCACGCTGGGCATCATCCTGGTTCTGGGCAACGAATCGATCGCATTCTTCACGCGCGATCAATGGGTCAGCAGCAATCGACCGATCGATAGCGACATGGACGAGAAGACCACTATCTTCGCGGTGGAGCCCGGCAAGGTGCTGGGTGCGGTGGAAGAGAGCAGCGTCATCCGCGTTGGCCAAGAAATCATGGATGTCCTCGATTTTCAGAACAATCAGTTTGACATCGCCGTTTTGGGCACCGGTGGCGGATTCAAGCGCTTTTGCGCGCTGGATGTCGAACTTGCCGAGCTTGGGGTGAAACGCCCGCAAATCGTCAATGCCAGCCGCCCGATCCGGCAAAGCGAAATTGACCGTTGCCGCTCGGTAGGCATCAATCCAATTTCCTTCCGCGTCGGCACGGACGCGCTGGCAATCACCGTGAGCGCCGACAACGACTTCATCAGCGAATTGAGCTTCGCTGAATTGCGGCAGATATTCGGCGAGGCGGAGTTGTGGTCGGATGTGCGGGCCGATTGGCCTCAGGAAGCGATTCAGTTGGTCATCCCCGGCGAGGACAGCGGCACCTTCGACTTTTTCGTCGAAGCCGTTGTCGCAAATGATCCGACCGCGATGCTGGCAAAAGACCCGATCATGTCGGAAAACGACAATCAACTGGCAGGCAGCATTCATCGCAACCCCTACGCCATCGGCTTCTTCGGTTACGCCTACAACCTGGCGAACAAAGAGGACCTCAAAATCCTCGCGCTGGATGGCGTCGCGCCGTCGGCGGAAACCGTGGAAGATGGGAGCTACGCCCTGACACGCCCGCTTTTCATCTACAGCGACGTCGACATCCTGCGCGAACAGCCGCAGGTCAGAGACTTCATCAGCTATTATCTCGAACAGGCCGACGAAATCATCGTCGACGTCGGCTATTTCCCGGCTTCGAACGAGGCGCAGACAAGGGCGCGGGACATGTGGCTCAGCGCAACCGGCGCCGCGGCTCTGCCGTCGGTGAAAGCGGCCGACGTCTCCGGACCGCTGATTGCCGCCGGCAGCTCGACCGTATTCCCCTTGACCGAGCGCATCGCTGATCTATTCGTCGATGATGGCTACCTGCCGCGATTTGAGGTGCGACGCGGCGCCCGAGGCGAGAACACGATTGCGCCTCATCGCGCCGGCGTGGCGCTGGAATACAATGACCGCCCAACGCTGCTTGAGTTTTTCACCAATACCGACTGGATCCCGGCCATTGGCGAGTTCGGCGTCATCCCGCTAATCAACGCCACCTTGATGACGAGCTCCATCGCGATGCTGGTGGCGCTGCCGCTGGGCATTGGCGCGGCTATCTATCTCAGCGAATACGCCTCGCCAAGAGTGCGGAGCTCGCTCAAACCGGTCCTGGAGATCCTGGCCGGCATCCCAACGGTGGTCTACGGATACTTCGCGCTGACCTTTATGACGCCGCTGCTGCGCGGTCTCTTCGGCATCGAGGTCGTCAACATTTACAATACCGCCTCGGCTGGCATCGTGGTCGGCATTCTCATCATTCCACTGGTCAGCTCCATGAGCGAAGACGCCTTGCACGCGGTGCCGCAAGCTTTGCGCGAAGCGTCTTACGGCTTGGGCGCGACCAGGCTGGAGACGGTCATCAAGGTCGTAGTTCCCGCGGCGCTGAGCGGGATTCTGGCGGCTTTTATCGTGGCGGTATCGCGCGCCATCGGCGAGACCATGATCGTGGCGATCGCTGCCGGCGCCGGACCCAACTTCAGCTTCAACCCCTTCGACTCGGCCGAGACGATGACCGGGCATATCGCGCGCATCAGCGGCGGCGACTTGAGTTACGACTCGATTGATTACAACAGCATCTTCGCCATCGGGCTGACCCTGTTTTTGCTGACCTTCATCCTGAACGCGCTCAGCCGCGTCATCATCAGCCGCTTCCGTGAGGCTTACTAGACCGTTGAGGCAGATACGAATGCCATGTCCGCAGCCGCTCGAAACTCATGACTTGGCTCACACAAACATACGAACCGGATCCAATTCGACCGTTGTAGGCGATCCCAATGGGTTGGGGTTTGTCAAAAGATAGGATGATGAACGACACAGACAAGCAGCGCCGCTATTACATGCCCAAAGAGGCGGACTTCTTTCGCCGCCTGGAGCAGCGGCATCGGCGCGGGCGCGTCGGCAGGCTGTTCAATTATTTGTCCATCGCGGTCGCGGGCTTGGCGCTGATCGCCCTGTTCGTCAATGTCGCCAACGAAGCTTTCGGCACAATCGGCGTCGTCAACACGATCGAACCGGAAACCTTGACCGCGGGCAGACCACTGGCGGATCTGAACAACGAGGAATTGGCGACTATCCTGGCGGACCATGTCGGCCGCCGCCTGCGCGTCTTTATCCGCGATACGATCAGCCAAGTGGAAAATGAACGCTTCACCAAGGCGACCGTCGCTGAAATCGTCAGCGACGACAAGGTCGATCCCGCTATCGCCGGCGAACTGCTCAAGGCAATTAGCAGAGAGCAGCAAGCCGGCTTGCTGGCGCGTTACGCCGACCGGGGTGCGCTGCGCAACCTGGTGCTGGAGGAAGTGGTAGAGCAGAAGGTGATCGCCAGCTACCCTTTGTCGGCGGCCATCTTCAACTTTAACGCGGTCAAAAGCGAAATTGAGGGTCCCATTCTGGCGAAATACAGAAAGGCGGAACGGCTGGACGACGCCAAGGTTACAGTCATCCGCTTCCACAGTTGGCTGGACAGCGCATTCCTGACGAGGCCGATGTCGAGCACGCCGGCGCTGGCTGGGGTGCGCACGGCGCTGATCGGCTCTATTGGGCTGATGATTGTGGTGGTGCTTGCCGCGCTGCCGATAGGCGTCGGCGCCGCGATTTACCTGGAGGAATACGCCTATCACGGTTTCGTCAACCGCCTGATCGAGACGAATGTGCGCAACCTCGCCGGTGTGCCGTCGATCATCTATGGCATGCTCGGGCTGGCCATCTTCGTGCGCGCTTTGGCGCCTTTCACCAGTGGCATGCTGTTTCACTACAACTTTGACGCGCCCACGGTCGAGTCTGTCATTGAGCGCATCGCGCCCGCCTTCGACGGGAAGGTCAGCTTTGACGGGGTCGCGCTCACGAGCGAGCGCGATGAGCTTGACGCGGCGACGCTAGGACGAATCGTGGATACCTTCCTCTACTTCGGCACGCCGAGCTTGACCATGCTTGGCAATTCATCGGTCGTCGACATGTCCAACGCGCTGGCCGAGGCGCTGGATATCGCCGTAGACGTGACGACGACGCGCGCCGACGAAGAGCGCGATATGGAAGTCCGCGGCCGCGCTTATCGCTTTGATGTGGCCGATAACCCCCGGATCAGCGACGAAGCTTATGACCGCCTGATGGCGAGTCTGGTGCGCATCAACAGCTTCGCGCCAAACGGACGCACCCTGATCAGCGCCGGTATGACGCTGGTGCTGCTGATCCTGCCGATCATCATCATCAATGCGCAGGAGGCGATTCGCGCCGTGCCCTACACCATTCGGGAAGCATCCTACGGGCTGGGCGCGACGCGCTGGCAGACGATCTGGAAGCAGGTCTTGCCGGCCGCCCTGCCCGGCATCATGACCGGGACGATCCTGTCCGTCTCGCGCGCGGTCGGGGAGACGGCGCCGCTGATTGTCGTCGGCGCGGCTACCTTCCTGGTCACGGATCCAACCAGCCCATTTTCGCAGTTCACCGCGATGCCGATACAGATCTATCAGTGGACAGCGCGCCCGCAGGGGCAGTTCGCCGATATTGCCGCGGCCGCCATTATCGTGCTGCTGGCGCTGATGCTAACGCTGAACGCGGCGGCAATCTTCCTTCGCAACCGCTATTCGATAAGGTTCTAATCTAATGGCAGACCGGTGATGTAGGGGCGTTTGACCCGCTGTGTCTACGCGCGGCGCCGAAACGCCCGAGCGAATAATACATCTTGTGGCCATTCTCTGCGCTCTCTGCGTTCTCTGTAGTTTTCTTTAGTTGCGCGACTTACTCACGTTTGCTGCGAAAAACTGGACAAGGACAAAATATTGGCGGAACAATCGAATTGCCAAAGGGATCTCGCGCTGGAGCTACGCGATTGCAGCTTCTATTACGGCGCCGCCCGCGCGGTGGCCAAGGTCAGCCTGCCAATCTACAAGAATCGCATCACCGCCTTGATCGGACCTTCCGGCTGCGGCAAGAGCACGGTGCTGCGCGGCATCAACCGTATGTTGGAATTGACGCCCGGGGCGCGCGTCGAAGGGCAGATCATCTATCGCGGGAAGAATCTCTACGCGGAGGATGTGGATCCGGTCGAAGTGCGCCGGCGCATCGGTATGGTCTTCCAAAAGCCGAATCCCTTCCCCAAGAGCATCTTCGACAACGTCGCCTATGGTCCGCGGCTCTTGGGCGTCAGGAAGAAGAGCACGCTGGAAGAGATCGTCGAGCGCAGCCTGCGCGGCGCCTCGCTTTGGGATGAGGTCAGCGGCGACCTGAACAAATCGGGTATGGCGCTATCCGGCGGGCAGCAGCAGCGGCTCTGCATCGCGCGCACGATCGCGGTCGAGCCCGATATCATTCTGATGGACGAGCCTTGTTCAGCGCTCGACCCGATCGCTACCCAGCGTATCGAAGAACTGATGTCAGAACTGCAGCGAGATTACACCATCGTCATCGTCACACATAATATGCAGCAGGCTCAGCGCGCTTCCGATACCACCGCCTTTTTCAACATCCGCAAGCAGAGCGAAATCGGCCATGAAGTGCGCTGGGGCGAGCTGGTCGAATACAACATGACGCGGCAAGTCTTCGAGAATCCCGCGCTGCCAGAGACGGCTGATTACATCGCCGGGCGTTTTGGGTAGATCTGATCGTCCACTCGTCAAATTCTGGGTCTACCTGTAGTGGTCCTGATTTATTGGACACTGGATTCCAGAACGTTTGAGGGGTTGCTT
>JAPOWK010000105.1 GCA_026707665.1 Chloroflexota bacterium
CGGGCATTCCCGTGGAGAGCAGCAAGGGCGAATGGGGCTTGGGCCAGCATGAGCTGAACATTCGCTATGCCGACCTGCTGACGATGGCTGATCGCCACACCATCATGAAGCACTGCTTGAAAGAGATTGCGGACGGTCAAGGCAGCAGCGTCACCTTCATGGCGAAACCCTTCAGCGGTCAGGCGGGTTCAAGCTGTCATATCCACCTCAGCCTGTTCCGGGGACAAGCGAATGCCTTCCCGGGCGACGATCAGTTAGGTCCGGTGTCGGGATCGGATGTGTTTCGTCACTTCCTGGGTGGCTGGATGGCGCACCTTCACGAACTTATGGTCTTCTATGCGCCGACCATCAATTCATATAAGCGCTATGAAGACGGCTCCTGGGCGCCGACGCGCATCGCTTGGAGTTATGATAATCGCACGGCCGGCTTTCGCGTCGTTGGCTCGGGCGAGAGCCTGCGCATTGAATGCCGCGTGCCGGGCGCCGATTGCAACCCCTACCTGGCTTATGCGGCGGCGCTGGCGTCGGGTCTTGACGGGATCGCGAATAAGATTGAGCCGCCTGATATATTCGAGGGCGATATCTACGCGGCGCGACATCTACCGCGCGTGCCCTATACGCTTGAGCAGGCGGTCGATACTTTCGAGAGCAGCGAATTTGCGCAGCGGGCATTTGGCGCGGACGTGGTCGAGCACTACGGTCATTTCTTTCGTACTGAGGTGGAGAGCTTTCGCAGCGCGGTGACCGATTGGGAGCGGAAGCGTTATTTTGAACGAATCTAGTCTATTGCGAATCCATGTAGGGGCGACTGACGGTCAGTGTCTACGCGACCCTGTGAGTCGCCCTTCGTTTACAGGGGAGTCCTTTATGAGACTCAAAGACAAAGTCGCGCTAATCACCGGCGCTGGCAGCGGCATCGGCTACCAGACGGCGCTGCGGCTGGCGGGCGAGGGCGCATCGATCGTAGCTGTGGATATCAACGAAGAGGGCGGGTTGCAATGCGTCGCCGATATCGGTCAGCGGGGCGGATCAGCGACTTATGTTCATGCCGATGTGGCGCTGGCGGCGGATTGCGAGAAGATGATCGCTGCGGCCGAAACGACCTACGGCAAGCTGGACATCCTTTTCAATAATGCCGGCATCAGCCACGCCGACGATGATGACGCGATCAATACAACGGAAACGGTCTGGGACCAGACGATGGCGGTCAATGTCAAAGGCGTCTTTCTCGGTTGCAAGTACGGCATTCCGGCGCTGCAGCGCGCTGGCGGCGGCAGCATCATCAATACGGCCTCCTTCGTGGCGGTGCTGGGCGCGGCCACCCCACAACTGGCCTATACGGCGAGCAAGGGCGCGGTCTTGGCGATGACGCGCGAGCTGGCGGTGATTCACGCGCAAGAGAATATCCGCGTCAACGCGCTTTGCCCGGGTCCGCTGCGCACCGAGCTGCTGATGAAATACCTGAACACGGAAGAAAAGAAGCGGCGGCGGCTGGTTCATATTCCGATGGGCCGCTTTGGCGAGGCGCGCGAAATCGCCGATGCCGTTCTCTTCCTGGCGTCGGAGGAGTCCTCCTTCGTCACCGGCAGCACCTTCCTGGTAGATGGCGGCATCACCGCCGCGTACGTGACGCCGGAATAGTTGCGCACCCCATCCCCCGGCCCCTTCCCCAGCGAGCTAGGGAAGGGGAGCTTGACCTTGCGAGCACGGTATTCATCAGGTTCCTTGTCCACAGCGAGACGCAAGGTATATTGCGTGGGCGGCGGCATTGTCGCGCGTATGTGTCTACATGAGTTTCCGAGTTCGGGATTGGCTGACAAGCGCGGCGACATCTCTTATAATCTGCGGTAGCATTGTTTCGCGCATATCCATGATTCGGCAAGCAGGGAGCTTCTGTATGTTATCGGGCTTGATGATGGACTATCCGCTGACGCTGAACACCATCGTCGAACATGCCAGCCGCATGACGCCGCGGAAGACGATCAAGACCAAGCAGCCCGACGGGGGTTGGCATGAATACAACTACGCGGATTTCTACCGGCGTGTCAAGAAACTGGGCAATGTGCTGGAGGCGCTTGGCGTCGAGCCGGGCGACCGCGTGGCCACCTTCGCCTGGAACAGTTACCAGCACCTGGAATTCTACTTCGGCATCCCCTGCGCGGGCGCCGTCGTGCACACCTTGAATATCCGCCTGTCGCCCGAGCAACTCAAGTTCATCATCGACCACGCCGAAGACAAGGTCGTCTTCGTCGAGGGATCGCTGCTGCCGTTGATTGAGCCAATCGCTGACCAACTGAAAACGGTAGAGCGCTTCGTGCTTTTCAACATGGCTGATGGTCAATCGAGCTGCCTGCCCAAGGCAGCGCATTACGAAGACCTGATGGCGGCGGCGAGCGACGATTACAAATGGCGTTGCGCTGACGAGAATATGGCGCTGGGCTTGTGTTATACCAGCGGCACCACCGGCATGCCCAAGGGCGTCTTGTACAGCCATCGCTCAATGATGCTGCATACACTGGGCGTCTTGCAGGCGGCGGCTCTGGGACCAACCGAGGCCGATGTCGTCTTACCGGTCGTGCCGCAATTCCATGCGATGGCTTGGGGCTTGCCTTATGCCGCGGCCTGGGTGGGCGCGAACATCGTGATGCCGGGACCGCATCTGCAGCCGGCGCCGCTAGCGGAAATAATCGAAAGCGAGCGCGTCACCATCGCCGCTGGCGTGCCGACGATCTGGAATGGCATGTATCATGAGCTGCGAAGCAACCCCCGCGATATTTCCTCCATTACGCAGCTGGTCGTCGGCGGGTCGGCGATGCCGCGCGGGCTGATTGAGGCTTACGAGCGAGACTTCGGTGTTAATGTCGTGCACGCCTGGGGCATGACCGAAATGTCGCCAATTGGCAGCGTCGCCAAGCTGCAAACGAGGCATTATGATCTGGCTGAGGAGCACCGCTGGGACATCAAAGCCAAGCAAGGCTATTTCGTGCCCGGCGTCGATGCGCGAATCGTCGATGACGACGGGCGGGAATTGCCCTGGGATGGCGCGACGATGGGCGAGCTGCAGGTGCGCGGCTATTGGGTGGCCGGGCAGTACTACAAGATCGAAAATGACCACGAGCATTTCACCGACGACCTGTGGTTCCGCACAGGCGATGTGGTCACCATCGACGAAGACGGCTTTATGACGATAACAGACCGGACGAAGGATCTGGTCAAGAGCGGCGGCGAATGGATTTCCTCGGTTGATCTGGAGAATATGCTGATATCGCATCCGGCTGTTTTGGAAGCTGCGGTGATTGCCGTGCCTGACGAGCGCTGGGGCGAGCGCCCGCTGGCGGTCCTGGTGCCGCTGGATGGAGAGCATGATCCGCAAGCGCTGAACGCCTACCTGTTGGAGCATTTCCCCAAGTTTTGGCTGCCGGATGCATATGTTGTGGTCGATGAGATTCCCAAGACCGGCGTCGGCAAAATGGACAAGAAGGTGCTACGACAGTGGCACGCGGATGGGAAGTTGTAGGGGAAAATCCTTGTAGGGGCGACCAACCGGGTCGCCCGCATCCGGACTGGTTCGGGCGACTTATTAGGCCGCCGCTACATGCGCCAGTTTTCGAATACACGGAGAAATCATGAAAATCACAGGAATTCGCTCGATACTGTTCGAGCATCAGATGACGCGCCCGATTGGCGATGCCAACAATCCGCGCGGGCGCGATCAATACGCGGCGCTAGCCGTTTTCCTGGAAACCGATCTGGGTTTGACGGGCGTGTCGCTGGGCAATCCGGGGCAGCAGGGCGATATCCACGCCATGGTGGAGAATCTGCTCGTCGGGCGGGATCCGCGCGGCGTGGTCGGGCTTTGGCAGCGCATGGCCGATTTCGCCTTCAAAGGCGGCAACCGCGGCGCGATCACCGATGTCATCGGCGCGCTGGATGTGGCGCTCTGGGACCTCAAAGCCAAGGCAAATGGCGAGCCGCTCTGGAAGACGCTGGGCGCTTCCAGCCGGGCGGTCAAAGCTTATGCCAGCGGCATCGACCTCTGCCTGAATGATGATGAGATCCGGGCATTCTACACAAGGCAGGCGGCGCTCGGCATTTGCATCGGCAAGCTCAAAGTAGGGCTGGATCGCGAGGGCGATCTGCGGCGCATTTCTCTCATGCGCGAGGCGCTGGCGACATCCGGCAAGGACCCGATCCTGCTGGTCGACTCAAACGAATATTGGTCGCCCAAGCAGGCGATCCAGCATATCCGCTATTTTGAACGCCACCATGAGCTCTTCTGGGCCGAGGAGCCGGCGCGGCGCTGGGATTACACCGGCTTGCGCCAGGTGTCGCAGTCGGTGAATGCGGCGGTCGCCACCGGCGAGAACCTCGATGACGCCGCCGACTTCCGCGCATTGATCGCGCATCAAGCGGCTGATATCTTGCAGATCGGCGTTGGCGCGGGCGGGATCACCGGCGCCATGCGGATCGCGCAGATGGCCGACGGCTTCGACCTGCCGGTCTCGGTGATGAATTGCCCCGGGAATTACATGGCGCATTTCGCCGCCGTGTTGCCCAACCACATTTGGATGGAAGTGGTGGATGCGGGGATGGACCGGAGCTTCGACCACGACAGCCGGATTGAAGATGGCTACATCATCCTGGGCGATACGCCCGGCAACGGGATTCAGTTTGATATGGAGAAGTTGGAGCAATTCCGCGTGACGGCGCGGTCGGCTAGCGCGGCGCCGAGTCCCTGGGGCCGGCGGCGTGGCGGGGGCTTGTTTGTGGTGGGCGAGGGAGAGCCGGAGGAGGCGGGGGAGGAGTGAGGGGCGATAACCAACTGCCACTCGAATCTAGCAGAGCGTAGAGGACTCTGTTACTGACTTATTGCTTTTTGTCGCAATTTGGGCAGTGACCAAATGCGACCTTCATCTATAACCCCGAAGGAAGGTTCTGGCTTTGGTAACGTGGAATCCGGTTGCTTGCTGTCTCTGTCGATGTCAGTTTGCTTCTCCGCAGGCCGCAGAGGCAGATTCTCATCATGGTTTTTCTTAGGCATTGGTAACTCCAGAGGAAACCGTGACCGATCCAAATGCAAAACTAAGTTATCAGCAACTAAGTGTGCTAGACCTGCCAAAAGCCCACGTGCAGTCTCAGAGAGACGCCATCAAGACATTGGAGAGCAAGGCACAGCACAACTTTACCATCATCAACATTATAGTCGCAATTGTCGCGGCGCTCAACCTTGAGTTAGGAGCAGCAGACGAAATACAACAAATCATTAACGAGCGTCCGCTGCTTGTTTTGGTTTTTGTCGGCTATATGGTGGTTGTTTACTTGTCAATCAGAACGCTTGTGCTTCGCACACAAGCAACGGAGCCCATGGAAGTTTCACTGGAGAACGCTCAAGAATGGTCAAGGTGCGGTCTCGAACATCACTACGATATCTTGATGAAATCGTATGTGCAGATCCACGAACACAATCACACGATTGTTGAATTGAAAGGGCGCAGAGTTCAATGGGCGCATAGACTGATAGCCGCAACAGTCGCATTGGTGATTCTAGAGGCATCAGGATTGTGGCCGCAAATCGCAAGCTTAGCGGAAAACGTGTTAAGCCTATTGCGACGCTAAGGCGAAATCTTTACGGATTATCCAACTCCGCATTCGCGCAGCAAGTCGTCAATCCGCTTGATCGCCTTTCTCGGCAAATCGAGATGGTTTTCTGGGCGCCTCCTTCTTGTGGGTTCCAAAGGAAGGTTCTGGCATTGGTCTTGATTCAACAGCTTGAGACTGTGGCGAAGTGCTATCATTGCTCGCATCGGTTTGACTATTAGATGATAATTGGGGCTGATTTCCACCTTGGTTTTCTTCTGACATTTTTGCCTCGTTGGTAACTGCACTTTGCCAAGACAAATATACGCTTGAGATACTACAGCGGAGAATATCGAGGTTGCCGCCGCAGCAAAGTCTGTTTTTCACGGAAGACCTCGCGAATCTCAAATAAAAAGACGACACAAAGGCCGCCTTATAATAGCTAACTGATAGCTATCGTGGAAAACGCCGCTTATCCTTTTGGCGGATGGGAGTCGTTTCCATAACTGTTTCTTTCACGAATCTTGCCATCGCGGCCGCGAATAAAGACTTCAGAACCTTGATTGCGCACAATTTCTCTGGCGGCTTCAAATGCCTCATTTTGCGTTGACTTAACAACAGTGTCACGCGAATTGTTTTCGCCACGTACAGCCCAGCCATCTTCGCGCTTGACTACGTGTTGGTTTTTACCTTTTGCCATGATGTACCTCCTGTCAATTCAAGCGACATAATAGTATTTGGTTTGCCACCTGTCAACTCATGCGTTCTAATTTCCAGTAACTGTACCGCGCTACAGAATAAACTCTGTGTCCTCTGTGTCTCTGTGGCAAATAAAATATGTGGTAAAACATCAATCAATCCAAGCACGAACAGGAGACGCCAACTTGCCCCACAAAACAGGCGGCGAAGCAACCGTTGAAGCCTTGATCGCCCACGGCGTCCATACCCTTTTCGGGCTGCCCGGCATCCAGAACGACTGGCTCTACAACGCGCTTTTCGACAACCGCGACCAAATCCGCGTCATCCACACGCGCCACGAGCAAGGCTGCGCTTACATGGCGCTCGGTTTCGCCTTAGCGACTGGCGAACCGGGTGTCTTCAATGTCGTGCCGGGACCAGGCTTGCTCAATGCGACGGCGGGCATGGCGACTGCTTATGCGCTGAACGCCAAGGTCTTCTGCTTGACCGGGCAGATCCTCAGCCGCAACATCGGCAAAGGCATTGGCGACTTGCACGAGATTCCGCATCAAGATGAAGTCTTGCGCGGGCTGACCAAGTGGAACGACATTGTTCTACATCCGAGCGATGCCGGGCGTAAGGTGGCGCAAGCATTTCACGAGTTGGCATCGGGACGTCCACGGCCGGTGGCGCTGGAGATACCGCCCGATGTCTTGAAGCGGCGCGCTGCTGTGCCGGAAACGCCGGACCCGTGGAAACCATTTGCGCCTCCGGTGGATGCCGGCGCGATTGAGACGGCCGGTCAGTGGCTTGGCGCGGCCGAGCGACCCATGATCTTCGTCGGCAGCGGGGCGCAAGGCGTCAGCGCCGAGGTCGGGCAGTTGGCCGAGATGCTGCAAGCGCCGGTAGTCGCTTATCGCACCGGCCTGGGTGTGCTCAACAGTCGCAATCCGCTGAGTTTGAAAATGCCGGAGGCACATGCCTATTACAAAGCGACCGATGTCGTGCTGGCGATCGGCAGCCACATGCGGACGCCGCTGCAGCGCTGGGGAACCGACCGCAATTTGAAGATCATTCGCATTGATGTGGACAGCGACGCCATGCACCGCATTCAGCAACCCGATCTGCCGATTGTGGCGCGGGCGGAAGACGCGCTGCCGCCATTGCTGGACGCGGCCGACAGGCACAACCGAAAACGGGCGTCGCGCGCGGCGCAGATGCGCGAACTGAAGGCGGATTGGGCGAAGACCAGCGCCTATCTGGAACCGCAGAGGAGCTATCTGGCGATTATTCGCGAGGAATTGGGCGAAGACGGCATCTTTGTTGATGAGCTGACGCAGATGGGTTATGCCGCGCGCATCATCATGCCGATCTACAAACCGCGGACTTACTTGAGCAGCGGCTATCAGGGCACGCTGGGTTATGGCTTTCCGACGGCTTTGGGCGCCAAGGTGGCTCGGCCCGATGTGCCGGTGCTGTCCATCGCCGGCGACGGCGGATTCATGTTCAGCGTAGGGGAATTGGCGACTGCTGTGCAGCACCGGATTCCGCTGGTGGCCATCATCTTCAACAATGATGCCTATGGCAACGTGCGCACGATGCAAATTCGCGATTATGACGAACGCGTGATCGCCACGGATTTGGTCAATCCCGACTTCGTGAAACTGGGTGAATCATTCGGCGCCAATGCCTTCCGCGCCGAAGATGAAGGGCAACTGCGGACGGCGATGCGCTATGGCTTCGCCAGTGAGTTGCCGACGATCATTGAAGTGCCGATCGGCGAGACGCCCAGCCTCGACCGCCTGCGCGATCAGGGTCGGGTTCGTCCGCCGCGCTGAGCGGGAAACGCTCGATGTCCCCATTAATTCTCGAGCCCGCGAGCCTGCTGTATCGCAGGTTCTCGCAACTGATCGCGGACGCCGATCTTGTCTTCTTCGCCGGGCTGCCGGGGGTGGGCAAGAGCCTGCTCCTGCAGCAGATGACCTTGATGGCGCAGGCTGGCGGACGCCGTGCCACGCTTCTGCAATGGGATACCGCGCGCCAACCTTTCGAGACGGACCGTTATCCGCTATCAGAGGGCGCCACCCATCCGCTGGTGATCCGAGCGACGGGCCTCTGGCTGCGCCGGGCGCTGCTAGATTGGGATGCGCAGGCCGGGAAACCACAGGACATGCTCATCGGCGAAGTGCCTTTGAATGGCGGTCGCTTCATGGAAGTCGCTTGGTCCATCGCCGACGAGGCTGAGTCGCTGTTGAGCAATGAGCGGACACAGTTCCTCATACCCGTGCCGTCACGGTCAGTTCGCGCCTTGATCGAAGCCAAAAGGGAGCGATCGATCGCCGAGCCACAGCACGAGAACGAAGCCCATGACGCGCCGCCGGATTTGCTGCGTGCGCTTTGGCTGGACGTTTATCGCGTGGGCGTGGCGCTGGGATTGGCGCCGCCGACCACGAGCGACGCGCCTTATTCGCCCGCCGTGTATGAAGCCGTCTATAGCCATTTGCTGCAGCACCGACAGGCGCAGGTTTTGCCCATCGACGAGCCGCTGCAGCCGACCGCCTCGGTTTACGACCAGGCTGAGCCGCTTCCCTTTCTGCGGGCGACTGCTGCCCAAGCGGAGACAATCCTCGCGGACGTGGAAGCATCATTGGCGCCGGAGGCTGCCATTGCCGCCGCTGCTAGCTGGTATGAAGTCTGACTACCGCCAACTGCCTCAGGCGCGGTCATCGGGTATGACGGCGAAGACATCGATTTCAAAATCGGCGTAAGGCTTGCCCAAGGCTTTGACGACTACGCCAGTCGAGCAGGGATAGACATCGGGCATGTGTTGGGCGAGCACGGGATAAACCAGGTCACGATAAGCAGCGTCGGTGACATAAGTAGTGATTTTGCAGATGTCTTCCATGCGGGCGCCGGCCGCCTCCAGAATGATCTTGACGTTTCGCATCGCGTTGTCCGCTTGCGCCGCCGGATCGCCCTCGCCGACGAAGGCGGTGTTGTCCATCGTCAAGCCAGTTTGCCCTTCGACGAAGACCATATTGCCGGCGCGAACCGCTTTGCTGGTGCGATAATCGATATCGGGGAAGATATCGCCGCCTTTGCTGGTTTTGGTGAGAATGCGCTGATGCGCCATGATGCGCTCCTTCATATGCGTGATTATTGTTTGTGGTTGTCACAAATAGTTTAAACACAGAGATCGCAGAGATCACAGAGGTAAGCATACCGCGGCGGCGGAATTAGATAAAATCAGCCCACATTTCTATCGTTAACAAAGGTAGTGATATGTCAACACGCAAGCGCTACGCCATTGTCGGCACGGGATCGCGCGCCGGCATGTATATCGACGCAGCAACAGGCCGGTTCAAGCACTGCGCCGAGTTAGTCAGCTTGTGCGACCTCAGTCAAACGCGCATGAATTGGCACAATGGGCAATTGCGAAGGCGCGGAGGGACGCTGGCGCCGACTTACCACGCGGATGACTTTGATCGCATGATCGGCGAAGCCAAGCCGGATATAGTGATCGTCACTACGATAGACGCCTGGCATCATGAATACATCGCGCGGGCGCTGGATCAGGGCTGCGATGTCATCAGCGAGAAGCCGCTGACGACGACGCTCGATCGACTGAAGACTATCGACGAGGCGATAGAGCGCAGTGGCAAGTCGCTGCGTGTCACCTTTAACTATCGCTACGCGCCGGCTTATGCGCGTTTCCGCGAGCTTTTGCGCGATGGCGCCGTCGGGAGGCCGCTGGCGGTCGACTTTTCCTGGGTGCTGGATACCAGCCACGGCGCCGATTATTTCCGCCGCTGGCACCGCGAGAAAGAACAGAGCGGGGGCTTGCTGGTGCATAAGGCGACCCATCACTTTGATCTGGTCAATTGGTGGATCGATTCTTATCCGCGCCAAGTATTCGCGCTGGGCGATCTGCTATTTTACGGGGCGGCCAACGCCGAAGCCCGCGGCGAGCACTATTCGTATACGCGCTACACCGGCGAAGCGGCGGCGAAGGACGATCCATTTGCCTTGCGCCTGGACGATAAGGAAGCCTACGCCGGGCTCTACCTGGCGGCTGAGTCGGAGACGGGCTACATCCGCGACCGCAATGTATTCGGCGAGCCAATCACGGCGGAGGACACGATGACGGTGACCGCCCGTTATGCCAACAGTGTTTTGCTGTCTTACTGTCTGGTGGCTTACGCACCATGGGAAGGGCTGCGCATCGCCGTCACCGGGACGCGCGGGCGCCTGGAGATGGATGTCACCGAGACTGTCAACCATCTCAAACCGGACAGCGCCTCGGCCGCCGCCAGCAAAGGCGCCTTCAAGCAGACGGCGATCCGCGTCTTCCCCATGTTCGGCGAGGGTTTCGAGGTGGAGGCGCCGGTGGCCGAGGGCGGGCATGGCGGTGCGGATCCGCTAATGCTAAACGACCTGTTCGCGCTGAATCCAGCGCCGGATCCGCTGGGGCGCGCGGCGAATTACCGAGATGGCGCCGCGTCTATTCTGCTGGGCATCGCCGCCAATATGTCGATTGAGAGTGGCGAGCTGGTGGATGTGGGTGATCTGTTTGATCTGTCAAGGTAGTTCGCCCGACCTGCGTCGATGTAGGGGCGAGGCGGTGACTCGCCCATCACCTGCCCGAAATATTCAATGAATCTTCCGACCAGCGCCCAGGATTGGAAATGATATAGGAACGAATCTCATTCAGCGACTTTTCATTGCGAATGATGTGCTCGTAGTAGCCGCGTTGCCAAATTGGAGCTTCACGCGTCGCCGCGACCGACAGTATGCGTTTTGTAGCGATAGATTTGAAGTGACCGATTATCTGCCCGAGCGAACCCGCCGTATTCTGCAAATTGGCATTGTGGTAATCATTGGCCGACCTGTTGGCCGTTGCGTCGTCGACAATTAATACGACTCCATGTATGTTATTAGGCATGATCACATAGGCATCCATTTCGACATTGGCTCGAACAGTTTCCGTCCGGCGCCACTCGTCATTCACGATCTCGCCCCACTGGCTAAGAACCATGTCGCCATCAATCACCTTGCCAAATGTGTAGTGACGCTGATATGTACAGATGGTAACAAAGTAGGCCCCAGATTGCCTATAGTCGTATCCCTGCAGGCGCAATGATCGCCGAAATCGCTGCTGATTAAGCGTGTCTTGACCGGTCATGGCACAGTTTCCAATATGTGCATCGGTGGGCGAGTCACCGCCTCGCCCCTACATGTATGTGCATCGGTGGGCGAGTCACCGCCTCGCCCTTACATGTATGTGCTTCGGTGGGCGAATCACCGCCTCGCCCCTACAAGACTCACTACTGTATTGCTTTCTTGGTATTGCTGAGATTCTGCATCTCCTACCGATAGCGCGAGTCTTCGCCAGTGCCCCACATGTCGGGATCGGGTCCCAACTTGATCTTGAGATCATCCGTGGCTTCATCAAGCCGGCGCACGGTCTCATCAGAAAGGGACAGACTCCCCGCGATCAGATTGCTTTCGACCTGCGCCGGATTGCGCGCGCCAGCCAGCACCGAGGTCACCGCTGGCTTGTGCAGCAGCCAGGCCAGGGCCACATGGACCATCTCCTGCCCGATATCGGCCGAAATTTCGCGAATCGCCTCGACGGCGGCGAATGTCTCGGTTTCGAAGCCGGCGGTGCCATGGCGGGAATCGCGCCGGTCGCCGCGGAAGTGGCGCGTCCGCGTGCGCGTATAGGGCATCTCGTCGGCGCTGCGATAGCGGCCCGTGAGCAGCGCCTGATTTAGCGGGCTGTAGGGCACGATGCTGATGTGGTGATCGACGCATAGCGGCTGAATGTCGAATTCAATGGCGCGCCAGAGCAGGCTGTAAGGCAACTGATTCGCTTCGTAGCGACCGTAAGAGAGCATATCAGGCATATCGAGTTTGCCGAAGTTGCTGACGCCGATGATGCGGATCGCGCCTTCGCTCTGTAAGTCCAGAAGGGTCGCCATGCAGTCTTCCAACGAAACCGAGCGGCGGGGCGGCCAGTGCACCTGATAGAGGTCGATATAATCGGTTTCCAGTCGTTTGAGACTGCGCTCGCAGGCGGCGCGGATATCGGCGGGCGCCAGGTTGCCAGCGCTTACTTTGGTGGCGATGACGGCTTCGGCGCGCCGGCTCTTGAGGGCGCGGCCGAGCATCTCTTCGGAATAACCATTGCCATAGCCCTCGGCGGTGTCGAAGAAATTGATGCCGCTGTCGAGCGCGGCTTGCACGGCGCCGACTGTGTCCGTCTCGTCTTGCGCGCCCCAATAGTCGCCGCCGACGATGCCCCAGAAGCCCACGCCAATGGGTGAGACCATCAATGATGAGTTGCCTAGCTTTCGCAGCCGCATAGTTCGTTTCCTTTGATGTGTGGATCAGGCGACGCTTAGTTCATCTTCGGCGCGTTCGATCAGCGCACGCATGTAGGCGATGGCGTATGCCGTACCGGCGCCGAGATGGTAATTGCCAGTAAATTCTGGCGTATGATCGAGGATGATGGTACCGTCGTAGCCGCTTGCGACCAAGACCTTCATTGCCTGGTACATGTCGAAATAGCCATTGTCGAGGAAAGTTTCGGTGAAGACCGGCTGCGGCGCGCTCACGTTGCGAAAATGCGTGAGGAAGATGCGCTTCTTCTTCGCGTAATTTTCCATCGAAGAAAGCATATCGCCGAATGCCGATCCGCCTTCCAGCCAGCAGCCGGTGCAGAATATCATCCCCAGCAGGGGACTGTCGGCGATGGCAAACGCGCGGTCATAGCGTTCGCGGCTGTTGATCAGGCAGGGTACGCCGCCGAGCGCGTCTGTCGGCGGATCGTTGGGATGAAGCGACAATCTTAGGCCGGTTTCCTCCGCAACGGGGATGATGGCGCGCATGAAGTACTCGAAGTTTGCCCAGAGTTCATCCAAACTGTACTCGCGACCATGGGTGAATGGCTGCGATTTCAGTTCCCGCAGATCCACATGGCGCGCCTTGGCGAAGCGACTAGCGCTCGCTGGCGATGACCAAACCTGATCCGGCTCCCAGGTGAAGGTGGTCGTATTGACGCCGGCGCGGCTGAGGTCATGCATCATTTGGGCGAAGCGTTCTATATCGGCGTCGCGGCCGGGCTTCCCTAAATGTATACGAGGGGACTTTCCCAGATTCAGATTGCCGACGTCGTACAGAGTGAGGCCGGCTTGCGAAACCGTTTCGACGAGCCGCGCCATATCTTCATAATTCGTCAGTTCATCGGGCAGCCAGGTGTAACAGTGTGATACGCCAAGTTGACGCAAGAAGAGGAGTTCGTCATCGCTCGGCTGCGGGTTGATGAATGCTGACAACTTGACCCGTGAAAGGATGTTTGTTTCCGGGCGGCCGATTCGCGTCATTTTCGGCAAGCTCCCATCATTTATTGCCTGGCCATCGTGGTAGATTCCAGATTGCGCGCGCAAAGGACTTACACTACCCGCGAGTCGCTTGCGCGCTGGCGCAATGTTAGAGCGACAGACCGCATATGGTCAATAGGGCGCGGACATAAAGAAACGGCTTGCTTTGTCTTAGTGTTGCGCTTGCTCAATAGCAATATGTCATCTTGTTTGTTTGAAGAGCCGCGCCTATAATCTGACCGCTGTGCCACGGCATTTAATTTTCGTTTAGCACGGCACAATTCACAAGTTCACCAAGATGTCAGGAGTAGTATCATGTTCAACCGCAGATTTATTCTGCTGCTTATCATTGTCGGCCTTGTGCTGGGGATGGTTGCATCCGTCAGCACGGCGCAGATGACGGAAGTCCCGCGCGACAAGACGCTGGTCATCGAAAACATCAGCGTGCGCAATCCGGCGCCGGAAAATTACAATCCGCTGGCGAATGGCTCGCTCGGTCATGCCGGCATGAACCAGGTCGGCTTTGAAGCCCTGTTCTATTACAACTATGAGACTGGTGAACTCGTGCCCTGGTTGGCGGAAAGTGCCGCCTTCAACGACGATTTCACCGAGCTGACCATCAACTTGCGCGCAGGCGCCAAATGGAGCGATGGCGAGGATTTCAATGCTGATGACGTCCTCTATACACTCAATTTCATCATCGAGAATCGTGACGCGCGCTTCAGCGACCGTCATGCCGATTTTGTCAGCAATGTTTCGGCGCCGGATGACCTGACCGTTGTCATCACGCTCAACGGACCCAACCCGCGCTACCTGTTCAACGCTTTCGGCGTCGGCATTTACTGGTCGACCTATATCGTGCCGGAGCACATCTACTCGATGCAGGAAGATCCGCTCACCTTCACCAACTTCGATCTTGACGCTGGTTATCCGGTGGGCACGGGTCCCTATCGCTTGGTCATCTCTAACGAGACCGAGTCGGTATGGGATCGCCGCGATGACTGGTGGGGGGCGGAGACGGGCTTCAAGGATTTGCCAGCGCCGGAACGCGTCATCTTCCTGGCTGCCGGCAACGAAGAGCGCCGCGCCGCCATGGCCATCAACAACGAGTTGGATACGATGTGGCTGATGGGCCGCAGCACCTTTGAGACGGTGGTCGCGCAGAATCCGGCTGTCACCGGCTGGTACAGCGAATTGCCCTACGCTTACCTCGATCCTTGCCCGCGTTATCTGGTGGTCAACAACGCGGTCTCGCCATTCGATAACGCCGACCTGCGCTGGGCGATGAGCTACGCGATCAACCGCGACGCGCTGGTGGATATCGCCTGGGAAGGCATGACCAGCACGATCAATTGGATCATGCCCGGTTACCCGCCCTTGCTGGAATACATGGATGCCAGCGCTGATCTCTTTGAAGCCCATCCCACCCTGGAGAATAACCAGGACAAGGTCGATGAACTGATGACGGGCGCCGGCTTCAGCATGAACGCCGATGGCTTGTGGGTCGACGGCGATGGGAACACCGTGCAGATGGATTTGGCCATCCGGCAGGGAGAAACCTTCCAGGTCAAGATGGCGCCGGTCATCGCGGAATTGCTGCAGCGCGCTGGCTTTGACGCCACCTTCAAGCTGCAGGACAACGCCGCCTTCAACGAGACGGCTCGTACGGGCACCGCCAATGCCTGGATTGATGTGGCTTGCGGCGCTGTGCGCGATCCCTATGGCACGCTGGACAACTTCCACAGCCGCCATTCGGCGCCCTTGGGTGAAGATGTCACCGGTTCGCGAACCCGTTTCGAGAACGCCGAGTACGACGCCATCGTCGATGAGATGAAACTGACCGCCAGCGAAGACCCGGCCATGCAAGATCTATTCCGCTCGGCGATCAACATTTGGCTGACCGAGCTGCCGGCGATGCCGCTAACCGAAGCTTCGCTGCTCACGCCGTTCAACAATCATTATTGGACGAACTGGCCAACAGCGGACAACAACTACGTCCACCCCGGCTTCTGGTGGCAGACGGCTCTGCTAATGATCACCGAGATCGAACCGGCGGGAATGTAGCTTGAACGTTTCGATTGCGCCCGGGACATAAGTGCTCCGGGCGCCTTTTGCGTTAGGATATTGTAGGGGCGAGCCGACGCTGCGCGTAGGTCGCGTAGGGCACGTAGACATAGCCCATCGACACTGACCGCCGACACAGCAGGTCGCTCGCCCATAAGCAAATTAGGATTTGCGCGGCACCCAATCGAATTTGCCTGAAGAGTATCGATTGTGAAACAGTCTTATTTTGCCCGCCGTCTCGTCATGTTCTTTGTTGTTGTGATTTTGGCGGCGACCCTAAACTTCATCATCCCGCGGCTGGCGCCAGGCGATCCGATTGGCGCCGTGCTGGAAGAGCTGCGCGCCCGCGGCGCTTCCACCGGTGGCGACGCCGAAGACGAAATCGTAGCGGCATATCGCGCGCGTTTCGGCCTCGACCAGCCGGTCCACGTTCAATACTTCCGCTTTCTCTTCAATACCTTGCGCTTTGATTTGGGCCATTCCATATCTTATTACCCGCAGAAGGTGGAGGCAGCGCTGCTGCGTTCTTTGCCCTGGACGGTTGGTCTTCTGGCCATCTCCACCGTGATGTCTTTCGCCGCTGGCTCTTTCTTCGGCGCGATGATGGCTTGGCCGCGCGCCCCCGGTTTCATGCAGCGCTTCGTGCCCATGTTCATGGTGCTGTCGGCAGTGCCCTATTATTTGCTGGGTTTGATCCTGGTCTATATCTTCGCCTTTGTCATGCGCTTATTGCCGCTGGGCGGCGCTTACTCCTCGGGCACGATCCCGCAGTTGGATCTGGATTTTCTGCTGGATGTGATCCGCCACGGGATATTGCCCGCGCTCTCGATCGTGTTGACGAGCGTCGGCTTCTGGGCTTTGGGCATGCGCGGCGTGATGGTGACGGTGCTGGGCGAAGATTATCTGACGCTGGCCGAGGCGAAGGGCTTGCCGGACCGACGGATCTTTTTCGGCTATGCGATGCGCAACGCGCTGCTGCCGCAGGTCACTTCGCTGGCAATTGCCTTGGGAACGGTAGCTTCCGGCTCGGTGTTGGTCGAGGTCGTTTTCAATTATCCCGGCATCGGCTGGCTGCTCTATAACGCGCTGCGCAGTTCGGATTATTACATGGTTCAGGGCGTCACATTTTTCCTGATTTTGACAGTGGCGGTGTCGGTTCTGATTGTGGATATGATCTATCCGCTGCTGGATCCGCGCATTGAGCGTTAAGGCGATAGCGAATTGAGCCAACCATGACCGAAACGTTTATACGCCGCGGCAAAGCGCTCCTCAGCTACATCCTGCGGACGCCGAAGCTCCTCTTGGGGCTGGTCATGCTTGGTTCGCTGCTACTGCTTGGGCTGGCCGGTCCGCTATTTGTGGATGTGGAAAAGGCGCGCCCGATCTCGGTGCCCACCAGAAAACCGCCATCGGCCGAATACCCCTTGGGAACGGATGGCGGCGGGCGTGATGTTCTGGCAGTCTTGGTGGTCGGCACACCACAGACTTTAAGGATGGGTTTGCTGGCGGGTATCGTTGGCGTTGTGCTCGGCACGAGCCTCGGCATGATCGCCGGATACTTCGGCGGCCGGATCGATATGGCCATCAGCACCGCCACCGACACCATGCTGACGATCCCGCCCCTAGCGATACTGCTGGTGGTGGCGGCCTCTGTTCGTTCCATGAGCGTCGAGAATATGGCGCTCATCATCGCCTTGCTGTCGTGGATGTTTCCGGCGCGCACCATCCGCGCCCAGGTGCTGTCTTTGCGCGAGCAGCCCTACGTGCACATGGCGCGCCTGGCCGGGCTGGGCGACATTCGGATTATCTTTGAAGAAATCATGCCAAATATCTTGCCGCTGGCGGCCGCCAGTTTCGTCGGCGCGACCTCAGGCGCGGTCCTCGCTGGCATTGGACTAGAAGTCTTGGGTTTGGGACCGCAGCGAACGCCGACGCTGGGGATGACGATTTATTGGGCGCAGCTCTATTCGGCTTTGATTAACGGCTTGTGGTGGTGGTGGCTGCCGCCGATTCTGGTTCTTATTGTGCTTTTTGTTGGGCTTTTCCTGGTGAGCGCGGCGATGGATGAATTCGTCAACCCGCGCTTGAGGAGAACGGGATGAGCCAAGACATTGCCTTGCAGGTGAACAATCTGCGCGTCTCTTACGTGACCGGCGATCAAGAGGTCAAAGCGGTCGACGATGTCACGTTTTCGCTATACCCGGGCGAGCGGCTGGGCATCGTCGGCGAATCCGGCTCCGGCAAGACAACCCTGGCGCTGGCGCTGATGAAGCTGCACAAGCCGCCAGCCTACATAAGGGGTGGCGAAGCGATTCTGGATGGCGGCGATATCCTGGCGCTTGACCGGGAAGCGATGCGACAGACACGCTGGAGCAAACTGTCGCTGATCCCGCAGGGGTCGATGAACTCGCTCAATCCGGTGGTCAAGATCAAGCATCAGATGGCGGACGCGATTGAGGCGCACGAACGCGGTTGGACGCGCGGGCGAATTGCCAAGCATATCGGCGAGCTATTGGGTCGCGTTGGTTTGCCCGACAGCGTGGCTGAGATGTATCCGCACGAATTGAGCGGTGGCATGAAACAGCGCGTTTGCATCGCCTTGGCGATCATTCTGGAGCCGAGCGTTATCATCGCCGATGAGCCGACCAGCGCGCTTGACGTGGTGGTGCAGCGGGTGGTGATGCAGACGCTGAATGATGTGCAAGAACAACTGAACGCTGCGATGATCATCATCGGGCACGATATGGGGCTGATGGCGCAATCGGCCGATCGTCTGGCGGTGATGTACGCTGGCAAAATGGTGGAGGTCTCGCCGATTGGGTCATTTTTCAGTGACCCACAGCATCCCTACAGCCAATTGCTTATCAGCTCGCTGCCGTCGGCCGAAGAGAAGCGGGAACTGACGGCGATACCGGGCAGCCAACCTTCGCTGCTTGAGCTGCCGCCCGGCTGCGCCTTTCACCCGCGCTGTCCGTTGGCGGTGGAGCGCTGCCGGCAGGAGATTCCACTTCTGCGGGACTTCAGCGGGGCGCGGCGCGCCGCTTGCCACTTGGTGGAAGAGCAAGGCGCATGAAATCGAAGTCAGAGAATCTGCTTACATTCGAAAATGTCACCATGGCCTTCGGCGGCAACAAGCGCAACCCGAATGGCGTGGTCGCATTGGAAGACCTCAACCTGACAATCCGTGACGACGAGCCCAAAATCATCGCTATCGCTGGCGAGAGCGGCAGTGGGAAGACAACCCTGGCGCGGCTGGGTCTCGCCATGATCAAGCCGACCGGCGGGCGCGTCATCTACAAGGGGCAGGATCTGTGGTCGATGTCGAATCAGCAGCGGCGGGATTACCGGCGCGAAGTGCAAGCGATATTCCAGGATCCTTTCGCCGTTTACAACCCCTTCTACACCATTGACCGCTTGCTGTTGACGCCGTTGCGCAGCTTCAAACTGGCGAAGAATCGGGCGCATGCGCGGCAATTGATGGAAGAAGCGCTGGACAAAGTGGGCTTGCGCGCTGGGGAAGTGCTGGGGCGCTACCCGCATCAGTTGAGTGGCGGACAGCGTCAGCGCATCGTGGTTGCGCGCAGTTTGCTGCTGCAGCCCAACATCATCGTCGCCGATGAGCCGGTGTCGATGATCGACGCCTCGCTGCGCGCCAATATCTTGACCAAATTGAAGGAGCTGCGCGACGAATTCGGCATCTCGCTGCTATACATCACCCATGATCTGGCGACGGCGCATCAGATCAGCGATCAAATCTTCATTCTCTATCGCGGACGTGTGGTCGAAGTGGGCGACGCCTCGACGGTGATCCAGAATCCGCAGCATCCCTACACCCAGCTTCTGGTGAGTTCGATTCCGCGGCCGGACCCGGAGCGGCGCTGGGAAGGCACGGTGGAGATTCCGCTGGAAGAATTGTCGCCGGGCGGCGATCGAGCTGGCTGCCTGTTCCGTCATCGCTGTCCTCAAAGAATGGCCGAATGCGAAACCACGCCGGGCGATTACGCTGGTGGCTACGGGCAGACTGTCGCCTGTTACCTCTACAAGGAAAATGGCGCGCCGGCGCCTGCCGAAGCTTGAACTCCGCGGGCATTCCATTTATGTACAATTGAACATCACTTGAGCCTATGGCAGACTTCCGCCGACGCGGTAGAATTGTCCGCGTTTAGTCACCGGTCGCCACGAGCATCGCCTATGCGAAACCGCTATTTCTCATCGGACCCGGCACAGAACAGCGCCGCCCTTGCGCTCTACGATTCGGTGGCGGATCTGCGCTTGATCTGTCCGCACGGTCATGTCGATCCGCGTCTTTTTGCCGATTCGAACTATCAATGCGGCAGCCCGGTCGATCTGCTGATCATTCCCGATCACTACATTTTTCGCATGCTTTATTCGCAGGGCATATCGTTGGATGAATTGGGGATAGTCGCTAAACCCCCCTCTAAATCTCCCCCGACGGGTCAGTGTCTACGCGACCCCAATGAATTGGGGGGAGACTTAAACGCTGTCACTGCGGTTGATCATCGCGAAATCTGGCGGAAGGTCTGCGAGAACTGGCATCTCTTCCGGGCGACCCCGACCGGCATCTGGCTCCGTGATGAGCTGGCGAATGTCTTCGGCATCCATCTCAAGCTGAACAGCCGCAATGCCGACGCCGTCTATGACGCCCTTGAAGAGCGGTTGTCGCGGGCTGAATTTCGTCCGCGGGCCTTGTTCGAGCGCTTCAATATCGAGGCGCTGGCCACCACCGACGCCGCCACAGACACGCTGGAACATCATCAAGCGATTCGCGATTCAGGCTGGGGCGGGCGGATCATCCCGACATTTCGGCCTGACGCTGTCGTGAACATTGATGCCGCTGGCTGGCGCGCGAATATTGACCTGCTGAGCGATGTATCCGGCATCGACATCCACGACTTCGCGACTTACGTTCGGGCGCTGGAGGACCGGCGAGCCTTCTTCAAGTCGATGGGCGCCACCGCCACCGACCAGGCCGCGCTGACCGCTTACGCGGAATTGCTGACCAATTCCGAGGCTGAGGCGATATTCGGGCGGGCGCTGAAGGGCGAAGCGAGCGCTAAGGACGCCGCCCGCTTCACCGGGCACATGCTGATCGAGATGGCGCGCATGAGCAGTGAAGACTGCTTGGTCATGCAGATGCATGTCGGCTCATATCGCAATCACAATCCCGCTGTCTTCGCCCGCTTTGGTCCCGATATGGGCGCCGATATTCCAATACGCAGCGAATTCACCAAGAATCTCAAAGGTCTGCTCGATCGCTTTGGGCTTCATCCCAATCTGACACTGGTGCTGTTCAATTTGGACGAGACGACCTACAGCCGCGAATTGGCGCCGCTGGCCGGGCATTATCCGATTCTGCGCCTGGGGCCGCCCTGGTGGTTCTTCGATAGCTGGCTGGGCATGACCCGCTTTCTGGACGATGTGGTGGAAACGGCCGGCATCTACAATCTGGCGGGTTTCAACGACGATACGCGCGCCTATCCGTCGATCCCGACGCGGCATGATGTCTGGCGACGCGTCTGCGCGGACTGGCTGGCTGGGCAGCTCGTGCGCGGTTTCATCGACGAGGAAGACGCCTTCGAAATGATACGCGCGCTCGCATACGACTTGGCCAAGCAGACCTACCGATTGGATGATTGAACATGCCTTCACCTCTATCTAGCCGGTTCTGCCCGCGACGAGAGCGCCATCCGGAGCGCATCGTACAGTTTGGCGGCGGCAATTTCCTGCGTGGCTTCGTCGATTGGGTGGTGGATGTGCTGAATGACGAAGCCGACTTCGGAAGCGGCATCGTGATTGTGAAGGCGACTCCCGGAACTTATGACGCGCTCGATGAACAAGATTGTCTATTCACGACTTATTTGCACGGGATACAAGCTGGCGAGTTCGTCGAAGAGACGCGGCTGATCAGCGCGGTTAATCGCACGGTGTATCCCTATCAGGATTTTGCCGCTTATCTGGCGCTCGCCCGCCAGCCGGAGGTTCGCTTCATCTTCTCCAACACGACCGAATCCGGCATTGTTTATTCCGCGGCTGATCGTCTCTTGGATGAGCCGCCGGCGAGTTTTCCAGCAAAACTGACACGCTTCCTTTACGAACGGTATCAGCATTTTGAAGGTGCGTCGACGCAAGGTTGTGTCATTATACCGACCGAGCTGATAGTCGACAATGCGACGCGCCTACGCGAAATCATTTTGCAATATGCCGCGCTTTGGCGTCTCGAAGCTGGTTTCAGCGAATGGATCAGCGCCCACAACATCTTTTGTAACACGCTGGTTGACCGAATCGTATCGGGCTTCCCGCAGGCGGACGCGGTGCGCATCTTCGACCAGTTGGGATACGAAGACCGGCTGCTGGCCGCTGGTGAAATCTACCATAGTTGGATCATTGAAGCCGAGCGCGGCTTGCTGGAAGAATTTCCCGTCGACAAAACGGAGACCGCGCTAAACATCAAAGTGGTGGACGATGCCGCGCCCTACCGAACGATCAAGGTGCGGCTTCTGAATGGGGCGCATACGTCCATGGTGCCGCTCGGCATCTTGCTGGGCATCGAATCCGTGCGCGAGGCGATGGAGCATGAGGCGCTGGCGAGCTTTATCAGCGAACTGATCTTCCAGGAGGTCATCCCCTCGGTGAGCGATATCCCGCGCGCCGAATTGGAAGCCTTTGCGCGCGATGTCTTCGATCGCTTCCGCAATCCGAATATTCATCATCGTCTGCTGACGATTGCGCTGAATAGCGCTTCAAAAGTGAAAGAGCGCCTCCTGCCGTCGCTGCATGGTTATCTTGCCGAGACGGGCGAGTTGCCCGAGCGCCTGGTTATCGCCTTCGCCGCCTTCATTCGCTTATATCGAGGGGAATGGCAAGGCGCGTCGATCGCCTTGAATGATGACCCCGAGGTGCTGGCATGGTTCAGAACGCAGTGGGCGGAAGCCGAGTCACTTGACGCGCTCGCTCAAGGCGTCCTGGGCAACGCGGCGCTCTGGGAATGTGACTTGACTGATGTGCCCGGCTTGGCGCCCATGCTAACTGAGATCCTGCGGGAAATCGAGGCGGGCGAGCTGCTTACGCTGCTGCGGCGGACGGCCACATGACGGTCGATCTGATCACAGTCGGGCGGGTCTCGCTGGATCTTTTCGCCCGCGATATCGGCGCCGAATTCCACGATATCACCGCCTTCGAAACCGGAGTCGGCGGCAGCCCGGTCAATATCGCGATCGGGGCGAGCCGGCTGGGCTTGAACGCGATCGCTTTCACCGCCGTCGGCGATGACGAAGTCGGCCGTTTCGTGCGGCACTTCTTGCGCAATGAAAACGTCATAACCGAGTTCATCCCGGTCAAAGCGGGCAGGCGGACCGGTATGGCGGTGGTTGGTGTACAGCCGCCCGACCGCTTTCCGCTGCTTTTCTACCGCGAGAAGCCGGCCGACATCCATCTGACGATTGATGAGGCCAAGAAACTGCCGCTGGATGCGGCGCGCGCTCTGTCCCTATCAGGGACGGCGCTGAGCCACGGCAGCGCTCATGATGTCAGTCTTTATTTGGCGGAGGACGCTTCAGCGCGGGGAATCATGACATTCATCGATCTCGATCTGCGGCCCGATCAGTGGTCGCATCCCTTGGCTTTCGGTTTGCGCGCGCGGCGCGTCATGCCACTGTGTGATGTCATCGTCGGCACGGAGGAAGAATTTTACGCGGCGCTGTCGCCGGCGCCTGAAGCAGTCATGGCGGGCGAAGCAGTGCCGGATTCGGGGGATCTGCATAAGCGCATGCAGGACTGGGCCGGTGAGCATGATGCCCTACTGGTCTTGAAGCGCGGCGACCGCGGCGCGCGCCTTTACCTGAGCGATACACAGCGGGACGTGCCCGGCTACCCGGTCGAGATCGTCAACACGGTAGGCGCGGGTGATGGTTTCGCGAGCGGCTTCATCTATGGCTGGGCTCAGGGCTGGGGCTGGGAAAAGGCGGCGCGTTTCGCCAATGCTTGTGGCGCGCTAGTGGTGTCGCGGCATGGCTGCGCGCGAGCGCTTCCCTATCGATCAGAGGTCGAAGCATTTATGGAAGAGCGGGGAAGAGCATAACATGAGCAATCATCTCAAGTCGAATCGCGATCAGATGATCGTACTCGATGTCAGTCCTGAAACAGCGAACTGGCAGTATCTCTCTTTTCGCATAGTCATAGTCCAAGCTCAGCAAGTTTACCTGCATCATACCCAGGGAACTGAGCTCGCTCTGGTACCGCTGGAAGGCGCGGGAATTGCCCAGACGACGGCGGGCGATTATGCCCTGAGCCGCGCCGGGGTATTCCAGGAGAAACCCTCGGTGCTGTATATCCCGCCGGGGCAGGAATTCGGCGTCGTCAGCGAGGGCCGCTTCGAGTTTGCGATTGGCGCGGCGCCGGCTGAAGGCAAATATCCCATGCGCTTGTTTGAGCCGGACGAGATTAAGTCCGAGTTGCGCGGCGGCGGGGCAGCCCGGCGGCAGGTGCATCACACGCTCGCCCATCCAATGCCGGCCGAGCGCCTGATTCTTTATGAGGTCTACGTGCCGGGCGGCGCCTGGTCGGGGTATCCGCCCCATTGCCACGATGGATATGGCGGCTCGGCACATCTCGACGAGACCTACTATTTCCGCACCGATCCGGCGAATGGCGTGGCGCTGCATCGCAATTATCGGCGCGACCATGACTTTGACGAGATCTTCGCCGTGCGCGACCGCGACCTGGTCCTGGTCACGCAGGGCTTTCATTCGACATCAGCGGCGCCGGGCACGAATCTCTACTTTTTGAATTATCTCGCGGGCGAGTTGATTGATGACGATCGCAAGACGCCGCCCTATGACGATCCGGATTATGCCTGGCTGAAAGAGGATTACACCGGCAATCTGATGCGGCTGCCGCTGATGGGCTGACGGTGGGC
Source organism: Chloroflexota bacterium (assembly GCA_026707665.1). GTDB lineage: Bacteria > Chloroflexota > Anaerolineae > Aggregatilineales > Phototrophicaceae > UBA6055. The sequence goes on from JAPOWK010000105.1 coordinate 24,637, forward strand.
GATTGCCGCTTGCAGGTTAATCGGCATGCGTAGTCCAAAACACATAGCATATAAGAAGGCCTGTTGTTTTGTGGTAAACTTAAATGAATCGGCGGCGGGTTCGGGCAATTTGCAATGCCATTCCGAACACTCGTTTTTATTCTCTTTGTCGCTTTGATCGGCTTCGCTGGTCAGGCCCAGGACGAAGTGTGGACAGCCACCGTTGCCGAAGGCTTGTACTATCCCGCCGGTATGGCGCTGCTGCCGGATGGTTCTGTCTTGATCGCCGAGGCGGGCGGGCATGGCGAGCGCAGCGCTGGCATCAGTCTGCTGAAGATGGACGGCCGATTGGGGCGCTTAGTCTCCGGCATCCCGAGCACCTTTTCAAAAGACAATCTACTTAGCGCGCCGGCGCTGGCTGTCTCCCCGGATGAGGAGACGCTGGTGATCGCCTTGGCCGGTTCGCCATTCTATGGCTTGCCCAGCGCGCGCGCGGGAGAGTTGCGCGCCTCGGCTTTGGGTCCGGCTGATCTCACGAGGCGGCAGGCCGATCGCGGCGGTGTTTTCTTGCTGCATCCTTTCGACATCGCTTTTGACGAACATGGCGCGCCCATGGCGACGGACGCGGCCGGCAACGGGCTGGTTGCAGAAGGCGCGGACGGCTCAATCCGTTACTGGCATCGTTTTGCGGCGCTGGAGAACCCCGATCATGCCGGGGGCCGGCTGGAAGCGCTGCCGACCGGGCTGGCGCGCGTTGGCGATTCCACCTATGTGACGCTGTTCGGCGGCTGCCCACACGTTCCCAACAGCGGAAAATTGGTCGAGATAACTAGCGATGGACGCCAGCGCACGGTTGTTGATGGTTTGAATATGCCGATTGATGTCGCCGTGGACCGGGCCGGTGACTTATGGTTGCTCGAGTTTGCGTCAATGGCGCCGCGCGACGGTTGCTTCAGCGGCTTGACCGAGCAGGAGGCGAGCGGTCGGCTAAGCCGCATCAATGAGCGGGGCGCCCTGGAGACGGTGCTGGAAGATCTGCACTTTCCGGCTGGGCTCTTGCCATTGCCGGATGGCGGGCTTTATATCACCGAGACTTACGCCGGGCGCGTCATGCATGTGAGCTTCGAGCCGCCGCCGCTTACGCCGCAGCGATTCCCGCCGCGCGAGAAACCCGAGGCGACCAGGGTCGAAATTCGCGACCTGGATCAAGCCTTGCGCAGCGTGATCGAAGCGCATGACTTACGACCTTATCCGGGCCGTGAACTCGTTGAGCCGGAAAGCGAACTGGCGCGTTTGGGACGTGACCTGTTTTTCGATCCCATCCTCTCGGGCGATCAGAATATCGCCTGCGCCACTTGTCACCATCCGGAATTCGCCATGACGGACGGGCGCGTCTTGCCGATCGGCGCCGGCGGGCACGGGCTGGGCGAAGACCGATCGTTCAGGAAGTTGATCCATACCAATGCGGCCGCCGGCGCGACCAATGGCGATTCTATTGTCAATCCTTTTATTGATGTATTTATCCCGCGAAACAGCCCAACGGTTATCAACAGCGCCTTGCTGCGCAGTCAATTTTGGGATGGGCGCGTCGAACAGAAGCCGTCGCGAGAGGGCGTCCGCACGCTGGAAGACGCTATCAATGACCTGGATCTGGAGGATCCGCTGCTGGCGCAGGCGCTGTTCCCGATCACATCTCAACACGAGATGGCCGGCGTAACCTTTGGCGATTTTCCGCCAATGGTCATTCGGCTGCTGCTGCTGGAGCGACTGCGCGGCAACGAAGAATATGCGGCTCGCTTCGCCAGCGTCTTTGGTACGCCGCATATCACCATTCGGCACATGGGCGAGGCCATCGCCGCCTTTGAAAATCAGTTGATTTTCACATCCTCATCATGGGATGACTATGTGGCCGGTGACTCACTGGCGCTGACGCCGGCACAGAAGCGGGGCGCTCTATTGTTCTACGGCGCCGACAAGCGCGAGGTCAATTGCGCGGCCTGCCATAGCGGCGACCTGTTCACCGACATGGACTTCCATAATATTTTGGCGCCGCAGCTGGGACCGGGCAAGGATAATGGCGCCGACGGCAATGACGATGTCGGGCGCGCAAACGTCAGCTTTGATTATCGCGACCAATACCGATTCCGCACGCCGAGCCTGCGCAACGTGGAGTTGACGGCGCCGTATTTCCACAGCGGCGCCTACGGGAATCTGGCCGATGTGATCTGGCATCACGCCGATCCCTGGCGCGCCAATATCGTCTATGAGCCTGCTCGCCAGTTGCCGCTCGCTTTTCAAGACCAAGTGCTTGCCTATGATTTTGAACGGCAGGCGCACTCGGTTGCCTGGCCGATGCAAGCGGGGCTGCCGCTGAACGAAGAAGACGTCGCCGATCTGGTGGCTTTTCTGCTGTCGCTTACCGACCCGGCGGCACGTGATCTGAGCCATATAACGCCTAGCGAGGTGCCCAGCGGGCTGCCGCTCGATCCCCTCCCGCGCTAGCTTCTCTCTACAGCGCGGGCATTGCGCGCGAGATTTGCTACACTAGAGCGAGTCAAATCAGCATCTAAGGAGAGGATATGAGCGCCTCCGCTTATGGGCGATTGCCAGTCCCGCGCTTGACGCCCGCGCTTTTGCGCCTGGTGAAAACTGGCCGGGTATTCAGTTTGGGCATCGACTTTCAGGAAGGCATGTTAACGCCGGGAGCGGCGATGAAATCGTATTCGATCGCGCCGCATCTGCGCCACGGCGATGAATCGACGATTGACCCGGGCACGGCCGCGGCCGAGACGATCCGCATGTCGATTCACGTCGGCACCCATATTGACGCGCTCTGCCATATCGGCGAAAAGCAGGATACGGACGGCAATCCCGCCAGTGACGGGGAGCCGCGCCTGTACGCCGGGGAAGGCGCGACCGTCCCTGCCAGCGAATGCGTCACGTCCGCCGGGCAGGCTCACTTGAGCATTGAGCAGATGCCGCCAATCGTCACGCGCGCTGTGCTGATAGACGTGGCGGGGTACAAAGGCGTCGAGATGCTGCCCCCGGCTTATCCCATTGGCGCGGAAGATATTCGCGGCGCGCTGGCGGCGCAAGGCAGCGAAATCGGCGAGAACACGGCCGTGTTGATCCGCACGGGCACATATGCGCTGCTGCGTGATGGCGATCCAATTTACCGCGATGCGCAGACGGGCTTGAACCTGGGGGCGGCGCAGTATCTAGTGGAGCAGGGCATGACGCTGGTGGGCGCGGACAATATGGCGGTGGAAGCGATGCCGCCGATGGATCATTCGGTACACCGATACTTGCTGGTGCACAACGGCATCACGCACGTGGAAAATCTCAACCTTGATGAATTGGCGGCGGTCCCCTGCTATGAATTCTTGCTGATCATCGCGCCCTTGAAACTGACTGGCGCCACCGGATCGTGGGTGAATCCCATCGCCATCGCCTGATTGCATGCGGCCTGCATTGCGCTCGGAAGCCTTGCAAACCACCTTCGCCGATCATGAGGCGCGCCCGGATCAAGGCTGCCGCGTCCGATTGTCGACAACTTAACCGGCAGTTGCGAATGATGGCATGACAGAGAAGACGCTGGAAAACCGTCCCGGTTTAACCATCATCGTCGTCACATATCGGCGCATGGAGGCTCTTTACGCCAGTTTGGACGCCCTGTTGTCGCAAGATTTACGTGGTGTCCGTTGTGAGTTGATCGTCGTCAACAACGATCCGGAAGCGCAGTTGCGCCCGTCACGCTGGACCAAGCTGGGGCGGCTCTTTCGCGTCAATTCGCATATCAAGCTGGTCAATACGAGAAATGATTGGATGAGCATTATCCGCTATGGTATGGTGTTCATGGCCGAATTTGACACTGTCCTCACCCTGGATGACGATATCATTTTCATGGACCAAGATATCGTCTGCGATATGTATCAGACGCTGATGGGCTTGCAAGGGCATGACATCGTCTCCTCGTGGAATACGATCTGGACGAAGTGGACCGCGACTGAATTGCATTATGCCTCGGCCTCGTTTTGGATGCCCGAATTGACGCATTTGACGAAAACGGATACCTGCGGATCCGGCATTAGCATGTTCAACAAAGATTTGATTTGCGGGAGTGACGGGTGGAGGTATTTGTTGCCCCGAGATAATCTGGCAACTTCAGATATGGCTTTGGGGCTGCTGTCCAACTTGCTTTGGAATGGAACTACCTACGCCATGCCAATGTTTGGTCGCGTCGATTTTCACCGGGAATTCCAGAAAAATGCGCTTCACCGCAAGCCAGACTTTTACGCTAGTCGCCTCGCGATGTACAAGCAGATGCTCAACCATGGCTACAAGCCCGTGATAACGCGCGAGCCCTATGCGGATGACTCGCCGGAAACGCTGTTGATTCGCCAGCAGGAGCCCAAGGTGAGAGGCTGGTGATTGCTTTGAAATCGGCTTAAATTTTGAAGCAGGGCGCCATATCCTTAGCCCACATCAATAGGCTCTCGTCTTCACCAAAGCGCCCGACCAACTGCAGACCGAGCGGCAGGCTCAGCATACCGCGCCCGGCGGGTAGGGATACCACGGGCAAACCCGCGTGCGTCCAGGGGAGATTCATCAGCGGGCTGCCCGTCGCTTCGATTCCGCGCGGCGCGACATCTGGCGCAGACGGGCAAATCCATAGGTCGATTCCCTCTTCATCCATGATCCGATGCAAGCGCCGGCGGAGTGCCAGCCCGCCTTCGCGCGCAGCTTGCAGGCGCTGGTCCGAGACCGTCTGTCCCTGGCGAATCAGCGCGGCCGTGCGCGGGCGGTAAAGGCGCTCGTACTTCGCAAACCACCGGCGGTGCTGCTGTGCCAGTTCGGCGGCGATCATATCTTGATGGCAGTTGTTTATCGATTCGATATTGTCGAAAATGGGGATGCGCTCTATTGAGTAGCCCGCTCGTGTCAACTGTTCGAGCTGCGCTTCCAAGGCATCCAGCGCCGACGACTGCTCCAGATAGCGCCCGAGGGGCAGCGCCAGGGTCGGTCGCGCCGGTCGGTCATTGGTCGGCTGCCAGTTATCGATCACGGCTGAGGCGACCGCCTGCATACTGGCGACATCGGCGGTGAAGAAGCCGACGTGATCGGCCGCTGGCGAGAAGACCACCAAGCCAGTCGTGGCCACGCGATTGAAAGACGGCTTGTAGCCGACAAGGCCACAGTAGGCGGCTGGTCGAATGACCGAGCCGATGGTCTGGGTGCCAATCGTGACATGGGCGAGCCCGCTCGCGACTGCTGCGGCGGAACCGCTGCTGCTTCCGCCGGGCGTGTGGCTGGGGTTGTGCGGGTTGCGCGTGGGGCCGGGCTCGAAGTAAGCGAACTCAGTTGTGACCGTCTTTCCCACGATGAGCGCGCCAGCCCGTTTCAATCGTGATACGATGTCCGCCTCATCGCCGGCGAACGCTTCCGGCGGCACTTGTGTTCCCGCGCGCGTTGCGAAGCTGTCAACATGAAAGATATCCTTCACGCCCAGCAAGGCGCCAAAGAGTGGCGGGCGCGCATCCGCGTCCGGATGAAGCTCTTCCAGCACTTTTGCGTCGCGCCGCAGTCGGTCGAAACGAGCGGCCTCGGGCAGGTAGGCGCTGATGACCGGCTCTATCGCCTCGAAGCGCGCCTCGAGATCATCAATCAGCGCCGAGGGAGAGCGATCGTCCGTCCGCAGTGCCTGGACGTCGGACGCGAGCGAGATAGGTTGGAACAAGGGAGCTGCCGTCATTGACCCCGCCTCTAACATTGGATGGACGATTGGGTTGCGTTTCCGTTCATTCTACGTCGATTGCCGCTCGCGCGTGTCAGATGCCGCTTACGCTGCCGGGGAGTCGACTGCAAATTGACTCGACGGGCGCTACAGGACTGTAGCGAAAACGATGCCCTTTTGCTAAGGTGAGGACGCGGCGGTAGAATCCGTCAACTTGCTAGCTGCCGACTGAACGATGATAGCTTTCTTGCATATCAGCGATACGCATATCAGCAGTGATCCGCCTGGCCATGCCCGTTGGATAGCCGAAGGTCATGGTCATCCGAATCGCGGCGTCGAAGCGCTGCTGGACGTGATTAGCGCTTTGCCCTTCGAGATTGACTTCATTCTGCACACGGGCGACGTATGCAACGATCCCTGCGCGGATAATTATCATTGCGCGCGCGATCTGCTGACGAAGCTGCCGGGTCCCATGTACTTGCTGCCGGGAAATCATGACTCGACCATGTTCATGCTGGATATCTTGCATGACGGGCAGGCGCTGCACGTGCTGCGCGATGACCATGTTCCGTTGGATGGTCTCCATCTTATCACCCTGGATAGCACCGATGCCGACTCCCATTTGCCGCACATGGCTGACTCCCAAATCGATTACCTGGAAGAGCGGCTGCAGGCGGTTGGCGATCAACCTGCGATTGTCGCGCTGCATCACATGCCAGTATCGAGCGGTGTAGAATACTTTGATGACAAAATGCGCCCGCAAATCGGCGACCGCGTTCACAATGTACTCAAGCGCCATGGTGGAGTTATTGCCGGCGTCTTCTTCGGCCATGTCCATCTAATGGCGAGCACGCAGTTGGATGGCATACACTATGTTTGCTGTCCATCGACTTATTACAACAACTTCGCTTATCCGGGGATGCCGGAGCGGATAACTGATCCGGAGGCGCTGGGCGGCTTCAATCTGGTGATGATCGGCGAAGGTGGAACCTTTTTGCGGCGTTACAACTTACCTGCCTAGAACTCAAGGGTGCTGAAGATGCTGACTTTTCTTCACATCAGCGATACCCATATCAGTGGCGATCCCGACTATCATCCGCCCTGGATACCGGAGTCGGTCGCGCACCCCAATCGCGGGACCGAGCTGCTCTTGGGGGCGATTCAGGCGCTGCCATTTGCCTTTGACTTCATCCTCCACACGGGCGATGTCTGCGCCGACCCGCATGAGGCCGATTATTTGCGCGCGCGCGAACTGCTGCTTCAGTTCCCCGGTCCAATGTATCTCTTGCCCGGCAATCATGATTCGGCCGAGCTATTGGAAGCTACGATACACGATGGACGGAAGCTGCATGTCCTGCGTGACGCCCATGTGGAACTGAGCGGCTATCATCTGGTCACCTTGGACAGTGGTGGACCCGGTGATGTCCACGCGCCCTACTTGCGCGACGAACAAATCGCCTTTTTCGCTGAGGCGCTGGATGCGGCAGGTGACGCGCCGATCATCGTCGCCATGCACCATTTGCCAGTTGAGACCGGCGTCCCCTGGCTGGACGAGGAAATGCGCATCCAAAATGGCGACCAAATCCAGCGCATTCTGCGGGCGTATCGCGACCAGCTAACCGGCGTCTTTCACGGACATATTCATCAGTTGACGGAAACGCAGCAGGATGGAGTGCTCTACGTCTGCTGCCCATCGACCTGGTCCAACCTGGCGGGTTACCCCGGTGTGCGCGAGGGCATCGCTGACCCGCTCACGCCGGGCGGCTTCAATCTGGTCATGCTCCGCGACGGGCGTACCTTCGTTAGACGCTACAATTTGCCGCGCTTGACGCGATCAGGCTAGGGTCAGAGACGCGTGGACCTGCGAGCGGACGACTTCAGCATTCGCGATTTCCGCTTCAACAGCGGCGAGCTGCTGCCCGAGCTGCGCCTCCATTTCCGAACGTTGGGCAAGCCGGTCCGCGGCGCATCGGGCTCGGTAGGCAACACCGTGCTCATTCTACACGGCACTACGGGCAGCGGCGCGCAGTTTCTGCGGTCCAGCTTCGCTGGCGAGCTGTTTCAACGCGGGCAGCTCCTGGACGCCGAAAAGCATTTCATCATTTTGCCCGATGGCATCGGGCATGGCCGGTCGAGCAAGCCGAGCGATGGAATGCGGATGAATTTTCCCCGTTACGGCTACCTGGATATGATTCGGGCGCAGCGCCTGCTGGTCTCGGAAGGCTTGGACGTCGATCGACTTAAACTGGTGCTGGGCACATCTATGGGCGGCATGCAGACCTGGCTTTGGGGCATTCATTATCCCGGCTTCATGGATTATCTGGCCCCTCTCGCTTCGCTGCCGGCCGAGATCGCCGGGCGCAACCGCATGATCCGCAAAATGATCATGGACTCAATCAGGATGGATCCCGCTTGGCACGATGGGAATTACGTCGAGCAGCCCCCGGGCTTGATCAACGCGATTCATCTGCTGCTGATGATGACGAGCGCGCCGCTGCAATGGCGCAAGGAAGCGGGGACGCGAGAGGCAGCCGATGCCTATCTGGCGGAGCGCATCCGCAGCTATGCCAGTACGCTAGACGCTAATGATATGCTTTATGCCTATGCCGCATCGGAAGACTACGATCCGGCGCCTCATCTTTCGCGGATCCAGGCGCCGCTGCTAGCGATCAATTCCGCTGATGATCAAGTGAATCCGCCCGAGTTGGGGATCCTGGAAGCGGCGATAAAGCGCGTGAAGCGCGGTCGTTTTGTGCTGCTGCCGATTGATGAGCATACGCGCGGACACGGCACGCATACGCTGGCTGGCTTGTGGAAACATCATCTGGCTTCATTCCTGTCTGGGAACGACGTCTGACGCAAGCAGCCGCGTGACACTCTGAACCACTGGCTATCGTAATCGGTGCGCAATTGGGAGCCAGGTGAGGCGCGCAGGCCATGTACGGCGAGTAATTTGCAACTTGTAGCCAAATTGACAAAAGCAAGATACAATTTTGCCTAGTTCAAGTTGTCGTTTTGCTCCAGGCAAAATTGAATTTGCCGCTGGCGCATTACGAATTCGCGCAGGGTAAGTTGAAATGGCGCGAACCTTATTGACGCAGCAATAGATACTGGAATCGAAATGGAGGGTTTTATGCAAGTCGCAATCACTGTAAACGGGGTCGTACATGAACGTGATGTCGACCCCCGAACGCTATTGGTCCATTTCTTGCGTGAGGAGTTGGATCTTACGGGCACCAAGATCGGCTGTGATACCAGCCAGTGTGGCGCCTGCACCGTCCACCTCGACGGCAAGGTGCTGAAATCTTGCACCTTGCTGGCCGTGCAAGCCGATGGCGCGGAGGTAACCACGATTGAAGGCTTGGCGGAAAACGGCGAGCATCACCCGATGCAGACTGCTTTCTGGGAGAATCACGGCCTGCAATGTGGTTATTGCACCCCGGGCATGATTATGGCGAGCGCCGCCTTCGTGCGCGACAACCCCGGCGCCTCCGAAGGGGAGATCCGCCACTACCTCGAAGGAAATATCTGCCGCTGCACCGGCTATCACAACATCGTCAAGGCGGTCAAACAGGTGGCGGATGCCGCCGCCGGCGCTTAGGGAGGTGAAGCATGACTACGCGTATATTCGGCTCAGGCATAAAACGCAGGGAAGACCCGCGCCTGATCACCGGCGAAGCGCGCTACACCGATGATATTAAGCTGCCAGGCGTGCTGCACATGGCGGTCGTTCGCAGTCCCTACGCGCATGCCAATATCGTCAGCATCGACAGTTCGGCGGCGGAGGCGATGGACGGCGTGGTCGCCGTATATACCAGCGACGACATCGGCGACGGCCTGGCTGGCTTGCCAACCGCTTGGCTGATCCCTGACAGCGACCTGAAAACCCCGGAGCATCCCGCTTTGGCGAAGGGCAAGGTGCGATATGTCGGCGACGGCGTCGCGATCGTGTTAGCGGACGACCGCTATCGGGCGCAAGACGCGGCCGATGCGGTGGTCGTCGATTACGAAGAGCTGCCGGCGGTGATCGATCCGGAAGAGGCGGCCGGCGAAGGCGCGCCCTTAATCCATGACGATGTTGAGGGCAATATCGCCTTCCGCTGGGTGATGGGCGACCGCGAAGCCAGCGATGCCGTCTTTGACGCCGCCGATGTGGTCGTCTCTGAGCGGATACTGCAGCAGCGCTTGCTTCCGACGGCGATGGAACCGCGCGCGGCAATGGCGCAGTACAACCCGGCGACGCAAGAGCTGACGCTCTGGTGCACATCGCAGAACCCGCATATTCACCGTTTCATCATCAGCGCGGTGACCGGCTTGAACGAGAACAAAGTGCGGGTGATCGCGCCCGAAGTCGGTGGCGGCTTCGGCAGCAAGATCCCCTGCTACCCGGATGAGGCGCTGGTCAGTTGGGCTTCCATCAAGCTCGGCGTGCCGGTCAAGTGGACGGAGACTCGCTCCGAGAATTATCTGATCACCATTCATGGGCGCGATCACGTGCAGCATGTGGAGATGGCGGCCAGCAACGATGGTACGCTGCTGGGCGTGCGGGCGACGGTCTATGCCGGCATGGGTGGCTATCTATCGACGGCGGCGCCGGGCATCCCTACGATTTTGCACGGGCTGCTTTATGTCGGTCCCTACACCATGGGCAGCGTCTTCTGTGAATCCATCGGCGTGATGACCAATGGCACGCCGACCGATGCTTATCGCGGCGCTGGACGGCCGGAAGCGACCTTCCTGCTTGAGCGCATGGTCGACAATGTGGCGCGAAAAATCGGCATGGACCCGGTTGAAGTGCGGCGCAAAAATCTGATCCCGGCGTTTGAGGATGGCTACGAGGTCGCGACCACGCTGATCTACGACAGCGGCGATTATCCGGCCGCCTTCGAGAAAGCGCTGGATATGGCTGGCTATGGCGACTTCCGCCGGCAGCAGAAATCGGCCGAAGCCGACGGGCGATATCTCGGCATTGGCGTGACCGCCTACACCGAGATGTGTGGCTTGGGTCCGAGCCAGGTGGCAGGCGCGGTCGGCTTCCAGGGTGGCTTGTGGGAGAGCGCCACCGTGCGCGTCACGCCGACGGGCAAGGTGCAGGCGCTGATTGGCGCTTCGCCGCATGGCCAAGGCTCGGAGACAACCTTGGCGCAGATCATCGCCGAAGAGCTCGGCTTCCCGGTCGATGATATTGAAGTCATCCACGGCGATACCACTGAGACGCCGATGGGCTGGGGCACCTACGGCAGCCGCACCACGCCGGTGACTGGCGCCGCCCTGGCGCAAGCCTCGCGCAAGCTCAAGGACAAGGCGCGGGTCTTGGCGGCTCATCTGATGGAAGCAAATGTCGATGATATCGAATACGCCGATGGCAGCTTCTCGGTCAAAGGCTCGCCCGACCAGGCGCAGAGCATCCAGGAAGTGGCGCTGATGGCGCATCTGGCTTGGAATATGCCCGAGGGCATGGATCCTGGTTTCGAGGAATCGCAATTCTATGATCCGCCCAATTTCGTCTATCCCTTCGGCACGCATATCGCTATCGTCGAAGTGGACGCCGAGACCGGCGTGATCGACTTGCAGCGCTATATCGCGGTTGATGATTGCGGGCCGCAGATCAACCCGGAGATCGTCGCCGGGCAAATTCATGGCGGCGTCGTACAAGGCGCGGCGCAGGCGCTCTGCGAGGGTGCGATTTACAGTGACGATGGCCAATTGCTGACTGGCTCAATGATGGACTATTGCATGCCGAAAGCGGATATGTTCCCGAACTTTGAGCTGGGCGAGACAGTGACGCCGTCGCCGCATCATCCTGTCGGCGTCAAGGGCGTCGGCGAGACCGGCACAATCGCGAGTACACCGACGGTATACAACGCGGTGCTGGATGCCTTGGCGCCGCTTGGCGTTACGCAGATTGACATGCCGCTGACATCAGCCAAAGTATGGTCGGCGATTCAATCTGCCCGTGCATAATCGAATACTTGTAGGGGCGACTCGGTGAGTCGCCCTTCTCGACGCAAAGTGACAGGAGGAGACAATAAATGTGGCCGAACAAATTTGATTACGTGCGGGCGGGATCGGTGGACGAAGCGCTGTCTTCGATCACCGATGATGGCAAGTTTCTCGCGGGCGGGCACAGTCTGCTGCCGGTGATGAAGCTGCGGCTGGATGCGCCCGAGCAATTGGTCGATATCGGGCGTATTCCGGAATTGCAGGGCATTTCCGCGAACGGCGGCTTGACGATCGGCGCGGGGGCAACCCACGACGCCATCGCGACTTCAGCCGATGTGCAAGCGATGTGTGGCGCTTTGGCCAGCGCTTGTGGCCAGGTTGGTGACCAGGGTGTGCGCAATTTCGGCACGCTTGGCGGCAATATCGCTCATGCCGACCCGGCATCCGACCCGCCGACCGTGTTAGTGGCTGTGGGCGCGAGCGTCAATATTCAAGGCGCGGGGGGCAGCCGTTCCGTCGGCGCCGGAGACTTCTTCGTCGATCTCTTCGAAACGGCGCTGGATGATGGCGAACTGATCACCAGTGTCAGCGTGCCGGACCTCAGCGACCATCAGTCGGCTTACGTCAAATTCCCGCACCCGGCATCGCGCTACGCCATCGTCGGCGTTTGCGTCGCCTTGAAGATGAATGATGACGGCAGTTGCGATCATGCCCACGTCGCCGTTGGTGGCGCGACGGTGAAAGCCGTTCGCTGCAGCAGCGCGGAAGCGGCGCTTGCCGGGACGACGGTTGATGATGCGGCGGTGAACGCGGCGGCCGAGGCGGTCAAGTCTGATATCAGCGAATGGCTGGCCGGCGACATCGCCTACCCGGAGAGCTACCGGCAGCAAATGGCGGGCGTCTTCCTGAAACGCGCGGTCGCCGTAGCGCAAGGCTAGGCAATACGAACAGTGCAGTAGTGTAGGGGCGACCTAACAGGTCGCCCGCAGATTATTTGAAGTCTGGGGGCGCGCCTGAGGGTCGCCTCTTTTCGTTTGCTCCATTTTTCTCCTATAATTCAGGCGCAAATGGCACAGACACCGAGGGCGATATGAATACTGATATCAAGCAGTTCTGGGATCTGAACCGGATGTATACGCAGCTGCGCGATGAGCTGATGGCGAGCCTGACTGACGCCGATCTCGCTTTCAGTCCTGGCGGCGGGAACCCCAGCTTGGGCGCGCTCTGCCGCGAACTCGGCGAAACGCAACACGCATACGTGCAGTCCTTCAAGAACTTCAGAATCGATTTCAGCTATCGCGTGAACGATGACGCCTACTTGACGAGCGTCTCCAAGCTCCAGTCGTGGTACGCCACGCTTGACCAGGAGCTTGAAGCTGTGTTATCGACCGTAACCGATGAGGATGTCGCAACCAAGAAGATGGACCGCGACGGCTATGAGGTGCCGCTTCATATCAGCCTCGATATCCTGCGGGAGGCGCTGCTGATCTTTTACGGCAAGGTCAGTGTCTACCTCAAGGCGATGGGGAAAGAATGGACGCAGATGTGGCAGGATTGGATCGCTTAAGAAGCAAATCACGAAGCGCTACGATGAGAACGATGTGTTCTCTGTGCTGCCATTCGTCCTGTTTTTGATGAACCTGCTCAATTCCGCCATCAATCATATCGTATTCTGTAGGGGCGAGACTTGTCTCGCCCTCCCGCCGAACCATATACTAGCAGGCATCTCGCCGAAACGCCCAAAAATGTAATTCGGTAAGCGGGCGTCTCAGCGAGACGCCGAAAAATGTAATTCGGAAAGCGGGCGTCTCAGCGAGACGCCCCTACAGTATTGCTCACATTTTCGATTGCCCATCAAGTTCAGCATGCCACGCGCCAATACGCCCTGCGAATCCTCGGTCGACTGAGCTAGAATACAGGCTCATTTGCCATTGGATTTCCCGGCGAAACGAAAACGAGAAGGATTGAATGTACAATTCAGTTGACGAATTGCAAGCGGCGCTGGGTGAGCAGGATTATATCGCCGAGCGCGGGCTGTCCGTGGCGATTTACCTGGCGCTGAAGACGGGCAAGCCACTGTTTCTGGAGGGCGATGCCGGCGTCGGCAAGACGGAAATCGCCAAAGTGCTATCAACGGCGCTAGAGACCGACTTGATTCGCATGCAGTGCTATGAAGGTCTGGACGTGAACACGGCCGTCTACGAATGGAACTACGCCGGGCAGATCCTGCACATGCGTCTGATGGAAAACGAAGGCTTGGGGCGCGAGGCAATGGAGAGCGAGCTTTTCTCCGAGCGCTTCCTGCTCAAACGACCCTTGCTTCAGGCGATTGAACAGAGCCGAGATGGTAAAGCGCCCGTCTTGCTTATCGACGAGCTGGACCGCTCTGACGAGGAGTTTGAAGCCTTCTTGCTGGAGTTGCTCTCGGACTTTCAGATTTCGATACCGGAGCTGGGCACAATCGCGGCCAAGGCGCCGCCGGTTGTGGTGGTGACATCGAATCGCACGCGCGAGATTCACGACGCGCTCAAGCGGCGCTGCCTTTACTACTGGATCGATTATCCTCACTTCCACAAGGAATTGCAGATCGTGGAGCGCAAGGCGCCGGATGTGCCGGCGATGCTGGCGCGGCAAATCACCGCTTTCATTCAGGATATGCGCTCGATGGAGCTATTCAAGCGGCCCGGCATCGCCGAGACGCTGGATTGGACCGCCGCCCTGATCGCGCTTGATCAGAACGAGCTTTCTCTGGAGACTGTGCAAGATACGCTGGGCGTGATCCTCAAATATCAGGACGATGTCGAAATGCTCGACCCGACCACGATTCAGAATATGATCGACCGCGCCAAAGTTGAGGCGCAGCGAGCCTGAGCATGTCGCAGAACGGTCCGATCAAGGGCGTCTTTCTCGGCCCGGCCGATGCGCCCTACGATTATCACGGCGGCAAGCTGACACATAATCTCATTCTCTTTGGGCGCGTCTGCCGAGCGCTGGGAATGAATGTGACGCCCAACCGCATGATGGAAGTGGGGCGGGCGCTGGCGCATATTCAACTGGGCCGCAAGCAAGATTTCTACTACACCCTGCGCAGTCATTTGGTCAACCATCCCAGGGAATTCGCCTATTTTGACGAAGCCTTTGAAATCTTTTGGCGGCGACCCTCGGATGGCTTCACCACGCTGAATCTGCAATCTCTGGGCGAAGAGCGGCGCAAGAAGAAGACGCAATTTCTGCCGCCGCTGGAATCGAGCCCGAGCGAAAATGGCGCCAAAGCCGAAGAGCTGGATTCGAGCATGATCGCGCTGGTGCCAACCTACAGCCGGCAGGAGCGCCTGCGGCATAAGGACTTCGCCGAGATGACGGCTGCGGAGCTGGAGATGGCGAAGCGCGTCATCGCCAAGATGCCGGAATCGCTGGGCATGCGCCGGACGCGCCGTTTCGAAAGCGGCAAAGGGCGCGTGATCAATATGCGCCGCCTGATGAAAGACATGATCCGCAAGAACGGCGATGTGACGCGGCTGCCGACCCACCGGCGCAAAGAGAAGCCGCGTCCCGTCGTGCTGCTCTGTGATATCAGCGGCAGCATGGAGCGTTATACCCGGGTGCTGCTTCACTTCATGCACACGCTGGCGGGCTCGCTGTATCAAGTCGAGTCCTTCGTCTACAGCACCGACATCACCCGCATCACGCGGCAGATCCGGCAGAAGAATGTCGATGACGCGCTGGAAGATATCGGCGGGACGGTGCTGCAATGGGGTGGCGGCACGATGACGGGAGAATGCCTGCACCGCTTCAACTGGACCTGGTCGCGGCGCGTGCTGGGTCGCGGCGCGGTGGTAATGCTGATCACCGATGGCTGGGATCGGGGCGATATCCCGCTGCTGCATCGAGAGATGGCGCGCTTGCAGCTATCCTGCCGGCGTCTAATCTGGCTGAATCCGCTGCTGGATGTGCCCGAGTACGAGCCCCTGACGCGGGGCGCGCAGGCGCTGCTGCCGTATGTGCATGACTTTCTGCCAATCACCAATTTGGCGAATCTGGAGGTGATTGTTAAGGCGCTGCAAAACCTGTCAAGCCGCCCAAGCGCGGAGATCTACCGCCAGCGTTATCTGGCCTAACGGGAGGGATGATGCGGGATATCCTGGATACGATGAATCGCTGGCTGGCGGAAGAGCGCGATGTGGCGCTGGCGACGGTAGCCAAGACCTGGGGATCGGCGCCGCGCCGTGAAGGCTCGAAGATGGGCGTCAGCGGCGAAACGTCGATGATTGGCTCGGTCAGTGGTGGCTGCGTTGAAGGCGCAGTCGTCGAAGAAGCGATTGCCGGCTTGCGCGATGGACAGCCGCGCCTGTTGAAGTTCGGCGTGGCTGACGACCTGGCATGGGAGGTCGGCTTGACCTGCGGTGGCAGCATCGAGGTTTTTGTTGAGCCGCTCGATGCGCTGTGGTGGGACGCGCTGGCCGATTTAGCGCTGAACGACCGTTTCGGCGCGACGATCGCGATTATGGAAGGCGAGCAGGTCGGCGAGAAAGTCTTGCTTGATGGAGCCGGCGCTGTCTTGTATCGCAGTCCGAATCTGGACGATGGTCTTCTCGCACAGATGCGAGCAGTAGTGGTGGGCTGCAAGAAGAGTGGCGTTGCCGTTATGGGCGAGACGCGGGTCATGATCGATTTGCAGGTCGAACGGCCCCATCTGATTCTCGTCGGCGGCGTGCACGTGGCGATTCCGCTGTATGCAATGGCGACTGAAGTCGGCTTCCGCGTGTCGATCATCGATCCGCGGGCGGCTTTTGCCTCCGAAGAGCGCTTCCCCGATGTGGCGAACATCGTGCACAGCTATCCCGATAAAGCTTTGCCGCAGCTCGGCCTGGACCGCAGCACTTATCTCGCCGTCTTGACGCACGATCCCAAAATTGACGACAAGGCGCTGATTACGGCGCTGCCGGCCGGTATCCCCTACATCGGCGTGTTGAGCAGCGGTCGCACTCATCGACAGCGCGTGGCGCGCTTGAAAGAGGCGGGCATTAGCGACGAGCTCATTGCGCAGATTCGTACGCCGATCGGTATTGACATCGGCGCGGGGACGCCAGAAGAGATCGCCGTCTGCATTCTGGCGGAGATCATCGCGGTGCGCAACGGGATGTGAGCGATGAAATTCGGTGAGGTGCCGGTCGAAGAATCGGTCGGCGCAATTTTGGCGCATAAACTTTACGATAAAGCCGGCAAACTGATTTTGAACAAGGGGCGCCGTCTCAGCGACGCGGATATGGCGGCGCTGCTTCGGTTGGGGCTGGAGCGCGTCACGGTCACCCAGCTCAGCGCGGCTGACCTTCATGAAGACGCCGCCGCCGAGCGGATCGGCGCCGCTCTGGCTGGCGCTCACGTTCGGTTGCGCGCGCCTGGCGTCGGCCGGGCGAACCTCACGGCAGCAGAGCGCGGCATCCTGCATGTGGATGTGCCACGGCTGGAACTGATCAACAATATCTATGACGGCATCACCGTCGCGACTTTGCGGGCATTCGCCCTCGTTGATGTCGGCGAGATGCTGGCGCTGGTCAAGGTGGTGCCCTTTGGCGTGCCAGCTGCGCGGGTGGTGGATGTGGAGCGCATCGCCGAAGTGGGGGGTCCCGTATTGGAGGTGCGGCCGCTGCTGCGAAAGCGCGTGGCGCTGATCGTCTCAGGAACGGAATCAACGCGACCGCGCCTGATGAAGAGCTTTCATCAACCGGTGCGCCGGCGGATCGAGAGCTGGGGCAGCGAGCTATTGGCGCCGACTTTCGCTCTTCACGATGCCAAGTCCATCGCTGAGGCGATTCGTGGGCAGGCATCGGCAGACATGATTCTGATTGCAGGCATATCCGCGATCATCGATCGGGAAGACGTGGTGCCCTCCGCGCTTGAGCTGGCGGGCGGAAGCATCACCCTGCACGGCGTGCCGGTCGATCCGGGCACGCTGCTGATGATGGGCTATCTGGGCGAGGCGCCGGTGGTCGGCGCGCCAGGCTGTATCAAATCGCCGAAGACCAATGTCATCGACTGGATTCTGCCGCGCTTGCTCAGCGGTGAGCGCTTGACTCGCGCCAATCTCGTCTCGATGGGGCATGGCGGCTTGCTGAAAGACATCGCCGAGCGCCCGATGCCGCGCAGCAAGACGGATGGTTAGGCGTGATTGCGCCCCCCACCCCCCGACCCCCTTCTCGCCATCTCTATGGCGAGCATCCCACAAGGAGGGATGGGGAGCGTCGTCATACCGCGCTCGCGCAGCCGGATGAACTTCCCCCTGTTGCTACGGGGGGATTGAGGGGGGTAAGCTTTGGAGCGATCATTTTGGCGGCGGGTTTGTCGTCCCGAATGGTTGAGAACAAAGTGCTGCTTCCCTGGCGCGATGGCAAGCCGATCGTGCGCCATGTCGCGTCCCAATTCGTGGAGGCTTCAATCGAAAACGTCATCGTCGTCACCGGGCGCGACGCCGCCAAGGTCCGCGCCGCCGTGGACGGCCTGGATGTGACCTGTGTGCACAATAGCGATTTTGCGACTGGTGAGATGCTGTCGTCAGTGAAGGCGGGGCTACGCGCGCTGCCGGCGGAACTTGCTGGATGTTTCATCCAACCGGCTGATATGCCCGCTGTGCCAGTCGAAGTGATCGGGCAGTTGGCGGCGGCGCACGAGGCGGGCTGGAATCTGGCGCCGCGATACGAGGGCAGGCGCGGGCATCCGGTGCTGCTGGATCGGGCTTTCTGGGGCGCGATGTTGGAGTTGCCGGCCGATGCCAAGCCGCGGGACGTCATTGAGGCGGCGCGCGAGCGGCTGCGGCTGGTGGATGTGGCTGACGAGGGCGTGCTGCTGGATATCGATACGCGCGAGGCTTATGAGCGGGTGCTGAGGATGGGGCGAGGCATTTGAGACGGCGGGTTCGCTTGTCAATTATTCTTCTGCTGGTCGCGCTTGCTCCGACAGTTTTGCTGACTCGGGGACCGACGAAAGATGATGTGCTGGGCAAGTTGCGAGTTGGGCAAATACACGAGGATGACCTGGCGCTGATTGAATCACACTATGATTTGCTTTCCGCTGCGCAGCTTGCCGCAATTTATGAGTTCCTCACTGACGAGCGGGAATTTGCCGATAGTCGCCACTTTCACATTTCGGCTTACACCGACTGGGAAGACTACAGTTTCAGACGGCCACAGGCCGAGGTCATCCTAACCAATCTGGCGCGGCGCGATCTTTTTCTTGATCCGGCCCGACAGTTGAACAATCCCGCCATAACAAACATGAGCGCGGACGCCTTGGCGGCGCTTGTATTTTCTCAGACTTATGTGGAAGAGAAGTGGGATCACACGGTGCCTTGGGATGGAGAAGGCAATGCCGTTTTCAACTGGATTCAACCCGAATTGTTGACGTCGCCGGCATGGGACGACTATATCAATGGCGACTTCCTCTATCGCGAACGCGTCCGTTATTGGTTTGCGACCTACAAACCGGAGCTCTTGAGACAACAGGGCGAAGGCAACGATATCGAAGCGGCGCTCTATCACATACGTGCGCCGATCCCGAATGTGCCGCGCCTTGCCGGCTACAGCTATCCAATTGGCAACCAGCTTTATCTGCAGACAGCGGAGACGCTATTGTGGTACGGGGATTACCTGGCGGTCGCCGAAGAGCGCTACGGATTCTTGCCGCTCGCCGATGTGGATACTGCTGTGGCGATTCCGCAAGATAGCGCGGCGATCTTGACGATAACGCCGCCGCAAGATTGGTTTTTTTTGGAATATCCCGGATTGTATGGCCTGCTGCATGCGCCATTCGCCGATGAATTAAGAAGAGAGTTGAGCCATCCGGAAACCGCAGCTTTCTGGAACGTGATGCGCTTCCTTCACGCTGGCGCACGGCAAAGAGAAGGCGGCGGATCTGCCGATCGTCCGGGCGACAATCAGCCGGCAGTCATGGCGCTGAGATATGGCGAGCGATCCGACTCGCCACAAGGACGCTCTCGCAAAGATATCTCTGCCTTTGCTCTCATGACGACAGTGTATTCGGATTCGATACTCTTGGACTTCACGAATTGGAATGCTTCTGACGAAACATTGATTGTGTTCCCGCTTGACGAGAGTCGTTCTGACAGCGTCCATCGACGGATCAGCGAGCGCAACAAGGCGATCCGTGTGGTCGAACAGATCGGTTATGAGAATCTGTACCATCATGCCGCCCACGTCTCCGGATCATTAGGCTTGGGATTTCGGCTGAACACACAGTATGAAGACCCGGCAGGGGACTATTTGCCATATACCGCTGAGGAGGCATTTTTTCTGACCCGTGCGCTAATTCAAGAAGCATTGGACTATGGCGTTGAAGAATCGAGGGAGATTTTGTGCAACGCGCCACAACTAGAGATCGGATACAGGATTCATTTTGAACGGACCGGAGGCGGCGACACCATCAAGCAAGATCGTGAGCTAGTTTGCGCTGCATGAGTCGCAAGTTACGTCGTTGCCCAGGCAGCGGTTACTTCACCCCGTCCCGACTCAAAGCGGCTCGAATTCATCCGTCGTTTCAACGCCGACCACAGCGCCACAATCACCAACTCGCGCCCGGCGATGATCAGCAGCAGCGCAAGAGCCTCGACCGCCATGACCGCCACCAGCGGCGGCTCAAAGACGAAAAAGCGAAAAGGCAAGTAGACCAGCGCGGCAATTGCCAGCGGCAGCGTGTGGAGGATGGCGTAGGCGAGTAATCCGACCAGCATCGCATCGCGCTTCGCCCAATCGAAGCTGCTGGCGAGCAGACCGATGATGTGGCTGACCACGAAGGTCTGGGTCAAATTGCTGAAGGTGAGCGCCGCGAGCAGCAGCGGCAGCAGCAGCAGGCGAAATTGCGCGATTCCGAAACCGGCCGGGTCCGAGAGGGCGAACAGCAGCGTCACCAGGCTTAATCCGCCGAGCGCCGCCAAGCCGAACCGCAGAGAGATCCGCGTCCCCCAACGCAAAGGGTGGAAGCCGCCGCCGCGATGCAGCATGCCAGTGGCGAAGGACCAACTGGCCTTGAGTTTGCCCTGCGTCGAGGCGCAGATGAGATCGTAGGTGTTTTGCTGCTTCTCGCGCTGGATGCCGCTGATGATCTCGCCAGTGGAAAATGCGCCGGCAAGCCAGATGAGGACGGGCAACAACAGAGGCGCTGTCACTACCAGCGTGATCAAAATAAAGGGCACGATCAAGACAGCCACTAGCAGCTGCGGCGCGTGGATCAAGACGAAGGCGGAAGCCAATCCGACGAGCGGCCAAAGCAAACGCGGCCTTCTTGGGCGCGGCCGAGGCTGGCTCGCCGGCTTCTGAGTCTGGCTGACGCGCCGGAAGATGGGATCGTGGATATCGGCTTCGGCGATCGATCGCCACAACTGCAGGGAGAGCACGCTTCGACAGCTCCAGGATAGCAATGCCATTATGAGTATCTTAGCGGAAGTTGGCTCGGCGTCCAACGGCGGGCGGAAGCGACGCGCCGGGCTGGTTCAAGGAGTATAGGTCTCTTCGGGCTGCGCATGATGCAGCAGCACATCGATCGTCAGCGCCAGCGCCGCGCTCGTAACCGCGCTGCGAAGAGCGGCTTCGGTGACTGACGCGACATCACTGATGCCGGCTTCCAGCATGTCGACGATAGCGCCGCTGCGGGCATCGATGCCGTATCCGGCGGCCTGACCTTCCAACTCGGCGAGTTTGGCGCCATCGAAACCGGCGTTTTGGCAAATGGCGCGGATCGGCGCCTCCAATGCTCGCAGCAGAATGCGCTGGGCGGCGCGCGCTTCGGTGTCCGCGCTGGGGCAACGCGCCGAGTTCAGCGCATCGCGGCAAGCGAGCAGGGCAATTCCTCCGCCGGGCAGGATGCCGTCGCGAATAGCGCGGCGCAGCGATTTTGCCGTCTCTTTCGCGATGGCGATGCGGTTGTCCATCCGCGTCGGCACAGCATCTCCGATGCGCAAGATGGCGACGCCACCCAGAATCTTGCCGATGCGCTCGCGCAGGAACGTTTCCCGGTCCTTGTCCCGTGCGTATTCGAGGAGTTCAAGCAAATCAGCCAGATGCTCGGTGAGTGCGCCTTGGTCCTCGCGATCTGATACCAGGCCAAACATGGTGCGCTCGACCCAGACTTGCTTCGCCTGCCCGAAGTAAGTGACTCGTCTTGATTCTCTCCCTGAAGTATCAGAGCTTCCCCCCAATGCTTTGGGGATTCTGCCCCCCGTGAGGCGGGGGGAACGAGGGGGGATACCGAGGGGGGTAGAAAGCGTATCGCCGGCCGCCTTGAATAGCGGAATCGCGCCGGTGATTACAGCCATGTCGCTCAAGTGAGCGCGGCGCTCGTCATCGGTGCTTCCCGGCGTCTTGACCGCCACGAGGCGAAACTTGTCCGGCTCCTTGTTGTTCAAGATGAAGTTGATGACTGTCTCAGAAAACTTGTCACCTACCAGCAGCAGCGCTTTCGCCCCCGCGCGCATTAAGGTAGTGATGACCGGCAGCAGTTCTTCCGGATCGTCGACATCGAGGTCGCTGAGCAGTATGGCGCAGTCGTTCATGACGATGCGATCGGGAGTTTTGCCTCCTTTGAGCATCGCCCGCGAGACCGCGCCCCGCCGCCAATACATGCCCTTCATATAGTCGTGCTCCATGGCGCGCGTATGCCCGCGCCGCACATCGAGTTGGCCGTGCTCGCCGATGAAATCGAAGATCTCGCCCAGCTTCTCCGCCAGTTCGAGATCGTGACAAATGCACTCGGCCAATTGCGCCAGTTGCTGCTGTCCCGAGATTGGGCTGGTCATCTCGGCGAGCGAAGCCAGCGCAATGTCCAAGAAGTCGCCTAGATTCTGCCGCAAGCGCATGGCGTTGCCGCCAGCGGCAATGACTTTCAACCCCTCGTTGTAGATCGACTGGAAGATGACAGCAGCGGTCGCCGTGCCATCGCCGCATTCTTCATATAGCTGCCAGAGCATCTGCCGCAACAGCATGGCGCCCATATCGGCGTCACGGTCGGGCAGGTCGCTGATGCGCCTCGCGATGAGACCGCCTTTATCCAGCAAGTCCGGCGGCTTGTCCTCCAGCGCCTGGCTGATAGCGACAGTACGCGGAATGGGACCGAGCGTCGGCCGGATGGCGTCGACGATGAGATTGATGCCGCGCTGCAGGCTGAGGGAAGCATCCGGCTGAAAGACCAGTCGTTCACTTGGGGCGGAGGAATTCGCTTTCAACCGCGGATCGCCCCTTGCGTGAGGCCGGCGATGATCTGACGCTGCATCAAGAGGAAGACGATGATAATGGGCAAAGTGGCGAGGAAGGAGCCGGCCATGATAGCGCCGGTCTCGACTTCATAAGGCCCGTCCATCGTGGCGATGCCGTTGGAGAGCAGGTATTTCGCGTCATCATGCAGGACGACCAGGGGCCAGAGAAAATCGTTCCAGGTCCAGACGAAGGTGAGGATGCCGACCACGCCGAGGGCCGGGCGCACCAGCGGCAGGATGATGCGGTGGAACATGCCGATCTCGGAAGCGCCGTCGATGCGGGCGGCGTCCATCAGTTCATCGGGTACCGATTCGATGTATTGGCGCATGAGGAAGATGTTGAAGACGTTCACCATGCCGGGCACGATGATGGCGAGGTAGTTGTCCACCCAGCCGAAATCGCGCATCAATAGAAAAAGCGGTATCAGAAGCATATGGAAGGGCAGGGTCAAGGTCGCCAGCACCAGGAAGAAAAAGAAGCGCTTGAAACGGAAATCGTATTTGGCGAAGGCAGCGCCGGCCAGCGCAGCCAAGTAGACGCCGAGAACGGTGCGGATGCTGGCGGTGAAAATAGTATTGCCGTACCAGCGGACGTACTCGGTCTTTTCGAAGAGCGTATGGAAATTGTGCATGGTCCATTCGCGCGGATAGACCGTCACCGGCAGCTTGTAGAGATCGCCCTCGCGGCGGAAGCTGGCGGAAATCATATAGACGAAGGGAATCGCGCAGAGCAAGACGCCAACGAGAACGATGGTGTTCATCGTCATGACACTGACCCGGCTGGCGCCCATTGCGCTTTTGCCTTTCCGCTTGAACATCGCCGCGCCTCAGACCTTCCACAGCCGGAACAAGAGCAGCTGCATGCCGGTGATGATAAGAATGACCACGGTCAAGATATAACCGATCGCCGAGGCATAGCCCATACGGATATTCAAGAAGCCCATGTCGTAGAGATACATCAGCGGGAACAAGCCGCTATCGAAGGGACCGGTGTTGGGGAAATCCAAGAGCAAGTAGGGCTGGCTGAACAGGCTGAAGGAGCCGATGCCGCCGGTGACGACCACGAAGACGAATACCGGGCGCAGGAAGGGAATGGTGATATGCCAAAAGACGCGTACCGTGCTGGCGCCGTCGATGCGCGCCGCTTCCTTTAGATCATCGGGCACATTCTGTAAGCCCGCCAAAAAGAAGAGCGAGTTAAAACCGACCCAGGTCCACAAACCGAGAATGATCAAGGACGGCATTACTAGATTGGCATCGCGAATCCAGGCGGGACCTTCTATGCCCAGTTGTGCCAGCGCCGAATTCATCCAGCCGAAATTCTGGTCGTAGACGAATCTGAATATCCAGCCGACGACGACGGCCGAGGTGATATAGGGCGCGAAGAAGGCTAATCGCCCCAGTATCCGGAAGCGTATGTTCGGCGAGTTCAGCGCCAGCGCGACAGCCAGCGCCAGCGGCATCTGCACCAGCAGCGTACCCAGCCAGAATTCGGCGCCATTGATCATGGCTTCGCGAAAGCGCTTGTCCTTGGTCAGCAGGCGCTCGTAATTGGCCCAGCCCTTGTATTCGAGCACGACGCCGCCGCCTTGTTCAGCCTGTTGAAAGCCGCGCGTGCGCTGGAAGCTCAAGAAGAGGGAGACGCCGGCCGGGTAGACGGTGAAGATCACGAATGAGAGCAAAAAGGGCGCCAGAAAAATATAGGGGATGACCTTCCGCTGATTGCGCGACCACCAGTCCGCGAGGGAGAAGGGCTGCGGTTTGTTTGCGGAGGAAAGCGTGTGCGCGGACAAAGCATGTACTCCATGTCGGGCGACCCAAAAGCTCGCCCCTACAGCCCTCAATATGAACGAAACCTGTAGGGGCGTCTCGCTGAGACGCCCGCACATACGGTTTCAAGATTCGGGCGTTTCGGCGAATCGCCCGTACATTGCATATAGTGTGGGTCAGCCCTACTTGCTGAACTCGAATTCTTCGATCGCTTCTTCCAGCGCGGCGCGCGGATCAGCATCCGCCTCGAAGACCGGATCCATGACCACGCGATTGACGATATCGCCGAACAAGCCCCAGTAAGGATCGACGTTGACGACGGCCATTTCGGCGGCCGCTTCCGCGATGTATTGGCCCGGTATCTGCCCGCCGAAGTAATCATCCGAGCGCAGCAATTCCTCGCTATCCCAGACCGGC
>JAPOWK010000021.1 GCA_026707665.1 Chloroflexota bacterium
CTGCGCTGAGCGCTTTTGCCCCAGTTTGATCTACCCGTGTATGACTTGCGATGCTTACCATTCCCGCTTGGTGATATACTTGCTTCATTACAGCGGCGACGCGTTTGGCTGTCGGCGAATTAGCGCACAATGCGCAAAGCGTCGGACCGGCGCCACCGATGTACACGGCGATGGCGCCTGCCCGTTTAGCTGCCGAACGCACTTCGTCCAACAGAGGCACCAGACAAGCGCGCGCCGGTTCGACCACGGCGTCGCCTTCCATCGACGCCCCGATCGCTTCCAGATCACTTCGATGCAAGGCGTCAACCAACTGAGCGACCTTTCCGGTCTGGTGAATCATTGTCTTTAGCGGCACATTCGACGGCAGGATCGCGCGCGCTTCATTCGTCGGCACCGGGTAATCCGGCGTGACAAGCGCAACGTGAAAATTCTTCGGAACGGGCAATGGCCGGATTGCATCAACCGTGATGCCAGCGACGAGGACAATGCCGCCGAGCAGGCAAGGCGCGACATTGTCGGCATGGTAGCCGCTCACGAGCGCCTCCCCTTCCAGGCTGAATGGCAAGACCTCTTCTCTTGTAAAGGGCTCGCCAACCAGCGCGTTCAGCGCCATTACCGCGGCCACCGCGCTGGCGGCGCTGCTACCCAAACCGCTGGAAAGTGGCAGACCCTTGACCAGCTTGATCTTTAGTCCGCGCTTCTCACCAATATGATCCAGGAATGCGCGCGCCGAAACCGAGGCGACATTTCGCTCCGGCTCGCGCGGCAACTGGCCGCCATCGCCCTCGATGTCTGTGATTACAATGCCCGGCGCGTCCTTGAATTCAACGATGGCGCGATCCCCCATACCTTCCAGCGCCAGCCCGAGGATGTCAAAGCCGACGCCCAAGTTGGCTACAGTCGCCGGGGCGAAGGCTTCTGCTCTGGAAAATGCCATGGATGGTAGTTATCCTTGCCGCGATTTCGACGGCGCGAGGTTATGGGAATGCCAAGCAGTCTACATTGCATCGATTGCGCGCAACAATACCCAATTCAACGCGTGATATATGCCTGCGAAGCCTGCGGCGGGTTGCTGGATGTTCGGCATGATATAGGCGCCCGGCGCTCGTCACTTACAGCCGACACATTCGACAGTCGGCTGGGCGCGCTTGACGCCCCATACAACAGCGGCGTCTGGCGTTTCAAAGAACTGGTCTATCCCGACATTGACGACAACTCGATCGTCAGTCGTATGGAAGGCAATACGAACCTGTACGAATTGCCAAGGGTTGCTGCCTTCGCTGGCGTGGACACGCTCTTTCTGAAACACGAAGGCGAGAACCCCACCGGTTCTTTCAAAGATCGCGGTATGACAACCGGCGTCACCCAGGCGCGAATCTTAGGAATGGAGCGCGTCGCCTGCGCATCGACCGGCAATACCTCTGCTTCCATGGCGTCTTACGCCGCGCGCGCGGGCATGCAGGGGATTATCTTCTTGCAGAATCAGCAGATCGCGCTGGGCAAGCTGGCGCAAGGCATCGCATTCGGCGCGACTTGCCTGCAGATCAACGCCGATTTCGACCGCAATATGGAGCTCGTGCGCCTGGTTTCGGAAAAGCTCGGCATCTACCTGCTTAATTCGATCAATCCCTTCCGGCTCGAAGGCCAAAAGTCGATCATGTTCGAGGCCTTGCAGCAGTTGCGCTGGCGGACGCCAGACTGGATCGTCGTGCCCGGCGGCAACCTGGGCAACAGTTCCGCTTTCGGCAAGGGACTGTTGGAAATGCTCGAAGCAGGCTTAATCGACCGGTTGCCTCGCCTGGCAATCATTCAGGCGGAAGGCGCGAATCCTTTGTATCGACATTTCAGCAGTGGGTTCGGCCAGTTCGAACCGGTGAAAGCGGAAACCATCGCCAGCGCGATCAAGATCGGCAATCCGGTCAATCTGCAAAAGGCGATTCGCGCCCTGGAATGGACCAGCGGAGTCGTCGAAGAGGTTAGCGATCAGCAGATAATGGACGCAAAAGCGGTCATTGACGGGGTTGGCATCGGCTGCGAACCGGCATCAGCCTGCTCGGTGGCGGGCGCCAGGAAGCTGGTGGAACGAGGCATCATCAAGCGCGGTGATACGGTGCTGGGCGTTTTGACCGGCCACATTCTCAAAGATCCGGAAGCGACAATCGATTATCACGCCGATCAGTTGCCTGCTCTCTCGCCAGAATCCGCCAACAAAATGCGGCAAGTCGACGACGACTTCGACGAAATTGTCAGTGTGTTAAGCGAGCGAGCGCCGTAGTATTCGACGAGGGTCTACACCTGGCGGGCTCCGCCGTTCGCCGGTACCTGGCTCAGCGACTCATCCAGGTCGGCTATGATATCATCGGCGTCTTCAATGCCTAAAGCAAAGCGCACCAGATTGTCCTTGATGCCGATAGCCAGGCGCTCTTCGCTGCTCAGATCATAATAGCTGAAGTAGGCCGGCTGCTCGATCAGGCTTTCGGTCCCTCCCAGGCTGGGCGCGATGTACGGAATGCGCAGTCGATCGATGAAATCGCTGGTCGACTTAATGTCACCGGCCACTTCAAAGCTGACAACGCCCCCGAATCCGCTCATCTGGGCGCTGGCAATATCGTGATCAGGATGCGACTCCAATCCCGGGTAATACACGCGTTCGATCTTGGCATGGTTTTCAAGGAAGCGCGCCACTCGAAGCGCGGACTCGTTCTGATGGCGCACGCGCACCGCCAGCGTCTTGAGGCCGCGCTCAACCAGAAAGGCTTGATGCGGGTCGATCACGTTTCCAAGTATGCCGCGCGCGTCTTTCAGCGCTTTGATTCGACCGGCGCCGCCCGCAATAACGCCAGCCAATACATCGTTATGGCCGCCGAAATACTTGGTTGCGCTGTGCAAGACGAAATCAATGCCAAATTCGAGCGGACGCAAGTTTACCGGCGTGGCGAAGGTTGTATCCAGCAAAGTCAGCGCTCGATGCCGCTTGCCCAGTTCAGCCAAACGGCTTAAATCGGCCACGCGCAAATAGGGGTTGGTCGGCGTTTCGGTGAAGATGAAGCGCGTCTTCCTCGGCACAATGGCTGCTTCAAGCGCCTCGCAATCGCCCATCGGTACGATGCTTGTATCGATGCCGAATTTCTTCAAGGTCGTTTCACAGAATTGTCGCGTCCGGCGATAACAGTCATCGGTCATGACGATATGCGTCCCGGGCCCCAACACCGTCAAGAACAGAGACGTCACAGCTGACATGCCCGAAGGATAAACGACCGCGTCATCCGCCCCTTCCAAATCGGCGATCCGCCGTTCGAGCGACCAGACTGACGGATTGCCGTAGCGGGCGTATTCCTCCCGGTCAAGCTCGCCGCCATATACCTTCTTATCGAGAAACTCGATTACCTTCGCCGTATTGTCGAAGGTATAGGTCGCGGTCTGTACAATCGGGGTCGTCATCGAGTGAAACCCTTTGTCTCGCTCGGCGCCGCCATGAACAGACCTCGTGCTGGCGCCTTGACCTTTCCCATTCGCTATGCTGTCATTCTTCGTCATGATTAATCCCCTACAATAGAAAAAGCCCAAACCGATACGATTACGCAGGCTTGGGCTTCCGTGGCTTTCAAACAAAAGTGACTGAGGCACAGTCAACGGAATGACCTGATCGCCGTCGCCGTGTGAACTCACATCGCGCCGATCTGGTGTTTACCCTCATCTTCCAGAATTATCTGCCGAACTTAGCACCTTCCCATTGCCATTTGGGGGTTGCTGTGGCTTCACCGAGTCGGTCTCTCCACCACCTCTGGATAAGCGTAAACTTACTCTTCAATTGTTAATGGATTTATACTCTAACACAGTTGCCGGCTCAATGCAAATGAAGACGAAGCTGTTATGCCAGTCCGCTCTTCTATGCTATTCTATGTGCTGGACCCTAGTTGAAAGTCGAAGGCAGCCCAATCATGGTTGAATCCGCGCTCCGCGTATTTGGCGGCAAGCCGCTTCAAGGTGAAATCGAGGTGCAGCGCGCCAAAAATTCCATCTTGGCAATGATCGCCGCTTCCATTGTTGTCGAAGAGGGCGAGACCATCCTGCATGACGTGCCCGATATTGAGGATGTCCAGCGCGCATTTGAGTTGCTGCGCGCAGTGGGCGCCCGCGTGCGTCACGATAGATTGAGCAAAGTCGTCCGCATCGACGCGTCCAATATCGCTAGCGGCGTACTGCCGGAAGAAATCGCCTCTCAATTCCGCGGATCCGTACTATTCCTGGCGCCCCTGCAAGCTCGTTTGGGATATGTCGAGCTGCCCGGCAGCGGCGGCTGCGATATCGGCACCCGCAAAATCGACTTCCACCATCGCGGTTTCGCGCGTTTGGGCGCGAATGTGCAATATTTCGAGGACGGACGAACCATCATTGACCTCAATGGACGCCGTTTCCGCGGCGCCTCGCTCTATCTGGATTTGCCCAGCCACACAGGCACGGAGAATCTTATGCTGGCCGCCGCCCTGGCCGAGGGACAGACCGTTCTGGAAAACGCGTCGGTTGAACCGGAAGTGCTGGACTTTGGCAATTTCCTCAATGCGATGGGCGCCAATATCCGCGGTCTCGGCAGCAATACCTTGTACATTGACGGCGTAAGCCGGCTTCATGCGATCGAATATACGCCGATGCCGGACCGGCTTGTGACCGGCACCATCATGATCGCGGCAGCAATCGCCGGCGGCGATGTCACCATTCATAATGTGGAACCGGCGCACCTGCGCATCGTCATCGCCAAGTTGGAGCAGATGGGCGTCGAGATCGGCGTTGAAGGCAAGTCAATTCGCGTACGTCGGTCGCGCCATTTAGCGCTGGACCCGATCAACATTCAGACCCACTTTTACCCGGGATTCCCAACCGACTTGCAGCCATGCATGGCGGCGCTCTCGACTCTGGCCGATGGCACCAGCTACATTCGCGAGCGCATATTCGACAATCGCTACGGCTATGTTGACGCGCTGCTGCAGATGGGCGCCGACATTTTGATCAGCCAAAGCGACGTTTGCATCATTCATGGCGTGAGCCGTTTGCGGCCAGCGCGCATCTCGGCTGACAATATCCGCTCCGGCGCCACGGTGCTGCTAGCTGCCCTCGCGATTGAAGGCGAGAGCGTCATTGAAAATGTTTACCAGATTGATCGCGGCTATGAAGCCATTGAGGAGCAATTGACGCAGCTTGGCGCTGATGTCGTGCGTGTGCAGTCCGAATTTAGCCCGCTGCCCGCGCTGTAGCGCCCGATCGGTATTTGGCGCTCTGAAATCTCGACAGATGTCTACAATCGGCTTAGAACGGCGGCCGTGAATTCAGAGGTAGAGACGGGCGTTTCGCCTGCGCCCGCGATATCGGCCGTGCGCAGCCCCGCCTCGAGCGCCGCATCAATCGCGGATTCAATCGCCTGCGCCTCCGCCTCCAGTTGCAGGCTGTAACGCAGCAACATCGCAGCGCTGAGGAACATGCCGATAGGATTGGCTAAGCCCTGCCCGGCAATATCGGGCGCCGATCCATGCACCGGTTCATACAGGCCGAAATGGTCCGCCCGCAATGAGGCCGATGGCAGCATGCCCAGGCTGCCCGCTAACACCGAAGCCTCATCGCTTAAGATGTCGCCGAACATGTTGCCAGCGACGATGACATCAAAACTGCCCGGCCGCGTCAGCAAGTGCATGGTCGCCGCATCCACCAGAAGATGTTCGAGCTCCACGTCTTCGTATTCTTCATGAACTTCAACGACAGTGCGCCGCCATAGCCGCATTGAAGCCAGCACATTTGCCTTGTCCACCGAGCAGAGTTTCTTGCGCCGCCCTTGCGCCGCGCGAAAGGCGACATTCGCCACCTGCTCCACCTCGCCTCGGCTATAGCTCATCGTATCGTGCGACTCGTCGCCATCGCCCTGCTCCTGCCGCGCGCCAAAGTATATGCCGCTGACAAGCTCGCGCACGAACAAAATATCAACATTCTCTAGCAGCTCCGCCCGCAGTGGGGCGTGCTCAACGAGCGCGGGATAAGTCTTCACTGGACGAAGGTTGGCGAACAAACCGAAATGCTGGCGAAGTTCCAACAAGCCGCGCTCCGGCTGTACGCTCGCTGTTGGGTCAGACCATTTCGGCCCGCCGACAGCACCAAGCAAGATGGCGTCGGCCGCCTCACAGATCTGGACGGTCTCGGGGGGCAGTGGATCGCCCGTGTCGTCTATCGCGATGCCCCCGATCACCCCTTCGACAAATGTGAATTCATGGCCATACTTCTCGGCAATGTGCGCCAGCAAATCAGTCGCTTGCCCTACAACTTCGGGCCCGATGCCATCACCGGGCAATACCGCAATGGTCGCTTTCATTGATGACACTCTCCGTATTCAAGAAAAGCGGCATGCCTGAGACATGCCGTCAATTCACACAAGCAATCCAATGCTAAACACTTACGGCCACCGCCCGTTCTTCACATTGCATTTCGGCGACGGACAAACCGTATTCGACGCTGTCCACCAAAGCCAGCCAACTCGCGCAGATGATGTCGGTGCCGGCGCCAACCGTGCTCCAGCGCGCGCTGCCATTGTAAGAATCGATCAGCACACGGGTTACGGCGCCAGTGGCGTTTTCGCCATCGAGAATGCGCACCTTGTAATCGACTAACTGAATAGCGCGCAGCGCCGGATACTTCGGCAGCAGCGCCTTGCGCAGCGCCAGGTCCAGCGCGTTTACGGGACCGTTTCCTTCGGCCGCCGTATGCGCAACATCGCCGTCCACATCCAGCTTCACCATCGCTTCGGCCAATTGCCCACGACCCCGTCGATCCTCGACGATCACGGTGAAATCCAACAGGCTGAATAGTGGCTTGTAATCGGGCGCGGCACGGCGCAGGCGAACGGCGACCGACGCCTCAGCCCCTTCGAAGGAGAATCCCGCATTTTCCAGTTCCTTGATGTCATTCAGCACTTGCACCGCTTCATCCTTGGTCACGTCCAGCCCTAGCTCGTCGGCTTTGCTGAGCAGGTTGCCGCGCCCCGACAAATCCGATACCAAAACGCGCGTCTCGTTGCCGACTTGTTCCGGCTCGATGTGCTGATAGCTGTCGACATTGCGCCGGATTGCCGCCACGTGGATGCCGCCCTTGTGCGCAAATGCGCTCTTGCCGACGTACGGCAGATGCGCGTCGGGCGCCAGATTAGCGATCTCCGCCACGGCGCGCGACAAATGCGTCAGCGCCGCCAGATTGCCGTCTTGCGCCAGGCAAGGGGTGCCCAGCTTGATGATGAGATCGGGAATGATGCTGCAGAGATTGGCGTTGCCGCAGCGTTCCCCATAGCCATTGATCGTGCCCTGGACGTGCGCCGCGCCCGCCCTCACCGCCGCGAGAGAGTTCGCGACAGCCACTTCGCTATCATTGTGCGTATGAATGCCGAAGGGCGTCTCCGGGAAGAGCTCGCGCGCCTTGAATACGAATTCAGCCACCTCCCAGGGCATCGAACCGCCATTGGTATCGCAGAGCACGATGACATCGGCGCCACCGGCAGCGGCCGCCGCCAGCGTATCAAAGCCGTATTCCATGTCCAGCTTGGCGCCGTCAAAGAAGTGCTCGGCATCGTATATCACTTCTTTGCCCTGCGCTTTTAGATAGGCAAGGCTGTCTTGAATCATGTTGAGGTTCTCGTCCGGCGTCGTCTGCAAGACATCAGTTACATGAAGCATGGATGTCTTGCCCACAATAGTGACGACCGGCGTTTGCGCTTCAACCAGCGCGCGGATATTGCCGTCATCCGCGGGACGAACGCCTTTGCGGCGCGTCGAACCGAAGGCTGATATCTTCGAGTGCTGCAAGTCAAGCGTCCGAACTTGATCGAAATAGGTCACGTCTTTGGGATTGGACCCGGGCCAGCCGCCTTCAATGTAATCAACTCCCAACTCGTCCAGCAGCATCGTAATTCGCAGCTTGTCCGCGACGGAGAAAGATATCCCTTCGCGTTGACTGCCATCGCGCAATGTGGTGTCGTATATGGCGACTCTTTGCCTCATGCCCAGGCTCCTTTTCTGCAGCGCCCCATCGCTTGCCCAGGCTACGCCGTCGTCACGACCCGCTGCGGATTGCTCGCTTCGAACGCGCTTACCTCGTCGTCCAGCGCAAGCAGATAACCCAACTGGTCCACGCCATTCAGCAGGCAGAACTTGGAAAAGCCATCCAGCGGAAATGCGACTGCGCGCCCGTCTGGCAAGGTCAAAGTTTGCGCTTCCACATCGACGCTCACCGATGTGCTCGGGTCTTCCTCGGCGAGGCTGAAGAGCTGCTGCTGCGTATCGCGGTCCACGATGATCGGCAGCAAGCCATTTTTCAACGCGTTGTTGCGAAAGATATCGGCGAAGTCGGTGCTGATAACGGCTTTGAAACCCGCGCCCAACAGCGCCCAAGGCGCATGCTCGCGCGAGCTGCCGCAGCCAAAGTTATCGCCCGCCACCAGCACCGAAGCCCCCTGATACGCTGGATTGTTCAGAATGAAATCGGGGTTGGGCGTCTCGCCGTCTTCGACATAACGCCAGTCGCAAAAGGCCGCCTTGCCCAAACCATCCTTGTCGGTCACTTTCAAGAAGCGCGCCGGAATGATTTGATCGGTATCGATGTCATTCACCGGAATGGCGACGACGCTGCCTTCGATATGAGAAAGTTTGTCCATTTTGATGTCCTGTCTTAGAAGAACAGAAATAGTCGCGCGAATGACTGAATTGCGGTCGGGCGAGTCGCCGCCTCGCCCCTACAGAGTAGAAGACATTATCGCGCGCGGGTCAGTTACGACGCCGGCAATCGCCGACGCGGCAGCGGTCAAGGGACTGGCCAAGAAGGTGCGACCGCCCTTTCCTTGCCGGCCCTCGAAGTTGCGATTGCTGGTCGAGACGGCGTATTGACCGGGCTGCAGTTGATCTCCATTCATCGCGATGCACATCGAACAGCCGGCTTCGCGCCATTCCGCGCCGGCCGCCCGAAAGATCTCATCCAGACCTTCGCTCTCGGCTTGCTGTTTGACCGGCTGCGAACCGGGCACCACCATCATGCGCACGCCATCGGCCACCTTGCGCCCCCGTACGAAATCAGCCGCCTGCCGCAGATCCGAGATCCGCGAATTGGTGCAGCTGCCGATAAAGACAACATCAATCGCCTTGCCCAGTAACCTCTGCCCCGGCGCCAACTCCATATAGTTCAGCGCCTTTTCCAGCGCGATTTTCTTGTTGTAGTCCGCTTCGTCGGCCGGCATTGGAACCGCCGCCGTAATCGGCATGCCCATGCCGGGGTTGGTGCCATAAGTGATCATCGGGCTCAATTCATCGGCGCGTATCGTTATTTCCTGATCGAAGATCGCGCCATCATCAGTCGGCAGCTCACGCCAGAGTTCCAGCGCCGCATCCCAGTCGGCGCCACTCGGGGCATGCCGACGCCCGCTGATGTATTCAAAGGTTGTATCATCCGGCGCCACCATGCCGGCGCGGGCGCCACCTTCGATCGACATATTGCAGACGGTCATCCGCCCTTCCATGCTTAAGCCGCGGATTGCATCGCCCCGATATTCAAAGACGTGACCCGTGCCACCCCCGATGCCGATCTTGGCGATGATCGCGAGAATGATGTCCTTGGCCGTAACGCCATCGCCAAGCCGCCCCTCGACATTGACCGCCATGGTCTTCGGCTTATTCTGCAGCAGCGTCTGCGTCGCCAGCACGTGGCCGACCTCGCTGGTGCCAATGCCAAATGCCAAAGCGCCGAAGGCTCCGTGCGTGCTGGTATGGCTGTCCCCGCAGACAATAGTCATGCCCGGTTGGGTCAATCCTTTTTCCGGTCCGATGACGTGCACGATGCCTTGATGCTCGCCACCGAGCGCGTACATCGGAATGCCGTAGTCGTCGCAATTCTTACTGAAGACATCCAACTGTTTCGCCGCCATCGCATCGGCAATTGGGATGATGCCAAGCTCATTCCGCGGTGTGGTCGGCGTGCTGTGATCCATCGTGCCAATCGTGAGATCGGGACGCCGCACCTCCAGCCCGCGCTCGCGCAGCATCGAGAAAGCCTGCGGCGATGTCACTTCATGCACGAGATGCAAGTCAATGTAAAGCACGGCCGGCGTATCTTCGCTTTGGTCGCGCACTGTATGGGCGCTCCATACTTTTTCAAATAAGGTGCGTGGACTTCCGTTTACCGTCATCTGTCTCTCCTGAACTGTTGAACCGGCGAGCCGCTCTAAGTTGATGTCAACCCAACCGTCGCCACCTCGCCCTCGGGAACGACGCCGCCCAAGCCCATGCTTGAAATCATGCGGTTGAGCGCGGCGACATAAGCTTTTACGCTGGAAACGACGATATCACTGTCCGCGCCGTAGCCGCCGAATGTCCGGCTGCTGTTCGCCGGCGTAATTCGCACGGTCACTTCGCCGAGCGCGTCAATGCCCTCAGTCACACTGTGTACATTAAACTCGAGCAGTTCATTTGGCGCGTCCACAATCGCATCGACGGCACGATACGAAGCGTCAACTGGTCCCGTGCCTACAGCCGACACGACCTGTTCCTCACCATCCTGATTCAGCATCTTGACCGTGGCTGTTGGCATGCCCATCGTGCCGCAGACCACTTGAATATCGACCAGGCGATAGTGATCCTCTGGCTTCTGCGCCGCTTCATCGGCTACGAGCGCTTCCAAATCGGCGTCGGTCACCGTCTTCTTCAAATCGGCCAGCTCTTTAAAGCGCCGGAAAACGTCCATCAGCTCGTCGCCATCGACTTCGTATCCCAGCTCGCGCAGCCGGACGCGCAAGGCATGACGCCCGCTGAGCTTGCCCAGCACCAGCTTGCTTTGCGTCAAGCCGACGTCCTCCGGCATCATGATCTCAAAGGTCTCGGCGTTTTTCAGCACGCCATCCTGGTGAATGCCGGATTCATGGGCAAAGGCGTTGGCGCCGACGATGGCTTTGTTGGGCTGCACCGGCATGCCCATGTAATTGCGCACCATGCGGCTGGTCTTCATGATCTGCGTGGTGTCGATGTTTGTGCGCAAGTTATAGAAGCTCTTGCGCGTATGGATCGCCATGACCACTTCTTCCATACTAGTGTTGCCGGCGCGCTCGCCGATGCCGTTGATCGTCACCTCGACTTGCCGAACGCCGCGCGTCAATCCTGCGAGCGTATTGGCGGTGGCCAAACCCAAATCGTTGTGACAATGCACCGACCAGATCACGCCGCTGCCCGGTCCGGCGCCGGGCGTTTCATTGATGAGCATCTCAAGCGTATCGGCCCACTCGGCCGGCATGACATATCCAACCGTGTCGGGAATGTTCAAGGTCGTCGCGCCGCATTCGACCGCGACAGCGCAGGCTTGTATCAAATACTCCGTATCGGTTCTGCCAGCGTCCATCGGGCTGAATTCGACATCATCGCACAAGCTCTTCGCCAGCGTGACGCCGCTGCGGATCCGCTCCAGCCCTTCTGCTTGGTCGATGCGCAGCATCGCCAGGTGGCTCGGCGAGGTGCCGAGGAAGGTGTGGATTCGCGGCTTGGCCGCCTCCTTTACGCCTTCCCAGGCTGTGCGAATATCACTCTCGAGCGCGCGTGACAAGCCGGCGACTGTTGGTCCCTCTGGCGTACCCACTTCGCGCGCAATACGCTGCACCGCTTTCAGGTCGTCGGGCGACGCCGCCGGGAAACCCGCTTCTATCACATCAACGCCCAGCCGCGAGAGCTGCCGAGCGATCTCCAACTTCTCCGCGCTTGACAAAGTGGCGCCGGGGCTCTGTTCGCCGTCTCGCAGCGTGGTGTCAAAGATGATGACGGTATTGTCGTCGTAAATTCGTTTTGCCATTTGGAGGTGTTCCTTTCTTGAATCGATTCCGGTCGTGAGCGCAAATTAACTGACTAAGGCCAGCGAGACCATCTTCCGACATCTAGGCACCTCCTTTCGCAATCGCGCTAAGCTGTTCGACAGCGTAATCCATTCGAATCAGTCCTGTTGCTTGATATTCTTGGCATCGAGGAAAGGCATCATCTGGCGCAGATCAGCGCCGACCTTCTCAATCAACAGATCATGCTCGCGCTGGCGGCGAGCATTGAAGTTCGGTCTGCCCTGCTTGTTCTCGTCTATCCACTTGCGGGCGAATTCGCCATTCTGTACATTTTGCAGGACGCCAGCCATTTCTTCTTTGATGGACTCTTCAAATTGGTCGCCAATGACGTAGCCGCCGTGCTCGGCTGTGTTGCTGACGCTGTACCACATGTAACTCAGCCCGCCTTCGTATAGCAGATCAACGATCAGCTTGAGCTCGTGCAGGCATTCAAAGTAGGCGACTTCCGGCTGGTAGCCGGCTTTGACCAGCGTCTCAAAGCTGGCGCGAATCAGCGCGGTTACGCCGCCACAAAGCACGACCTGTTCGCCGAAGAGATCAGTCTCGGTCTCTTCCTTGAAGGTCGTTTCGATGACGCCGGCGCGCGTGCAGCCGATGGCTTTGGCGTAAGCCAGTCCCAGCGCTTTGGCATTGCCGCTGGCATCCTGCTCGATAGCAATGAGCCCGGGCGTGCCCGCCCCCTCAGTGAAGACCTCGCGTACACGATGCCCGGGCGCTTTCGGCGCCACCATGGCGACATCCACCGACGCCGGTGGCACGATCTCTTTGAAATGGATATTGAAGCCATGCGCGAACATCAGCATGGCGCCTGCTTTCAAATTGGGCGCGATCTGCGATTCATAGACGCTGCCTTGCAAAGTGTCGGGTATCAGCACCATGACGATATCCGCTTGTTTTGCCGCTTCGGCAACGGTGAAGACATGTAAGCCATCCGCTTCCGCTTTGGCGATGCTTCGGCTGCCCTCGTGCAATCCGATGATGACCTTGCATCCATTATCGCGGGCGTTAAGCGCATGAGCGTGCCCCTGGCTGCCATAGCCGATCACCGCAATCGTCTTGCCGTCCAGCAAGGATAAGTCCGCGTCGTCGTCATAATAGAGTGTCGCCATCTATGCTTTTCTCCTGGATTGAACGTGAACGAATTGATGCGCGGCTGCTGAATTACGCAGCCTGCACAAGCTAAACATTATGACCGTTGCTGCTGCGCGCTTTCGACGCCGCCTCGACCAGAGCCCGCCGGTTGATGAAGTTGGTATCGTGGATGCGCGTGCCGCGACCCATGGATACGACGCCGGTGCGTATCATCTCGACGATGCCGATCGGCCGCACCTGTTCAATGAATTCTTCGATAATATCTTCAGTGCCTACCATCTCAATAATCGCCACCTTGGGACCGACATCGACGATGCGCGCCGGATAGCGATCACAGATTTCGGTGATCGTATTCCGCGAGTCGGCGTCATCGTTCCGCACTTTGATCAGCGCCAGATCGCGCTCTACATGCGGCTCATTGTCGATGACCCTGACATCAATCACGTTGACCAGCTTCTGCAAGTTGGTCGCGATTTTTCGGGCATATTCGGGACCGGCGTCAACTCGAATCGTCATACGCGAAATATGCGGTCTGTGCGTTCGTCCGACGGTGAGACTATCAATATTGAAGGCGCGCCGGCGAAACAAACTGGCGATGCGGTTCAGAACGCCCGGTTCGTTCTCCACCAGCGCGACCACGGTCACTTTACTGTCGATCTTTACTTCAGCCATCATGCTTCTCCCGGCTTGGGTCTGCGCTTCATATCGTGCAGGTCGGCGCCAGCCGGCACCATCGGGTACACCATCTCTTCTTTCTCGACCACGAATTCAATTAGCGTGGGTCCGTCGATGCCCTGCGCGAATCGCACCGCGTCTTCTATCTCGTCGCGTTGCGTTACGCAGCGATTCGGGATGCCGTAGGCATCAGCCAGCTTGCAGAAATCCGGATTCACCATCGGCGTGGCTTGATAGCGTTTCTCGAAGAATAACTCCTGCCACTGCCGCACCATACCGAGGAAGTTATTGTTGATAATGGCGATATTAACGTTGACATTTTCCTGCACCGCCGTCGCCATTTCACAGAGGGTCATCTGAAAGCCGCCGTCGCCGACGATTGCCCAGATTTCCTCGTCGGGCTTACCGAATTTCGCGCCGATTGCCGCGGGGAATCCGAAGCCCATCGTGCCCAGTCCGCCGCTTGTCAAGAGCGTTGCTGGCCGCTGATGTGGATAGTATTGCGCTTCCAGCATCTGGTGCTGCCCGACGTCAGTCACGGTGATGGCATCGCCACCGGTCAGTTTCCAAATGTCGTTGACGACTTGCGCCGTCAGCAAAATGCCCGGCGTTTCGTAATTCAAGATGTCGCGTTCACTTGAGTCTTCAAGCCAATCTCGAATCCGCCCGATCCATGCCGGATGCGATTTGCCTTCCAACTTCGGCAATAGCTGCGTCAAAACCGTCTTCAAGTCGCCGGCGATCCCGACGTCAGCCTTGACATTCTTATTGATCTCCGAACGATCAATGTCGATGTGAATCTTGCGGGCATTTTGGGCGTAAGTCTTGAGGTTGCCGGTCACGCGATCGTCAAAGCGCATGCCAAGCGCAATCAATAGGTCGGCCTCCTGAATCGCCAAATTCGACGAGGCTTCGCCATGCATGCCCATCATGCCAATCACCAGCGGATGGTCTTCGGGCATGGCGCCTTTGCCCAGCAAGGTCAGTGAAACCGGAATCTGCGCGCGCTCGGCCAATTCGCGCACTTCGTTCATCGCGCCCGACATGATGATGCCGTGCCCGGCGAGAATGATGGGGCGTTCCGCCTCGGCAATCAAACGCAGCGCGGCATCGATTTCGTGTGTTTGCGCCGCCCACGGTGGATCGTAACCTGGCAGGACAATGTCGCCTTCTGGCCAGACGAATTCGGTCTCGGCATTTTGCACATCCTTGGGCACGTCAACGAGTACCGGACCGGGCCGCCCGGTGCGCGCGATATGAAAAGCCTCTTTAATGGTGTAAGCCAGATCGCGCACATCAGTGACCAGGTAATTATGCTTTGTAATCGGAAGCGTCACGCCAGTGACATCGGTCTCCTGAAATGCGTCCGAGCCGATAGCCGGAATCGGAACCTGCCCCGTGATCGCCACGATCGGCGAGGAATCCATCATGGCAGTGGCCAGGCCGGTTACCAGGTTCGTCGCGCCAGGACCGCTGGTGGCGATGCAAACGCCCACTTCGCCAGTCGCCCGGGCATAACCGTCAGCCATATGGGACGCGCCCTGCTCGTGCCGCACCAAGACATGATGCAAGCGCTCTTCATAAAGGCTCATGGCGTCATAGGTGGGCAGGATGGCGCCGCCAGGGTAACCAAACATGACATCGACGCCCTCGCGCAACAGGCTTTCCATGATGATTTCCGAACCTTTGAGTTTCATCATCGCCTCCTCAACCATCCACTCTCCAACGAACGACGTCGCTTAGGAATTGTTGACGTGCGTCAGCCAGCCATACTTGTCCGGCGCTTCACCGGCAGTAATGGCGAAGAACTCGCGCTGCACCGCTTCAGTGATGGGACCGCGCCCGCCACAGCCGATCGAAATGCGATCCACTGACTTGACCGGAGTCACTTCGGCTGCGGTGCCAGTGAAGAAAATCTCGTCCGCCATGTAGAGCATCTCGCGCGCCACCGGCTGGAAGCGCACTTCGACGCCCTGATCCGCCAGAATCGTCAAGGCGCTGTCCCGCGTGATGCCCATCAAGATCGACGACCAGGCGCCCGGCGTATAAACCACCCCATCCAGAATGACGAAGATATTCTCACCTGCGCCTTCACTGACGTAGCCATTAACATCTAGGGCGATGCCTTCTTCAAATCCATTGTCGTGCGCTTCCATGCTAACGAACTGGCTGTTGACGTAATTGCCACCGGCCTTGACCAAAGCCATGTGCGTATCTGGCGCCATCCGCCGGAATGAACTGATCTGAACATCGACGCCCCGCTCTATCGCCTCCGCGCCCAGATACCGGCCCCACTCCATCGTGAAGATGACCGTATCGACCGCGGTGCGATTGCGCCCTTCCAAACCAAGAGCGCCAGCGCCGCGAAAAATGATCGGGCGGATGTAGCAGGAACTGTGCCCATTTTTGCGCACGGTTTCGATGATCGCGCGATCCAGCCCGTCGGCGTCGTTGTCATGCTCAATCCGCATCACGCGCGCTCCATGCAGCAGGCGTTCGCTGTGCTCGCGCAGCCGGAATACCGCCGGACCCGCCGGTGTGTCGTAGGCGCGTATGCCCTCAAATACGCTCGATCCGTAATGCAAGGCGTGGGCGCTGACATGCACCGTCGCTTCGTCCCACTTTACAAACTCGCCGTTACGCCAAATCCATTCAGCCGTCATTCACTCTTCCTCAATGTCAATTGCCAGCAGATCGTCTTACGCTTGATGCAGTTCCGTTCACAAACTGAATCGCCAACTTCGCCACCATCCAACTAAAAAGCCTCCCGTGGCTTGGGAGGCTCTTGTTGCTTAACCTTCTGCGCGAAACCCGCCCAAGCCGTTACAGTCCACTGATAATCACGAGGACAAGGACAAGGACGAGAACAATGCTGGGTTTCGCTGATTGCAAACTTTGCACAATATTCCTTCACGACAGAATATAATCAGGTAGTCTACCCAAAGCTTCAAGAACTGTCAAGGATTTCATGTCAACCAAAAAACGACAGCGAATCTTCATGCAGACTACCACGTTCCAATTATGCACAATACCCAGTTACGCATCCAATCGCGCTTTCGCCCGCTCAATTTGCGCCCGAACCGCCTCGGGCGCCGCGCCACCGTCGGAATCCCGCCGCTGGATCGAAGTCGAGAAGTCGAATACAGCGGATACATCGCTTCCAAAATACGGGCAAATGCGCTCTAGCTCGCTCAACGGCACTTGAGAAAGCGTCAGGTCCCGCTCCGCTGCGGCGCGCACAACCTCTCCCACGATGTGATGCGATTGGCGAAAGGATATGCCCTTCCGCACCAGATAATCAGCCAGGTCCGTTGCCAGCAAGTCATCCGTCAGCGCCGAGGCCATCGCTTCAGAATTAATCTGGAGATTGCTGACCGTCGCCGTCACCACCGGCAGAAGCTGACGCATCGTCTCCACGGCATCAAAAAGCGCTTCTTTGTCCTCTTGCAAATCCTTGTTGTAGCCACTTGGCAAGCCCTTCAGCGTCGTGAGGAATCCAGCCAGGTTGCCGATGAGGCGGCCCGTTTTCCCGCGCATCAGTTCCATCGGATCGGCGTTGCGCTTTTGCGGCATCAGGCTAGACCCCGTACTATAGCGATCATCCAAGGTGATGAAGCCAAAACTGGGATTGGAATAGATCAGAATGTCCTCGGCGAGGCGACTCAAATGCGTCGCGCAAAGCGAGATGACGTAGAGCATATCGGCGACAAAATCGCGATCGCTGACCGCATCGAGGCTGTTTTCGCTGGCTCGGTCGAATCCCAATTCCGCAGCGATCTCTTGGCGATCAATCGCGAAGGGATTGCCCGCCAAGGCGCCGGAACCCAGGGGGCAAACGGCCATCCGCGCTCTGGAAGCCCGCAAGCGGTCCAAGTCGCGCTCCAGCATCCAAAAGAAGCTCATCAGCCAGTGAGCGGCGGTGATCGGCTGGGCCGGCTGCATGTGCGTGTAACCGGGCATCACCGTTTCGGTGTGCCCTTCCGCGACCG
Organism: Chloroflexota bacterium; assembly: GCA_026707665.1. Classification (GTDB taxonomy): domain Bacteria; phylum Chloroflexota; class Anaerolineae; order Aggregatilineales; family Phototrophicaceae; genus UBA6055. The sequence goes on from JAPOWK010000021.1 coordinate 17,647, forward strand.
ATATGATCCCGGCTTGCAGCGATCGTAGCGCCTCATGCAGTTGATCGGCGGCGCGCATGGTCCAAAGCCGAAAATCTGTCGCGACCTGATCGTTCCGGCTGCGGCCCGTATGCAGCTTACCGCCGACATCGCCAACTATTTCGATCAGCCGACGTTCGACGGCAGTGTGGATATCTTCATCGCCGGCCGCCAATTCAAAGCGGTCGGAATCGAATTCTTGCAAGACCTGGCGCAAGCCCTCGACAATCGTCTCCGCCTCGCCAGCGCTTATCACGCCCGCATCCGCAAGCGCCCGCGCATATGCCATGCTGCCCGCAATATCCTCAGCATACAGCGCCCGATCAAAGCGAATGCTGTCGTTCAAAAGACGCAGTTCTTCGTCGCTGGGTTCGCTGAAGCGTCCGCCCCAGAGGCTCATCTTTGTCCTTCAGACCCGCGCAACTCAGTCACGCTTGAACTTGCTGTAATCCGGGCGCATGTATTCGGTCCTTCCGCCGCCTTCGCTCTGTAGCATCGCCTCAACCTTGATCGGCAAACCGAAAAGTTGAATGAATCCATGCGCATCTTGCTGATTGTAGACGTCTTCTTCGCCGAAAGAGGCGTAATCTTCACGATACAGGCTGTAGGGGCTTTTGCGCCCGGCGACAATGATATTGCCCTTGTAGAGTTTCAGCCGCACAGTGCCGGTAACCGTCTCCTGCGTCACATCGACGAAGCCGTCAAGCGCTTCCCGCAGCTTGCTATACCACATGCCGTTGTAGACCAGCTCGGCATACTTGGTAGCGATGGTGTCCTTGTATTGCATCGTATACTTGTCGAGGCAGATGCTCTCCAGCAATTGATGCGCGCGATGCAGGATCGTGCCAGCGGGCGTCTCATAAACGCCGCGGCTCTTCATGCCCACCAGCCGGTTCTCCACGATATCGATGCGGCCGATGCTATGCGTCCCGCCCAGGCGATTGAGCGTCGTGAATAGCTCCACCGCGCTCATTTCTTCGCCGTTCAGGCTTATCGGATTGCCCGCTACAAAACCGATCTCGATATACTTGGCTTCATCGGGCGCGCACTCCGGTTCGTTGGTCAGTTGGTACATCGGGCTTTCCGGCTCATTCCACGGGTTCTCTAGCAGCCCGCCCTCATGTGACAAGTGGAATATATTGCGGTCGCGGCTGTAAATGTCTTTCTCCGTGTGCGACACCGGGACGCGAAATTCTTCGGCGTAAGCCAGCGCGTCTTCACGGCTGCGGATATTCCACTCGCGCCAAGGGGCAATGGTCTTCAGCTTTGGATTCAGCGCCATAGTTGAGACTTCAAAGCGCACCTGGTCATTGCCTTTTCCGGTGCAACCATGGGCGACCGCGTCCGCCTTTTCCAACTCCGCGATCTCGACCAGATGTTTGGCAATCAACGGACGGGCGAACGAGGTGCCCAGCAGATATTCCCGCTCGTAAACAGCGCCCGCGCGCAATGTCGGATATACGAAATCGGTCAAGAATTCCTCGCGCAGGTCACGGATGTAAAGCTTGGATGCGCCCGAAGCCAGCGCTTTTTCTTCCAGCCCGTCCAACTCCTCTTCCTGCCCTAGATCCGCGCAAAAACAGACGACCTCGCAGCCGTAATTGTTCTTGAGCCAGGGAACGATCACGGAGGTATCCAAGCCGCCGCTATATGCCAAAACTACCTTCTTCACATCAGATGTCGCCATCGCCTGTCTCCAACTCGTAACATCCAATCAAGCGCCTAGTTTAATGGAACTTTCGCCATTTGGAAGTGGACACTGCCGCGCTGTATCGCATTCTCGCCGCTCTCGGTCGCAATCACAGCTTGCCGTTGCGCGCAGCTGCCGCTACAATGAGCGTGTTAGAATCGCAACTTACGACGGACAGGAATCGCGATGACGACGGTGGACAGGCTGAAAGAAATGCGCGACGAAAAGTCGCGCCCTCATCTGGAACAGTATGCGCCGGTGTGGATGCTGCGCGAGGATATTGTCGCGGAAGAGGAGTCGATACAGTTCCACGTGCTCTTTCAGCACAACCTGCATGGCTGGGTGAATCGCCGCTACCGTTACGATGGCTTCAACAATACCTTGTACCACAAGGGGCAAATCGTTCTTTCCGAGGACGACGCGCTGGAATATATGCTGGACAACCCCTATATCGAGGTTGACGTCGACGATATTCCAAATGCCTACGGTGGTTAAGCTCGCTTCAGTTTCTGCCCGGCGACATCTTCAAAGACCGTCAGCAAACGCGCGGCAATCCCCGACCAGGCGTATTCTTGCGCCAGGCGGGAGGCCGCTATTCCCATGTCTTCCGTTCTCGACCTATCGGTCAGCAGTTCAATGATGCATTCCGCCAGCGAGATGGGTTCACGCGCCGGAATGTGAAAACCAGTCTCTTGATCCCGAACCAGGAATTGCAAGCCGCCCACCTGAGAAGCGATTACCGGCGTGCCCGACGACATCGCTTCCAACGCCACCATGCCAAAGGACTCGTAGTCTGAGGGCATGATCACCGCCGCCGCCGCCGCATAATATAGCGGCAACTCCGCCTGCTCTTTCGCGCCGACAAAACTCACCAGTTGATCGATTCCCAACTTAACGCTGAGCTCTTGCAGCCGATTCATTTCCCGGTCGCGTCCACTGTTTGGATCGCCGCCGACGATCATGAAATGCAGGTTTCGCAGCAAAGTCGGCGCCTTGTCTCGCAAAACATGGAGCGCTTCCAGTATGGTGTCTACCGCTTTGAGTGGCTCCACGCGGCCGACAAAGAGAAGCAAATTGCTATCGAGCCGGATTCCCAGTGTCTCTCGCGCTGCTTCGCGGGATACTGACTGCTTGAATCGCTCCGTATTGACACCGGGCGGAATCACAACAATCTGTCGGCGCCCGGCGCGGTACAGCCAGCGGAGTTGAGCCTGCTCGGCCGGCGTCGCGGCGATGACGCGGTCCGCCCACTGAAGGATTCTCATCTCCGTCATGATTCGGCGATCGGGCTGATAGTCCTTGACTTCAATGCGCTTCTTCATGTGCCCGAGCGTGTGATACATGTGCGCAAAGCGAATGCCCCATGCTTCTTTGAGCTTGGCCGCCACCCACCCGCTCAACCAGTAGTGGCTGTAGACTATGTCGTAGCGCAAGTTCTCTAATGTCGCAAATGCCATCAAGTTGGCGGTGAATTCAGACAAATGCTCGTACTGATCGTCCGGCGATAAGGGCTGTGGCGGACCCGCAGCGAGATAGATAACGCGGACGTTTTCGCCAATCGCAGCGTCAATCGTATTCTCCATCGGGGAGGCGCGTCTGGTAAAAATGTCGACGCATACGTCTTGCCGTCCTAGCTCGCGCGACAGCTCGCGGATGTACACATTCATACCGCCGGTCTTCGCGCCACCCATGGGCGCCAGCGGGCTGGTGTGCACACTGATCAGCGCGATGCGTTGGATTGGCATTTCTGCTCCGCTGTGCGGGACGCTATTCTATCTTGCGCGGATATTCATCACCGCTGTGTCGCGGCCGCCCATTCGGTATTTGTAGGGTTCATCGCCGCGTAAGAAGTCGTAGTAGGCATAGCCCTGCTCAATGGCGTGCCGGATGTTATAAGCCAAAAGCACAATGCCCGGACTGTACTCGCCAAAATCATCGTGCGCGTGACCGGAGTTGTATACCATCACGCGGTTGCCGTAAACAAAGTTGATGTAAGCAGCCGCGCGCCGCTCGCCAATGGTCAGAAAATTCAGTTGCAGCCAGCCACGCGCTTGAAGCAAGGGCACAATTGCCCGAAAGAAACTCAGATTCTTCTCATCTTGCAGGAAGCGTTCCTTCTCCGGATCGCTCGCCGCCATCAGGCGGACAAACTGCGCCACTTCCTCATCAAGATCGTGCTGTCCATTGACGATGTACCAGTCGATCGATTTTTCGCTGCCTTGAATGCGTCGCATCTTTCGCCTGACTTCATGACGCTGCTTCTTGTGCAACCGGCTCATGTAACTTCCCCAGTTATCCGGCAGCTCAATGACGGGGCAAACCTCCTGTTGTTCAACATCTGTCTTGAAGCCACGACTGCTGAGCAATTCTGGCAGAAGACGCTGGGTCGGTGAATCAAAAGGGATATTGCAGAAGTCTAGGCAATCATACTCGGCGCGGTGATTCCAGAGGTAATCGGCGAAGGCCGCATAAACATCCGCCATTCGCGCTTCGTCAATGATGAAGTCTAGGTAGTCGGTGACATCGACGCAGCCGATGATTTGAACTGAGCGGCCCCGCTCGGATTCGGAGATGAACAGCGGCGCGATTCCTATCGCGGCTCCTTGATTGTAGCAGGCCAGAATCCAAAGCTCGCCCGGTTCATACGCCTCCCACCAGGTCTTCTGCCATTCCCAGGTATAAAACACCCGGTTCATCGGCGCGCGCTCAAGCAGATCGTTCCACACTGACTTCAATTTCAAAAATGCTGAGCCGTCTCGATAGTCTTTTACTTCCACTCGATTTCATTTCTCCCGTCTGTGTCGCGAAGCTTTCCTGTCCAAGCTAGTGACATGGATTGTCGCAAAGTTCTTACTTCTGCACATCCCGCCGGACCTGCACGCGACGCTACGACCCTGTTGCCTTGGGCGTCATGGGATTATTGCCCCATTCTTTCCACGATCCGTCATAAAGACGAAGGTTGCGCGCGCCGGCCACTTCCAGCGCCAGCATGCCAAAGGATGCCGAGACACCAGAGTTGCAGTAGATTACCGTGTCACCGGCATCCAACGCGACGCCGTTCTCGGCGAAGCATTCCCGCAGCGCTTCGGGCGACAATACGGTCAAATCGTCCGCCACCATCTTCTTTCTCGGCAGACTAATCGCGCACGGAATGTGACCGCCCTGCTGCGCGCGCGATGCCGCGCCGGTGAATTCAGCTGGCGAGCGCACGTCAATGAGTTGCATGGAACCTGAATCCAAGCCGGCCAGAATATCGGCCTCCGTCGCTTTCAAACCGGCATTCACTCGCGGAGTGAAATCCGCCTTCTCCAGCCTCGGAATCTCCGCGCTGATCGGCCGTCCTTCCGCGTGCCACTTCTCCCAACCGCCATCGAGAATGAAGACATCCTCATGACCATAGTAGCGCAGGCACCAGCGCAGCCGGCAGGCGAACATGCTCGCGGCATTATCGTAGATGACGACGCGCGTATCGTTGCTGATGCCAAGCGCGCCCATCAACGCGGCAAATCGTCCAGGCGAAGCGACATCATTTGACGGTGATCCCGGCTCCACAATATCGACCTGCCAATCAACGAAGACCGCGTTGGGTATGTGCCCCGCCCCATAACCAGCGCGATCGGTGAAGTAATGCGGCGGCGGCTCGGTCGGCGGCAGCACCTTGCCACGCAGCTCAACGACGCGGATCTTCGGATCATACAGGCGCTGCTCCAACCATGCCGTAGTTACCAGGGGCGACTTCATGGCATTCCCTCATGCAATTCACACAGCTTGTCGACTTGATTTTACCCTTGATCACTTTGGGCTGCGAATTCTGGCATGATTTCCCCTGCCGGTCGATTTCGCTATAATAGTGCGAAGCCATCATATTGAGGATTGATGAAGAAGCGAATCCGCGGGCTGAAGCGCTCGGTATTTCAGTTGGACTTTGACCTCTATCGCGTGAAGGTGCCGATACGGGAGTATCCTGGCGCGAATCTGAGCGTCATAGATCTTTGGCCGCAGGATGTCGAAAAGACGATATTCTTCCAGCACGGTTTCGCTGGCGTGGCCGAATCATGGGAATGGCAGTTGGCGCATTTCGCCAATCAATATCGCGTGATCGCCCCCGATCTGCGCGGCCATGGGCAGAGCGATGCCCCCCGCAGCGAATACTCGATGCCGGAATTGATTCAGGATCTGCATGATATTGTCGAGGCGCTGCAGCTGCCCGAGCGATTTGTGCTGGTCGGCCATTCTTTCGGCGGCGCTATATGCATCGAATTCGCAAACGCCTTTCCAGAGCGCATCGCCAAGCTCGTGCTGGTCGCCAGCGCCGGCGAGTATCCGCTGCCGAAATTCGCCTCCGCTCTGTTTCGCATTCCCGTTCATATCGCTCTGCCTTTTTGGCGCTATCGCCGTCGCTGGGATGCGGAATACCATGTGCTCAAGTCGATGTTTCACAACAATCTGCATGGCTGGCAGGCTTGGTCGCAGTTGCGGAACATCAAAAGCAAGACGCTGGTCATCACCGGCGAGCGCGACAATTACTTTCCCCGCTATGTTTACGATGATGTCGCCAAACTGATCCCCGGCGCTGAAGTCCACGACATAGGCTCGGCGAAACACAAAGTCCAACTTGAGCGCCACGAAGCGGTCAATCGGGCGATCGAGCGCTTCGTTGAAACATCATCGCGAGCCAGTTGGCGCTCCACCACGCCGGCGGACGCGCTCAGTCGCGGGCGTCCCTGGCTCGGCCACTACGACAAAGATATCCCGCATACCATTCCGATTCCGCATCAGCCGCTCTTTCGTTTTTTGGAAAGCGCCGCTGATTGGGCGCCACGGCGCACAGCCACCGTCTTCTATGGCAAGACTCTGAGCTACCGCGAGCTAGAAACCAAGGTCAATCAGTTCGCGCATGGATTGCTGGCGCTGGGCGTGCAAAAGGGCGATCGCGTGCAGATCGTCCTTCCGAATACGCCTCAATTCATCATCGCCTATTACGCCATCCTGAAGCTTGGCGCCGTAGTCGTCTTGTCGAATCCCGACGCCAATGCGGAGTTAATCGTCAGCCACGCGCGCGAAACCGATGCCAAGGTTCTAATCACCCTAAGCGCGTTCAGCCAACTAGCGCAATTGCTGCAAGGTCAGGCCGGCGCCGAGACATTGATCTTTAGCGGAATCGGCAAACACGTTACGACCAGCCGAGCGGCGGCATTCGGGCGACACCGACAGGCCACGACCGAGGACGAAGCGCTTGCCCGGCGGATCGGACAGCGCATGTCTGACGTCATGAAGGAGCGGGAAAGGCATCCGCCTGCAATCGACGTCGCGGATACCGATCTCGCCGTGATTTCTTATACCAGCGGCACGACTGGCAAGCCCCGAGGCGTCTGTCTGACGCATCGCAACCTGGTGGCCAACGCCCTTCAGACTCGTCACTGGATGCCGGAAATCGAATACGGCAAAGAAGTCGTGATGGCTGTCGTTCCCTTTGAGCATAGTTATGGCATGACCGCCGCGATGAACCTTCCCATCCTGATTGCGGCGAAGATCGTGATCATTTCCGTGTTTGAGCTCCAGCAAGTCCTGGAACGGATTCGACGTCACAAGCCGACGCTCTTCCCGGGCGTACCGTCAATGTTCACGCTCATCAACCATGCGGCAAATGTGAGAAGTTATGGCTTGTCGTCAATCAAAGCCTGCATCAGTGGCGCCGCGCCCTTACCCGTTGAAGTGCAAGAGGCTTTTGAGAAATTGACGCGTGGACGGCTCGTCGAGGGCTACGGCTTGACGGAAGCCGGTCCAGTCACCCATTCGAATCCGCTCTATGGCCTGCGAAAGGTGGGTTCAATCGGTGTGCCTTTGCCAAACACCGAGGCCAAAATCGTCGATCTGCTCAACGGCGAGGAATTGCCAAGCGGGCAAATTGGAGAAATGGTGGTGAAGGGTCCGCAGATCATGAGTGGCTATTGGCGGGCGGATCCCAATGACGAGACCGTCCTGCGCGACGGCTGGCTGCACACAGGTGACGTCGCCGTGATGGACGACGACGGCTACTTCAAGATTATCAGCCGCAAGCGTGATACGATTTTCACCGGGGATTACAGCGTTTACCCGCGTGACGTCGAAGAGATCTTGTATGAGCACAACAAAGTGCTGGAGGCGGCCGTAGTCGGCGTTGGACGTGAATCCGGCAACCAGAAAATCAAAGCATTCGTTGTTCCCCGTCCCAACACAGACCTGTCCAAAGAAGAATTGCTGGAGCTTTGCAAGCGCCGTCTGGAAGGATACGCCGTGCCCTGGGAGATCGAGTTTCGGGAATCGCTGCCGCGCTCGTTTATTGGCAAAGTTCTTCGTCGGGTGCTCCATGAAGAATACAATGCGAGCCCCTAGCCCTTGAGGCGGCCTAATGCGGCGCTCCGATCCGTCCAGCCGTTTGGAATCCTAAATCGTGTGGCAATCCAGCGCCGACAATCCAAAAGCAGGTGATAATCACCAATGGCATTCTTGCCGCTGTTTCCGCTGAATACCGTGCTCTTCCCGGGAATGCAGATTCAGCTGCATATCTTTGAAGAACGCTACAAGCTCATGGTCAATAAGTGTATTGAAAACAATGAGCCATTTGGCGTCGTCCTCATCAGGCGTGGCAGAGAAGCGCTGGGACCGGTAGCGACGCCCTATCCGGTGGGTTGTACGGCGGCCATAAGCGAAGTGCAGCAGCTCCCTCTGGGAAGAATGAACATAACTGCCGTCGGACAGAGGCGATTTCGCATCAAGCGCATCGATCGCAATCAGCCATTCTTGCGTGCCGATGTCGAGTTCTTTATGCCGGCAGACGATCAACCCGAGCTCGTTCACCGATACAGCAGATTGCTGCGTCCGCTGGTCATTCACTATTTGGAGACACTGTCTTCATCCGAAGACGCCAAGTTTGATCGGGAGCAAATCCCGCATCGTCCTCGGTCGATAGCGCAAATTGCCTCCATCTTGCTGCAGGCGGACAGCGCGCAAAAACAGCAGCTGCTCGCGACGCCTAGTTTGTCTCGCCTGATGCGAACGCTCGTTGAAATTTATCGGCTGGAAACCTTGCTGCTGCGAGTACGCCTGTCTCCGCCTGACAAGGAATTCAACATTGGTCCCTTCTCCAGCAATTGAAGCAACCAAAGGAAACTTGATCATTTCCTAACAATCTTTGCCCCTCCGGTGTATATTGGAGCCTACGAGTTTTCCAAAGCGACGGCGGAGCCGATTCATTGAAAGACATTGCAAGCAAATCGATACGAGCATTGCTGCTATTGGTCGCTACGATTGTCACGCTGGAAATTGCGTTACAGCTCGGCTTCATCCATTTACCAGATATACTTGTCAGTCTGATGCCGCAATACCATGCCCGTATCGGCTGGCAGTTGAATACCGAGCATGGCGCGCGCGAGTACCCCGCTTGGCAGGTCGTGGAGTACGATGTTACGCCACTTACCGGAGACCTTTTCACTCTATCTTGTTTAGAGCCAAGAGACGCCCAGCCAATAGATAACTATAAAGTCTCCTTCAGGCGCGACGGGCACGGCTTCCGCAATGCCGAGCCATGGCCAGACGATGTGGATACGGTGGTGATTGGCGATTCATTCACCGACGCGGAACTTATTCAGCGGCCATTTTGGCAGGGCATCTCGGACACTGTACTGGCGCTGGGCATGCGCGGGTCTGGCACATTGGAACAACAGCAGCTTTTCGAAGCGTATGGACTGCCGCGCAGTCCCGAAACCTTGGTGGTTGCTTTTTTCGCCGGAAACGACCTGCGAGATAACGAGAGCGCCGCGTCGATGATAAGGAATCGTTTGACTTGGTACGACAGGTATATCCAAGATTCCGAGCCGCACGAGTTTTTGGTTGTGCTCCGCACGCTGCATTGGATAGTTGAATTGACGCTGCCCAACAAAGAAATATGGTGCCATTATCCCTATTTCACGATCACCGACCCGCCTGCGCCAATTGCGTTTTACCACAAATTTGTACGTAGGATAGGTGAGGACGCGGCATCAATCATGCAGAGAGAAGGCTTGACGCTGACACGATCGAGCCTCAGCGAAATGAACACAACACTGCAAGCGATTGATGGCGAACTGGTTCTCATGTACATTCCCTCAAAACCCGAACTATATTGGAAGTACCTGGATGCCCATACTAAGCGCAGGATAATTGACCACGAGTCTCGCCGATTTGACAACATGCCCCAAGTGTCGGATATTGATGAGAATGTATCCGACCAACGAGACTTGATGCGCGGTCTAGCTGAGGAACTCGGCATATCTTTTCTTGATCTGACGCCGACGCTCGACGAGGCAATCCGCGCTGGTCAATCGCCTTATTTCTTCGCCGACACGCACTGGAATCAGCAGGGGCACAATATCGCCCGAAACGCCTTGCTTGACTTTCTGAATCGGTCTAACCTAGAAAAGTGATCCGAGCTTTTCGGCCCACCTCGGTTCGCAATCGCCTTTGTCCGCCTAGATTCGACATTTGGAGCGCCGCTTGAAGAAACTCCTGAAGATCGCTTGGGATCGCTTCAGCGTCAATTCGGCGATCGTCGCCGACTTGAACGGTCGGTTCATCGCGACCGCATTTTACTTCACTATCATGGTGCCCTTCGGTCTGCTATCAGCGATCTTCATGGACCCGCTGCGCAAGAGAAAAGGCGCGGCGCGCTGGGCGGAGAGAGAGCCGCTGCCAACCGACATTGCCTCAGCAAGAGAACAAGGCTAGCCATGTATATACTTGGCATATCCGCCTTCTATCATGACTCCGCCGCGGCCTTGCTGAGCGATGGCGTGTTGATCGCCGCCGCCATGGAGGAGCGTTTCTCGCGGTTGAAACATGACAATGGGTTCCCCCAAATGGCAGCTGAATTCTGCCTTCAGCAAGCCGGGATAACGGCGAGGGATTTGGAATACGTCGTGTTCTACGAGAAGCCGCTGCAGAAGTTTGAACGCATCCTGCAAACAGCGCTGAATACCTTTCCTCAATCGTCCGGCCTCTGGCGTGAATCGATGATGACCTGGCTGAGCGACAAGCTCTGGGTGCGCAGCCACATTGCGCGCGGGATCGGCGTTCCCGCCAACAAGATCCTATTTTGCGATCATCACATGAGCCACGCGGCCAGCGCATTCCTCGCCTGCCCATTTAAGGACGCCGCCATCTTGACAGTTGATGGTGTGGGCGAGTGGACCACGACGACTTTGGGAAGCGGCAAGAGCTCGCTCGGCGAAAGTGAAGACGCACCGCCCACCATTGAGCTCTTTGAAGAGCAGCGCTTCCCACATTCGCTGGGTTTGCTCTACTCCACCTTCACCGCCTGGCTCGGCTTTCGCGTCAACAATGGCGAATACAAAGTGATGGGCATGAGCCCCTATGGCGAGCCTCGCTATATGGACAAGATCGATAAGGTTGTCGCTGCCGATGAAACCAACGGCGCCTTCAAGCTCAATATGGATTATTTCGACTTTCACCGATCGACAACGCGTAGTTACAGCAGCAAATTTCTCGAGCTCTTCGGTGAGAAACGTAATGATGATGCCGATTTCTTCACCATGCGCACAAATCCGGAACGCGCGGCCGAACGGTCGGCGATGGAGACCAATCAGTATTACGCCGATGTCGCGGCCAGCATCCAGCAGTTCACGGAAGACACCTTGATTAAGATCGCAAGGCACTTACACGAACGCACTGGCATGAGCAAACTTGCCATGGCCGGCGGGGTCGCGCTCAATACCAAAGCAAACTGGCGCATCTTGAATGAAACGCCTTTTGAAGAACTGTGGATCCAACCGGCGGCCGGGGATGACGGCGGCGCGCTTGGAGCGGCTCTATGGGTTTGGCATACCTTGCTGGGCAAACCGCGGCGATGGGTGCAGAAGCACGCCTATTACGGACGCAGCTATTCCGACGAAGTCTGCCGCGCATTTCTCGATCAGGAAGAACTCAATTACGAGACTTATGCCGATGAGAGCAAGCTGACCGAAGTGATCGTTGATGCCCTGACCTGCCAACAAGTCATTGGCTTTCATCAGGGGCGCTTTGAATGGGGACCGCGCGCCTTGGGAAACCGAAGCATTTTGGCTGATCCGCGCGGCGCCGACATGAAAGAGATCGTGAATACGAAAATCAAATTCCGCGAGCCATTTCGGCCCTTCGCGCCGGTTGTTCTGCGGGAGCGCGCGCCGGAATACTTCGACTATCCCCAAGTCGCCGATCACGATACGCCACGCTACATGCTGATGGTGGCGCCGATTAAGCATGACAAACAGACTGAAATTCACGCCGTCAACCACGAAGGCACCGGGCGCCTGCAATCCATTGATCGCGAGACCAACGCACGGTATTACGACATCGTCCAGCAATTTGGCGAAGCGACCGGCGTGCCCATTGTGCTCAATACCTCATTCAACTTGCGCGGCGAGCCCATTGTCAATACACCGCGCGAAGCCTACAATACCTTTCGAAACAGCGATATTGACATGCTCGTATTGGGTTCGCACATCGTGCGGAAACCCAGCTAAATCCTGAGTGCCACAGAGGGAGACATCATGGCGACAAAGGCAAAACACGACGACAATTCACCGAGCGCAATGGAGGACCTCTTCATGCGTTTGGGCGTGTTAGGTGAACTGCTATCCTACCTTTGGAAGCGCAAACTCTATTGGATGCTGCCGATGGTCATCACTCTGCTCGTCTTCGCGCTTCTGATCGTGCTCGGCGGCTCCAGCCCAATCAGCCCATTCATTTACACGCTATTCTAAATCGTTCGTTTCGGCAGCTTGAGGCTAATGGATCCTTCACTCGTCAAACAGCTAACATTGATCGCCCTGGTCGCCATTGTCCTGCGGCTGGGTCTGCTGGTCCATCAACGTTCTGACACAAACAATCCGATACATGGCGGCGCGCTATCGCAGTTGCTGAACTTGCTGTCTGGCATGTGTTTCGTCGCGATTCTGCCGACCGTTTGTCTGAGCGTATTGATACTCCATCCCGAAGCGCTGAACTTCGCCGGCCTCACCTGGCATCCGATTTTGTTCATTGTTATTTCGCTTGGGCTGGGCAGTTTCGTTTTTGCGCTGCTGCATGCGCTGGTCGAACGCGCTCCCCTACAGCGCGCCGAGCGGGAAGCGGCCGCCATCGAGGCTCGCGGCTGGACCGAGGAGGACGCCAAGACCTCTGGCTTGTAACCTCTACGTCGTCAATCTATATGTCAAGATTGCGGACCTGCTTGGCGTGGGTCTGGATGAACTTGCGGCGCGGTGGCACGCTGGCGCCCATCAGCGTATCGAAAACCCGGTCGGCATCAGCGGCGTCTTCAATCGTCACTCGCATCAGTGTCCGCGATTCCGGATCCATCGTCGTCTCCCAAAGCTGGTCCGGATTCATCTCGCCCAGACCTTTGTAGCGCTGTACCGTGACTTTGTCAGGATTCTTGAAGCGCTTCATCGACTGCTTGAGCAAATCTTCATCGGCTGTGCCGCCTTCCGGGTAAATCCACTCCATTTTCTTGCCGTTCTTCAACGAAAAGATCGGCGGCTGAGCGATGTACAGATGTCCCTGCTGCACAATCTGGAGCATGTGCCGAAAGAAGAACGTCAGCAACAGCGTACGGATATGGCTGCCGTCCACATCGGCGTCCGTCATGATGATGACTTTGCCGTAACGGAGGCGGTCGACCGCCATCTCGTCATGGATGCCCGTGCCCAAAGCTGATATCAATGCTTTGATTTCGTTATTGTCCAGTATCTTGTCGATGCGCGCCCGCTCCGTATTCAGGATCTTGCCGCGCAAGGGCAGAATCGCCTGGAAGTGCCGATCGCGCCCCTGCTTGGCGCTGCCGCCGGCCGAGTCTCCCTCAACGATGTAGATTTCAGCGCTATCGCCCCGTTCCGAACAATCAGCCAGTTTGCCCGGCAAGGTGCTACTTTCCAGCAGGCTCGGTCCACTGCGCACGAGATCGCGCGCCTTCTTGGCCGCTTCTCGGGCGCGCTTGCTCGTCATGCATTTATCGACAATGCGGCGCGCTTCACGCGAATTCATTTCGAGAAATTCGTTGAAGGATTCGGTTACCGCCTGCGAAACCGCGCCCTGCACCTCGGGATTGAGCAGCTTAACCTTCGTCTGGCTCTCAAATTGTGGATCCGGATGCTTGACGCTGACAATCGCCGTCAAGCCCTCAAGCGTGTCATTGCCGGAGAAGTTGCCGTCCTTATCCTTCAGCAGCCCCGCCTTCTTGGCGTAACGGTTGATAACGCCGGTGATCGACGACCGCAGCCCGGTGATATGAGTGCCGCCGTCTGGCGTGTTGATGGTGTTGGTGAATGCCAGTTCCGTAGTCGTCGCCACATCGGAATACTGGAAGGCGACTTCGACTCCAATCTTGTAAGCGGTACCGTTGCGGTCGAGGTATTCGATATCGCGCTCCACGTGAATGATGTTATGAATCGCTTTGCGATTGCGATTCAAATAACGCACGAAGGACCGCAAACCGCCATCGAAATAAAAGGTCGCCTCGCGCGCAATTGGCTTGACGCGCTCGTCGCGCAAGCGGATCGTCACCTTGCGGGTAACAAAAGCCATCTCGCGGAATCGGGTCAGCAAGGTACTGAAACTAAATTCATTTTCTTCGAGGATCGTGAAGTCCGGTACGAAGGAAATCTCGGTGCCGGTTTCTTCTCCGTCCTTAAGTGTTCTTACTTTGCGACGGCGGCCTGTCGGAATGCCGGCCTCGTAGGACTGCCTCCAAACATGGCCATCACGACGAATGGTCGCCGTTAAACTCGCAGACAATGCGTTCACCGCCGACACGCCAACGCCGTGCAAGCCACCGCTTACCTTATACGCTTCGTTATCGAATTTCCCGCCGGAGCCGACTTCGGTCATCACCACCTCGAGCGCTGATTTACCGCTCTTGTGTTTATCAACCGGAATGCCGACTCCGTTATCACGAATCGTTGCCGCGCCATCCTCGCGCAGCGTCACTGAGATGGAATCACAGCGGCCAGCTAGCGCTTCATCAATGGAGTTATCCACTACTTCGTAGATCAGATGGTGCAAGGCTCGCGCGTCGGTGCCACCAACATACATGCCTGGCCGCCGACGGATATGTTCGCGCGGGTCTAATTTCTGGATATTGTGTGCGCCATACTCACGCTCTTGACGCGCGATAAGATCGCGATCCTTTACCATCTTTACTCCTGACAATCCTGCCAATAAGCCACAACCGCCGAACCTGAAATTCGATCAATTGACAAGGGCAAATGGCGCCAAATTCTCACTCGCGGTAGACCTTCTCTGACTGCCTATATTATACAGCAGCGCAGGCTTTCGGACAATCCGAAGCGAGAGGCAAAGCGGGCGCACAGCATTGACAGCGCAAGACTGCGCTCATAAAATCACGGCTGATGCCTCTGTAGCTCAGTGGACAGAGCACCGGTCTTCTAAACCGTTGGTCGCAGGTTCGAGTCCTGCCAGGGGCGATTGCCCAACAGGTCCCTCATCTGAATCGCAGAATCAAGCCGTGATGTCGCTGAACAGCTGGCGAATCTGCCCGCTCAAGGCAATCTTGTTGGTCTTCGACCAGCGCTCAAGGTTTCGGAAGTGCTCCACGGCCTCGGCTCGGCGGCCCAACTGCACATATAGCTTCAACAGTCGAAGATGTATTTCTTCGCGCCTGTAGTCGGTTTCTAGCGCTCGAATAAGCGTGTATAGCGCCAGTTGGAAGCTCTCACGCGCTTCCCAAATGGCTGCAATATTCTCCAGCGCTTCAATATAGGCGTTTTGGTATGCCTCTCGCCGCTCAACAATCCAGCCATCGTCGTGACCCTGCAGGAAAGGTCCACGATATAATTTCGCCACCCGCTGCCACAGTTCGAAGGGCTCCGCCGGTTCGCCATGTCGCCCCTCCAGCAACGCTTCAACAAATTCAAACGCGTCAAAGTAAAATGGCCTTTCGCGGTCAACCCGATAGTATCTCCCATCGTGAGCCATGACATCCATGCCTATTGCCTTGTGCAGGCGCCGCTTGGTCACGTGAAACACATTTACCGCCGGGTCGATGTCCAATTTTGGCCAGAAGGTCTCGCAGATCTGATTGCGCGTAACTTCCGGTCGATCCATCGCGAAGAATAGCAGCAGACGCGGCAGATGCCCTTCCCAGTTGTCGATCAGAAAGTCATCAAGAAAAACATATCCGGGGCCCAACGAGAGCACTTTGAGACTGGCGTCGACCTCATTGCGCACGCCGTAAATGTTCTTTTGAACGATATGTCCATCGCGAATGATGACGGCCTGCCTATTGGCAATCATCGATAGCCAAGGCATGCGCGGAAGTGAACGGCCGTTCAATACGATCTTGCATCGCGCCGGCGCTTGATGGGAAAGGCGCTCGACAAATCTCTTCACGTCATCAGCGAGATCCGCGCGGTCGAATTCATCTAGCACCAACCAAATCTCTCGATCCCCCAGCTCAGACAGCTCGGCGATAAAGGTCCGCAGAATCACATCCATGTGCTTGTAGGGGTCGTCGATAACGTTTGCCGGCAATACGTTCATTTGGCGCCCGAAGATGACATTCTGCCGCGACAAGGTCCCCAATAGACTCGGCAGGAAATTGCCCAGTTTAATGTCGTCCACGTCCAGCGCGTAATAGAATGCGCTCAAGTCGCTGTCCCCCAGCAGCCGCGCCATGATTACCGACCGCAGGCGGCTCTGAGGGTGGAGCAGTATTATTTTTGCCTCACTGGAATTGTGAAGGAAATTCTCGTACGCAATAGAGGATTGAACGTCTGTGTTCATTAGCTACATTCTTAACAAGGTCGTCACATCGCTATACAGAATAGTATCACATTATTAACTAACATCTACATTGGCGACTATAGGCTGTGCGTCACATCTGTATTTGTCGCCCTGATGGCAATTTCGAGGCTCCTTCGGAGCTCATAGGACAGGCAGGCGACCTTGAAACGACCGTAAAGTCGCCTCCCGTTGCAACTCAGCTTGCTTCGCCTTCCATTCGCACTAATTCACGCCTCAACGTTTTGCCGACCGCTGTTTTGGGTAGCTCCTCAATGAAGGCGATTCGCCGCGGGATCTCATATGGCGCCAGCTTGTCTCCCAGAAACTCGATGACTTCGTCCGCAGTCAGCCTCTCGTTAGGTTTCACTACGATCCAGGCTTTCAGCGCTTCCTGGCCCGCTCGCTCCGGATGTGGAATGGCCGCCACACCTACTTCCAACACCGCAGCGTGTGATGCGATAGCGTTTTCGACGGTGGTCGGGTATACGTTATACCCGCCGATTAGCGCCATGTCCTTCTTGCGATCGACTATGTAAAAGTAACCGTCTTCGTCCATGCGCGCGATATCGCCCGTATAGAGCCAGCGCTTGCCGTCCTTCTCCCGAAGCGCCGACTGTGTTTCTTCGATCATTCCGTGATAACCTGCCATGACATTCGGTCCCGCCATCAACAGCTCGCCGACTTCGCCAACAGGCACATCGGTTTCGCCATCCTCCAGGCTGACGATTCGCATATCCATCTCAGGCAGCGGCAAGCCAATCGAGCCGCGGCGGTTTTCCTTGAATATCGGATTGACATGGGTGGCCGTCGGCGCCTCACTCATGCCGAAGCCTTCGCGCACCGAGCCGCCAGACAAGCGCTCGAATTCTGTCTTTGTCGCTACCGGCAAAGGCGCTGACCCGCTCAGACAAAGGTGCAAGGAACTTAAGTCGATTTCGCCGCTTTGCACTTTCGGATGATTGTTTATGGCGTTATACAGTGCCGGTACGCCAGGAAACAGCGTGGTGCGGAAGGTCTCAATATTGCCCAACACATCGTCAATATCACGCGGATTAGGCACGAGCACCACCTTGCATCCACGGTATACGCTGGTACTGACCACGACGACCAGGCCATAAACATGGAAAAACGGGATCGCCCCAAGAAAGATCTCATCTTCAACCGGCGTATCAAAGAGGTCGAGGAAGCCTTCAGTCTGCATCATATTCGCCACCAAAGCCCGGTGTTTGGACATCGCGGCTTTGGCAACGCCTGTCGTACCGCCGGTGTATTGGAAGATCGCCAGATCATCGGGCTGCACTTGTACGTTCGCTTGTCGGCCATCATACGTGCGCAACAGGTCCTGAAACCAGTGATCGCCTGGCTCAACGTCTTCAAGGAAGTGCCCTTCTTTCTTCTCTTTCGCGATCGTGAAAAGAAACTTCGCCAAGGGCGGCAGATATTCCTTGATATTGGCGACGATCACCGCCTTGACTTTGCTCTTGCGCTGGACCTGCTTGACCAAGCCATAGAAGAGCGTCATCGTTATGACGAATTCGGCATCACAATCATCGATCTGATGCGCCATTCTTTCCGCGGGATATGTCGGGTTGGTCGCCGCGACTACGCCGCCCGCCTTCAATATGCCGTAGAAGCTGATCACAA
Organism: Chloroflexota bacterium; assembly: GCA_026707665.1. Taxonomy (GTDB): domain Bacteria; phylum Chloroflexota; class Anaerolineae; order Aggregatilineales; family Phototrophicaceae; genus UBA6055. The sequence goes on from JAPOWK010000021.1 coordinate 35,813, forward strand.
AGGCAACCGAATTCGGCATAACGATAGCGACGCGGTCGCTCTTTCTCAGGCCCAAATCGACAAGCGCGGCCGCAAGCGCGTCCGAAGCCCGGTCTAGCTCCTCGTAGGTGATCGACCGGCTGATGCGCCCCACCAAGGGCAGGTTCGCAGGCGTAATCAAGGCCGTGCTGTGCGGTATGCGTACGCGCGTATCTTTCAAGAATTGATGCAGCGGCACTTCCGGAATATCGACCGAGGCCGGGATGCCGACGTCATAGCTGCTGATCCAGGGCCTTTCGGCATAAGTCACCATTTGCCCTCTCTCCCACAATTTACGAATTCCGCAACATTCATTAAGTATAACTTATTTCTTAGACGCTTCAAAACTCCTAGGTTTTCGCCCGATGCAATCGCCTGCCAACCAAAGCGTTGATTCGAATTTATTTGACCCTGGTCAGCGGCCTCGCAACCAATGGCGCTCACTAAGGCCAATCAGTCGATCGCAATGAAGCTAAGTCAATACGCTAATGACAACAGAATGGATAGGGAAAGACTATACGACGAGGATATTCCCCAAGCGAACCGAAGGGCGTGTTACTCTTTGCCGGCCCGGGGATTAAGCCAGGCCTTCCAGGCATTTGGAACTCGCTTGACTTTGCCGGATGCGTTCAAACAGATCAGCTTGAGAGAAGCCTCAAACAGGATTGCGTCCGTCTCCGCCTCAACAATCTCACAGCCGAAAGTTATCGTGCGGCTCTTCACATCTTCTATCCAGGTCTTCACCGTGATACGTTGATCATAACGCGCGGCCAGTCTATACTTTGCCTTGAGATCTCCCGCTGCCAAGAAATAGCCGGACCGCTCAATATCGGCGTAACTCCAGCCATGTTCGCGGATGTAGGCGCTGCGCCCCTCTTCAAACCACACAAGATACACGGTGTGGTGCACCACTCCCATGCTGTCAGTTTCCGCATAGCGCACGTGGAAAGTAGTCTCACAGATGAAGAGATCTTTAGGCATGCCGCCCTTTTTCCTGAACAGCGTCGATGCCAGTAGTCTAACGCCAGAATTGCGCGGGACACAAGCATTGAAACCTGACGCAAATGTGCAAGACTTGACGCGCTGAACAGAGACAAGGGGCTGACAATGTCACGACTTCGCATGTTTATGATTACCGTGCTTTTCGCGAGCATGTTTGCTCTCGCAGCTCATGCGCAGCAAGGCGCCGACCCCTATGCCGACCTGCCGCAATCTCGGGCCGCCGACGGCGGTTTCGTGCTTGGCAATCCAGCGGCCGAAGTCAAACTGATTGAATTCTCCGACTTTCTCTGCACCAGCTGCCAGAACTACGAGCCAGTCATCAGGCGCTTCATTCAGGACTATGTTCAGACCGGGCTAGCGCAGATTGAATACCGCATTTATCCGGTAATTGATCCCGCCCTCTCAGTGCGCAGCGCCAGCCTGGTGGAGTGCGCGGACACGCTTCAACCGGGCCATTTCTGGCGAGCGCGCGATCTGATGTTTGCGCTGGTTTCGACGCGTGGCTTCACCGATCAGACAATCGCCGCGTTTGCCGACGAATTGCTGCTGGATCACGCGCGATTATCGGAATGCGCGGAGGGCGCGGGCCAACACGCGATAGACGCCCGCTATGGCATGTCCTTGGGCGCGGGCGCCGCGCCGTCTCTTTTCGTACAATACGGGGGCGCAGCTCCCTTGCCTGTCGCCCTGGCTTTACCGGAACACCACGACGCGCTGGTGAACGCGATTCGACCGCGATCGACCGCTAAGGTGATGATCAAGCATGGGCGTTATGCCGGGCTCAACACCTTTCGGCGAGCTGATGGCGGCTTCGTACTTGGCGATCCAACGGCGCCCATCACAATCGTCGCCTTTGAAGATTTCCTCTGTCCGCACTGCCAGAATTATCAGACCAATGTCGATACCTTTGTCGATGAGTATGTGCGGACGGGACAAGCCCAATTTGAATTTCGTTTCTACCCCTTGGTAAATCCGCAATATTCGACGGCTCTTGCCAAGACGGCTGAATGCGTAGCTGTGCAGGACCTTTCGCGCTTCTGGGATGCCCATGATCTCCTCTTTGAATTTGCTCGGCGCGGCGCCCTGGACGACGTGATCGCTAGTACCGGCGGTCTGCTCGATCTGGATGCGGACGCGCTGGGTGAGTGTGTTGAACGCTCCATCCAGTTCCTGATTGACACGCAGCTTGCCCAGACGGCCTTCGTCTCCGGCACCCCGGCTATCCGCGCCCGCCGAGGTGGTGGAGACCTGGAACTGATCTTCCTCGGTGAACAGCCAATCGATCGCGGCGCGCCCACCATATTTCAGCTGCGCAGCTTGATGGAAGGCTCGGGTGAAGTCACCATTGGTCCACCTGAGCGGACGCTGCTTGATGACCGCTTCCTGGCCGATACCAGCCTGATCACGGGAGATCCATGCACGCCGCCCTGCTGGCAGAATATCGTCCCGGGCGAGACTACGCTTGCTGAAGCGCTGAGTATTGTGAGCGCCATGGACTCCGTTTCGCTGCGGCAGCAATCGGACCAAGCCTTCCAGTTTGGTCGCCCGGATGCGCCACCATGCTGTCAAATATCCGCCGACGCATCGCATACCGTTGACGCCATAATTCTTCAATTCGCGCCGGCAATGTCCATGGGCGACGCCTTAGCCGAGCATGGAGAACCGCTTTTCTTCCGCAGCCAACCATATACGGACAGCGAAGCGATTCTGTGGTTTTACTATCCGGAGCTATTCACAATGATTCAAGTCGTTGTGCCGGGGGTAGAGGGCTCTCTGCGAGCCAACTCTCCGCTAGTTGCCGCCTATTACTTGACGGAGATGGATATGTCTGATGCGGTCGCGGCAGGCACATTTTCGCAGTGGCAGGGCTACACGTCGTATCACGATAACGCCGCTGGCTGAGACGCTGACTGTACGACAGACTGGTCAGCGAGCTTGATGACGTTCTCGCAACCGCCGCTTCAGATCATCGAGCGAAATATCCAGGTCCGCCATGAGAACCAGCGTGTGGTAGAACATGTCCGCCAGTTCGTCCAGTTGCTCGTCACGGTTCTCCCGTAAGGCGGCGATCAATACCTCCACCGCTTCTTCGCCGACTTTCTGCGCCATCTTTTCCCGCCCCGCTTCAAAGAGACGGCTGGTGTAACTTCCCGGGGCCGGATTGCGCCGCCGATCTCTGATTACAGCTTCCAGTTGATCCAGCATATCGTCCACAATTGACTCCCGGTCAGTACCGCTTTGGCTCGGCGATGAATTCTTCCAAGTCGCGAAAGAAGCAGCTTTGAGCGTTGGTGTGGCAGGTTGGCCCAGCCGGGTCGACAAGCAGCAGCAGCGTGTCGGCGTCGCAGTCGATCCGAATTTCCTTTAGCGCCAGAGTGTTGCCTGAGGTTTCGCCTTTGCGCCATAGCCGCTCCCGCCGGCGGCTCCAGAATACTGCCTGCCCCAGCTCCAAAGTCCGCTTCAGCGAGTCTGCGTTCATGAATGCCAGCATCAGCACATCGCCAGTTTTGGCGTCTTGCACAATGGCAGGAATTAATCCATCCTCGTTCCACTTGATGGCGGAAAGTGCAGCGGCTTCAAGCGTCATTCAGATTCTCCCATCCAGTCAAACGTATCGGCAAGCCCCGCGCGTGCAGATAGTGCTTGAGATCGCCGACGCGCATTTCGTTGAAATGAAACAGGCTCGCGGCCAGCGCGGCATCGGCGCCGCCTTCCTGCAGCGCCTCGCGAAAATGGTCTTCAGTTCCCGCGCCGCCAGAAGCGATCACCGGTATCGAAACAGCCTCGGCGACGGCCTGCGTCATCTCAATATCATAACCGGACTTGGTGCCATCCTTGTCCATGCTCGTCAGCAAAATCTCGCCGGCGCCGCGGTCCTCCGCCTCTTTCGCCCAAGATACCGCCTCCTTGTCCGTGGGAATCCGCCCTCCATTAATATGCACCACCCATTTGCCTTCAACCCGGCGCGGATCAATCGCCACAACAATGCACTGGCTGCCGAAACCCCAGGCGCCGGCTGAAATCAGCTCTGGATCGCGAACCGCCGCGCTATTGATGGAAACCTTGTCCGCTCCTGCCAGCAAAGTGTCGCGGATGTCTTCAATCGTGCGGATGCCGCCGCCGACGCAATAGGGAATGAAAATGCTATCCGCCACCCGCCGCACCATCTCCAGCATCGTCGCCCGCGCTTCATGCGACGCGGTGATATCGAGAAACACCAGCTCGTCCGCGCCTTCGCGATCGTAGATCATCGCCTGCTCAACCGGGTCGCCGGCGTCGCGCAGATTGACAAAATTTACACCTTTAACCACCCGGCCATCCTTGACATCCAAGCAGGGGATAATTCGTTTCGCCAACATTCTTAGGTTTGCCTCGCTGCGCTCAGCGCTTCCGCCAGCGTAAATCGCTTCGTATACAGCGCCATACCGATGATAACACCGGCGACCATGCCGCTCCGCGCCAACCGCTCGATTTCCCCGAGCTGGCTAATGCCGCCGGATGCAATCACCTGCAGGCCAGTCGCGCGCGCCAATTCAACCGTGTCTTCGATATTGGCGCCGCTAAGGCCGCCATCCCGCTTGACATCGGTATAGAGCGCATGTCTCGCCCCATGTCCATAGAGCAGCGCGCCCAATTCAATGGGGGTATACGCGGACGACTCGGTCCAGCCGTGAGAGACGACCTTGCCATCTTTGGCATCCAAGGCTACACAAATCGCGTCCCCGTCCAAGAGAGCCACTGCCTCAGCCACGCGCGCCGGTTCGCGCACCGCCAGCGTGCCGATGACCAGGCGGCTGGCGCCAAGATCCCATGCCTGCCTGAGCGCAGCCAGGTCACGCAAGCCGCCGGTGTATTGAACGCAGACGTCCAGTTTCGCCACCGCTTCCAGAACGCTCAGGTTTTCACTATCACCCTCGAAGGCGCCATCCAGATTTACCATGTGCAGCCAGGTCGCGCCCTGATCAATCCACGATTGGGCGGTCGCGACCGGATCATCGCTGAACAGCGTCTGCTGATTGGGATCGCCCTCGCGCAGGCGAACGACCATGCCCCCACGAAGGTCGATAGCGGGATAAACGATCATCGACTCCTCCTAAATCCGCAGAAAATTCGCCAGAATCCGCAATCCCGTGCTCTGGCTTTTCTCCGGGTGAAACTGCACGCCGAATATATTTCCGCACTGCACAAAGGCGGCAAATTCAATGCCGTAGTCCACCGACGCCACCACCGCATTCGGGTCGGTCGGCGCGCAATAGTAGCTGTGGACAAAATACACGTAATTCTCCTCGCCCAAGCCCGCTAATAGCGCCGATTCTCGTCGGAAGTTCAACTGATTCCAGCCCATATGCGGCACCTTGCGATCGGCAAAGTGGGGGAAGCGAATCACGCGTCCGTGGAGAATGCCCAGACCAGCGTGCTCGCCCATCTCTTCGCCGACATCAAAGAGCATCTGCATACCGACGCAAATGCCCAAATAAGGTATGCCAGCTGCCAGAGCATCCTTGAGCGGCGCGACCAGCTCTTGCTCGTGCATCTGTGCCATGCATGAGCCGAAGGCGCCAACGCCGGGCAGGATGATCTTCTCCGCCCCGGCCAGCTGCTCCGGCCGCTGAACCACTTGCATCTCTTTTACTTTTAGATGCTTCAGGGCATGAACGACGCTGCGCAGATTGCCCGCGCCATAGTCAATGACCGCCAGCATAAGCACTCCTTCGCACAAAAAAGCCCCGCAAATGAGCGAGGCAAGACTTTCTGATTTGGTGACGGGAGAAACTATGCGCCACGCATCGCTCTGGCTGGACCGAATCTATGATGATGGTGCAAACCTAGTGGTCTCATGGCGTACGCTCGTTTCACGTCAAAGCGAAGTATAGGAGGGCACAGAATGGCTGTCAATGAGCAATTGCCGTGGCCCGCCAGAGCGATGACACATTTCGACGACAAGATCACTTCTGCAAATTGACAGTATATCGCGGAGTCTTCTTCGCGCCGGGCGGCAAGCGGAGATTACAGCGTTCTCCAACGGGAATGGATCCGCAAAGCTCATTACTACCCTTACCGCGCCATGATTGAAGCGGCTAGCGGTAAATGTTATAATCGTCCTAATCCGTAATCTTTGCCACCCGGCTGTGGTAATCGAGGATGAGGCAATGGAGATCAACCAAATCGCCAGTATGATTGAATGGCTGGACGAAGAACGCCGACGCGACAAGGCGCTGATCGCGACCCTGGAAGAACGCGTGGCACATCAGTCGGACTCCGTTGACAGCATGCAGCGCCGGGTAAACACGGTGGAATCGGACCAGGCTCTGATCAAGCAAGAATCGCTGCCGGCGAAGAAAGAACATGACATCATCGACCAGGTGCGCCAGGACATGGAGCAGATGCTGGAAAACGCCGAGGCGCGCCGCCTCACCGCCGAGCGCGAAGCCGAACGCCGCCTGGAGCTTCAGCGCGAGAACATTCAGCGAGCGGTAGCTGAGCTAAGCGAAAAAGCGGACCGGCTGGAAAGGCAGCTTGCCAATATCAGCGACATTCAAACGGAAGGCGATCGCTTGACCAATGCCATGCGTCTGCTCAACCAGGAAGTCGACGATCTGACCAAAAAGCTGGAGGGACCTGATCGACGCCTCGCCTTCCTCGAAGAACAGCGCCGCACCGACGCCAGGCGGCTGGCTGAGCTCGAATCCGAATTGCCCGATTACAAGAAATCGGTCGACAGCCTGCAGCCCAAGCTGTCGCTTCTGGAAGATTTGGCCGTCCGCAACGAACGCCGCATCCAGGATTTCAACAATGTGGATCGCGAACGCCGCGACCAGATTCAGCAATTTATCGACCAGCAGCAATTGCTCGTGCAGCAGCGCGACCAGCAACTGGCTGAGCTCACGAAACGCTTCGGCGTTCATGACGAAGAGCTCCAGAAAAACATCGAACGCTTCGAAGTCTGGGCGCAAGCTTATCGTGAGATGAAACGAATCGTAGACGATTTCAATCGAATCGGCGATCGTCTCGACCGGCGTATCAGCGAAGCCTCCGAAATGCAGCGCTTGAGCGAGGAGCGATTCCGCGAAGAATGGAACGATTGGCGCGATGAAGACCAGAAGCGCTGGAAGCAATTGACGCTCTCGAGCGACGAGGTCTGGCGCAATCACGACCGCGAATTCGCCAATTTCATCCGGCGCATTGATGGCCTCGAAGGCGCCATTCCCGGCCTGCGCAGCAATATTGAGCGGCTCTGGCACCTCGAGCGCGCCCGCGCCGAGCTCTACCGCGAACGCTATCAAGCCATGCTGCACGAATTCGATGTGAGCGATTCGACTGACGGGGCATTGGCCAACAATCGCGTCAATTTGGACCGCTTCGGCAACCCCTAAATCCATGCGCGTAATCGGCACCGCCGGGCATGTTGACCACGGCAAATCAACGCTGGTTGAAGCGCTCAGCGGCATCAATCCCGATCGGCTCGCCGAAGAGCAAGACCGCCAGATGACCATTGATTTGGGCTTTGCCTGGCTTGATTTGGCGGACGGTGAAACGCTTGGCATTGTCGATGTGCCGGGCCATCGAGACTTCATCGAAAATATGCTTGCGGGCGTCGGCGGAATTGACGCCGCCCTTCTCGTCATCGCCGCGGACGAAGGCATCATGCCACAGACCCGCGAGCATCTCGCAATCCTTGAGTTGCTGGATATCCACAACATCATCATCGTCCTCAGCAAAATCGACCTGATTGACGATCCAGAATGGATTGAACTGGTCGAGCTCGAAATCGACGATCTGATGTCGGGGAGGGGGTTTAGCGACCTGCCTATCGTCGCTGTGTCCGCGCATTCCGGCGCCGGGCTCGACCAACTCGTTGAGACGTTGCAGCGCGTCCTGGGGCAGCTTCCCCAGCGCGTCAATTATCATCAGCCGCGCTTGCCAATCGACCGCGTCTTTGTCATCAGCGGCTTCGGCGCTGTCGTCACCGGCACACTTTCCGGCGGTGCGCTCGCCATCGGCGACAGCGTTGAACTGCAGCCGTCTGGAGTAGCCGGACGCATCCGCGGTCTACAGAGCTACCGGCGCAATGTCGACACCGCTATGCCGGGCAGCCGCGTAGCCGTCAACATCGCTGGCATCAGCAGCGGCGATATTCAGCGCGGCGATGTCTTGACTTATCCCCGCCAGCTACAGCCCACCCTCCTCGCCGATGCCTATTTCACGCAACTCGACGATATCGAGCGTCCATTGGCGCACAATGCCGAAGTCAAGATCTTTTGCGGCGCCGCCGAGGCCATCGCCAATGTGCGCCTGCTCGAATCTGATACTTTGGCGCCCGGGTCTGCTGGCTGGCTGCAGCTTCGCCTGCGTGAGCCGATGCCCCTGTCGCGCGCCGATCGCTTCATTCTGCGCTATCCATCGCCGGCCGAAACCATTGGCGGCGGCCTCATCGTCAATGCCCATCCTGGCCGCCGTCTGAAGCGATTTCAGCCGGAAATCATCAGGCAAATGGAACAGGCTTTGAGCGGCACCCCCGCTGAGCGGCTGGCTCTTGCCGCCAAAGGCGACGAGCCACAGGCGCGGCGCGAACTGCAAAAGCGACTGGGCTACAGCGACGACGAACTGTCACTGGCGCTCGCCGAAGCCCTAAACAGCGGCCTCATTAGACAGCTTGACGCGCAACGCTATTGGGCGGCTGAATCCTGGCATCGGCTCAGCCGGGCAATTGAAACGGAACTTGCAAACTATCATCGGGCCAACCCCCTCCGGCTGGGCATGCGGCGGCCGGCGCTTCAGAGCCGGTTGAATACCAAGCTGGGCTTGCTCGACGCCATTGTCGAAAATGACGAGCGCTTCACATTTGAATCCGGCTTCGTTCGTCTGCGCGAACACTTCATCCGCTTCAGCGACGAACAGCGGCAGAACGCCGACCGCGTGATGCAGGCGCTCGAGGCCGAACCGTATTCGCCGCCGGGCATCGCCGAACTCAATCGCTTGGCGGGCGAGGAAGTGGTGCGCGCTTTGAGCGACCTGCGGCGGATCGTCAACGTCAGCGACAATATCGCCTTCGCCGCCAAGAGCTACGATCAGCTCGTTGCCGAGGTTAGGCGGCATATCACCGATTTCGACGAGATTGACGCCAAGACGCTGCGCGACAAGTTTGGCAGTTCGCGCAAATACGCTATCGCCGTGCTGGATCACCTGGATTCTCTTGGCATCACCCAGCGCGTCGGCGATGTACGCAAACGGGGCCGCAATCTCTAACGGCGCTTGCGCGGCTATGAAAGAAGCGCTGGCAGGAAACCGCCGACGAAGGCGTCGCCCAAGCCAATAGTGGTAGCGTTCGCCTGCTCGACATCCGCCACCGGCACACAGAAGAGATCGCCTCCACCCATCGCATTGATCGCCTTGGCGAACTCCGCATTTTCATCGCTAGGCGCCCGATTCTTGATTTCGCGGTGATTCGCGATAGTGAAGCCGTCGCCGTAACGAAATCGCGTCGTCGCCATGGTCACGCCCGCTTTCAAGGCCGCTGCAAACTCGTGGGCGCCATCACCATGGGCAAGCGCCCAATTCCCGGTGTGCAACACGATAGCAGCCGCCGGAATGATCCGATGCAGCTCGTCAAGCGCCCGTCGCACTTGGTCCGCGTCGCGCAGATCTACCCTGCGCTTGAGATGTTCTTGCAACTCATCTTCGTTCATGCTGTAAATGCGGATATTCCGCCCGAGAGTGCGATAAACCACTTGCCGAAACCGGGGATCGAAATAGCCCCCGTCTTCAAGGAAAACCTTGGCGCGGTCCGGCAGCCGCGCCAACATGCGCGACACCCTTGCCAGGCGGTCCTCCAATTGCCGCTGATCCTGCATCGCGTTGAAGCCGGAAATCAACATCACCTCGGCATCGGCGACCAGATCAACAAACTCCGGCGCGATCCTCATCGAGATACGGTCGGCGTTGCAGTGGTAAATGAGCCGGTTGGGCTGAGGCGCGCGAATATCAATCTCGCTGGCGCATACGCGGTCGCCCGCGCCAAACTGTACAATCAAATGGGGATATACACTGTCCCGCGAATTGCTGCACACGTATGGACTATCGGACGGAATCAAGCGACGCACATGGTCATTCAGCGTGATTAGATGCAACGCCGACCGATGCCCAAGCTTCCGCATGGCGATGGCGGCGCGGACGGAAGTCCCGCCGAGCGTGATTTCATTCTCGAAGCGCGCGGCGAATCGCTCTATGAGCGCCGAGTCGCGAACGAAGCGCTCTCCCCCTTCAGCCCTTTTCATGAAGCCAAGAATTGAAACCAGCAGGTCGCGCTCCGACTCAACTGGGCGGCGCGTATGCAATTCGTCTGGGCGGATCTGAAAATGGATGACGAGATCTTCTAGAACCGCGCTGTTCCACACGATCTCGTAATCGACGTTGTTGCAGAAACCAAGCGCAATTCTTTCGCTCATGGCAAGTGGGAATCTGTAGGGGCGTGACTTGTCTCGCCCGTCTTGGCGATACGATACGTTTTCCGGCGAGTCACCGCCTCGCCCCTTCAATCGTCGTCAATAGAGCGCCGCTTTGCCCGTCGTGCTGAACAGGTCGAATTTCTGGCGGCAGACGACCTTCATCGCCTCAATGCAGGGCGGATAAATGCTGCTCGGTTCGCGCAATATCGGATTCTGCAATACCTCGCGCGCCTTCTGATAAAAGGCGTTCTTCATATCCGCGGAAATATTAATCTTGCAGATGCCCAGCGCGACCGCTTGCGCGATTTCCGCGTCGGGATTGCCCGAGCCCCCATGCAGCACCAGCGGGATTTCAACCTTGGCGCTGATATCTCGAAGCAGATCCAGGCGTATCTCCGGCTTCATGTCCTTCGGGTACAAGCCATGCGATGTGCCGATGGCGACCGCCAGCGTATCGACATCGGTCGCGTCCACAAACATCTTCACCTGATCCGGTTCGACGAAGACGACCTCGTCCGCGCCTGCTTCTGCCTCTTCATCAAGCTCGCCAATCGTGCCCAATTCGCCCTCAACAGACACATTTACGGCGTGCGCCAGCGCCGTAATCTCCTTGCAGGCGGCGATATTTTCTTCCAGCGGCAGCATCGATTTGTCCATCATGACGGACGTAAAACCGACGCGAATGGCGCCCATCACTTGCTCCAGCGACGAACCATGATCAAGGTGAATCACCACCGGTACCGTCGCCTCATGCGCCAGCTCCAGCGCCATCTTGACGAATGCCTTGCCCACAAAAGCCAACTCGTCGGGATGGATGGCGATGATGACCGGCGCGCGGGCATCTTCCGCCGCCTCTAGCGCGCCGCTAAGCAGCATATTGCTGCTGATGTTGTAGGCCGGTACGGCGAACTGGTTCGCGCGGGCAACCGTCAGCATGTCCTTCATATTCATTAACATGATGGCATCTTTATCTCGTGGTGGTCGGATAAAACTTGCGGCGCCCAGTTTACCCTTTTACCGACCCAGCGGACATACCGGCGATGAAATAGCGCTGGAACAAGAGGAAGAGTATCAAAACCGGCAGCGAGCCAAGCACACTCAGCGCCAGCATCTGATTCCACTCAAAGGAATGCTGCCCCATCAGCAAGTGGATGCCAATCGGAACCGTGCGCATGTCGTTCGTTCGCGTCAAGGTAAGCGCGAAGAGGAATTCATTCCAGGCCAGCATGAATGTGTAAACGCCAACGGCGACAATCCCGGGCAGCGAAATCGGTACCAGAATGCGCCAGAGCGTCACAAAGCTGCCGCCGCCGTCGATCATGACCGCTTCGTCCAAATCGCGCGGCAAAGTATTGAAATAACCGGTCATCATGATGATTGCGTATGAGAGCGTGAACACCATGTACGTCAGCACGAGCGCGGCATAAGAGTTATAAATCCCCAGCCAGACGATCAGCCCAAAATAAGGAATCATCAGCGTGATCGGCGGCACCGATTGTACGCCGATGATGATCAGACTCAGGACTTTCTTGAAACGAAAATCGTAGCGGCTTAAGCTGTAGCCCGCCAGGATGCTGGTGACGACGGTGCAAATTGTCACAAGAATCGCGACCAGGTAACTGTTGAAAAAGAAGCGTAACTGCCCCGGATCACTCAACACTGCCTCATATGCCTGAAAGGAAAACGACTCATCGATCAAGGCAGGCGGATAGGCGAAAATTTCCAGGTTGGACTTGAAAGACGAAGACACCATCCAAAGCACCGGCAAACCGGCAAAGCACGCGCCGAGGATTAGCGCGATCCAGACCAAAATCTTCCTGACAAGTATTTGCCTGCGGCTGCCAATCATTTTATTCGTCCACCATGCGCTGGCTGCGCACGTAAAAGATCGCTACAAAAGTGCAAATCACCAAGATCACCATTGCCGTCGCCGACGCTTCTGAATAATCATACTTACTGAAGGCTGTCTTATAGGTATAAGTGCTCAAGACCTCGGTATTGCGTCCGCCCCCGGTGGTCATCCAGACCAAAGTAAACTGATGTATCGTCCAGATGAAATCGAGCAGCGCCAGGCTGATAATAATCGGTCTTAGCTGTGGCAGCGTAATGTGCCAGAAAAGCTGCCAGGCATTGCCGCCATCGACTCGGCCCGCTTCATACAAATCATCAGGAATGCCTTGTAATCCGGCGAGAAAACTAACCAGGTAGAATGGGTAGCCAGACCAGATGTTAATGAAGGTCACCGCGTGTATCGCCACTTTCCGGTCGCTGAGCCACTCCACCAATTCTGGTATCAGCCCGAACTCAAGCAATACAAAATTGATGACACCGTGTGGATTCATCAATAGACGCCAAAGAATGGCAATGATGGAGGCTGTGAATACCCAGGGAAGAATGTAAATGACCCGGAAAAACGCCTTTACATTGGTGCTGAGCAGCCTCGAATTCAGCAACAATGCGAACGACAAGCCAATGAGGAAGTGCACAATGACACTGGCAAGCGCGAAGTACAAGGTATTGCTCACCGCCGCGCGGAACTTGCGGTGCGTGAGCACCTCCTCATAATTCTCCAATCCGACAAATTCAGGTGGATTGGGATTCACTATGACGTTATCAAACAAGGAATAGAGGAAAACCGTCACGATCGGCACGACGGTCAAAACCGCCAGCAATATTAGGGTCGGTGAAAGGTAGGCGTAGGGTAAGAACTTGCGCTTGCGCTGCTCCCACCCGCTGTGCGAGGATGGATTGACTTCGGACGGACTGACGCTAACCATGCCTACTCCGATTAGGCTGAGGCGGCCAGTAAACTGCGCTGGCCGCTTCAACCAAAGAACTCACGAGAAGTACCGGTTCCGGAGCGCTTACGAGAAGATGTCTTCCCACTCTTCTTGTGCGATTTCCAGGAACTCGTCCAACTCCATTTCGCCTTCCAGATATAGCTGGAACGGCTCATCGAATTGACGCATCAGCTCTTCCGCGGCGGGCAGCCCGGTGAATTCATTCGCCAGGTAGCCTTCCTGGAAGATCTCAAAGGCGGTCATGAAGAGTTGATCGGTCTGAATGAAGTCCGGCGTCGCGTTGACATTGCCCGGGAAGGCATTGGCAATCGACGTCAGCTTCGTGTTGCCTTCGACGCTTGTCAAGTAATCGATCAGCTTCCAGGCTTCCGCTTTGTGCTCGGTATTGGCGCTGATGCCAATGCCCCAGGAGGCGTAAGGCAAACCGCGCGGACCATCGTAGCCTTCAGCCGCCGGCAGCGCGGTGATATCAAAGTTCAAATCCGGATTGCGCTCGCGGATCAGCGTGAAGTGCGCCAGCGTGTTGATGATCATGGCGACGCGCTCGTTCACGA
>JAPOWK010000163.1 GCA_026707665.1 Chloroflexota bacterium
ACTTCCGGCTCATCCCAGTCGGAGAAGTTATGGGGCCAGGCGCTGCCATGCTTGAGGGCGACGGCGGTTGATGTGCGGATGCTCAAACCGGCGACTTCGCGGGAAACCGGGTTGGGATCGACGCGGAAGATGGGACGCGTGGCATAGCCATAGGTGCCGAGGTCAATGCGCTGGATCTCGGTCGTATCAAGCGCGCCCTGGCTCAGGATGGCTTGCACGGCGTCGATGGCTTGATGAGTGTGTCGGCAGCCGCCATGCGGCTTGAAGGCGGTGCCGAGAATGGCGAATTCTTCGCCCAGATCAGCGAACATCTCGGGGTCGAAGCCGGCGCCGAAGGCGCTGAAATAGCCGTAGCTGCCGTCCAGGGCGCTGCGCGGGCCGTAAAAGTCGGCTTCTGCGAGGCGCATGGCGAAGACCGCGTTGCGTGCCGCAAAGCCGGATATCAAGTCTTTGGTATCGCAGCGTCCGCCGTCGTAGACATACTGCTCGGTGCCGGAGGCCATATCGGCGGCGAGGGCGATGGTATTGAGCATGCGCTCGCGGTCGAAGCCGGCGCAGCGGGCGACCGTCAAGGCGGTGGACAACGCGCCGACCGTGCCTTTCATGTCAAAACCGCGCTCGCGATGGGTCGGGCGCACTTGTCGGCCGAGACGCACAGCGAAGTCGTAGGCGGCGACGGTTGCGACCAGGATGTCTTCGCCCGTGGCGCCATAAACTTCGGCGACAGCCAGCAGCGCAGGAACGACTTGGGAGGCGATATGGCCCGCTTGACGATGCGAGTCATCCATGCCGAGGATCTTGACCATGACGGCGTTGGCGAAGGTGGCACCTTCGAGGGAGGAGCGGGCGCCGCTGCCCAGGAGCGTCGCCTCGTCGCCAGCCATCACGGTGGTGGCGTAGCGGGCGGCGTTCTGCCCCAGGGCGCGCTGATAGCCACCCAAGCCGGTGCCGATCGAGTCGTAGATGATGACTTTTGCCAGGTCCACGGCCTCGGCGGGGATGTCCTCCAATTGCAGATTGACCGCGTAATCGGTGATTTGTTCGAGTAAATTCATTTGGTTCTCCTTTTTGGTGGGCGAGCCAAGGCGCGCCCCTCTTTACGATTCGGGCGGCCAACCCCACCCCCCGGCCCCCTCCCCGAGGCATCAGGGAGGGGGAGCTTTACCTCGCGAGCACTGTATTCATCCGGTTACTTGTACACAGCGAGACGCAAGGTATTTTGCGCGGGCGGCGGCATTGCCACGCGTGTGTCTACTCATAAGACTCTAGAATGCTTTTGGTCGAATCAATCATATAATCGATGTCTTCGTCGGTGAATTCAGGCGAGACGGGCAGATTGACGATTTCGCGCCCCAGGCGCTCGGTGACGGGCAACTGGTCCTTATTGGGAAAGAGACTGGCATAAATCGAGTAATGGGTGATGGGCGGGGCATAGTGAATGACGGCTTCGATGCCGGCGTCGCGCAGAGCTTGATGGACTTCCAGTTGGCGGTCAACGCAGATGGTATAAGAGCGGAAGGTGGGCGCGGATTCGGGGCGAAGCTGGGGCGTGCGCGCTGCTGTGCCAGCCAGTCCGGCTGCAAGGGCTTCGCCAATGGCGCGGCGCTTGGCGGTCCATTCCTTGAGGTATGGCAGCTTGACCAGCAATATGGCGGCTTGCAAGGCGTCCAAGGGGACGTTGTAGCCCTCGGCGATGTAATTCTGGTAGGCGGCGGGTTGATTGGGAGCGCGGGGCGCATGGCCGTAATCGGCCAGCAAGCACAGTTTCCGGTAGATCTCTTCATCGCTGGTGACGACCATGCCGCCGTTGCCAGCGCTACCGAAGGGCTTGAATGGCGCCAGGCTAAAGGCGGCCGCATCGGCGAAGGCACCAACGGGACGGTCATAATCGTGGGCGCCGGTGGCGAGCGCGGCGTCTTCGATGATCTTGAGACCGTAACGGTCCGCCAATGGTTGCAGCGCTTTCACATTCGCCGGATGACCGTGCAAGTCGACGGGCAGGATAGCGCGGGTGTTGGGGGTGATCAGCGCTTCGACCTGATCGGGATCGATCGTATAGTCTGTTTCCAAGACATCGCAAACGACGGGTCGGGCGCCACAGTTGGTGACGGCGGCGGTCGTGGAAATATCGGAATTCGCAATTGTGATGACTTCGTCGCCGCTGCCGATGCCGCAAGCGCGCATGGCGAGGAAGAGCGCGATGGTGCCGGAGCCGACGGCGACGGCATACTTCGCATCCATCTCGGCGGCGAAGGCGGTTTCCAGCTGCGCCCGTACTTGGGCGGAGTGGCTATAGGTGTTGAGGACGAGCGGTTCGATGGCGGCCATGAATTCGTCGCGAAGCGCTTGATGCGTTTCGAAAGTGCGAGACCTCGGGATACGGAATCCCCTGGTATTTGTGTGGTCCACGTTGTCTCCTCGCACTTTGATGATGGGCGCCGGCTAGGCACGGGCGCGGATATTGGGATCGAGGAAATCGCGCAGCCAATCGCCCAAGAATACGACGCCAAGTACGGTAACGGTGATGGCGATCCCGGGATAAAAGGTCATCCACCAGGCGCTGTTGATATAGGCTTTGCCATCGGCCAGCATCAAGCCCCAGGTGACGGTTGGGGTTTTCACGCCCAGGCCAAGGAAGCTCAAGGACGATTCCGCGAGGATGGTCACGGCGACCTGTACGGCGGCCAAGACGATGGCGGAGGAGATTACATTGGGCAGGATGTGGCGCAGCATGACCAGCGGCCGATTTTGACCGACCGCATAGGCGGCGACGACGTACTCCATTTCACGGACCTTGAGCACTTCACCGCGGATGACACGGGCGTATGTCACCCAGCCGGTGCAGCCGAGGATGAGAATGAGTGTGCCCAATCCAGCGCCGACTACTCCAGAGATAGCGACAACCAAGACAATGAAGGGAATGCTCAAAAGGGCATCGACGATGCGCATCATCACTGTATCGACATAACCGCCAATAAACCCGCTGACCAAGCCGTAAGTCACGCCGATGGTGCCTGCGATGAGCACGGAGACGATGCCGACCAGTACAGAAACGCGGCTGCCGGCGATGATGCGGCTGAGGATATCGCGGCCCAACTGATCGGTGCCCAGGATATAGTCGCCGGAGCTGTCGCTATATCCAGGCGGTTTGAAGCGGGCGCGCAGATTGTGACCAACAGCTTCATGGGGGGAAATCTGCGGACCGATTATGGCGAGCAGAATGACAAAGCCGACGATGACGGTGCCGGCAACGCCAATGGGACTGCGGAAGAGCGCCGAAGTGACGCGCGTAAACAAGCTGCGCGGCGGCGGCAGGGTCGATATGTACTCGGTCGAGGCTTTGCCAACTTCTATGTTTTCCATGTCTGCGCTCTAGCCGATGCGGATACGCGGGTCAATAAGCATATAGAAGGCGTCAAGTGCGTAATTGATCAGTATGAATGAGAGAGAGAACCAGAACAGTCCTGCTTGAACCACAGTGATATCGCGGACGTTAATGGATTCAACCATGAGTCTTCCCAAGCCGGGCCAGGCGAAGACGCTTTCCACGACGACGGAGCCGCCCAGCAGCCAGCCGAGCTGCAAGCCAAAGACGGTCACGACGGGTATCAGGGCGTTGCGCAGGGCATGCCGCAGCACAACATGTTTGCCTTGCAAGCCTTTGCTGCGGGCGGTGCGGACGTAATCTTGATTCAGCACTTCCAGCATGGCTGAGCGGGTAAGGCGAGACAGGCGCGCCGCCATACCGACGCCCAGCGTAAGGGAGGGCATAATGATCGCTTTCGGTTCCAAAGCGCCGAACGACGGCAGGATACGCAGGTAGACCGAGAATACGATAATGAGCATAAGACCGAGCCAGAAGCTGGGCATGGCGGTGCCCAGAGAGGCCAGGGCGGTACTGGCGAAGTCGAGCAGACTGTTGCGTTTCAAAGCGGAAAGGATGCCGAGGGGCACGGCGATCGTCAATCCGATCAGGGATGCTACCGCCGCCAGCAGCCAGGAATTACCCAAGCGGGCAATGACCACTTCCATAGCGGGGAGCCGTTGGAAAAACGAGATTCCGAAATCACCCGTGACGGCTTTGCGCAAGAAAATGGCGTATTGTTCCAGAACCGGTTTGTCAAAGCCCCAGGCGGCCCGCAAGGCTTCGATCTGTTCTTGATTAAAGATAGGCGGCGCCATGATGGAAATGGGATCGCCACGCAGGCGCACCATCAAAAAGACCAGGAGCGAGACGATGAACATGGTCACGACTAGTTGAAAGATTCGTGTGACGATGAATTCGCGCATTGCCCCTCACCCCCGGCCCCCTCTCCCACAAGGGGAGAGGGGGTGGTTGCTAGTGCCAATAGCTATCGGGGTTGGATTACATGTCGTCCGCGAGTTTGAGATCGCGGAAGGTCATCCAGCCGTCTTTGCGCAGCGTGAAGTCGAACTCGGCCGTGTTCATCGCTGCAATTGTCGTCATCTCGTAGAGGGTGACGGTGCCTTGATACTCCATGTAATGTTCCCACCACTGGCCCCAGAGCGCCAGGCGCTCGTCATAGTCGTGGGTGGTCAAGATGGCTTGGGCGACTTCGTCCCATTCCGCGACACAGGCAGCGTAGCGGGGCGCGTCCCAGGAGCATTGATAGAAGAGCGGCAGCAAGCCAACCGAGCAGCCGAGCGACGTCATCATGATATCGCGATTGTTGCCGGGTGTGGAAATCTCGCTGTAATGGGCGGCGGTGTCACGGACGGTTAAGTCCACGTTGAAGCCGACTTCTTCCAGCATAATCTTGACAACTTCGGCGACTTCTTTCTCATTGCCGTCTCTGTTGTTCATGGTGTCGAAGTAGACGGTGGGTCCTTCGCCTTCCGCATAGCCGGCTTTCGCCAGATACTCGCGCGCCAGGTCCGGGTTGTACCATTCCGAAACCACGTCTGGGTCGGCGTATCTTTCAGCGTAGCCTTCCGGATGGTAAGAGCAGACGCGGGTCAAACGGCCTTCGGCGGCGCCTTGCACTTCGGCCAGCAGGTGACGGTCAAGCGCATGGGTGATCGCCCAGCGCACGTTGACGTCCAGGGTAGCCGGCTGATAGCCGTCGTGAGTTTCTGACATGGCGCCGGTTTCGGCCTGGGTGCGGACGCGGAGATGGTGCATGCGGTTGCGCGTCTCAGTCAGCAGGCTGATGCCTTCGGTCATCTCCAATCTTTCGCGGTCCGGGACCGGTACGGATGCGATCAAATCGACTTGACCAGCCAGCAGGGCGGCCACCTGCGCCGAAGCCTCCGGGATTACCTGGTAGATGACGCGGTCCACTGCGGGGCGCCCGCTGTGATAGTCGTCCCAGGCTTCGAAGACATAGCGGTCGTTTTCGGTGAATTCAGCCAGCTTGTAGGGGCCGGAACCGACCGGGTTGCGGATGAATTCTTCCTGACCGACTTCCTGGAAGTACTTGGGAGGCAGCAGCTCGCAGCCGTTGAAGCTGACATCGTTTTCGAAGTAGGCGTGGGGCTCCTCGGTGGTGATATCGATGGTCAGGTCATCCACGACGATGGTGTCTTTGACGAAGCGCCATTGCAGCCAGAGCGGGATCTGCGGGTCAATTTCCACGCGCACGCGGTCGATATTCCATTTGACGGCGGCCGCATCGAGCGGTTCGCCATTATGGAA
>JAPOWK010000007.1 GCA_026707665.1 Chloroflexota bacterium
ACCATGAAAAAAGTATTCGTCGTCTACGCCACCGACAATGTCGGCACCGCCGTGCTCGAGCCGATCCAATCTGGCGACCATGTCGGCTGCAATGGCGAACGCAGCGACCTCGAAGTGATCGCGCTGGACGCAATCGCGTACGGGCACAAAATCGCGCTGATGGACATCGCCCAAGGCGATACCGTGCTCAAATACGGGCTCAGCATCGGCTCGGCCAGCCGGGATATCAAAGAGGGCGAACACGTCCATGCCCACAATGTCGAAAGCAATCGCGGGCGTGGCGACCTCTCGGAACGCCAATCGGTAGCGGCTGAATAGATTTGGGGGAAAGGTACATCATGTCAGAATTTCTAGGCTACATCCGCCCGAACGGCGATGTCGGCATCCGCAATCATCTGCTGATCTTGTCCGGCACGGTTTATGCCAACGGCGTTTGCGAGCGTGTCGCCGATACGATTCATGGCGCCGTGCCGATCACGCATGCCAATGGGCGCTGCCAAGTGGCGCCTGATCTGCGCGTGACGCGGCGCTTCCTGGCGGGCACGGCGATGAACCCCAACGTGGGCGCCGTCGTCATCATCGACCATTTCAAGGAAGAGGGCATGACCGCGGAAGACCTCGCCGACGATATCGCACCCACCGGCAAGCCAATCGCCACCGTCAACATCCGCGGCGATGGCGGCTTCATCAGCGCGGTCGATAAGGCGACCCGCTACGCGCAAGACTTCGCGCGCCAGATCAGCCTCCAGGCGAAAGAAGCGGCGCCGATGAGCAAGATTCTCTTTGGCACCGAATGCGGTACCTCTGATACGACATCCGGCTTGGCGAGCAATCCCGCCAATGGGCTCGCCGGCGAAATCCTCATCACTCAGGGCGGGCGCATGCTGATGGCGGAGTGCACCGAGTGGATGGGCTGCGAGAATTGGCTGACGGATAAGGCAGCCAGCCCGGCGGTCGCCGAGGCGATCCTGGCGGGCGTCCAGCACATGGAAGCGCGCGCCTTGGCCAGTGGCGAAGATATCCGCGGCTCGCAGCCGACCGGCGACAATATGGCTGGCGGATTGACGACCATCGAAGAGAAGTCCATGGGCGCGGTCAAGAAGATCGGCGACAGCCCGATCATTGAATACCTCGAAATCGCCGAAGCGCCTAGCAAAATGGAAGCGGGCAACTATGTCATGTACGGTCCGGGCATGGGCGCGGAGAGCATCAGCAGCATGGCGGCTGCCGGCTGCCAGGTCTTGACCTTTTGCACCGGCGGCGGGCACACATCGAATCATCCCATCATGCCGACCATCAAAGTGACCGGCAATCGGCAGTCCTTTGAGCTCATGCGCGATACAGTTGATGTGGACGTCAGCGGCGTCTTCTACGGCGAGATCACGCTGGCTGAAGCCGGGCAGATCGTCTACGACGAGGTCGAGCGCGTCTGCAATGGTTATCTGACCAAATCAGAAGCGCTGCGCGACAACAATAGTTTCGCCATTCATCGCGTTGGACCGAGCATTTAGCGCCCGTCCCGCAATAATGATGCGCGTGTAGGGGCGACCTATCAGGTCGCCCGCCACCCACGAAATTATAGCGGCGATAGACGGTCAGCGTCTCCGCAATCCACACGCTACCTGAAACAAACCTGCCCAACGCTAGCTCCCCCTCTCCAATGCATTGGGGAGGGGGCTGGGGGGAGGGGTAGAATTTGAAGCTCGAAGTCCCGTATGGAACAGGCAGTTTGACGGCATTATTGCCGCCAAGGTATATCATAGAGTGGGTAAAGCCTCGTGTGCAGCCACCAGCGCAGGACCCGGCAACCCTCGTCCAAAACGCGGTCTACAACCCCCTTGGCGCGGTTCAGCCGCCGCGCGCCGGGCAGACGGTCGCCATCGCCATCAACGACAAGACGCGGCCCGTGCCGCATGAGCATCTGCTGCCGCCGGTGTTGCAAGGCATGCGCCACGCCGGCGTACGCGACGAAGATGTGTTGTTCATCATCGCTACCGGAACGCACCCGCGCATGACGCCCGCCGAGTACAGCGCCATCCTGCCAGCCGAGATTCTTGATACCTATCGCGTCAGCTGCCACGACTCCGGCGACGAGGCGAATTTGACCTTTCTGGGCAGCACCGCGCGCGGGACGCCGGTCCATGTCAACAGCGATTACCTGGCTGCCGATTACCGCATTGTGATTGGCAATATCGAGCCGCATCAGTTTCAGGGTTTTTCCGGCGGGGTCAAGAGCGCCGCGATCGGCTTGGCGGGCGCCGAGACCATCAATTACAACCACGCCATGATGCGCGACGCTTACGCGCGGCTTGGCGAATTTGAGCGGAATCCGGCGCGGCAGGATGTCGAAGAGATTGGTCGTATGATCGGCATCGACTTCGCCGTCAACGCGCTGCTCAATGGCGAGAAGCAAATCATACGCGCTTTCGCCGGCGATCCTTTCGCGGTGATGCGCGCGGGCATCCCCGAAGCACGGGCGCTCTATCAGGCGCCGGTGGACGCGCCCTTCGATTTGATGATCGCCTCGCCCGGCGGGCATCCCAAAGACATCAACATCTATCAGGCGCAAAAGGGCCTGGCGCACGCCGCCGCCGTGACGAAATCAGCGGGCGTCTTGATCCTCTGCGCCGCCTGCCCGGAAGGCAGCGGCAGTATCGATTATGAAGTGTGGATGAAGAATCCGCCGATGCGCAGCCACGAAGCCGTCTTGGATCGCTTTGAGCGCGAAGGCTTCCAGGTGGGGAGGCACAAAGCTTTCCAGGTCTCCCGCGATGCGGCGCGGGTGCATTCGGTACTGGTATCTGAACTGGATGATGAATTCGTGCGAGCGCTGCTGCTGCATCCCCAGCCGGATTTGCAGACGGCGATCGACTGGGCGCTGGAGAAGCTGCCCTGCGACGCGCGGATTGGCGTGATGCCGGCGGCGAATGCGACGATGGCGGTGTTATTGCAGTAGTATGCTGATAATGCTAGGATTTGGGTGTGGAAATCTGTTGAATATGACGTGCTACCAAGATTGATGGAGGAACGCCTATTGCCTGACATTTTGATGACCCAGGAAGAGGCAGATTACTTGTTGACTATGGAAAAACGTCGAGTAGACGATGCAGTGAATCCCTTTCCATTGCATGGAAAGCAGATAGTGTTGCATCTTCAATCACTAGACTCGCGGGAGAACTTTCTGCTGGATTTATCACGAGGGCGTCGCAAAGAGCTTCGCGTAAAGCTGCAAACACGAGCGCGGACTGAGATAAGACTTGTGAGGCTGGACTTGGGAGGTAGACCCCATCGCAACGATGACGGCACACTAGTTCAACCGCCCCATCTCCATCTGTATAGGGAGGGATTTCACGATAGGTGGGCGATCACGCCACCATCTGACAAGTTTTCTGATCTTGACGATATGCAGGTGACCTTGGACGATTTCATGCGTTTCTGCAATATCGTTCGGCCACCATATGTTCGGGTACAGAAAGGCTTAATCTGATGATTGATCAAATCAGACAGCTGACCGAAAAGTATCACAATTGGATGAGTGAGAGTACAACGCTGCGAACAATCGAGAATGGTGTAGAAATCACTACCCCGTTCTTGGATCGACACAATGACATGATGCAAGTCTACGCAGAGCTTTCTGGCGACGAGATTATTCTGACCGACGATGGCTACACGATTGAAGACCTAGAGTTCTGCGGCTTGACTGTGGAAAGTAAACGATGCAGGAATTTGATGCAGTTAAACCTAAATGGATTTGGAGTGAAGCGGGAAGGCAATGACCTTGTGACGCGTGCAACAGCCAAAGACTTTGCATTGAAGTTGCATAATCTCCTGCAAGCGATGATTGCCGTCGATGATCTCCACTATATTGCGCCCCTTTCCAAAGACAAACATCCATTTGACGCAGGCATTGGAACTTGGCTGGACACGTCCAATATTCGGTTTGACGCCAAGAGATTTAATGGGAAAAGCGGCTACTATGTGGATTACAAGTACGTCATCCCGCCTTCAGGCAATAAGCCTCATCGAGTGCTCATCGGCATAAACAATCCTGGTCGCGGCGCGGTGGAGCAAGTGGCTTGGCGGTGGTGGGATATCCGCGATAGCAGGCCCAGTGGCGCGCGACTCTATCCTATCTTGAATGATGCGCAGCGCAAGAGCATTGAGACCGAGATGGATGCA
This sequence comes from Chloroflexota bacterium, assembly GCA_026707665.1. Classification (GTDB taxonomy): domain Bacteria; phylum Chloroflexota; class Anaerolineae; order Aggregatilineales; family Phototrophicaceae; genus UBA6055. Next base: position 4,180 of record JAPOWK010000007.1, read on the forward strand.
TTGCGAAATCTCGCCATGAATCCTGTTCTTTGGTCTTCCCGACACGAGGCGCTTCCCGAACTCGCCGCCTAGTTGATGACCCCGCAAACAGACGATCCACTCCCCAGCGCCGCGCGCATTGTCATCGTCTGCACGCTATCGATCTTCATCATCTTCGGCATTCGCTTCTCGTTTTCGGTCTTCTTTGCCGAATTCGTCTTGGTCGAGGGCTGGAGCAACGAGGCATCCGCCGCGATTTTCAGCCTGAGCATGCTCTGCGTGGCGGTTTCGGCGCCCCTCTCCGGAATCGCCATCGATCGCTATGGGCCGCGCCCGGTGTTTGGCCTGGGCGTGCTGCTGATGGCGGCGGGGTTGGCCCTGAGCAGCCGCGCCAATACGCTGACGGACTTGCTGCTGGCCTATGGCATCCTTGATGGCTGCGGCGTGGGCATCACCGGTCTTGGCCCGGTGGCGTCGATCGTGGCGGGCTGGACGACGCCGCGGCAGCGCGGACGGGCCATCGGCATCGCCTTCGCCGGCACCGGCTTGGGTTCGCTGGTTTTTGTGCCCCTGACGAACCTGCTGATTATGCTTTTCGACTGGCGCGGCGCCTATCTGGTCTTGTCGTTGATTTGCGTTTTCGTAGTCTTGCCTCTTATGGTCATTGGTTTAGAGAAGCCGCCGGCTTCGCCGAGACGGCCCGGGAGCCCGTTAACGCAGCGCGTGGCCTGGCGGAATTTCCTGCGGCAGCCTAAGTTTTGGGCTTTGGTGCTCGTGGGTCTTACCGCCATGGGGCCCGTACGCAGTTTGACCGTGCATCAGATCGCCTACATGCAGTCGACCGGCATTGAACGGGCGACGGCGGCCAACGTAGTCGGCTTGGCGGGTTTGCTGACGAGCATATTCTTCATCGCAATGGGCTGGATTTCCGACCGATTTGGGCGCTCAGCCGCTTTCACGCTTGGCGCCTGCGGTTTGCTTGGCGCGGTCTGCATGCTGGCCCTGCTGCCCGCGATTGGCGGCACTCTCATCCTTCTGCCTTATGCCCTTTTTTTCGCCATCGGCGAGGGCACACGCAGCAGCCAGACAACCGCCTTAGCCAGCGATGTCTTTTATGGGCAGGGCCTGGGTTTTATCAACGGACTGATGGGGGGCATGTTTGGCTTGGGCGCGGCGCTGGGACCTTGGATCGTCGGGCGGCTGCGCGACGAGACCGGCACCTACGACGGCGGACTGATGCTGGTGGCGCTGATGGTTTTGGTCTCGGTCGGCGCGTTCTGGTTCGTCACGCGGCGCCAAGAATAAAGCGCGGCCGGGCAAACCACCGGGCTGGCAGTTTGCCATTCTTCGGTCTACAGGTATTGATACGCCGGCAGGGTGAGGAACTCGCTGAAATCATCGGCGCGGATCATCTCGTCGAATAGCTGCATCGCCCGCTGGAAATGCCCGCTTTTGAAGCGCGCATCGCCGACCTCGCTGCGGATGGCGTCCATTTCTTCTTCCAGGAACTGACCATAGAGCGCGAGCGTCAGCGGCCGGCCATCAGCGAGCGTGGCATTGTGGTGCAGCCATTGCCAGACCTGCGCCCGGCTGATTTCGGCGGTAGCGGCGTCTTCCATTAGATTGTAGAGCGGGACGCAGCCATTGCCGCCGAGCCAGGCTTCCAGGTATTGGATGCCAACCTTGAGATTCAGGCGCAAGCCTTCTTCCGTGATGTCGCCTGAGCTGGGCATCAAGAGATCCGCCGCCGAGACGTTTACATCCTCGCGCTGCCGATCCACTTGATTCGCCGCTGGCATGTATTCGTCGAAGACTTCTGTCGCAATCGGCACCAAGCCCGGGTGCGCCACCCAAGTGCCATCGTGTCCCTCTTTCGCCTCGCGCAGCTTGTCGGCATGGACCTTGTCCAGCGCCGCCTGATTTCGTTCGGGATCGTTGCGGATGGGGATCTGCGCCGCCATCCCACCCATCGCATGGGCGCCGCGGCGGTGGCAGACCTTGATCACGTGCAGCGTGTAATTGCGCATGAAGGGCACGGTCATCGTCACTTGGGCGCGATCCGGCAGCAGGTATTCGCGATGCTTGCGCAGTTTCTTGATGTAACTGAAGATGTAATCCCAGCGCCCGCAATTGAGCCCGGCCGAATGCTCCCGCAGTTCGTAAAGGATCTCTTCGGCTTCAAAGGCGGCGGTGATCGTTTCGATCAGGACAGTCGCTTTGATCGTGCCACCCGGGAGGCTCAGCGTGTCTTGCGCGTGGATGAATACATCGTTCCAGAGGCGCGCTTCCAAGTGGCTTTCCAGCTTCGGCAGATAGAAGTAGGGACCGCTGCCCCGATCCAGAGCGGCCTGGGCATTGTGAAAGAAATAAAGTCCGAAGTCAAAGAGCCCGCCCGGGATCGGCGCGCCATCGACCAGGAAGTGGCATTCATCCAGATGCCAGCCACGCGGACGCACCAAGAGCGTGGCGGTCTGCTCGTTAAGCTGATAGAAGCGGCCATCAGGATTGGTGAAGGTGATACTGCGGTTAACGGCGTCGCGCAGGTTGATCTGACCGCTGACCATGTTCTCCCAACTGGGCGCGTTGGCGTCTTCAAAGTCGGCCATGAAGACTTTGGCTCCGCAGTTGAGCGCGTTGATGACCATCTTGCGGTCGGTAGGTCCGGTGATCTCGACGCGGCGGTCTTGCATGTCGGCCGGGACCGGGGCGACGCGCCAGGAGGGATCATCGCGAATGGCGGCCGTTTCCGGCAGGAAGTCGGGCAGTTTGCCGCTGTCGATGGCGGCTTGGCGCGCTTCCCGCGCTTGCAGCAACTCATCGCGACGGGCGCTGAACTTCCGCGCCAGGCTCGCGAGGAAATCGACCGCTTCGGCCCTCAAAATTGACTCATATTCGGGATAAATTTCGCCGCTGACTTCGACGCCGGGGGTATTGATTCTGAGGGTCATGGTCGCTAAATCCTCACTGCTAGTTTCCGCAAGCCCCATGAATATAGGTTATAACTGGATTCTGCGACAGGCTGAGCCTTGGCAGCGCGCGTGCGGGCGAAGCGATGCGCGCTCCATGCCTGTCGGTCAAATTCCGTCCGTTGCGCCGATCTCGCCTTATCCAAATGCGTTGCCATGCGCCGCGAGCCATGCAAGTTACCTGCAGGTGATTCGAGGATACTCTATTGCATTCGCTCGATTATACTTGTTGGTCAGTTGCGTCTGCCAAGCGGTATCGATGCAATGGGCGCGCAGGCAAGGCTGTGGACGGCGCTGTGCGGTATAGAATTTGCCAACAGATTCGCTGTTGCTGGCAACTGGGTTGGAGATTCGTATTCTGCCGATGAGAGCTTCCAGGTCGCGTATTCTTAGTCTATTACGCGGTCATCGTCACCTCTTGGTCATCGTCACCCTGCTGACTTTGGTGATGACCTTCCCAACCATCCTCTATGTTTTTCGGACGGAGGTGTTCTGGCTACCCGTTGGACAAGACGGCGACGCCCTCACAGAGATCTGGGACACCTGGTACGGCAAGCTCTTCCTTAGCGGACAAGCGGATCGATTCTTCAGCGACCGGATTTTCTATCCGAGGGGCGTATCGCTGGTCTACCATCCTTTGAATCTGCCCTACATTGTCGTAATTAACGCCTTACAAACGATAATGCCGGTCTCCAACGCCTTCAGTTTGGCCTATATGCTGATCATCTTCAGTTCAACTCTCGCCGCGTACGTGTACTTGCGCTGGCTGATGGAGGACAAATGGATCGCCTTGCTTGGCGCGATCGTATTCGGATTCAGTCCTCATGTGATCGGGCATCCAAATCACCCAAATAACGCCCTGGTCGCGACTCTGCCATTAATCATTTACGGCTTTCACCGTGGGATTCACGAAGACCGCGGGAAATGGGTCATTGTTGCCGGTCTGCTCACGGGCGTAACAAGTGTGATCAACATCTATGCTTATGTTTGCGCGGTGCTCTCGCTTGGGCTTATGATCTGCGCATTCGCTGCGTCACACTGGCGCAGCAGGCGTTTCTGGCAACTTGTCTCATTTCTCATCGCGGCCATCGTTATTTCAAGCCTTTGGCGAATTTATCCGATGATGGCCAGTTCACAGTCACTCGATGCCGCCTTGGAATGGCGCGGCGGTGGCGAAGTCAGAACGGATCTAATTTCATTTTTTGTCAATCACGGCAATCCCTTCGCCGGAACTTTGGTAAGTGACGTGCTACAGCCGGCTGGCTACTGGCTAAGCAGCACCAGTTTTCTGGGCTATTTGCCGCTTGTCTTGATTGCGGTCGGATTGATTTGGCGAAGAACGCGCCGCCCTATGTTGCCGTGGTTGGCGCTCTGCATTGTGTTCTTGGTACTGCGGCTGGGGTCTTTTCCGCGTGTGAACGGAATTGCGTATTATGATATTCAGCTGCCGAAGCACTACCTGACCGAAATACTGCCATCTGTATTTCGTCCCTTTTACGAAGCCGACAATTTTCAGATCGGCGCGCTTTTGCCGCTAGCCGTATTGACATGTTATGGGCTGGCTGCGCTTAAATCGTGGCGACCGATTGCGGGGCGAGCGGGTTTCATCATCTTGCTGGTGGTGGTTGTCGCCTCTGAATACTACATTCCGGTGAAGAACTGGATATTCGCCAAAGGGCAGTTTGCCTTTCTCGACTGGCTCGCCGAGGAAGAAGACAGCCGAGAGATTCGCTTGATTAACCTTCCGCTAGGGCGGCTCAATTCGAAGGTCTACAATCTGTATCAGTCACTAAGCGGCTATCCGCACGCGGAGGGCGCCGTCAGCCGCACGCCGGACAGCGCCTTCGATTATATGAGAGGCAATATCCTGCTCAATGCCTGGCACGGTCAGCAACCCATCCACTGCGAAATGGTAGAGCAGGAAGCCTACCGCTCTGGATTGGCGCAGTTGGAAGAGGATGGTTTCAGCCATATTGTTTTTCACCATCATGACATCATCCAAGATTGGGAAGAGATACGTGAAAGTTTCCACGGCATCGAGCCGGCCTTTCACAATGGCTTCACGTCGATATATCGGCTGCGCGACCTTCACGAAAGCTGCCCGGGTGAATTGAGCGACCGTCATCGCTTTACGCAGGATTACGCCGACGCACTGCAAAATTCATCGTTGCTTGCTGAGCGGCACGGACTTGTGCTGGTCTTTCCGCCAACAACCCGGGTGAACGATCATTTTCTGCGGTTTCTGCGCCATTTCGCCGAAATCGATAGAACCATCGTGACCCTTAGCATGGATGAGCAGGCCAAGATCAGCATCCAAAGTTCGACAGCGCCGGCGGGTGAAGCAACTCTCGATCTGGAAGAATACAGTGCGCTTTGGCTGCTCAATGGTAAGCTGGAATTCGCCGCCGAGCAGAGTGAAGCGTATCAAGGATGGTTCAGCGAGCGGTTTCGCTTCTGCGCGCGATTCGCTGAAGACGAGCGAACAACCATCGACCTCTATCTAAGGGCGGATACTCCCTGCGCTGCCATGGATGACAGCAGCGTGATTGACGTCGTGTATGACAGCGGCCTGCAACTGCACAACGCTTCGTATGAGATCAGCGTAGAAAAAATGCGCTTCTTCTTTGCATGGACGAACGATACGGGGAACGTATACTCGTTTTCGATTCAGTTCTTTGACGAAGCCGGCAACAAGGCGCTGCAAGCCGATCATGTGCTAAGGCGCGATTTGCTGTCCGTCCATGAGTTGGATATTGAGCCACTTCCGCCGGGCGCCTATTCGGTCCAGGTGATTGTTTATGACTTCGAGAGCGGCATCAGCCAAGGTGGAACTGTTGGCGCTACCGGGGCGAGAATTGAGCGAGAATTGGAAATCGCCAGGATTGAAGCGTGAGGCGAGTCGTCGAACGATGTCGCCCGGCTGGCCATCATTTCAAGCCGCAAGTCGCCTGTTCAAGAAGCTGAGCTGCGCCGCCTTACGATTGCGAAACTTGTACTTCGCCCCGCAGTGTTTGATTCACATGCGCGGGTTGCGCCGCAAAACGTATTGCGCAAACCGCCGCGGTACGCTGTCAACTGGATGCTGTTTCACAACCTGGGTCAGCAGATCGTATTCACGTTGTACCACTTTACTCAGCGAGTAATGCTCAAGCGCGAACTGTCTGGCTTTGGCGCCCATTCTTTCCATAAGTGCGGGCGCCGACAAGACTTGTTCAATGGCGCTGGCGATGCTGGCGGCGTCCGTTTCGCAGAGATAGCCGGTCTCTTCATGTTCTATGACATTGCTTATCCCGAAGACATTGCTTGCTATAATTGGCATGCCGCATGCCATCGCTTCCACTAAAGCGCGCGGATGCCCTTCGATAAGCGAACACAAAACAAAGGCGCGCGCCTGATTGATGTAAACAGGCAGTTCTTCGTTTTTGATGCGTCCGAGCCAATGGATCCGCCCATTGAGATCGCCGAAACGCGCCTTGATCTCGGCAAAGTAAGTTCTGTCATCGTGGACTTCCCGAACATGGGTCGAAACGCCGCCAATCATCGCAATCGAAAGCCCGAGTCGTTCAACGGACTGCAAGAGCGCGGCCAGATTCTTGTGCCTGTTCAAGCGTCCGACGAATACAAGGTCAAAATGTTTTTCCCCGTGTATGTCGCGAAAAAGCTCTTCGTCCACATAATTTGGAATCAATGTCAGTTTTGATGCCGCGGCCGGATCTTTGATGGTCAGCGCGTCTGCGATTTCTTGTGTTGCGGCGATGATGTGGCTTGCTCGAGCCGCTGTCGTTCGCTCGATGTCATCCACGCGCTGTGCCAGAATCGTATTGCCAGGCTGCTTAATTCGGGCGGATTCAGACCAATTGAAGCTCAGGCGGGCAATAAACGGCACCTGCCAAGCCCAGTGCGCTCGGAGCGCTGAGATGAGCGCGGTCGTCGAGTGAGCTTTCAGAACTTGACTTCGGAGCAGCGCGAGACCATGGGCCTGGTGAACGCGGCGGAGGTAGGTCTTGTTGGGCAGTCCGAAACGATTACAGAGAATCTCGATGTCCGGCATCCTGTTTGCGTACTGGAGTTCTTCGGGCCCGCCATAGGTCACCAGGCTGACTTTGACGTCTCTGGACTGGAGACGACGATAGGGCTTTAGCTCGCGTTCAAGCAGACCTGCTTCGTCCCAGGAACGGAGGGTGGTTTCGTGTCCGGCATATACGGTTAGTTTAAGCGGCTGACTCATGTTTGCGCATTCATACATGCACTAAATAGGGAGAGGCTCAATACTGTTTGGATTCTTCCCCAGCAAGATTGGCGCGATATGATTGGACGCGTTCTAGACGTGAAATCGCATCATTGCCAGAGCCCGGAAACCGGAGCTCGTTGAATTGGCTTAACGCGTTCGTCGCGCTGAAATGCGAGTTGCCCTCCGCTGCCGCCGATCTCTTTTGAACTCTGCCTATAACAGGATTGGTTAGTGTCCGGCGACGCCTCGTCGTCATGCCGAAACACAATTCCAACTTACTTTCGGACTAAAGACAAATGAGACACAAACTATTCTAACACAGGGGCAGGTCAGCTGCATTGGCCGAGGCGGCCTTATTGCAGCCACCTGCAACCCATGACGTTTCCAAATGCATTGCCCGCCGACCGCTTCATTGCACCGGCTGCGCCTTGTCTATCTTGCCTAGCCATCTTTTTCCTCTCATACATCAGGAGTCGTGCATACATTAGTCTACATTACTGACTATATCGCTATTGACGATTGCATACAATAGCATGATAGACAACAGTATGTAGCAGATTGACTCATATGCCTCACAATCTGTCATCAAAAGGACAGATTCGGCATGAGCGATATTGACAAGGCATTTGGAAGTGCTGTCAAAACGCGCCGGCTACAGCTAGGGCTTTCTCAAGAGGCGCTCGCGTTTCAAGCTGGGCTGCATCGAACATACATCAGCGATCTTGAGAGAGGGCGGAAGGGCCCATCGCTACGAGTTGTCCTGCGAATTGCCTTTGCGTTGGATATGACAGCGCCCGATCTGGTTCAGTTGACCGAAAATCACGCACTGTCGAAATCAACTCTTGAAGAACGCAATAATACTGACTGAGATGACGCTAGTCCCATTTAGATTACAGCCCCGATCACACGGCATGATCTGCGCCGAATCTGACCATAGAAGTGCAATAACCAATTAATAGGTGGTCATCATGCGAACTGATGATAGGATCCATGAGATCTTGTCTGCCCCAAAGTATCTGACAAAACCGTAAGGTATTATCACTTGTCCGATGTTCACAAATTAAAACTCGTGTGAGCGTACATACACGAATTGGCCGACAGAATATCATCAGCTTCAAATGAGTGTCTCAATATTGGAATTGACAACTGGCGCCAAGTCAGTCCCGACAAGCAATTCTGCCCTTCCATCGTTGGAAGAATTAGCATGACATGGTGCTATCCGTTGGATGAATGCCAGGATAGAGCGCCTATTGAGGGATTAGCCGGAAAAGACTTTGCTACAGCAGTCGCTCTATTTGATGCGCTCCATAACCAAATGCCCGGAGATTAATGGTGGGACGCCGGGGACTCAGGAACCCTTCCGCTTCCTCGATCCCATCGTTCGGCAAGGGAAGACCTTTGATGCCAGCGTTGGCCGCCGGTCGCTTTTGTGAGCGTTGCCTTTGACACAGCTAGGGATTGTATCCGGCGACATCGCGCCGACACGCCGAAACACAGTGCAAACTTTCTAACAGATAGCCAACAGATTGGACACAAACAACTCGAACACTGGGATAGGTCGGCTGCATCGGTCGTGGCGGCCTTGCTCCAGCCGCAAAGAGCCAAAGCGATAGCTACGTTCGTTTTGGAAATGGCGGGAGGCCGCGAACCGGGGAGTGGTGGCAGCCCGAAAGCGATGCCGGTCTGAAGGCGCTGGCGCGGGCGCTGAACGAGTCGGTGGCGACGGGCGAGTCGGTGGAGCTGCGTTGGTGATTGGGGCGGCCAAGCTTAAGCTGAAAACTAACTAGCGCTGGTCCGCGTCGCCCGTTTGCTTCGTCCGCTATCGGACGCCGACATTGCTCCCAGAGGCTAAGGGGCGACTACTTCATCTGCTTGGTTGGATTCGTGCTTGAGCCCAATCTCGCCGATGATTGGGAGTTCGTTTGTGTAGACGTTGAAGTTCGCCTTGATCGAGTCCTAAGCATGTACGGTGTGCACAGTTGGAGAAAATAAATGATAAAATGCGTGTCAAATACAGGCTGGAAGCGCCGAAAACACGACTGCTGTCCAACGTAGGTTTGGTCAATCAAGCAGATATGCAAAGTACGAGAGTTCTGTAGCCGTCCTGTTTATACCGTCTCGTGCTAACTTAGTCAGATACGCTTCGACATTATATGGTGGCTTCGTAAGGCTGACGCGATGTTGGCGCGCGGCCTCGCAGAATTTATCGGGGTTCATGAGAAGAATAGGCACCAAGAAATCGTCAGGCTTCTGCGCCGTGATTCCGTGTGGCGCCAACACGTCCGCAGGAAAGTGTCTCAGGTTGTTTGTAAGGATAACACTGCAAGCGCCTTGAATCGCGGCAGCCGCCACATGCCGATCCTTTGCGTCGATACCTTCCAGATCGTCGACGCGGGTCTCATACCCCGTAACAAATCCATCGCGAAAGAACTCATCCATCAGCGCCAGCGTGTGCCTTTCAAATTGCGCATGATCTAAGTCAGGTCGCACTTTGTGAATAGTACGAATCAATTCACTTCGAATGTCCTGCGACCATTTGAGTCTATAGAGATCTGTTTTGGCTACTCGCAGGAGAATATCCCGCATCCCAGCAGGATGCAGGACATTCGTATCGACAATCGCGGTAGGTACCGGCGTGCTAGTCATATAGTCCCAGTTCTTGTGACTCAGCAGTCAATTCATCGAGGATGGCCGCTCGTCTGCGGCGACGTTGCTGCATATATGTCATGACATCCTCCCTTTGAATCCGTCGGTGACTCCCAACTTTGTGATGCGGGATTTCACCGGTTTCAAGCAGCTTGATCAGATGGGGTCGCGAGACGCCGATGATCTCCGCTGCCTGACTAGTTGTTAATTCTGAATGTATCGGCGCCAAGGCCATACTCAGACCATTGGCCTTCATTCTCAGCATGCCCAAGAGCAGTGTCACGATAGCGGCAGGAATCACGATCACTTCCTCTTCCTGGTCACCTTCGACACGAATCTTCAGGTCTTCTCCTTTCTGAATATGACGAGCAAGAGCGATGGATGATTCATGTGCAATCGTGGACTCATTTACGGGCACAAGACCTGAGCTACTGTCCAGCAAAGTAGCAGTCATCGCCTTAGCCTGTCTATTCTGCCGCGTGATTTTGGTTATACGCGTCATGAAACGGACAATGTGCGGCACTGCTATAGGTATTCATGGTTTTCTCCTTTTTGTGTGTATGTCTTTGCAAAGCCTACCACACAAACGCAACAAACGCAATAAGTGAAATAAATGCAACAGCCGCCACTTAGTCGACGCGCAGGACTGTATCCCGCAGCGTGTCCGCGAGCACGTCGACAAACAGGTCCACATCCTTGCGCCGGAAGATGATCGGCGGCTTGAGCTTGAGCACATTGTGATGCGGTCCTTCGGTGCTGATGAGGATGCCACGCTCTTTCATGCGCTCGGTGATATAGCTCGCCTCCCAGTCAGCTGGCTCGAGCGTATCTCTGTCGCGGACCAGCTCAATGCCCAGAAACAGTCCGGCGCCACGAACCTGCCCAATGAGTGGAAAGCGCGCGCGCAATTCACGAAGGCGTTCGATCCAGTAGCGGCCGGTATTCAAGGCATTCTGCTGCAAGCCTTCGTCCTGGATAATCGACAGCACTTCAAGGCCGATGGCGCAGGAGACGGGATTGCCGCCAAAGGTGTTGAAGTATTCCATGCCATTGTCGAAAGCGGCGGCGATTTCGGGCCGGGTGACGACGGCGCCAAGAGGATGACCGTTGGCGATCGGCTTGCCCATGGTGACTATATCCGGCGTGACGCCACTAAGCTCGAAGGACCAGAAGTGGCTGCCGACGCGTGCGAAGCCCGTCTGGACTTCATCGGCCACGCAGAGGCCGCCGGCTTCCCGCACCAATTTGTAGGCGCGTTCGAGATAGTCTTCGGGCAGTGGCATTTGACCGCCGCAGCTCATCATCCCCTCGGCGATGAAGGCGGCAACTTGCCTGCCCCGCGCTTGGATCGCTTCTATCTTCTCCGCAATCGAGCGCGCGTAGAATTCGCCAGCGCCATGACCAAAGCCGCCGCCAGGACCTCGAAAACCGTCAGGCATTTGGGCGACCTCGACATGAGCCGGCTTGCCGCTGCCGCCAGGTCCGTCGAATTTGTAAGGGCTTATGTCGATCAGCGCCGACGTATGCCCGTGATAGGCATGGTCGATGACGACGAAATCGGCGCCGCCGGTGTACGCGGTCGCCAGCCGCAACGCCAGTTCGTTGGCTTCGCTGCCGCTATTGACGAAGAAACAGATGGACAATGGCGCGGGCAGCGTCGCCGTCAGCGCCTCGGCGTATTCCAGAATCGCATCGTGCAGGTAGCGCGTGTTGGTATTGAGCAGAGCCAATTGATCTTGCGCGGCGCGAACAACGCGCGGATGGCTGTGGCCCACATGGGATACGTTGTTCACGCAATCGAGATAGGGCTGCCCTTCGCCATCGTACAGATGACGCATGAAGCCGCGCTCGATCATCAACGGCTGCTGATAGGAGAGGCTCAGCGCCGGGTTCAGTGCTGCTTGCCGCCGTCGGAGCAGATTCTTGCGTCCAGGTTTCTGTGGCGGCTGCGTCGAATAGGGCAGGCGCAAGATGTGGTTGGGGTCGGGCGAAAGCGACGTCCATAAGGCGCGAAGCTTCGGCGCGCAAACGCCGGGAAAGTTGTCGCCGAAATCCAGGAGATCAACGACGATTTGAAAATGCAGATGCGGCGTCCAGTTGCCGTTGCGAGGGTAGTCGCCGATGCTGGCGAGCAGCGCGCCGGCATCAACACTATCGCCGACGTCCCAGCGATCCAGCGATTCGGGCGAGAGATGACCATAAAGCGTGTAAAAGCATAGATCGTCGCTCGGCTCGTGCTTGATGATGAGAACCGGACCATAGTCCTGCGCTTCTGTATAGTCAGCCAAGCTGTGAATCTGGCCCGCCATTGGCGCGTAGATCGCTGTTGCCGGGGGCGCGAAGATATCGACGCCGAGATGCACCGTCCGCCTCTGATGATGGTCGATGGCGAACATATCGGCCAAGTAGATGGGGCGAACTTCGTTGTAGTAGCCAATGCCGATCTTGTCTCCGCGGAGATGTCGGCGCAGGGGTTCGGCGTAGGCGGCGGGATCGGCCAGGTCGGTCACACGCGCCAGCAAGCGGCTGGTCATGCCGAAATCGACGGTCTTGCTGTTCTTGTCGGTCAAGGGCTCGCCGAGGATGGGCGCGAATGATTGCGCATCCAGCCAATCGGTCACGGCGGTGGATTGTGGGCAGGCGGGGGCGCCACAAGCGGCGCGAAAATGGTAGTGAGCCGATCGCGGGTGGATCTCGCGCAGCTTCGCCAGCAGCGCCCAGGCGCCGGCTTCGCTGATACTCAAATGCCGATTGTCCCTTTCCTGCTCCTGCTGATGCCATGAGATGCAGACGCTCAGGCAAAGGCGCGCGGCGATCAGAGGGAAGAGCAAGCCGATTTCCTCTTTGCGAAGCGGGAACTCCCGATGATAAGCGCGGATGACGCAAGCCGCCTTTTGCAGCGGGTCGTCGCTTTCCATCATGATATAGGCGAGGGCGACCGCGAGGTCGGTCACAGTTGGCCCGTAGACCATATCGCCAAAGTCGATCATGCCGGCGACGCGGGGCAATTCAGGACCGTGCGCGTGGATGAGGATGTTGCTATCGTTGGGATCGTTGTAGGTGAAGCTGTGGCGGAGGCGGGGCAAGGCGGGCAGGACCTCGTTCTGGTAGAGGCGCAAGAAGTGATCGAGAAGCGATTTCCTCGCCGGTGGCAGGTTCCCTCCGTAGCGGGCGACTTCGCCGAGATTGCGGATATTCCAACGATAATTCAGCCGTTTTTCAGCGTGGCGGAAGCTCCCCATCGCGGAGCTGAGCACGCCCAACTTTGTCCCGATGTCTTCGAGCAGCGCGTCCGAATGTGGACGGAACTCGCTGAGGGGGACGCCCTCGATATAGCGCAGCAGGCGAGCGCGGTAGATCTCGCCATCGCCGGCGCTGACGCGAATCGCATCTTCGCCTTCGATCGTCGATACGAGTTGCGGAAAGCAATCCGTTGTCGTTTGCAGGTGCTGCAGGGTTTTGTTCTGCAAGTCGAGCACGCCATCGGAGACACTGATGTGGGCAATCTTGAGAACGAAACCCTCGCCGTTGGCGGCGCGCAGGTGAAAGTTGCGGTCGAGCTCGGAGGGCAGAGCCAGGATGTCAGTGGGCTGGATGCCGTAATTTGCGATTGCGATAGCGCTTGCGTCTTCTAGCGAGAAGGGTGGGCGGATGTTTGCTTCCATGGCAATCATTTGGCTGTCTTTTCGGCTGCGTCTGCTTCGAGCGTTCATGATAAGCCCGCCGCTCATGAGGCGGAAGGGCAGGTGGGTGATTGCGGCGGTTTCAAAACAGGGCGACCGGCAGTCAGCGTCCAAACAGCCCGGCGAGTCATCCGATGGCCACCGGCGATGTCGCGGGCGACAGTCCTGCGGTGTGCGCGCGCAGCAATGGCTCGCCCTTTCATCAGGTATGTTGCAGGGCAGTGGGACAAAGGCTTGACAAATTAGAACTAATGAGCTACCTTATACATATTCGGAATGGACACGGCGAAAGTTGAAGATGAGATGTCGCTAGATTTGCACACTGCCGAGATGAGCCAGCGCTTCGGTTATCAGGCTATTTCTCCTGCTGCCGTGCTGGCGCCGGTCCACGAGACCCTGCCGACCGGTGTGAGAGCGGTTGATGAGTTGCTGGATGGCGGCTTGCTGGCGGGCGGAACCCATTGCATCAGCGGCGAGCCAACATCGGGCGCCCGAAGTTTGCTATATCGGGCGGTTGCGAGCGCGCAGGGGCAAGGCATCCCGGTCCTGTATCTGGATATGGCGCATTTACTAGACCGGCCCAAGGCGGCCGCGGCCGGGATTGAACACGAGCGCTTGCTGCTGCCTAGCGGAATTTCTTTAGAGCAGGCGCTGCTTCTGATCCGCAGCCTTTCGCGGCGAGGGCTGCCTGGTCTAGTGGTATTCGATCATCCCGCCCCGATGTCGCTCGCTCGGGTCAGCGCGAGTTTGCGAGACGCGGCCTTGACCTTGCTGGCGCTCTCGGCGGCGACGCTGCCGGGGATGCAGGTAAGGCTCGAATGTCAGCGGCAGGAATGGCGGATGAAACGGGGAAGGGCCGCCGGCTTCATCAGTGAAGTTCGCCTGACCGCGCATCCGTTCCTGCCCTATCGGCAAGTCCGCGCCTGCTTCGACAGCCCGCGCGGGGAAGCCTGTTCAGCGCGCTGGTAATTCACCGCACTGTAAATTGCGTTGACGGCTTGCATATCTCATTTATTACATTGCCTAGCAATATTCAAGCAGCGCTTTTGTAACCATGCTAATATGACTTCGCAATGCCCCCCTGTCACGCTGGGGGCATGTGATGATACTTGTTAACAGTAGGAGCTTTCCTGATGTTACGCACTCTTTGTCTTATCGTCTGTTTTATCGTTATGGCGCTGAGCCCGGTCGTGGCGCAGGACCCTCCCCCGCTTACGGCTCCGACTGACTTGTCGGCGAGCGTCAGCGCCGAGGGCATCAGCATAACTTGGACAGCGCCGGATGGACAGGTAGACGGTTATGAAATCTTGCGCCGGCGTCCCTTGCAAGACGAAACTGATCTAACGACTCTCGTGGATGACACTGGCGACAGCGAAACCAGCTACACCGATACCAGCGCCACGACGCCAGGTGAACAGTATGTTTACGGCGTCAAGACCATTCGCGGCAGCGATCGGAGCGATGCGTCAGACTCTGTCACGGTCGACTTTATAACGATCAGCTGCGAGATTGTGACCGGCGACAACCACGACATCCTGCATTGCACGGCGAACGCTGGCGAAGTCGCGATCACGTCCGCAGATTGGACCCCCAGTTTCGAGGAGCAATACGAGCAGACGACATCCCGACCGACGGCGGCTTGGGTTATCGCCGATGAATATTGCGACGTGAGTACCACGGTCTCGGTGGCAGCGCAATCCGGCGAATCCGTATTTCCGACGGTGGAAACATCGATTACGCTTGCGTGCTCGCCGGAACCAACTGACGAATTAACGGTTAGCTGTGAAAACCTCGTTGTAAACGACGAGCACATCCTGAGCTGCGCGCTGAGCGGCGGCGATCAAACCATAGACAGCGCCACCTGGCTCCCCTATTTCGAGGCTGCGGACGAGAAAACAATAGAAGGAGACGAAGCGCGGGAAGTGACCTGGGTCATCAGCGATGAGGATTATTGCGGCCAAACCACAACAGTGGAAGTGGATCCGGTGTCTGGCTCGACAAATCTGCCGTCGGTTAGCACCACGGTCCCGCTTCACTGTGTCATCCGAGTGGATGACAATTGCAGCCTGGCAAACGCGATCCGCTCCGCCAACGGCAACGCGCAAATCGAAGAGAGTGGCGACAGCGACGGCAACGACGATTGTGAGGCAGGGGGCGCTCCCGATGATACCGCTACCCCGCCTGATACGGGAGACGACATCATCCTGCTGAAGAAGAATGTCACGCTGACGGCAGCGCTGCCGTCCTTGACGAGCCGCGTACAGCTCGAGGGCAATGGCCACACCATCTCCGGCGATGCCAAACACCGCGTAATTATGGTGGTTGGCGGTCACTTAAGCGTCAATGACTTGACCATCACGAAGGGCTTGGCTGCGACCGTTGGCGGCGGCATCTATGTGAACAGCGGCTCCTTGAGCGTCAGCGACAGCGCCATAAAGGAGAGCAAAGCCAATGACATCGGCGGCGCTATCTACGCCATTGATAGCGATGTTGATATTGCCGACACCGAGATCAGTGGAAACATGACGGTCAAAAGCCACGGCGGGGGCGTCTATTTTATCAGTTCCACCGGCTTGCACACGTTGGACATCGTGGGCGCCACCTTCAAGAAAAACATGGCCACTGAAGACGGCGGCGCTTTAAAGACCGCTGGCGGCATCGCGACCATCAACAAGAGCACATTTGTTGAGAATACCGGCGACGAAGGCGGCGCCATCGAAAGCAGCGAAACCACGCTCGACATCACGAACAGTACCTTCAGCAACAATAGCGCCAGAGAAGGCGGCGGCTTGAGCTCGTTCAGTTCGTTTGTGACGCTCACACACACGACCTGGGCTTACAATTCGGCGGAAGAACAAGGCGGCGGCATTGCCATCATCGGCTGGACGGGCAACTTCAAGATACGCAATACCTTGATCTCCGATAGCAAGAGCGGCGGCGATTGCCACAGCGGTCCCAATCCCGACATCATTATTCAGTTCACCGGCAACATCATCCAGGATGGATCCTGCACGCCTGAACCGGCCGAGAGCCAAGCGGCACTGTCCGAAAGCCTCGAGTTCCAGGCGCAGGCGGTCGCCGAGGATGAGCCAGTGCTAGTTGCCGAGGCGCAATTGACCGTGGGCCCGGATGTCATGATTAGCGGACTCACTGGCAACCCGCCCCATCATCCGCTGCAGATGGGAAGCCCGGCGATTGACGCGGCTGATCCGATGTACTGCTTGCTTGATGATCAACCCTTCACCGATCGCCCGCAATATGGCAACTGTGACGTCGGCGCTTTTGAATATCCGAAACCGCCACCACGGCCCTCGGATCCGCCTGATCCACCGGACCCAGATCCGCCGGATCCGCCGGATCCGCCAGACGACACACCTGAGCCGCCACCGCCTGCTGCTACGCCGACAGCGTCTCCCGTTCCGCCAACGCCAACTCCGCCGCCCGATTGCATTCATATCGTCAGCGAAGGCGAGAATCTGTTCCGCATCGCCATACTCTACAACATGACAGTGCGTGAGATTTCCAGCTTCAATAATCTGCTGCGCGACGACCAATTGTCAGTGGGTCAAGAGCTGACAATTCCCTTTGAACATTGCGAGTCGCCGGCGGTTCGCAAGGGGTAGTTGCCATTCTGCATCTCAAAGGGCAATTGCAAAATAGCCCCAAGTCGACAGGCTGGGCGCCCGCCTTGGAATGAGGCGCCGGCTTGTCGATTTGTCTTTTGCTAGCAAGGGATGCTCCGCGCGCTGGCGCATGAGTCTCGCGGCTCCGCTTGGCGGCCGACTTTCTCCTCAGCCAAAAGCAAAATGACATCTTCCTCCGGGCATCCGTGCTAAAATGCTGTAGTTTCGATTCATTGAGCCGGAGGGGGAAGGTGGCGCGACATTTGCTTCTAGCGATCATTCTGCTGGGTTTGGCGCTCCGCATTGCCCATACGTCTTCCGTCTATGGTCCCTCCCTCAATCTGGATTATCCGGGCGACTACTGGGATTATCACATCGCCGCGAAACAGATACTGGCGGGCGATATTGGTTTCACACATCGTCTATTTCTGGTGCGCCCACCGCTTTACCCGTTGATCGTTGCCGCCCTCGAGGTACAGCGGCCGCTGCTGCTTATGCTGAACCAGTTGCTGGCGCTGATGATTGTTCCGCTAAGCTATCGTTTGTCGCGGCAGTTAGGTCTTCCGGTCAGGCCGGCGCTGCTGGCGGCGCTCATTATCGCGCTCGATCCTACCAGCATCAAATACTCGGGTATCCTGCTGGCGGAACCGCTGGCCAATCTCCTGCTGGCGGCGGCCTTCGTGACGCTGCTGGCGCTGAAAAGAGCGGAAGGCAGGTCGGCGACTTTGGTCTGGGGCTTGGCTGCCGGGGCGCTGATTGCCTTATCCTCATTGACCCGGCCGGCGGCTTATCTGCTCTGGATTCCGATGGGAGCCTGGGCCGCGTGGGCGCGTTGGCGCGCCGGTCTGCGCGGCTTGGCGGCGGCGGCGATCGCATTGCCCGCCTTGCTCGGCATGGGTCTTTGGCAGCAGCATAACGCCTTGGTGTTCGGCAACGGCAGCTTCACCAGCGTCGGCACCTTCAACCTGCTCTATTATCGCGCGGCCGCCACCCTGCATTTGGCGCAGGGACGACAGGACATATCGGCGGTGAAGCAGAGCCTGGCGCGCCGAGTGGAAGAGCGGCTTGGCAATGTCGGCGAGGCGAGCGCGATCGAGTGGCGGGAGATACATCGCGCCAACACATCACAGGTAGATGCGGCGATGCGTGAAGTCGCGCTGGAGGTAATCCTCAAGCACCCGGCTGCATTCGCGCTGGCGGCGCTGGCGGGCGCTTACCAATCGCTGATCGAGGTCTGGGGCGCGCTTTCGCTGGTGGGCGCGCTCTGGAATGTCGCGCTGCTGGTAGCCTGTGCCATTGGGCTGTGGTCGCTTGTAAGGCGGCGGCGCTTTGCGGACGCGCTGTTCCTCTTGCTGCCCTGCGCCTATTTCGTAGGCGGCACCTTGCTTGTCTGCACCACCTGCATGGACACCCGCGCCCGCGTGATGATCACGCCTTTGCTGGCGGTGATGGCGGCTTACGGCGTCGCCCATTTGCTCAACCGGCGAAAAGCGGATCCTTCATCCCCGGCTGATAGCTGAAAAAACTGCCCAGAACGCTATCTTTAGATATATACATATTGCGTAATTCACTGTAAGCTACGCGAGTGCCACTTTTTCAGTCGATGGTGCTTGCGTGGTGAATCGCGGCCTGCTGTCGTTGGTCTTCATCGGATTGCTTTTCCGTATCGTTTACGCTCTTGCGATTTACGAGCCGGACCTGCTCCCCTATCACAAGGGCGACTACGACCTCTATTACATGCTGGCCGACGAGATTGTTCGCGGGGAGCTCGCTTTCCGAAATAGCGGTTATCTTTTGCGCCCACCCTTCTTCCCGCTGATGGCAGCGGCATTAGGATTGGAACCATTGCTGATCATCGCGGTCAATGTCCTGCTGGCCACTGGCATTATCCCGGTCACGTTTCTGCTCGCAAAGCAATTTGACTTCTCGCATAGACTGACGCTGTTGTCCGCGCTGATCGTGGCGCTTGATCCCACAAGCGTGAAATATTCTGGCGTCTTGCTGGCGGAACCACTGGCGAATCTGTTGCTCGCTTTGTCGTTTCTAACTCTGATGAAACTTCGAGGGGCGGACAAGCGGCTAGCTGCGCTGTCCTGGGGCTCTATGTCCGGGGGTTTTATTGTATTATCGGCATTGACCCGCCCAGCCGCCTATCTGCTTTGGCTTCCGATGGCGCTTTGGGCGATGTTTGCGCGTCGCACAGTAGCGGGGGGGGGGGGGGGCAGATTTTGGCCGCCGCCGCTTTTGTCTTGCCGGCCCTACTCGGTGTTGGGATTTGGACGCAACACAATGCCACTCAGCTAAATAACGGCAGCTTCACCACCATTGGCACATACAATCTGCTCTATTACCGGGCGGCTTCGGTGCTACATCAGGCGACCGGGCAGGAGATTGACGCCGTCTATGCCGAACTGGCGACGCGGGTTGAAGAATCACTCGGCAACGAACCGTTCGGCATAACGGCGAAATGGCGGCATTTTCACTATGCCGGCAGCCAGCAATTGCAGAGCGCAATGACGAAAGTCGCTTTGGATGTGTTTCTGGAGTATCCGTTACAGTATTTCCTCACCATTCCCGTCGGTCTCTATCGGATGCTTTTGCGAGTCTCGGGAATCCTCTTCTGGCCCGGGTTCGCCTGGAATGTCGCATTGCTGGTGGTGGGGAGCATCGGGCTGAATCATCTGCGGCGTCAACAAGACTGGGCGACCGGCGCCTTTCTCTCTCTGCCCTGCCTCTATTTTTTGCTGGGGACACTTCTCGTACAAACGAGCGGCATCGACACCCGCGCCCGCGTGATGATCACGCCTTTGCTGGCGGTGATGGCGGCTTACGGCGTCGCCCATTTGCTCAACCGGCGAAGAGCGCGGTCGGCGTTCCTTTCACGCCCGGCTGATAGCTGAATAAGCTGCCCGCCAACGGATAGTCCGCCAGTTGCTCGTCCGACATGAAGGTGCTGGCCGAGGTGATGTAGAGCGTGTCCAGGTTGGCGCCAGCGAAGGTGCAGCTGGTGATGTTGAGCGCTGGCAGCGGCAGGACTTCCAGAATCTCGCCGGCCGGCGAATAGCGCGTGAGGCGCGCCCCGCCAAAATGAGCCACCCAAATGCAATCTTCGCTATCAACAGTCATGCCATCGGGCACGCCTTCGTCATCCCGCGTGAATTGAGCGAAGACGCGCTTGTTGCTCAGCGAGCCGTCGGCGCCAATATCGAGCGCGTAGATGATTCGCTTGATGCTGTCGGTGTGGTAGATGATCGTATTTTCGAGGTTGAATGTGGGACCGTTACAGATGATGTAGTCGGTATCGACCTGCCGGGCGCTCAGATCGGGGTCGAGGCGATAGAGTGAGCCGGTCTCCCCCACTTGCTCGATATCCATCGTGCCCGCCCAATAACGCCCGCTATTATCGACCTTGCCATCGTTGAAACGGTTGCCCGGCTTGTCGGCTTCCGGCAATTGCACTGGCTGGGCCGAAAGCACGTCAAAGTCGATGAAAGCGAAGCCGTCCTCAATCGTGCCGATGAAGCCGCCGTCCTGCCGTGGGTTTAGGCTGGTGACGGAAAAATCGAAGGTCCAGGTCGTTTTGGCGCCATCAGCCAAGGCATAGCGGTGGACCTTGTTGCTCATGATATCGACCCAGTAAACCGCGTTCTCCGCTTCCACCCAGACCGGTCCCTCGCCGAGAACCGCGCGAATCTCCCATACCAGTTTTACGTCGCTCATCTCTTCATTCCTTTCGCCAAGGTGTGGGCGACCCAATGGGTAGCCCCTACAGTTCCTTTCTGTTCGTACGGGCGAGCCGGCGGCTCGCCCCTACAGTACATTGCTGTGCGTAAGTGCTGAGAGAATCTGGCCGCTCTCAGTGTACTCGGTGGAATCAACCTATACCAATCGCCTATTCTACCAATTCGTCACGGAGCCGTCAGGTCGGCGCAGATGACGCAGTTCGCCCATTTCAAATGTATGATGGCGGAGCGCTTCGGCATTGAGCTCAATGCCCAAGCCGGGCGCAGTCGGCGGCAGCAAATAGCCGTCTTCCCATTCCGGCTGATTGAGAATGACTTCAGGCATGCTTTCACCGGGGCGCCGCGGCAATTCTTGCACGGCGATATTGGGCACGGACAGGCATAGATGCAAGAAGGCGGAGGTGGCAACGGGTCCAATCGGGTTGTGCACGGCGAGATCAATATAGTGGGTTTCGCAGGCGGCGGCGATCTTCTTGGCTTCGGTCAGCCCGCCACAGATGCAGAGGTCGACGCGGGCGTAATCGATCAGCTCTTCTTCGACCACCTGGCGGAATTCCCATTTGGAATTGTATTGTTCGCCGGCCGCCAGCGGGACGGTCGTGCGGCTGCGCAGGTTGCGATATGACTGCGCGTTCTCCACCCTCAGCGGGTCTTCGACGAAGTATGGGCGGTACTGTTCAAATTCCTGGCAGAGCCAGATCGCGTCGGGCGGATCAAGCCGCGTATGCACATCGATCGCCAGCTTGACCTCGTCGCCCAGAGCCAGGCGCAGCGCCTCGATCTCCTTGATGGCGCGCCGCACCGCTTCCCCCGGCTCAAGGATGCCGCCAGCTTGATGCTCCAGCCCCCAGCGCAGCACCTTCCAGCCTTCGTCCAGTGAGCGCTGGCAGCATTCCACCAGTTCTTCGATGGTGTCGCCGACATTGTGATTGTAAGTGAGCACGTGGTCTCGGCTGCGGCCGCCAAGCAATTCGTAGACGGGCACGCCCAGGGCCTTGCCCTTGATATCCCAGAGGGCAATGTCGATGGCGGCGATAGCGGCAGTCAAGATGCGCTGCGCCGGGAAGAATCCGCCGCGAAACAGCACTTGCCAGAGATGCTCGCTGCGGAAGGGGTCTTGCCCAATGAGCAGGGGCTTGAAATGCTCGATCGCGCCTTGGACGGCCAGCTCGCGCCCGGTGATGCCCGCTTCGCCCAGGCCGCTGATGCCTTCATCGGTCTCGACCACGACGAAGCAGAAGGTGCGCCATTCCTTGGCCAGGTAGACTTTGATATCGGTGATTTTCATAAGATCCGCTCCTGTGGCGGTAAGCGCGCTAGTAGGTCAAACCGAATCCGTGCGGATAGAGAGGCTCTTCCGAGTCATGCGGTAGATCCGGCTTTTGGGCGCGCACGGCATCCATCGATGAGGGCAATTCGAAGGGTAGAGTCGCGCGTGGCTGGAAGCGCCCAAAGATAATATCGAGCGCGGCGATGTCGCCGACCGCGAAACTGGCCAGGAGCCCGGCTGCCGCCTCGGCGATCTCGGGGATGACGGCGGCGCGCTCCAGGTAGATATCGACGATAGTCGGTACGCGCGCCATGATATCCAGCAGCCGGCCAAGCTCTGGTTCTTTGAAGTCCAAGTCTCCCTGATGAAACATTTGCTCGAGGAAGAAGTCGCCGCGCGGCTGGAAGGGCGTCGCCAAGCGTAGAATTGCGTAGTCGGCGTCTTCGGGCGCATCGACCACATCGCCGTATTCGGCGGCCACAGCGGCATCCACATTCTCGATGTATAGACGTGGCCGCCCGCGCAGGGGCAGGACGCCATCATTTTTCAGCAGAACGATGGACTTGCGCTGCGCCAGCTCTCCGGCGGCGCGGAAGGCTTCGTTGCCAGCGATATTGGCGGCCGCCGCTTCATCGACATAACGACTCTCGAAAAGACCGAGGCGGAACTTGTCGCGCAGCAGGCGGCGCGCGCTTTCGTCTATGCGCGCCTCGCTCACCATCCCGTCGCGAACCAGCTCCAGAATCAGCTCCGGGCAGGACTCGCCGCCGAACTGGTCAACGCCGGCGTCGAGCGCCTTGACGATGCGCTCAGGCACGCTGAGATGCTCGACGCCCCAGGCGCGCGCCGGGAAGGGCGTTCCCATGATTTCGTCATCGGTGAGCACGCCCCAGTCGGTGCATACGACGCCATCAAAGCCCATCTGCCCGCGCAGCAAGTCACTGATGATCCCCTTATTGAAGGCGAAGCCCACCTCTTCGTATTCTGTGCCTATGGGCTTGGCGTAATAGGGCATCATCATAGCTGTGCCCGCCTCGATGGCCGCTGTGAAGGGCGGCAGGTGATAATCGAAGTTGCCGCCAGGGTACTCTTGCTCGGCGCCATAAGCGAAGTGCGGGTCGCTGCCGTCCTTCTGCGCTCCGCCACCAGGAAAGTGTTTGGTCACGCAGGCGACGCTCTGCGGTCCCAGCTTGTCTCCTTGGAAGCCGCAGATATAGGCGGCGGTCAAGCGGGCTGTCAGCGCCGAGTCTTCGCCGAAGGTGCCGTTGATGCGCCCCCAGCGTGGCTCGGTCGCCAGGTCTACCATCGGGTGCAAAGCGGCGCGCAAGCCCACTGCCAGATACTCTTGGCGGGCGATATCGGCGAATTCCTGCACCAACTCCGGGTCGCCGATGGCTGCCAAGCCAGTCGTCTCGGGCCATTGCGAGAAGCCCGGCGTGCTCATCATGGCGCCCATCTGCTCGTTGAGCGTGTGGCGCGGGTCGCTGGACATGGTCAGGGGGATGCCCAGGCGCGACTCGGCCGCCAGCCCCTGCAGCTGGTTCAGCCACTTGGCGGTCTCGCCCGGCGGCGCCGAGCCAACCAGGTTGAAATGCACCAGCTCCTTGTCCAGCAGGTCGCGGATAGACACCCCAAAAAACGGATGCGGGCTATCAGCGTCGAAGCTGCCATCGGGACTGATCATCACCATCGTTTGGAACATCAAGCCCGCTTTCTCTTCCAGTGTCATGCGCGCCAGCAGGTCTTCCACGCGCTCGTCGATAGAGCGATTCGGATCTTGGAAGGGCAGGCGATCTGTCATGCGGCTCGTCCTTTTATGCTTAGCGTAGACCGTAGAGATCACTGTACTTATGTTCGAGATAATCGAGCAAGGGCGCCGTATTCAGCTCCTCGCCCGAGACGCGCGTGAGCAATTCGTCGGGGCTGTAGGCGCGTCCATGCCGGTAGATATTCTCGCTCAGCCATGTCAGCAGCGCCTGGTAATCGCCGTCCGCCAGTTTCGCCGCCAGATCGGGCATCTGCGCGTGCGCGGCCGCAAGCACTTGCGCCGCCATGATATTGCCGATGGTGTAGGTGGGGAAGTTGCCGAAGCCGCCGAAAGACCAATGCACATCTTGCAAGACGCCGCGCCGGTCATCGGGCGGCGTCAGCCCGAGGTATTCTTGCATCTTGGCATTCCAGATCTCCGGCAGTTCATCGACCGAGACCGCGCCTTCGAGAAGCGCCATCTCAATCTCGACTCGCAGCATGATATGCAAGTTGTAGGTGACTTCGTCCGCCTCGACGCGGATCAAGCTTGGGCGCACGCGATTGACCGCGCGGTAGAAGGACTCGGCGTCGGTCCCCGCGAACTGCTCGGGAAAGTGCCTTTGCAAGCGATTGAAATGCAGGCGCCAGAATCCACGGCTGCGCCCGATCTGATTCTCCCAAAGGCGCGAAGAGAATTCGTGCGCGCCATAGCTGGCGCCACCGACGGCGTACTGCCCAAGGAAATCGGTAGTGAGCGCCGTTCGCGTCAATTCAGGCGCGATATTCTGCTCGTAAAGGCCGTGGCCCGCTTCGTGCAGCGCGGCGAAAAGCGACATCGGCAGGTAGTTGGCGTCATAGCGGGTGGTGATGCGCACATCATCGCGGGTGAAAGAGATCTCGAAGGGATGCGGCGCGCTGTCCAGCCGGCCGCGCTCGTAGTCGAATCCGATCAGCGCGGTCAACTCGCGGCAGAGCTTCTTCTGCGCCGCGAGATCGTATTCCGCCTCCCAGAGGTCGATGGCTAAGGGTTGGTCGACGGCGACGATACGCTCCAAAAGCGGCAAGACGCCCGCCTTCAATTCGGCGAAGATCTGCTGCAGGCGAGCGGAGGTCATGCCCGGTTCGAATTGCAGAATCAGCGCGTCGAAGGGGTGGTCTTCATAGCCAATGGCCTCCGCCAATTCGATGTTGAGCGCGAGCATCTGCGAAAGATAGGGCTTGAAGCTGGGGAAGTCGTTTTCAGTTCTCGACTTCGCCCAGACCGCTTCCGACTCAGCGCCGAGCGCCGCCATCTGCGCAACAAGGTCAGAAGGAATCCGCCGGTGGATCTCGTAGGCGTCGCGGATTTGCTGCAGGGCGCGCGCCCGATACGAATCGCTGTCGGCGCTTGCGACCTCGCTTTCGGCCGCATCCAGCAGACGGGCTGTTTCCTCGCTGACGAAAATGGATTTGGCCAGGGTGGTCAGCGTCGCCAATTGCCGGCCACGGCTGGCAGCGCCAGCGGCGGGCATCATCGTACGCATATCCCATTTCAGCGTATTGAGAATGCAGAGCAGATCGTGGTATTCGGCGATATGCGCCGTCAGGTCGTCGTATGCGGTCATACGCCTGTCCCAGTCATCATCGTTGCGCTGTAGGGGCGAGACTTGTCTCGCCCTAATGTCCTTGTTTGCGAAAGGGCGACCCAAGGGTCGCCCCTACAGTTTCCATTTTCGGCGCCTATATCGACCTCATCGACCCGCCATCGACGCGCAGGGTTGCGCCGGTGATATAACTCGCGGCGGGCGAGAGCAGGAAGGCGCCGGCCGCGCCGAAGTCGTCGATCGTGCCATAACGACCCAGCGGGATGCCGGCGATGGAGCGCGCTTTCACCTCGTCCATGCTAAGCCCCGTTTTCGCCGAGGTGACGGCGTCCAGCTGCGCCACGCGGTCGGTGTCAATGCGCCCGGGAATGAGATTGTTGAGGCGGATGCCCTCGCTCGCCAGCTCATCGGCCAGGGTCTTCACCATGCCGGCCACGCCCGCGCGCATAATCGTGGACAAGCCCAGGCGCGGGACCGGCTCCCTGATTGAACCCGAAGTGACGGTGAGTATGGATCCGCCGTTTGTCATATGGGGAATTGTCATACGGATCATGCGAAAGCTGCTGAGCAGGGTCAATTCAAAGGCGGCTTGGAAGTCTTCTTCGCTGACTTCCATGATGGTTTTGGCCGGAGGTCCGCCGGCGTTGACCACCAGGCAGTCGATTGCGCCCCAGGCGGCGGCGGTCTTATCCACCCAGGCTTGAATATCGGCGGCTACGCGCACATCACAAGCGGTGGCGAGCGTCTCGACGCCGCAATCGGCTGCGATTGCCTCGGCGGCCGCTGCGACATCGTCGGCGCTGCGGCTGCATAGCGAGACCTTGGCGCCGTCCGCAGCCAGCGCTTTGGCAATGCCATAGCCCAGTCCCTTGCTCGACGCGGCGACCAGCGCGACTTTGTCTTTGAGTCCCAAATCCATCTGTCTTACTCTCCCGTCACTTTACCAATTGCGTTAGTAAGCCTTGAACCGCATAAACATCCACACTTTTGTTGAACTTCTTTTCTATCGGCTGCGAGTTGCTGCCGATCCACAGCTTGAGTTCGGCGTCCAGATCAAAGGTGCCGGTTGTCTCTACGCTGAACATCGTGATCTTGCTGTAAGGGATCGACAGGTATTCTTTCTTCCGCCCGGTCATTCCTTGAACGTCTACGAGAATCAGGCGGCGGTCGGTGAAGATCCAGGTGTCGCGGATGACTTTGAATCCGGCGTAGACTTGCTCATCGTCAGCAAGGAGGCGGCCAAAGTCCCGCTGAATACCCTCACTGCTTACTGCGCCGGCATTGCCAATTAGTCTGCCTAGCATAGATGTTTCCCTTCGCAATCCAATCCAGCGCGAAATCGATTATATCGCTCGCGCGTCTTTTGTTCAGTGGGGATATTGGGATTTCTGTCGGGGCGATTGACGGGCTTGGTCGACGCGCCCCAGTGAATCGCCCTCCTACCTATAGGCATACCTTGCGCGTCGGGTCGTCGATGTCGACACGCTTGAGCAGCCAGTCAATCTCGGCCTGCGTGCCGGCGTCAATGGGGTTGTAGGGCGGGCGCGGCGTGGCGTTCTGGATGGCGCCGCGGCGCTGGAGGAAGGCTTTTCGTATAGTCAAATTAATCTGTGGCTGATTCTCATAGCGTATCAGCGGCAGGTATTTGTCGAAGATTGTTTCTGCCTCTCGCTGGCGATTCCCTCTGAAAGCCTCGTAAACCGCCACCAGAATCTCGGTGAAGGCAAAGCCAGTCATCGTGCCCGAGGCGCCGCGTCCCAGTTCTTCCAGCAGGAACATGCCGCCCAGTCCGCCGAAAATTTCGAATTTGTCAGTGCAAGCTCGGATGGCATCAATCTTCTGCATCAGTGGCGGATCTTCCAGCTTGAGATAGCGGGCGTTGGGTATCGCGTCGGCGATCTGCGCCAGGACCGCTGGCGACATGATCACATCGTTGACCGGCGGAAAGTCCTGCACCACGATCGGACCACTGATCGTCTCGGCAATCTCGCTGTAAAGCGCGAGAATGGCGGGGTCGGATTTGTCTTCCATAGGCGGTGGCGCGATCATCACGCCATCGGCGCCAGCCGTGAAAGCCGCTTCGCTCAGCGCGATGCAAGTGGACAGCTTGCTGTGGCTGGTGCCCACGACGATAGGAATGGCGCCGGCCACGGTCGATACGACGGTGTCCATGACCGCTTGGCGCTCGTCGATGCTGAGCTTGGCCGCCTCGCCCATGACGCCGAGGATGGTCAAACCCTGCGCGCCCACGTCCATCTGGAAGCGCACGAGCCGCCGCAAGCTGTCATAGTCGACGGCGTAATCGGCGCTGAAGGGCGTCGCCAGAATATTGTAGATGCCGCTAATCTTGCCCACGGTTCATGCTCCTATCATTTGTTTTCCAGCGACGTAAACCGCCTTGACGTTCTCCAGCGCGCCGAGATCAGCCAGCGGGTCGCCGTCGATCACGATGACATCGGCGGCTTTGCCCGTTTCCAGGCTGCCCAGCATGTGGTCGAGATTGTTGACCTGGGCGGCGACGATGGTGGCGCTGAGCAGGGCGTCGTAGTTGTCGCGTTTGATGCCCAGCTCGACCATGAATTGAAGCTCGGGCGCGACCACATCATGGCCGACGACCGGGCTGCCGGCATCGGTGCCGAAGGCGATGGTCACACCGGCCTGCGCCGCCTTGACCAAGCCGTCAAAGCGTTCACGGCTCTGGACAGCGGCCTGGCGTTCAGCGATTTTCCATTCCGGAATGTCATGTTGGCGGGCGATATCGGCCTGCGCTTGCATCACCAGCGGCGCAAAGGTTGTCACGATGGGGATGCCCTTGTCCAACAGCAGTTGAATCGTCTCATCGCTCATGGCGCCGCCGTGTTCAATAACATCGACGCCGAATTGAGCGACGCGGCGGATGACGCTATCGAAGGTGGCGTGCGCGGTGATGGTCAAACCCATGCGATGCGTTTCATCGATGACGGCGCGCAGCTCTTCGTCAGTGAATTCGATGGTGTCGTGGCTGCCCATGATCTTAATGAGATCGGCGCCGCCCTTGACCTGATCGCGCACTGCCCGCCGCATTTCATCGGGCCCGCTGGCTTCGCGGCAGCACCAGAATGTATGCCCGCCGGTCTGGATGATGGCTTCGCCAACGATGAGCAAACGCGGGCCCGGGAAGATGCCTTGCTCCACCGCCTGCTTGGCGAAGAAGTTGCTCTGATTCATGCCCAGGTCGCGCACCAGGGTGATGCCGGCGCGCAGGCTCTTGAGCATATTGCCAGCGCATTTGTAGGCGCTGATCTCGGGCGGGTCGTAGAGCGATTGGCGCGCCAGATCATGCACGCCATCCCAAGCCAAATGGGCGTGCGAGTTGATCAAGCCGGGCATGACGGTCTTGCCACGGCAGTCGATGACTTCGGCGTCGCCCGCCTCCAGCGCGCTCATGGGTCCGACGGCGGCGATCCAGCCATCTTGCATTTCGACGAAGCCATTTGAAATGACCTCATCGCCGCAGCAGGTCAACAGGCGCGCGCCAGCCAGCACGCGATGCGGCGCCAGCATATCGAACATCGGCTTGATGATTTTCTCGAATCGCCAGGCGGGTGCTTCGGGCATGTCATGTCTCCCTAATGATGTTAACTATTATAAATCACGCCTTGCGAACTTCTCATCCCTTGGTTACAATTTCCACAACGATTAATGTAAACGGAGGCACATCATGTTCAATAAACGAAACTTCGCGGTCATTTTGGTGGTCACTCTACCATATTAGAGGACATAGCAGAGTGACCAAGATGTATTTTGGTGGTCACTCTGCTATGTCCTCTAGTAGGGGTGGGTGTCTCGCATGCCGCGAACACAACAACCGAGTATTGTTCTGTTTCGGGCATGGGAGGCTACGCCAAGATCAAATTCACCGTTAGCCATTGGCCGGACAATCGGTTCATATCAGGCAATCCAAGTCTTGTCGTGTGGAACCCGTCTCCACTAACGTGGCCAAAGCCTAGTGTGAGTTATGGCAGGTTGTCTTCTAACTCTCAAAGGACTAGAGCATATGTCAGGGTCAGTCAGGCTGGCATCTCTAGTACGGCTAAGTGCAATGTCTACAGGGTGGGGTATCCGTGGTTCATAGTGGAGTATAGCTGATGGGCGCGATTCTGTTCATCGCCGGTGTCGGCGCCGGTATGTGCCTCATGGTATTGGGCGATATGCTGTCCGTAATCGTCTCCGACCGCTATTTGGTCGTTGAGGGTCACGTAATGTCGTTCGCTTCGATTCTGCTGGACTACGTCATGCCGATTCTCTCAGTCGTGTTGCTCGTAAAGCTCTTGCGCCGGACAAAGAAAGGCTAACGCGCCGCAAATGAGCCCCGGTACGCCGGGGCTTTCCCTTTCCCACGATTCTTCAAAACAGAGGCCCCGACGCAATTCGTGCGTCAGAAAACTTGCGTGACGCGCGCCGCGTCTGGGCGCACAAACTGGCCGTCGCCGGCGGAACCGACGATCTTGCCGCCCTGGAAAACCGTCTTTCCGTTGACGATAGTCCGCTCGACTACCCCCTTGAAGGTCATGCCATCGTAGAGCTTGTCGCAGTCGCGCGCCTGGGTGAAGAGCATGTCGGGATGAATCGTTGTCTCCGCTTCGGGATTGTAGATGACGAGGTCGGCGGCGGCGCCGACTCCAATGTGCCCGCGCTCGGGATAGACGCCGAAGCGCTTCGCCCCGTTGGTCGCGACCAGGTCAACCGCCTTGTTGATGCTGATGCGCCCGTTCAGCGCTTCGTGCATGACGCCGATCAGCAGCTCCTCGACGCCCGGCGCGCCCGGCGGCGCCGCCCATAAGTCCTCACGGGCGCGCTCCTTTTCCGCCACCAGGAAGGGCGAGTGATCGGTCGTGATCGCCAGCAGCGCGCCATCAAGCAGCCCCTCCCAAAGGGCGGCTTGGTCGGCTGCGGCGCGCAAGGGCGGATTGATCTTGGCGTAGGGACCGCAGCGTTCCAGGTCCGCTTCGGTGAAGAGGAGATAATGCGGGCAAGTTTCGGCGCTGACTGTCGAGCCAGTCGCTTGGAAGCGGCGGACGACCGCCAGCGCTTCGGCGCCACTCACGTGGGCGATATGCAAGTTGGCGCCGATGCTCTCGTTCAGCGCCAGCAGGGTGGCGATCGCCAGCGCTTCGACGTGGGGCGGGCGCGAATCGCCATGCGCCGGCACATCGTTGCGATTTGCTTCAATCAACTGCGCCGTATGCCATTCCAGCAGCTGATTGTTCTCGGCGTGAACGGCGCAGACCAAGCCCGTTTCAGCGACCAGATTCAGCGCCTGATAGAGCTCCGGCACATAAGGCAGGCACAAGCCCTCGAATTCGTCGTCGCGTCCTTTGGGCGCTGCGGTCATGAAAATCTTGAAGCCGATCGCGCCTTCGTCGACCATATTGGCGATTTCGCCGGGGTCCAGCAAGCCGGGCGCGCCATACAAGCCGAAGTTGACATAGGCGTCGCGCTCGCCCAGCGCCCGGCGCATGCGGAAGACCTCGCCAGTCGCGCAGCAGGGCTTCGAGATCGGCATCTCAAAGACGGTGGTGACGCCGCCGGCCGCGGCCGCGCGCGTCTCGGTGGCGAAGTCGCCACGCTGCGGGTAGGCGGGGGCGCGGCAGTGAAAGTGAATATCAATGGCGCCGGGCAGAAGCAGCTTGCCAGCGGCGTCAATCGTCTCGTCGGCGCTGATGCCGGCCGAATCGGCGACCAGAGCGACGATGCGACCGTCGCGAATGCCAACGTCGAGAGTGGCGATATCCGTTTCCAGCACAACCTGCGCGTTTGTGATAAGGGTGTCTAGCTGCACTCGTTGTCCCCTTCGATTGGTAAATGTCTTTCTAGTGGGCGACCCAATGGCTCGCCCAGACACGGCTTGTCCGCAATTGGATCATGCCGCCGCGCTTTTTCTACCCCATCCCCGACCGCCAGTGTCTACGCGGCGCGGCCCCTTGCCCCAGCAAGCTAGGGAAGGGGAGCTAGTCTCTACTTATTCTGTAATTCAATCGGCTCTCGGTGTGCTCTGTGTTGCCTCATTTCCCTCTGTGGTGAAGCTTCAACACGAGGGCGCATAAACCGTCCGCCGCAGGAATTTGAGCAGAATGTCCGTCGTCGCTTGATAATCGGCCAGCTTCACATGCTCGTCTGCCGCATGCGCGACTTCGTAGCTGCCGGGACCGAAGATGATCATATCGCCGCGCGCCACATCCGTCAGATGCTTGGCGTCGCTGCCGGGCAGGTAACCGACTGGACCCGGATCATCGTCAATCACTTCGCGCACACAGGCCAGAAATGTGTTGGCGTAGTCGGAATCCAGCGCGGAATCGAACCAGGGTGAATAGACGAAATCGCCGATATCAACCGTCGCCGGCGCCAGATTGACCGATTCGATCACGGCGCGCAACTCCGCTTGAACCGCTTCCGGATCTTCTCGCGGGATCATGCGGCGATCCAGATAAATGGCGCAGGAATCGGGCACGGCGTTGGCGGTGCTGCCGCCCTCGATGACGCCGATATTGCAAGTGGGGGCGCCGACCACCGGGTGGACGCGCTCCGACAGCTCCCGATGATAGCGCTGCAGCGCGCCGATGACGTTGGACATCGCCACAATGGCGTTGACGCCGCGGTCGGGGTTGGTGGCATGGACGGATACGCCCGTTGTGCGGACTGCCGCGCGCATGACGCCTTTATGCGCTGCCGCGACTTTATTGCCGGTCTGCTCGCCAACGACGATGAAATCGCAGGGTGGCAGATGACCCGAATCAGCCAGCCATTTGGTGCCAAGCTGCCCGCCGACTTCTTCTTCGGCCGCGGCAACCAGGATGAGCGAACCCGGCAACTTGTCCTGCTGCGCCGCATCCATCATCGCCAGCATCATGGAGGCGAGCGGCGCTTTGTCGTCAATGCTGCCCTTGCCGTAGAGCGCGCCATCACGGACGGCGCCGGCATAGGGATCGACGCTCCATCGCTCAGCTTCGGCCGCGGCGATGGGCACGGTATCGATGTGGGCGTGCAGCATGATACGCGGCTCGCCCGCGCCCAGCGCAGCGATAGTGTTGAGCGCCTCGGGCTTGGCAGCCGGCGCCAATTGCCGCACTTCGCAGCCGATAGCGCGCATCCGCTCGGCCACAAAGTCGGCGATGGCGCGGGTATCGCCCGGCGGGTTGGGCGAGGGGATCTGCACCAGCCGCCGCAAGAGCTCGACGCTATCCATCTAAATGCCTTTGATATTCTTGTACTCTTCCAGTTCTTCCGCTGTGTAGACCTGCATCAGCTCCAGCTCGACGCCGCCGGCCTCCTGCTCGAGAAAGGCGACCCAGCCTTCGGGATGGACGTGGCTGCCCGTGACCTTGCAGGCGGCGCATTCTTTGAGGGTCGCGCCCTTTGCCTGCGCCTCTTCCAGCGCGTCATCGATATTGGGCACGGCATAGCAAATATGGTGCAAGCCTTCGTAGCCGCGCTCCTTGATCCAGGCGTCGTAGCGCCCGCCCGCGTCCATGGATTGGCAGAGCTGATACTCGACATCGCCGACATTGAAAATCGCAGTGACATTGCGCGATTTCTCATAGTCATGAATCTCGGCATCATGCCCGACGCCGAGAAACTCCTGATATTGCCGTAGCGATTCCCGCGCGTCGTTGACGGCAAAAGCCATGTGTTTGATATATCTGTCGTGCATCGTTGCCTCCTTGATTTGATCGCACATCAATTTGACGTGATTCTAAGTTACTCGCGAAACAAATCTACACCGCTCACCAATCTCCCCTTCCCTAGCTCGCTGGGGAAGGGGCCGGGGGATGGGGTAGAAAAGCGGCGTCTTGAAATTTTCATTTCTAACTTTCAGCTACTCATTTGAAGCGTTCCCAATGCGTCAGGTCGCGCCAGCTGATTTTCTTCCAGGCGCGCATGCCGGTCCCGGCGGTTTCCGCCCGGTGACCGACGCAGATGAACATCTCCGGCGAATAATGCTCCGGCAGATTGAGGATTATTTTCACCGCTTCCTGGCTGAATGAAGTGACGGGACCGGAGGCTAGACCTAGCGCGTGCGCCGCCAGCATCATCGTTTGCGCGGCCGTGCCAATGTCGATCAGCAGCGCGCGGTCGGTCGCGGGCAGATGGTGCTCGGCGGCGACCTCCCAATTGGTGCAGATGAGGATCAGGACCGGCGCCTGCTGGAACATGCCCGGCGAGACAAGGCGGATCAAACGGCGCGTCTCGGCGTCTTGGATGACAATGTAACGGTTGGGCCGCAAGTTGCCGCCGCTTGGCGCCCAGCGCGCCGATTCCAGAATGGTCTCGATTTGCTCGCGCGGGACCGGCTCGTCGGTCATCTCGCGCACGACCCGCCGCGTCTTGATATTGTTCAGCACCGCCTCGCTCATGACTCGCCCTCCGCCTGCGCGCTATGCCGCAGCAGACAAGCCGCGACCGCGCGACAGTGTTCATCGAGGCCGGCGGCGTAGCTCTCGACATCGGACATGGCCATGCGCATTTCGGGGATGCGCTCGATATTTTCTTGCAGGAAGGCGCGCGATTTATCCGAAGCCCGTTCGAGCATCATGCCGCTCAGGCGCTCAGTCGCTGTAAGCAGGCGCAGGGGACCGTAATGCGCCGGCTCGTCTATTTGGATCCGCGCCGAGGTGATCAGAAGCGCCAGCAGCTCGACCGCCTCGTCCTCCTTTAGCACCCAATTTTCGCTCATCTATCAAGCCTTCCCCTCCGCCAAGAGCAAGCAATTCAGGCTGTTTGACAGTCCAATTCACCTACGTTATCATCTCAGCCATCATCGGGATTGTCTACAATTTACAAGTGGACAGATTATAAGAAGCGCCGATGCCAGTGTCAAGCAATCTGAAGCCTGAACGGACGCAGGCGAGCGAGAACCGGCGCGTCTGGCACTGCTCGACGGGCGATCTCATGATCTTGGCTCGCTTGGAATCTTGGTGATGCGCGTCCTCGTCACTGGCGCCAATGGCTTTCTCGGCTCTAATATCGTCGCCGCTTGTCTGGAAGCGGGAATTGATGTTGCCGCTGTTGATCTGACCTTCGACAATCAAGCCTTTGCGCAGTTTGCCGGCGACAATCTACAGTTGATTGAATCGAATTGCGTCGAAATGCCCGCCGTTGCCGCGGACGTGCTGATACATGCTGCCTTTATCACGGCGACGCCTGAAGAACGTGACGAAGCTCCAGAATCGAATCTGCGCGCCAATATCGAACCCATGTTGTCAGTCATGGAGTATGCGCGGCATCATGGCATCGGTCGAGAGATTTACGTGAGTTCGGCGGCAGTCCATCGATGCACGCCCGAATCCACGATCGACGAATCGCTTCCGCAGCGACCGCTCGGTGTATATGCCGTCGCCAAGACTCTGATGGAGCAATTGGTCGAAACCATGCGCCGAGTGCATGGACGAGACTGTTCGTGCGTACGCCCCGGTAGCATCTATGGTCCCTATGAGTATCGCCGCTCAACCCGCCCCAGATTGAGCAAGGTCGCGCTGATGATGATGTCGGCGCTTTCGCGGGGCGAGATTGTGGTTGATCAACCCGACGAGCGCGGCGAATGGACCTATGCGCCGGATATCGGGCGGGCGCTGGTCGCGCTGCTCAAAGCGGATTCGCTGAATTACGCTCTGTATCAAGTCGCGAGTGGTGATGTGATATCAAACTTCGAGCTCGCCCAAAGGATCGCCAGTCTAATGGATGGGGTGACCGTGCGGATTTCAGAGTCGCAGGCGCAAGAGGTGACGCAGCGGAAAGAACCGCGCATTTTGGACACCAGCCGCCTGGCGCAGGATGTCGAATTCAGCGATTGGACGAAGATGAGCGAGCTGACGCTCAGACAAACTCTCGACAGTATCTCGCGGCGCCTAACCGATGCTTAAAGTCCTTCTCGCTGGTCTCGGCGTTCGTGGGCGGCATTGGGCGGAAGTGATCAGTCGCTCAGAGCGTGCTGACTTGCTCGCTTTCGCCGATCCGTCGTCGGCGGCGCTTGCCCGCGCAGTCGCTGAGTTTGGCGAGCGCCCCGCCTTCTCCGGCGTCGCGGCGGCGCTGGACTCGCTCGATCGAGTCGATGCCTTGGTATTGGCGAACCCGCCCATCGATCGCGAGGCTATCGTTCGCCTGGCCTGCGCGCGACGCCTGCCGATGCTCATCGAAAAGCCGCTGGCGCTGAACCTCGCTGAAGCGGCGACACTGGTCGAGATTGCCGAGTCGGACGCGGTGTCGCTGATGGTCGGGCTGAACTTCCGTTATCTGGCGGTGACGAAGGCCTTGATGCGCTTGCTGGCGGAGAACGCTGTGGGGCCTCCAGCCTTCGCGCGCTTCACCTACGAGCGCTGGCGTGACGGGCGGCGCCCTGATCTGAACGATTATCCCCTGGCCATGGAGCATCCGATGCTCTGGGAGCAATCCATACACCATTTCGATTTGATGCGCTTCGTCTATGGGCGGGAGCCAGTTCAGGTGCAGTGCCAGACCTGGAATCCGTCTTGGAGCATGTATGCTGGCGACAGCAATGTATCGGCGCTCATCGAGTTTGATGGGGGCCTGCGCGTGAATTATCAGGGCACCTGGCAGGGCAGTTGGGCGGCGCCCGGCTTTGAATGGCGCACCGATTGCGCTGAGGGTATGATTACGCAACGGGACGAATTCGGCGCGCTGCATTTTGCCCGCCGTGATGAGGCGACTTTACGGTCGGTGCCGCTGCCGCCGCATGAACGCTGGATCAGCGAGACGACCGCGCTCTTCGCCGCCTTTGTCGATCACGTTATCGACGGCGACGCGCTTCAGTGCAGCGGTCGCGATCACTTAATGTCGCTGGCGATGCTGGAAGCCTGCATTCAATCGAGCGCTAGCGGCAATGGCGTTCTTATCCGTGATGTCCTCCCGGCGCCTGGGAAACTGTAGGGACGTTTCGGTGAAACGCCCGCCCGCGCCGTGGAAATACTTCTGCGGAACCAGCGAAGGACCAAACATGAGCGAAACATTTGTCGGCATTCAGATCGGCGCGATCAGCTTTGTTGACGAGGGCGTCGAAGAAGTTCTCGACATCCTGCAAGAAAAGGCGGGCGTCAACGCGCTGTTGATTTCGGCGTTGAGCTGGAGCATCGGCAATGCCGGGCGCGCCGCCTTCGGCTTCCCCGATCATGGCGCGCAGGAAGCGGACAATCTGCGTGGCGGCGCCTTCTTTAAGCCGGACCCGCGCCACTACAGCAAGACCTTCATGAAGCAATTTGCCGCCCCCGACGAGCTGTATGAGGGCTTCGATACGCTTGCTGATGTCATACCGGCGGCGCGCCGGCGCGGCCTGGATGTATATACCTACTACTGTGAGACTTCGAGCTCGGCCATCCGCTCCATTTGGCAGCCGGGCTTTCAGCATTTGCTCGATCGCGATCATCGCGGCCGGATGGCGACTCGTCCGTCGCTGCTGAATTCGGATTACAAGGCATTCTGGCACTCTGTATTCGCAGATTGGCTGAACAACCATGATCTGCGCGGCATTATGTGGGGGATTGAGCGGCAGAGCCCGCTGATGGACATCCTCCGCGGCGACAGCTCGACCGGCTTCGATGAGTATTATGTCGCTGAGGCACGGGCGCGCAATATCGACATCGAGCGGGCGATCAGCGGTTACTGCGCAATTGACGACTTGCTGGGGAGGGTTCGCGGCGGCGACCGACCAAAAGACGGCGTCTTTGTCCTACTGCTTCGGCAACTGCTTCGCTATCCCGAAGTCCTGCTCTGGGAGAAGATGTGGCTCGAATCTCATCATGCCTTTTATCGCGAGTTGTATGGTCTGGTGAAATTCCATGACCCCGGCTACGAATTCGGCATCGGCATCTGGCAAGTGATCAACACCTACAATCCCTACTTGAGAGCGCAATATGAGCAATCTGAGTATGCGCCCTATGCCGATTGGTTCAAGCCGGTGCTTTATCATACGCCGGCCGGGGCGCGCTTCGCTGAATTTGCCGCCTCCTGGGGGGCGGGCGTGCTGGCCGATGCCTCGCCCGATGGCGCCTACGACGCGCTGGCGACCGTGCTCGGCCTCGAAGAATTTGTTGCGCCGCGGACGGAGGGACCGCTGGCGGGCTTCAAGCCAGCCTACGTCAAGGAATGGACTGCGCGCCTGATCGAGGAGACGGGAAAGCCCGTCTACCCCGGGATCGGCGTCGGCGTTGGTCATCACGGTGAGAGCAAGGCAATCACACCGTCAGAGATCCGTGACGGCGTACACGCGGGCTTTGACGGCGGCGCGAGCGGCCTCATGATCTCGCGCAATTACTCGGAAGCGGAGCTGCGCAATCTGGCGGCTGTCGGTGATGCCCTGCGCGAACGTGGATTGATATAGGAGGCGGCGATGACGATACGAGTGGGCATTATTGGCGCTAGTTTCGCACGCCAGGCTTACCTGCCGGCGCTGCGGACGATCGACGATGTGGAGCTGGTGGCGATCGCGAGCGCTCGGCTAGTCAGCGCTCAGTCAGCGGCGGATGAGTTTGCCATCCCGCATGTGTACGACGACTGGCGGCGCATGATTGGCGAGCACGAATTCGACCTGGTCTGCATCGCGACGCCGACCGTATTCCACGCGCCGATGACGCTGGCGGCTCTGAGCGCTGGCGCGCACGTGCTCTGCGAAAAGCCGATGGCGATGAATCAGGACGAATCGGCTGCGATGTTGGAACGGGCTGAGGCGGCGGGGATGCTGCATATCATCGGCCACGAACTGCGCTTCAACCCCAACCGCCGCAAGATTAAGTCGCTGATCGATAGCGGCGAAATCGGCGAGGTACGCTACCTGAACATCCATAACGTCGGCCCCGCATGGGGCGCTCCGGCATGGCGTCGGGCGGGCGACTGGTTGCTGCGCGAAGACATGGGCGGCGGACGGCTGGGCGCCAGCGGCTCGCACATGATTGACTTGCTGCGCTTTTGGTTGGGTGACATCGGCGCCGTCAGCGGGCGGGTGGCGACCATGGCGCCCGAGCGCATCGACAAAGACACCGGCGCAGCCTGGCGCGCGACAGCGGATGATCACTTCAGCTTTACGGCGGAGATGCGGAACGGCGCGCTGTGCTCGATCACTGTGAGTTTCAGCGGCCGTCATGGCAACGGTAGTCATACGCAGATTTCCGGCTCGCAAGGCACGATCATGCTGTCTGAAAGCGACGAGAAGCTGCTGGTGGCGCCAGCCGCCGAGGAAATGCAAGACATGAGTTTGCGCGATCCTAATGCCGACCGGCCGGGCATCGGAACGGGGATATGGAATGTCTCCTTCGTCGCGCTGATGGAGGAGCTGATGGCGGCGATTCGCGAGAAACGTCAACTGGCTTGGGGCGCGACCTTTTCCGACGGCCATCAATGTCAGATCGCGCTGGACGCCATCCGCCAGAGCAGCCGCGAGCGGCGCTGGGTAGCGCTGTAACCACCTTTATGGATGCGATGACTGGAATGCTATAATATCGACACGGGATCTTGCGCGAGGAAGAATCATGGTTATCGAACGCGTGCAAAAGATGAGCGTCGAAGAATTTCTGCACTTTGCGGAGAGCAGTGAGGAGTGGCATGAGTACATCGACGGCGAACTGTATCCTATGACCACTCCAACACTTAGGCATAACATCATTGGCAATAATATCGCGTTCAGTCTAAGGTCGCTGCTGGCTGGAAAGAACTGTCATGCACTTGGCATGGGACAGGGCGTCCGAGTCGGCGCGACAAGATTCCTCATACCGGATGTTTGCGTTGTCTGTGACCAACCATTGCTCGAAACCGATACCCGTATCTTGTTGAACCCGGTGCTGGTTGGCGAGGTCACATCGCCGACTACTGTCAATATCGATCGTGGCGCCAAGCGTGACTTTTACTTCCAGGCGCCTTCAATAGAAATCTATCTCGTTGTAGATCAAGACCGTTTGAATGTGGAGTTGCATACCCGGGACGGCGCCGGTTGGCGGACTGTAAAGTACTCAAAAATAGATGACGAATTACTGCTCGAGGCGCTGAATTGCAGCCTGTCGTTGCGCGATATCTATCGCAATGTCAAATTTGAAACCAGGGATTCATCAGACGCGAATGAAGCGGAAGTAAGCTCCTAGCCGGTGGATTGAAACACTTAAAACCCCATGCCCGGCGAATTTTTTTGGAACGGGGAGTTTAGCAGACAGACTATATCTGTAGAGTTTGCCACGCCTTGGTGAGCCTATTTCACAATCGTTTGCCGGTGTTGATACAATGATTTCTGATTGAGCTGCGCGAGGAAGAATCATGGTAATTGAACGCGTCCAAAAGATGAGCGTCGAAGAGTTTCTGAACTTTGCGGAGAGAAGTGAATACCCGTATGAATTCATTGAGGGCGAGCCAATTGAGATGACTGGTGGGAAACTGAATCATTTTCGGCTTATCAACCGGCTTCAGCAACTCCTGGAGAGTCTGCTGCCCGACTCCGATTGCGAGGTGCTGGGAAGCGGCATGCTTGTTAGAGTTGGTGACGCGAGCCTGGTATCCCCGGACGTGATTGTCGTCTGCGGCGAGCCGGAAACAGAGTCCGATACCCGCATTCTGCTCAATCCAATCCTCGTCGTCGAAGTCACGTCGCCGTCTTCAATCGACCATGACCGGGTGGTGAAGCGAGATTTCTATGAGTCGGTCGATTCGATTCAAGCCTACCTGATCGTGGATCAAGATCGAATGTTGGCGGAACTCTTTGCGCGCACTGAGACCGGGTGGCATTTGCAGACATTCTCCCAGTCCGATGAAGAGGTTCCATTGAAAGCGCTGAATTGCAGCCTGTCGTTGCGCGATATCTATCGCAATGTCGAATTTGAAACCGGGGATTCATCAGACGCGAATGAAGCGGAAGGAAGCGTCTGAGTCCGTGGATTCGGACTTTTCTCACTAGTGGACGATACAGCTAATATCCTTAAGCCTTCGTGCGTGGCGCAGCCTAATTCTTGCGTTTTCAATCCAACATATTCTTGGCGCCGCAATCCTTTTCCGCTGCTGGGCACGCCATCAGCAACGAAGACGATATCACGTAGCCGATTCATCGCAAGTTTTCGGGCGGAATACCAAGCAAGAGCTGTGTCAGACAGGCGGTATAGAATACATTTGAAGCGGTTTTCTGATTATAACCGCTCCGGAGGTTGCCGGAAATCACTCTGATCTGGACAATGGGAATCCGCAGATGGGCTTGTGCAAACAGGTATCGCAGCGTATCAGTCGATACTTTCATCTGTCGACAAAAGATTGAACAATTCGGATCCGCTTCTCAAACCCTTACTCGCTCGCTCTTGGGGTCATAAAATGGCTTTAGCGATGCTCTCGCTGGTATACGCTCGCCAGCGACTTCAATCTCATAGGCGCCGGCCCTAATGTATTCCGCTGTTATGACTTCATCGCCGGCGATATAGCCCAACCCTATGGCTGCGCCAAGCGTATACCCAAACATGCCAGAGCAAATATGACCTACAATCTGGTCGTTCCGCCAAATCGGCTCGTTGTGGTAAAGCAACGGTTTTTTGTCTTCAAGGGCAAACATGACCAAGCGTTTCTTAACGCCTTGCTCTTTTTGCTTCAGTAAGACGTCACGCCCGTTAAAGTTGACATCTTTTTTGAAGTTGACCGCAAATCCGAGGCCCGCCTCAAAGGGCGTGTCTTCAGCGCCAATGTCGTGTCCCCAATGTCGATAGCCCTTTTCAATGCGCAATGAGTTTAGGGCATGGTAGCCACAAGGTAGCAAATCAAAGGCGGCGCCTTCGGCTAAGATGGCGTCGTAGGCATGCTGGGCGAAATCTGACGAGACATAGAGTTCCCAGCCCAACTCACCGACATAGGTCATTCTCGTGGCTCTTAGCCGAGCATGGGCAAAATCTATTACTTGTGAGCTGCCAAAGGGAAAAGCCTCGGTCGATAAATCGGCATCGGTAAGCTTGCGTAACAGCGCTCTTGAATTTGGCCCCATCACGCTCAAGACCGCATAAGCCGAGGTCATATCGGTTAACACCGCAAAGGCATCGGGTCCGATCTGGCGCTTGATCCAGTAAAATGTCTTGGTTTGACTGCTACCCGAGTCGACAATGAAGAAGCTGTCCTGCTCTATTCTGGTGACGGTAAGGTCAGCCTCAATGCCGCCGCGCTCATTTAATAGCTGCGTATAAACCACTTTCCCGATTGGGACGTCAATGTTGTTGCCGCAGACGCGGTTGAGAATTCGCAGCGCGTCCCGACCCTGGAACAAGAACTTGGCAAAGGATGTCTGGTCAAACAGCCCGACATTCTCCCGCACCGCACGGTGCTCGTTGCCAGCGTGGTCAAACCAGTTTTGCCGACCATAACTGTAGTCATACACCGGCTCCACACCGGGCGGCGCAAACCAGTTGGCTCGCTCCCAGCCGGCCGTCTCGCCAAAGCAAGCGCCCTGCTGAGCCAAGCGGTCATGCAAGGGCGATTTCCGAAGGCCACGGCTGGACTCGAATTGCCGAAAGGGCCAGTGCATGTCGTAGAGCAATCCCAAAGATTCCGTAACGCGCTCACGCAAATAGTTTTTGTTATTTTGAAAGAAGAAATTGCGCCGGATATCCACATCCCATAAGTCCAGCGGCGGATGACCCTGGATGATCCACTCAGCCAGCACCTTACCCACCCCGCCGGACGATTGAATGCCAATCGAGTTAAATCCAGCCGCGACAAAAAAGTTCTTCAGTTCCGGCGCTTCGCCCAGTTGGTAGCGGTCATCGGGGGTAAAGCTTTCGGGCCCATTCATGAAGGTGTGGATGCCAATGGTTCCCATCAGTGGCATGCGGTGGATGACCTTTTCAAATGTCGGTGCAATATGCTCCCAATCTTCGCCCAGCGTGCCAAACTCGAAATCGGGCGGAATGCCATCCATGCCCCAGGGCTTGGCTTTGAGTTCAAAAAAGCCGGTCAAAATCGCGCCCACCTCTTCTTTGTAATAGGCGCTGCCACCGGTGTCTCGTAATACCGGTCGATTTTGCTCAAGGCCCGGTACGGGTTCGGTGACAAGGTAAAAATGCTCGGCGGCGTGCAAGGGTACATTTACTCCCGCCATTTTTCCTACTTCCCTGCTCCACATCCCGGCGCAGTTGACGACGAACTCAGCCTGAATATCGCCTTGGTCTGTGGCCACGCCAGTTATCCGCCCGTCCTCCTGATGTATCGCTGTTACCCTGATGTTTTCGAAAATCGAGGCGCCGTGCATCTCCGCCCCTTTGGCAAAGGCGCGGGTCGTATCGATCGGGTTTGTTTGGCCATCGCCCGGCAGATAGACCGCTCCAACCAGGTCGTCAACACGCATCATCGGCCACATATGCGCTACTTCTTTGATCGAGATAACTTCAACCTCAAGCCCAAAAACCTTAGCCATTGAAGCCCCGCGCAGCAGCTCCTCATAGCGCTCCCGGTTAGTAGCTATTGATATTGAACCGGTCTGCTTAAAGCCCGTGTCCTGGCCGGTTTCTTCTCCCAGTTCGCGAAATAACTCCGTGGTGTATTGGGCTAATTTGGTCATATTCTGTGTGGCTCGCAATTGCCCAACCAAACCGGCCGCGTGCCAGGTTGTGCCGCTGGTAAGCACTTTTCTTTCCAACAAAACAACATCGTCCATGCCCAATTTGGCCAGGTGATAAGCCACGCTGCAGCCTATGACGCCACCCCCAATAATCACCACCTGAGCCTGGCTTGGAATCGTTTTGTTCATTAGTGAGCCCGTCCCATAAGCCGCTCTAACTCGTCGAGCGGGAGTTCGTAGGCCGTTCGCCCCCTGAAACCCGTCATGGTCTCGGCCGTCGTCAGGGCGTTCAAAATCGCTTCTTCGACCGCTTCCACTACGCCGAGGAAGAAATCGTTAAGCTGGTCGTTTGGCAGCATTTGAAGCTCGTACGGCTTTTGCGTTTCACTCGCCAACTGGTTGCCAGTGGCGAAAGCCAGGAAGATGTCGCCGCTGCCGTTGTAACCCATCCCGCCTACCCGCGCCAATCCAATTGTGGCGCGCTGTGCCAGGCGTTTGCACTGAGAGTGTACCAATGGCGCATCGGTGGCGATGATGACGATGATTGAACTCCCACCTGGGGGTTCCGCCCGAGCCGAGGGGACGCTTTCGATTGTGATCTCCCGCCCGACTGGGACGCCGTCCACCCGCAGGTCTTCGCGCTCCCCGTAATTTGCTTGCACCAAGGCGCCGACGGTGTAGGTCCCGCTGGGACAGCTGACCATCCGCGAAGCCGTTCCAATCCCACCCTTGAACTCGTGACAGATCATCCCGGTTCCGCCACCGACATTGCCTTCCGCCACCGGGCCGCTTCGCGCGGATTCTATTGCCTGATACACGTGGTCTTTCGTGACGTGAAAGGCAGCCATATCATTCAGCCAGCCGTCCCAGGTTTCGGCGACGACGGGAAGGTCCCAAACCTCCGTCCAGCCATATTCGTAGGCGTAGTTGTTCAAAGCCTCATGCACCGTGCCCACCTGCGCGGTATTGGTGAGGGCGATGGGCGATGTGAGCATCCCCGACTCCGCGATCCAATGGACGCCGGTCATCTCGCCGCTGCCGTTGAGTGTGTGGGTGGCGGCGAAGGCATGGTTTCTCCAAATCGCGCCCTCACGCGGCAGTATGACGGTCACGCCCGTGCGGGCTACGCGCGGCTCATCGCAAATCAAAGTGCTGTGGCCAACGAGTACACCAGGTACATCAGTGATTGCGTTGTATTTTCCCGGGGGCAGCCGCCCGACGGTGATGCCTAAATCCCGCAATCGCTTTCGCACGGTTACACTACCATCTGGAGAAAAAGGTCACCCTAAACCAAGCCGCGCATCGGCCACCATCTTGTGGAATTCCAGCCCGCTCGCCATCGCTTGTGCGAGGAAAGCCGCCTCATCGCCTGCGTAGACATTCCCTTGGTCCGTCGGCATGCGGAGCTCTATCGTCATGTATTCCTTGTCGTAAGCGGATGCGGCAATAATACGGGCTAGCCGATCCCAGTCGACCGTGCCGGAAAA
The DNA here is from genome assembly GCA_026707665.1 of Chloroflexota bacterium. Classification (GTDB taxonomy): domain Bacteria; phylum Chloroflexota; class Anaerolineae; order Aggregatilineales; family Phototrophicaceae; genus UBA6055. The sequence goes on from JAPOWK010000007.1 coordinate 48,691, forward strand.
AATGAGACCGTGTTGATCGGCGGTGCTGTCGTTGTCGTTCAGATGAAACGCAATTAAGCGATCTTTCACCGCTTCAGCGAAGTCCAAGCCGTCACCGGTGATATTGCCATGACCGGGATCGTAGCAGATGCCCACATCTGAAGGGTCGTAGGCGGCCAATACGTTATGCAATGTACTGTGGTTGTCCAGCAAATTTTCAAATGCGATGCGAACGCCCCTCTCCCTGGCATAAGGTAGCAGCTTATCCATTGAGCGATGGACCGCCTCCCAAAAGGCGATGCTTTTGCCAGCTTCGTCAGGCCGTGGCAGATGCAGCACGATCACATCTGTGTCAAGTCGGTTCGCCATATGAATGCGATTTTTGACCAGTTCCAGCCCGGCCAAGCG